>CACZJZ010000021.1 GCA_902781655.1 uncultured Lachnospiraceae bacterium
TGAATCTGGCATTCTCTCAATGGTGAAGTCAAATAACAGAATTACCCGGAAAGAAATGGCGGAAAAGTTATCCATCAGTCTCCGTTCTCTTCAAAGGATTATTAATGCGATGGATGAATTACATTACGTTGGAAGCGGAAATCACGGACATTGGGAGATCAGGCATGATTAATATTGACTTCGCGCAAGGTGACGATAGGGCGACTGATTCAGGCAAAGAAGCCAGTGGGTACAAATTGGGGACACCAGCTGCGAAGCAGTTTGAAGCTGTGAGTACATTTTGAGTACACTTTGAGTGCGATATAAATTAGCGTGATCAAAAGGAGTGATAAAACCGAAGAAAAGTAGCATAGACGCTACACAAATTACGCAGATTTCTTTATGGAGACTCGAGCTCGAATAACAACACTAATCCCCGCAAGTCCAGCAGAATCAAGGACTTGCGAGGATTTTTCTATGCCCGGTGGGTTTGCAGATGCATATATGAACATTCCGGTTCATCATATAGTATGGCGCAGTTCGAGCATTGGAGAATCAAATGTAAGTCAAGTTTGCTGAGACGAAGCAATGAATTTGCTCGACATCTTACGTGAGAAGAGGAGGTCAGGATGGACTATAGAATCGAAACCAAACAAAGTTTCACCATAGTTGGTATTTCAAGACGCTTCCTGATGGAGGACTGCTATCGGCAGATTCCGCTGTTTTGGAAAGAGATAATGGGACAGGGCAACAGACCAAACGGTATTGTGGGAATGTTCGGAGTGACCTATGACACGACAAATACAGATTTTGCCTATATGATCGGTGATCTCTATGAGCCGTGGCGTGAACTTCCGCAGGCCTTTCGGTCGCTTACATATGAGAAGGGGACATGGGCTGTGTTTCCGGTGCATGGACAATTGCCGGAGTCGCTGCAGTCCGTGAATTCGGCAATATGGCAGTCGTGGGTTCCGGAGCATCGGGAATCCTTTCGTTTTCGCACATCTGGCTGCGTGGAGATGTATGCCCCTCTGACGGTGAATCCGGAGGAGACTTACGCTGAAATCTGGCTGCCGGTGGACAGACTTATGTAACTGATAATCAGAATCTTTGATGGGGCAATGTGGTTCTGAATCTCATCTTGGTGATTGTTTTCGGGATGGGCATCGGACCGGAAGCTTTTTACGGAGAAAAAATCGCTATCGTGCCGATGGATTTCTATTACCCCGGCAAAGGAAAATCCGGAGATCTCCCGCCGCGGAAGTTCATGGCGGAGTACCACGACGAAGTGGTTCGTATGATAAAAAAATCCGGCTCACGATTCTGATTGGGAAGTATGCGGCGGATTATTATCTTTCAGGACAGATAGGACATAACCAGACAGAGACAGTCCGGCACTATCAGGAATATCTTCTGGAATATTTCCCGATCGTGCATCCAAGTCCTCTGAATATCGGCTGGCAGAAGAAAAATCCCTGGTTTCAGGAGGACGTGGTGCCGGTGCTTTAGGAAAGAGTGGCGGATATTTTATATCAACTCGGATATATGATTAATAATTGCTGAACCAAAATAAATCCCGAAATCGGGATATAAATATAAAATTATAATATTTATTTCGAACCCGGGACTTATATTGACCTTCTGCCTTACCTGCATTAAACTGAATGCAGACCAGACAGGAGGTTTTTTATGATACAGAGAAAGGAATATCTAGATCTTCTTGATCAGTGGAAAGATGAGAAGGTAATCAAGGTGATCACCGGGATCCGGAGGTCGGGCAAGTCGACACTTCTTGCAGAATATCAGGAGAAAATACAGTGCGAGGGAGTCAGTAAGGAACAGATCATCAGTATCAATTTCGAGGATCTGGCATATGAGGATCTCTTAGATTATAAGAAGCTGTATCAATACATTACAGAGAGGATGGGAGAACTGCGGCCGGTCTATATTTTTCTGGATGAGGTTCAGAAGGTGAACCAGTTCGAAAAGGTGGTAGACAGTCTCTATATCAAGGAAGGCGTGGATGTCTATATTACCGGGTCAAATGCATTCCTGCTGTCAGGTGAACTGGCAACGCTTCTGTCAGGCCGATATGTTGAAATCAACATGCTGCCGTTGTCTTTTCGTGAATATCTGGATGCGGCGGGAGGTAAAGATCCTGACAGGACATTTTCTGACTATCTGGAGTTCGGCGGATTTCCCTTCGTGGCAATGCTTGGAAAGGATACAAACAAAGTTCATACCTATCTGGAGGGAATCTACAATACCATTCTGATCAAAGATATCGAAGAACGGGAAATGCGGAAGAGCGATGATCCGAACAAGCGGAAGATCAACGACGTAAGCCTTTTGAAAAACATATCCAGGTTCCTGGCAGGCAGTGTGGGAAGCCCGATTTCTGTAAAAAAAATAGCCGGGTTTATCACGTCCACAGGAAGAAAAGTTTCTCAGTCCACAGTGGCTGATTATGTAGAAGCGCTGGTGGAGCCTTATATTTTCTATGAAGTAAGTCCCATCAATGTCTCTGGAAAGCAGCTTCTGAAAAATGTGTCAAAATATTATATTTCGGACCTCGGAATCCGGAATCTGATTCTTCCGAAGCAAAGGTATGATCTTGGTTTTTCATTGGAGAACGTGATTTTCTTTGAGCTCAAGAGGCGCGGATATGAGGTATGGGTCGGAAAGCTTGGAGAACTGGAAATAGACTTTGTTGTCAGGAAAGATGGAATCTATGAATATTATCAGGTGACAGCAAATCTGACGGAACAGGCAACATTCGACAGGGAAATAGCTCCACTGCAGAAAGTGCGGGATAATTATCCAAAGACCATTCTTACCTTGGATCGCTTCAGCCAGGGAAATTACAATGGTGTGCAAGTTGTTAATGCGGTTGACTGGCTGCTGGAGTAAGCGATACAAGGTGTATGGCACTATCAGGGCAGCTGCTCTCAGTTCCGGTGGTCGCATTTTTCGCACTGCGTCATCAGGTTTTTACTGTCTTCTTTGTAGAAGATTCCGGACCAGCTGCAGATGCTCTGGAGAATCGGAACGACGGACTTGCCCTTCTCCGTCAGGGAATACTCGACTCTCGGCGGAATCTCATCATAGGATTTCCGGCTAATCAGCTTGTCACGGATCAGCTCCTTCAGCGTAGAAGCGAGGACCGCATCGGTGATGTTCTTCATTTCCCGGCGGATCTCACTGTAACGCAGGGTTCCCTTGGCGTTCATGACGCACAACACTCTTGACTTCCACTTTCCTCCGAATATTTCGAGCCCATATTCCAGCGGGCAACGGATATCATCCTCAGTCTTCTTCTGATACATTATATGCCTCCTCAGGCGTTTCTGACAGGCTCCGGCGCTAACCGTGCCTGGTCTGGCCTGTTTTCTATATTGGTATTGCTGCATGCAGGGATCTGTTTATCTCTGCTAGTGCTTTTATCGTAACAGCAACTATCAAAAAATGAAATACTCATAAATTTCATAGTATGACCGATGCCGAAATCATATTATCGAAACAGGAGGAAGTGGTGCCGGTGTTTCAGGAAGGGGCAGCTGACATTTTCAGATATTCCAGAAATTTCCGCACAGCTGGAGAACATTCCCTTATATCTTTTACAGCCGCGCCAAGCCTGCGGTAATATGGCTTTTCCAGAGGGCGGATCGCGATGTGATAGGGGATCCGTTCCAGAATATTTGACGCAAGGATGCTGACGGCGAGGCCTTTTTCAACCATCGCCATGACGGCAAAATCCTCCCAGGTGGAGAGGCGGATGTCCGGATGGACTCCCGCTTCCTCCAGTAAGGCGGAAACCTCTGTCTTTCCTCCGTTTTCCAGCAGAATAAAGGGAAGCCCTTCAAAATCCCGGATATCGACTGTTTTCTTCCGGGCTAAGGGGTGGTCCACAGGGAGCACGGCCAGATATTCATTTTGAAAGAGGAAAATGGTATCAAAGCTTTTTCTGGAGGGCAGGCGCAGGAGGCCGATATCAATCCGGCCGTCTGAGAGCCAGTTCTCGATCTCATCGTATTCGCCCAGAAGCATTTCATACCGGATACCGGGATAGTCCCTGTGGAATCTTGCGAATACATCCGGAAGAAAATTGATGGCGATGCTGGCAACCGTTCCTGTCCGGATGGTCCCGTCAATGGTGCCGTTCAGGTCGTCTACATGGGTCTGGAAGCCATGGCAGGCCTCCGCTATTTTTCTGGCATAGGGCAGCAGCTCCTCTCCATTTCCGGTGAGATGGATGCCATTCCGGTCCCGCTCCATCAGCACCATGCCACAGTCCTTTTCCAGATCGGATATCATTTTTGAAATCGAGGACTGGGCAAAGTTCAGCTTTTCGGCGGCCTTTGAGAAGCTTCCGGTTTCGACACAGGCTATAAAGGCCAGATATTTCTGCAGGTTGTGGTCCATGATATATTCCTTTTTTCGATTTATGTAATCAAATAAATTCGCTATTATGATGCATGCTATTATACTAAACTGTCTGAGGAAAGAAAAGACAGGGAGGACATGCATTCAGATGAAAATGAGACGCCATGCAGCGGACCTTTTAAACTGCAACCTTGGAGCAGGAATATTTCTGTTCGCCATGCCGGTGGCCTTTTCCAGTATCCTGCAGCAGGTATTCAATTCCGCGGATACAGCTGTTGCGGGAAGGAAAGAGTGGCGGATATTCTCAGGTGATCTCCCGCAGGCGGCTTCGCAGCAGGAAAATATAAATCAGATCAAAGACAAAGCATACAATTCCGGTTACCAGGATAAAGCTGGCGTTTTATATGTACGGTGATTCTATCAGGAGCTTCTTGAATTCATGATCTGCTCTTCATTTTTCGATATGTGATGCCGAACAGCACGATGACAAGTATTACGGATACGATGTCCGCCGCCGGCTGCGCCCACAGAAGTCCGTTCACGCCGAACAGACTGTTAAAGATATAGAGGCAGGGGATGTAGACAAAGCCCTGTCTTGAGAGATTGATGATGAGGGCAGACAGCGCCGCGCCCATCGCCTGCAGTGCATTTGAAAATACGTAGAACATACCGAAGAGGAAGCTCGTTGTAAGAAGAATTCGCGCGAAATGCACCGCGTAGTCATAGGCGGCTGTCTCCGTGAGAAATGCGCTGACAATCTGACCGGTGAACACATAGCACAGAATGGTCATGACCGTGGAAAGCATGAGTGCAAAAATCACAGAGAAACGCAGTGACCTCTGGAATCTGTCCCAGTTTCTGGCGCCGGTACAGTATCCGAGAAGCGGCTGCACGCCCTGGCCGAATCCGATGCAGATCATGCCGGTGATCATCGTGACCTTCATGGCGACACCGAAGCCCGCGACAGCCATATCGCCGTAGGAAGCGACCAGCGCATTTGCGACAATGTTGGAGACGCTCATCAAAATATCTCCAATCGATGCCGGAATGCCGATTGCCAGGACATTCTTCATGATATCGTCCCGGGCGGAAAAATCCTTCAGCCGGATCGTGAGCATGGATTTGCCGGATGTGAGGTACACGATGTAGAAGGCCGCACCCGCGACATTGGAGAGCGTGGTCGCAAGTGCCGCGCCGGCGACATTCCAGCCAAAGCCGAGGATCATGATCGGGTCCAGAATGACATTCAGCAGGTTTCCGGCCAGCTGACCGATCATGGCTGTTCCGGCCTTTCCCTCCGACCGGATGATATTGGCGTAGCAGTTGGCAATCAGGACAAACGGGCCGCCAAATGCGACGATCGACAGATACTGCTTCGCGTAATCCCAGGTGTCGGAGCTTGCGCCGATCAGCTTCAGAATCGGGTCCATGAAAATGAGAATTAACGCGGCAAATGCAATGCCGACGATGACACACATCCAGAAGCAGAACGCGCAGACGTGCCTTGCGTAATCCTTCCGTCCCTCGCCCATTGCCCGGGAGATGACCGATGTGCCGCCGATGCCGAAAATGGTTCCCAGTGCCATGAAGAGAAGAAACACCGGAGTTGCCAGCGACACGGCCGCGACCATCAGCGCATTGTGCGTCTGGCCAATGAAAAATGTATCGGCCAGGTTGTAGACGAGTACCATGAGCATGGCCACCATCGCCGGAATCGTATTGGTCAGGACAGCCTTTGGAATCGGTGCCGATGCGAAAATTTCCAGATTGTCTTTTTTCTGTTTATCCTTCATTGTTCGTCTTCTCCTTGATTTGGAATTTTTAATAGCCTGCTATTTATATGGCCGCATGTTTGCCGGCCGATTAGATCGGCCGGCAGTGCGGGCCTAGTTTCCTTTCAGCGAATCCCGGACCCGGAGAAGCATATTGGAAAACTGCGCCTTCTCCTGATCAGACAGCGGCTTCATCATTTTTTCGGCCGCCTCCTTCATGTGGAGCTTTCCATATTGCGCTTTTTCTCTCCCGGTCTTCGTCATGTGGACCAGCTTGACTCTTTTGTCATTCGGATCCTGAAAGGCTTCCACCAGCTTCTTCAGCTCCATGCGTCTGATAATACCCACCGCTGTCGGCTGGGCGACACCGAGAAATTTTTCAATTTCCTTCATGGACGCTGTCTGATGGTCCCGTTGCTCAAGCTCGAGCAGAACGCTGGCCTGAATCAAGGTCAGGTCCTCTGAGCGCAGAGCGTTATTGGCATCCTTTTCCAGCTGATCATTGATCTGCTTGATCAGCATGCCGCATTCCTCGTGTTCATTCATAGGTGTTCTCCTTTCAGTAGAGGATAGCGCAGCAGAAATTCTATGTCAATAGCATGCTATTAAAATTATCGGCTGTTTTGCAGAATCTGGATTTTTGCTCCTGAGGGGACAAGTGGTATTGCGCTTTTCGCGGGCAGACATATATACTGAAGCCAGGTAATTAAAACCCAGTGTGGCTGCAACAGGAGGTTTACAATGGATCATTCATTTCCGGAAATGAAAAAATACCTTGGCTTTGGCTGTATGCGTCTTCCGATGAAGGGCGATGAGGTGGATCTGGAGCAGTTTATTTAGATGACCGATCTGTTCCTCGAGAACGGGTTCAACTATTTTGATACGGCGCATGGCTATATCGACGGAAAATCGGAGACGGCGATCCGCGCGGCGCTGACCAGCCGCCATAAGAGGGATGAATACCTTCTCGCGGACAAGCTGACGGACCCGTATTTCCAGAAGGAGGAGGACATCCGGCCGTTTTTCGAGAAGCAGCTTGCGTGGTGCGGCGTGGACTATTTCGATTTCTATCTGATGCACGCGCAGAGTGCCGGAAATTATGAGAAGTTTAGGCGCTGTCATGCCTATGAGACGGCCTTCGCGCTGAAGAAGGAAGGAAAGATCCGCCACGTGGGCATCTCATTTCACGACAAGGTGGACGTGCTTGATCAGATTCTCACGGATTATCCGGAGATTGAGATTGTCCAGATTCAGTTCAACTACCTGGATTACGAGGACGCTTCCGTAGAGGGCCGCAAGGTTTACGAGGTGGCGAGAAAGCACAATAAGCCGCTCCTCATCATGGAGCCGGTGAAGGGCGGCAGTCTGGTCAATCTGCCGGAGCATGCACAGGAGATCTTCGACGGCCTGAACAGGAAGCATGGCACGCACAATTCCAACGCCAGCTATGCGATCCGCTATGCGGCGGGCTTTGACGGCGTCCGCATGGTGCTGTCCGGCATGAGCACGCTGGACCAGATGAAGGATAACATTTCCTACATGAAGGATTTCAAGCCTCTGACAAATGAGGAGCAGCAGGCGGTTGCGGGTGTGACGGAGGAGTTCCACAAGCTCGACCTCATTCCGTGCACGTCCTGCCATTACTGCGTGGAGGAGAATCACTGTCCGAAGGACATCCGGATTCCGGACATGTTCGCCTGCCTGAATAAGAAAACGGCCTTCCGCAACTGGAACATGAATTTTTACTACAATACGGTCCTGACGAACGGCCATGGAAAGGCGAGCGACTGCATCGGATGCGGCGGCTGTGAGCGCGTCTGCCCGCAGCATCTGGAAATCCGGAAGCTGCTGAAGGACGTCGCGGCGGAGTTTGAGCAGAAGGCGGAGGCATAAAATCCGGAGCGGTATCAGGCTCGTGTAAAGACATGAGCCTGCCATTTATCTGCGAAAACAAATAATGCACCCGCATCACAGCTTGTAGATATGTGTTCCTATCTCCGGTTCAAGACTGGAAACCTCGACGCGGACATTGTCCAGCGTAAAAGGGACGACACTTTCAGCCTTTGAACCGGAATAGTATTTGCGCAGAATCGGACTGGCTTCAAATACCTTCTGCCGGTGCTTCTCATCATCCTGCATCCGGACCTTTCCGCTGATTCGGATCCAGTCCATCGTCTCATTATCAGCGACTGTGATTTCTACATCAGGATGCTGAGAAATCTCCTTCCATGTCTCTTTCCCCCGGACCGTATCAAACCAGAGCTTCCCATCCTCCTCGAATTTAAACTCAAAGGCCTTGACCTTGGGCTTGCCGTCCAGTCCGATCACGCCGATGTACTGCATCGGATATTCCCTCAGCATGGCGAGTGTTACGACCATCCCATCGCTCATGTCAAGATTTTTTAAAATGCTCTTCTTCATTGTGCTGCTTCTCCGATTTTTACGACGCGGCTCTCTCTTCTTCCTTTGCCGCGCTTTCTCTGTCTTCTAACAAGCCATTTGCTTCCGAGGCCCAGCACTGTGGGTCCTCAGCGTAAAAGCTGCCGTAAGTTCCCTTTGCCACTGCGGGGCATCCGCGGCACCATGCTTTCAGCATGCACCGGCTGCATTTGCTGAATTTCTGATAATCCCGATAGTCCTCTGCCTGGTTAAGCCACAGATCCGCGAGTCTGTCCGTGAGCGCATTGCCGATTCCGCTGTCAGCTGCGCGGCGGCAGGCATATACTTCACCGGTCGGAAGAATCGTCAGATGGCAGTTTCCGCAGTTGCATCCGCCATAGATCATCCCTTTTTCTGCCCATTCCGGGATCTGGAACTCCCCGGTCTCATACTGGTAGAGCGTCCAGAGATGGTCCTTCCTGTTGAAATAGGTCACACAGGACGGATCTTTCTCGTACTGCTTGTATTTCTGATCCACCACTTTGAGAAACTCGCGGTATTCTTCCGGTGTAATCCCTGTCATCTGTTTGCCGTGCTCGGCCCGCTCAGCTTCCGCATAGAGGACAGGAACCTTTGAAGGGTCCGGGGCAGTCGGCACATATCTGGCAAATGCATACACATCAGCCTTATATTTGACGACTTCATCGATAATGTCCGGAACTTCCTTCAGGTTCACAGAAGAAACTGTCGTCATCACAACAGAGGTAATGCCGGCCTCGTTGATCATCGGAATTTTCTCGAGTGTCTCACGAAATGATCCTGGCTTTCGGAACCAGTCGTGTGTCTTTTCCATTCCGTCGATGGACAGCTGATACTTGTCACAGCCGCATTCCTTCAGGCGCTTCAGATTGTCATTTGTCAGATGGAAGGGGTTGCCGAGAATGGTAAATGGAATCTGCTTCTCCTTGAGGAGGTCCATCAGCTTCCAGAAATCCGGATGGAGGATCGGGTCACCGCCGGTGATGTAGAAATACGGAAGGCGGCCAAACGTCCGGCAGAAGTCCTCCGCGTTTTCCACTACCTTCTGCATGTCTTCCCACTTCATGCTTTTCAGAGCCTTGCAGGCATTCTCCGCAAAAATATAGCAGTGCTTGCATCTCTGATCGCATTCTTCCGTGATGTGCCACTGGAAAGCAAAATACTGTGCCATAATTCTTGTTCCTCCACTTCCGGGTTCCGGATTCACTGATGCCGGATCATTTCTAATGTTCTGAGTTTTTAAGGGACAGATCCTGTCACGCAGCATAGGCCCGTAACCGTCTCTGTCCCATGATACGTGCTGATTACTTCGATGCGCCGCATGCACTGCCGCATGCGCTGGGCTTTGTTTCCGGCTTTGCTGCGCCGCATGCACTTGACGGCTCTGACGGCTTTGCTGCGCCGCATGCGCTTGACGGCTCTGACGGCTTTGACGCGCCGCATGCGCTTGACGGCTCTGCTGACTTTCCAGCGCCGCAGGCAGACCCGCAAGCCGCAGCCGGCTTCTCTTCAGACTTTCCAGCGCCGCAGGCAGATCCGCATGCAGCCGATGCCTTAGATTCCTCTGCCATTTTTGTCCATCCGAATAAATTTGCTAACATAATCGTTTTCCTTTCCGCAGGCTATATTGCTGCTCTCATAAGCGTTCCTCCGTGTTTTGTGAGGACCTTGTTTTTGTTTACAAGAGCATAATACCTGCTGCCGCCTGAAATGTGAAATAATTATATGCTATAATTTATGAGTAAATCGCATAAATAAATTTCCTGCATTTCAAAAAAATCCGCGGCTCCATCACTGGAACCGCGGATGTATTCTTCCGATATCTGTTTTCAATTTCCGACTCTGACGACAATTTTACCGTTGATCCTTCCTTCGTCCAGAGCGATGCACGCTTCCCGGATGTCCTTGAAATCATAGACCCTGCCGATCAACGGTCTGAGATGATGAGCGTCCATAAAATGATAGATATCCTGCATCATCTCCGTGGTTGGATCATTGCTGTAAAATCCGGTCAGGCAGACGCCGTTCGGAATATCCTTGATCGGGTCAAAATGGTTCCATTCGTAGACCTTTCCGAGCACTCCGGTGTTGCAGACAATGCCGCCCTGCTCTACGCTCAGCATCGTGTCCTGCACCGTTCTGATGCCGACAAGATCCAGTGCCTTTGTCACGCCGTGCACTCGTCCCCGGAGACTCCGGTCATCCAGCAGGCACTCATCACATCCGGCATCTCTTAACAGCTGCATCTTGGATTCTCTGTGCGTTGTGCCGATCACCCTGCAGCCGAGCGCCTTGGCGAGCTGGATCGCTACATAGCCAAGTGCGCAGGTCGCGCCGCGGATGAGCAGCCTGTCTTCCAGCTGCAGCCGCAGGCACTGGAACAGCGATCCCCAGGCCGTGAAGTAGGTCTCCGGCATCGCGCCCATTTCCTCCCAGGAAAGATTCGATTCCACCGGAAACACATGATGAATGGGAAGGAGAGCATATTCAGCGTAGCTGCCGTTGAAGCTGCGCCCCATGCCGCCCATCAGCGAGACAACCTTCTGTCCTTTCGCAAGTCCGCTGTCGGACGGATCCGCAATTTCTCCGACGCATTCGATGCCGGGAATGACCGGCTTGCGGATATAATCATTTTCAATTTCAAACTCACGCAGAATCTCTTCGGAATGATTCATGCCGAAGGCCTTTATTTTCACGAGGACCCAGCCGGGGCGAGCCTGCGGAACCGGGACTTCTGAGAGAGTTACATCGGCACCCTTAGTCGGCTTATCGATTAGAACGGCTTTCATTGTATCTTCCATGATTTTACCCTGACCTTTCTATGGACGACCTGGGACAATTTTTTACTACAGGTCTGTCCGCCCACAACGAGGAACGCGAAGCGTTCCGAGTCTGGGGCGCTGAATAGCTACCTCACTTTTTCTCTTTTGGTTTATAAGTGCATGATATCCTTTGCCGTCTGGAATGTAAAATGATTATATGCTATAATCAATACGTAAACCGTATAAATCAAATTGTAAAACCAGGTCCTATGAATACGACACAGCTTGAATGCTTTACGACACTTGCCGGCACATTGAATTATGTCCGCACGGCAGAAGAACTGAATATGACGCAGCCGGGCGTATCCCGGCAGATCCAGTCGCTGGAGCAGGAGCTCGGCGCAAGGCTCTTTCATCGGACGACGCGTTCGGTTTCGCTCACCCAGATCGGCGCGGAATTTCTGCCGGAAGCCCAGCAGATGCTGAACACCTACTATCACTCCATCGAATGGATTTCCTCTTTTCATGAGAGCGCGCATCAGGCGCTGAAAATCGGCTACAATGACCCTCATTCGCTGCTTCCCATTCGGAAGGCACTGGCCGGGATCCTGGCTGACGCACCGAACCTGTCCCCGGAGCTGACGCTCGATCAGACGGACGCCAACCTGCAGCGGCTCATTTCCGGTGAGCTTGACCTGGTATTCGGGATCAGGGACGCAAGATTTAAGAACGAGAAGATTCTGTTCACGCCCTTCCGTGAGGAACATTTTGTCTGCGTCCTGAGAAAGGATCATCCGCTTGCCAATGCATGCCGAAGGAAGCGCAGGAGAGCCGTATCGTCTGAAGATCTCTTCCCTTACCGGCAGGTCATTGATATCCCTCCGTATCTTCTGAAGAATGCCTTTTCAAGGGGAAATAAAATCATCCCTGTCAATGACACCCTTCAGAACCTGATTGTCACAAACAGCGAAGAGGCGTATGCCCTCGTCATTGCAGGCGTGGGGTACTGCCTTCTTCCGGAGTATCTGACCGTTCCGGATAAGGAATTGAAATTCTTGGAGTGGAAGGAATCTCCGCACACGCCGCTTGGAATTTACGCGGACGCACAGGCCTGCAGGGATAAGAACTCACTCATCCGGCAATTTATTGATTACGCGGCTGATTTGTATCGTGAAAAGGAAAAATGAGTTTATCGGAACCGGGTACCATGCGGAAAACGTTTGCAGCTTCGCGTATATAAAGCTGCCAGCCAGTGGGACTGATTATTGCCTGGGTATTGGTCAGAGATGATTTTCCGTTCAGGAGACTGATGGATGGGCTGTCAGCACCGAACCAGATCCTCATAGGTGACGCCGTACTTTTTCGCGATGTCGCTTGCGTGGCTCAGTCCTTCCGGAGGCGCGAGCTTCACCCGGTATGAACGGACGCCTTCCTCTGATTCCACGACCAGAGAGGCTGCCCGATACGGGGAAACGTCAGCGTCGGCTGATGAGGCGGCCCGATGCGGTAAAGCTTCTGCACCGGCTGATGATGCAGCTGCAGCCGGCGGCGTATCCCCTGCGTATTCCCGGTTGATCTCGTCGATTTCTCTGGCGAGCTTGTGCATGTGCGTGTTATAAATGACGCGGCAGCCCTTGTGGAGCATGGCACGGACTGCGTCTCTTGCGATATAGTAGCCCTCCTCGAAGGAGGTTGTGGAGAACGTCTCGTTGAGGAGCAGCAGACTGCGCTCCGTCGCGCCCTCAAAGATACTCCGGAACCGCCGGCACTCCTCGCCGAGCCGTCCGAGCTCCATCGTTTTATCCTCATCCGCCGGGAAGTGCGTGAATATACCATCGACAGGCTGAAAATGAAAGCTATCCGCAGGCACGGAGATGCCTCCCTGCGCCAGGAAATACAGCTGGCCGACGGCCTGTGTGATCGTGGTCTTGCCGCCGCGGTTCGCTCCGGTCAGGATGTAGATCCGGTGCTCCGGCAGGAAATCAAGGTCATTGGTCACGATGTCCGACACACGGCAGTTATCGAGGGCGGCGAGCTTCAGGTTATAGATTCCCCTTGCGTCCATGGCGGAGTTCGAGACCTCGGGCTTTGCGAAGTGGTAGCCTTCTGCCTCGAGCTTTTCAATATATTCCGCCCAGCGGACATAGTAAATGAGCTCCGGCATCAGAGAGGTGATGCTTGTGACGGTCACCATGCTGTACTTATTGAGGACAGAGCGGAGATGACGGACGGTCCGCTTCAGCATCCGGTTTGCGATGTCGTTCATATAATCCGGGAGAGAGCGGATGGACTCTTCATTTTCCGGAACAGTCATGAGCGTCGCGAGAGCGATGGGAGGAACGACCGCGGCCCGGAGGTCCTTCTTTGCGGCCTCACTGCCGGCGTCGGAGTCGAGGTCGTGCGTTATATAATCCTTCATGAAATCGATCTGATCGAGGATCTCGAGAAGCTTCTTCCGGACGGAGAGATTGTGGTGAAGATCGTCGAACACGTCGCACCGGTACTGGACCGTGTGGGGATCAGCGGGAAGAAAGCGCATGACGTTCCGGATATATTCGCGCTCCTTCGGCTTGTCGGACAGTTTTCCGATGATAGAGTCCATTCCGAGATCGTGGATGGCTGTCTGGGATAATTTGTGAAGTTTCTCTTCCCGGTCGGGGCAGAGGAGACTGAGTTGCTTAGACATATAATTTCTCCTGTTCTTTTTTCATAAGCAGAGGTCATCAGCACAATTGCGGTTCGAGATGCTTATCCTCGGGAAGACTTCATTTCCAACTGCTTTTATTTATACAACGGATGAAAATGAAAATCAATTGCGGGCAGTGGCTGCCACGATATCGATGGCTGATTGAAGTGTATGGCAGCGCTTCGGCCATTATCTTGATTTAGCATTGACACGGCGTCAGAACGAGACTATATTATAAATGATGACACAATGTCAGAACAAAGGTGGAATATATATGCCAAGAGGATCAGAAGAACTTACAGAGAGCAGAAAAGAAGAGATCGTGGATGCGTGCGCAAGGCTGTATCAGACCATGAATTACCGCGACATCACGATCAAGGAGATCAGCACGGAGACCAGCTTCTCGAGACCGTCGATCTATAACTATTTCGAGACGAAGGAGGAAATTTTCCTGGCCCTTCTGACCAGGGAGTATCACGCCTGGACAGAGGATGTTCTGGAGCTGGCGAAGAGGCCTGAGAAGTTGACGAGGGACGCATTTGCCGCACGATTTTCAGAAATTCTGGCAAAGCGGGTGACTTTACTTAAGATTTCATCGATGAACCTTTATGAGATCGAGGACCACAGCCGCCTGGAGCGCCTGGTTGAATTCAAGAAGGAATTCTTATGCGCCATGGACGCGGTGAAGCGGTGCCTTCAGCATGTCTTCCCGGATATGACGGAGGAGCAGATCGAGGAATTCCGGTATGCATTTTTCCCGTTCATGTACGGTATTTATCCCTACGTGTACCCGACGGACAAGCAGTGCGAGGCGATGGAGACGGTGGGAATTCCGTTTAAGAAAACAACGGTCTATGAGATGGTCCTTCATTTTCTGAAGCAGATCCTGCCGTGAGCGGAATTTGTACAGGCAATCATTTGTGAAGAAGCTTTGAAACAGGAGGAAAATGAGATGAGCAAAATTACACAGACAGCAGGCAGAAATGCGCTTGGCGAATTCGCGCCGGAATTCGCGCATTTTAATGATGACGTACTCTTCGGGGAGAACTGGAACAACCAGGATATCGATTTGAAGACGCGTTGCATCATCACGGTTGTGGCGCTGATGGCGCAGGGCATCACGGACAGCAGCCTGAAATACCACATTCAGAACGCAAAGAACAACGGCGTGACGCAGAGGGAAATGGCCGCCGTGATCACGCACGTCGCGTTCTACGCGGGCTGGCCGAAGGCATGGGCTGTCTTTAACCTCGCAAAGGAGGTCTACAATGAGCCGGTGAAGGAGCTTACAGACAAGGACCGCTACCAGAACACGATCTTCTTCCCGATCGGAGCGCCGAATGACGCCTATGCAAAATATTTTATCGGCCAGAGCTATCTCGCGCCGGTTTCCACCGAGCAGGTCCCGGTCTTCAACGTGACCTTTGAGCCGGGCTGCCGCAACAACTGGCACATTCATCACGCAAAGTCCGGCGGCGGTCAGATGCTGATCTGCGTGGGCGGCCGCGGCTATTATCAGGAGTGGGGCAAGGAGCCTGTCGAGATGACGCCGGGCACAGTCGTCAATATTCCGACTGATGTGAAGCACTGGCACGGCGCAGCTCCGGATTCCTGGTTCTCCCATCTCGCTATCGAGGTTCCCGGTGAGGAGAACTCCAACGAGTGGTGCGAGGCAGTATCGGACGAGGAGTACCGGAAGGCAGTCTCTGAAGATTGCTGAGGGAAAAGGTGTCAAAGGTGTTGGTTCGGATTAAAAAAGAATAAAGTCGTTTATAAAAATTTAATCGGAACCTGACACCTGACACCGACAACACCAGACAAGCGGGAGGAGAGAAAGTGGCAGATAAAAATGCAACAGGAACGGTCCGGGATGGCAGCCGCCGGATCCTGCAGAACAAGCTGTACCTGTATCTGACGGAATTTTTTTCAGGCATGGCGGTCATGGCTGTGGAGATCGGCGCGCAGCGTCTGATTTCCCCGTATTTTTCATCATCACAGATCGTCTGGACAATCATCATCGGCATGATCATGATTGCGATGGCCGGCGGCAACGTGTACGGCGGACGAAAGGCGGACAAGGACCCGAATCCGGACAAGCTCTACGGAAGGATCCTGTTTTCTGCCGCCTGGCTGTCGCTCATCCCGTTTCTCGGGAAATATGTCATCGTCGGGATCTCCGCGGTTGTCATTTTCTCGGTCAACGCGAACTACCTGATTATAGCGGCCTTTGCGACCTGTCTGATTCTCTTTGTATTCCCGCTGTTTCTGCTGGGGACGGTGACGCCCTCCCTGGCGAAGTATACGATGGACTCGCTGTCCGACAACGGGAAAATCGTCGGGACTCTCGGGGCCATGAATACGATCGGCAGCATTATCGGAACATTCCTGCCGACCTTCGTGACAATCCCGGCGGTCGGGACAAACATCACATTTCTGATTTTCTCGGGCATCCTTGCCGCGCTGTCTGCGATTTATTTTATCAGCGTTGGAAAAGGGAAGGCCCTGCGCCGCGTCGGACCGGCAGCGGCCATTTTCCTCATTGGATGCATTCTGGGGCATGAGACGAATTTTGCGTTCTGGGAATCAAGAGACGGGCTCCTCTACGAGGGCGAGTCGGTCTACAACTATCTCCGCGTGCAGGACAGCCCGGAGCAGACGGTCCTGTCGACAAATGTCCTCTTCGGCGTCCAGTCGGTGCTGGAGAAGACGGACAATCTGACCGGCATGTACTATGACTATGCGCTTGCGGCGCCATTTATGACAAATGCAGATCTGCAGGACGGAGAGGATGTCCTCGTTCTCGGCATGGGCTCGGGAACGTACGCGCGGCAGCTTATGCGCTATCTGCCGGACACGAGCGTGTCGGGCGTTGAGATCGACAGGAAGATTACAAGCCTCGCCCATGAATACTTTCAGCTGCCGGACAGTGTGCCGGTGACGGAGTATGACGGGCGTGCCTATCTGAATGAGACGGACCAAAAGTACGACGTGATCATGGTCGATGCCTATCAGGATATCACGATCCCGTTTCAGATGTCATCGACGGAATTCTTTCAGAGCGTGAAGGGGCATCTTAAGTCCGGCGGCGTCATGGTCGTGAACCTCAACATGCACGGCACGGAGCAGGGCGGCATCGCGGACTGGCTCTCGGATACGATCGCCGGCGTCTTTCCGGAGGTCATGACCGTCGACGTCCCGGGAAATACAAACCGGGAGCTTTTTGCCGGCGGCGCGGGCATGAAGGAAAAGCTTGCGAAGCACACGCAGGATGCAGAAAATGAGCAGCTCCGGGGCCTTTTAACGCAGATCTCGGACCAGGTGTCGGTCTACCGGTCGGGCGGCCGCACGCTGACCGATGACAAGGCACCCGTCGAGCTTCTCGGTATGAAGGAGCTCGACGGGCTGATCCGCCAGGAGGCGGAGCCATATAAGAAGATTTACAGAGAAGAGGGCCTGCAGGGCCTGCTCGGATCATTCTGAAGGGAAAGGAGGTAAAGGTGCCAGGTACGGATTAAAAAAGAATAAAGTCGTTTATAAAAATTTAATCGGAACCTGACACCAGAGATAGACACCAGAGACGCCAGACCGCGCGGTTTTATGTGTGCCTTACGACCTCGAACCGCTGGAGCTTCACCGGCTCCTCGTCGCGGATGCCGGCCTTCCGCTTTGCAATTTCGATCTGCTCTTCGACGGTGTCGACGCCGTCGAGATCGGGCAGGAGAAGTCCGCGGCGGCGGCCCTTCGTGACGATGACGCCGTACCTCTTCACGTCAAGAAGCGCCGGCGAGTCGATGTCCTCGGGCTCGCTGAGAACATCCACGCTGTATTCCAGGTGGCTCAGCTCATTTTCAAGGACCGGATGGAAGCGCGGGTCACGGGTCGCGGCGGAAATGGCATTGCGGATGATTTCCTCTGCGATGCAGCTGCAGCAGGGCAGAATCGTCCCGATGCAGCCGCGAAGCTCCCCGTCCTTGTGCAGTGAGCAGAATACGCCGGCTTTTCGATCCAGCATGTCGTCCGGCACGTCTCCCTTCTTCGGGACGCGGAGCGTCTTTCCGGTGCGGATGTAGGTCTCGACCGTCCGGCGGGCAAGCGCCGTGTACGGGTCTTCGCCCTCTCTTGCGGCCGCGATTTTCTTCTCCTGCTCTGCCTCGTACTGGTCGAGGAAATTTCTGTGCGGATCGGTCCCGGTCACACGGAATGTGCAGACGCCGTAGCCGACTCCCGTCACGTCCTGATGGGAGAGCCAGCGGGCATCCACTGACCGGCGGTCGAGCGCGCCCGCCATAATGACAAATGAACGGTGCCCGCACTCCGCGGCCTTCTCAAGCAGTACCGGGTCAAAGGAGAGAAGCTCGCCGAGTGCTCCGCGCGAGCAGACATCCTCAAGCTTCCTGTCATAGACCGGTCCGTGCGGGTCAAACCCATACGGGCCGGTTTCCTTCAGCTTGTGGGAGAGGTCGCCGCTTGCGACGTAGACGACCCGGCGGCCGAGCTCATCCGCCGCCTGCTGCACGAGCATGCCGAAGCGGTACTGCTCCGCGAGGGAAATGCCCGAGATGCCGAGGCGGACCAGGCGGAAGTTTTTGTATTTCTTGAGAATAAAATAGAGCGGAACGATCGTCCCGTGGTCGAGCGAGGGATCGCGCTCCCCGAGATAGCCGGCCGGAATCTTATGTTCATCCGCGAGATCGCAGAGCCGCGAGGAGAGCTCCTCGTCGTAATCCCGCTCAATCCGCACCTGCGGCGCACGGAAGCGCGCCATGCTCCCCTCGGCGTGCGTGCCGGGCGAGATGTGCAGATAGTCCGCGTACATAATGCTGTGCGGCGACGACAGAACGATCGTCTCCGGCTTCAACTCCGCCACAAAATCCGCGGCCTTCTCATAGGCATTGATTGTTTCCTGAATCTGCCGCTCCGATCCTCTGCCGACCTCCGGCAGAATCATCGGCGGATGCGGCACCATGATTGCTCCGACAACAGACATAATAGCCACCTCCTAAATAGTAATATTCAGTACCTCTCGAAATGATCCGGAAATTGAGCAAGAAGCTCACTCACAGGGGGATTTTTGACGTACTTCTCCTCCGGGGCGCTGAATAGTTACCGAAATTTACTGCACTCAGCAGTTCCCGACGAAGACGTTCGGAAGATACCTTCTCGCCACGTCTGCGAGATGATAGACGGTCCGCACATCGGTTGCGGGCGTATCGAGCTTCCACCGCGGAAAATACCGGGTGATGTGATAAGCGATCGGCTCCTTTGAAGGAAGAGAGGCGAGCCACTTCGCGGCCCCTGCGATTTCCTCCTCCGAGTCATTCTTCCCGAGAATGATAAGCGTCGTCACCTCCACGTGGCAGTGCGCGGCGGCCGTCCGGATAAAGTCCTTCGTCCCGGCAAGATTCCCTCCGACAAAGTCCGTATAGAACTCGTCCGTGAATCCTTTTAAGTCGATGTTCATCGCGTCGATATAAGGGAGAAGCTCATTTAACACGGCGGGCTCAGCGGTCCCGTTCGTCACGAGCACGTTCAGCATGTCCGTCTCATGGATCAGCCTTGCGGCGTCCCGCACATATTCCCAGGACGTGAGCATCTCATTGTAGGTGTAGGCCACGCCGATTGTCTCGGGATGCCGCGCCTTTGTCTCCTCCGTGAGGTAGAGGAGCTCCTCCGGGCTCACATACCTTGTCCCCTCGCGGTCTCTCTTCTGCGAGATTGTAAAATTCTGGCAGAAGGGACAGGCCAGGTTGCAGCCGTAGCTTCCTGCCGACACAACGAGACTTCCGGGATGAAACATGGCGAGCGGCTTCTTCTCGATCGGGTCGAGGGCAAGAGATGTCAGATATCCGTAGCTTTCGCAGACGACCCGGCCGTTCCGGCAGACCCTCGCGCCGCAGAAGCCCTTCTGGCCCTCCTTCAGATGGCAGTGCCGGAAGCAGGTATTGCAGATCGCACCCATCGTTCTCCTCCTTTCCGCAGCTCTATGCTGATTTGATCGTACCTATTCAGCACTCCGGATTCGGAGCGCTTCGCATTCCTTGCTGTACCGAATAACTACATTGTACCACGAAAATGCAGGACAGATCGCATGACGGAGGTGTCTTTGCGAGTGGAAAAATAAAGCGGGATGTGGTATTGTCCGAGGTGCAATGGAGGACTGAAAACGAGATGAACAGACTGGCTGTAATTTTTCCGGGAATCGGATACAATTTCGACAGGCCGCTCCTGCATTTTGCGGAGAAGCAGGCCTTGCACTACGGGTATGAGATCAGGCATGTCACGTACTCCGGCTTCGACAAGAAGGGGATGCGCGGCAATGCGCAGAAAATGAAGAGCGCCTTTCAGCTCGCGATGGAGCAGACGGAGCGGCAGCTCGCCGATGTTTCCTGGGACAAATACGAGAGGATTGTCTTTATCTCAAAGAGCATCGGGACGGTGGCCGCGGCGCACTACGCTGAACGGCATGGGATTGCTGCGGTGCAGATCCTGTTCACGCCGTTCCCGGAGACGTTTGAGGGCGCGGCGATTGATCAGGGCCTTGCATTTCACGCGAGAACGGACCCGTGGATGGACGACGGCGAGACTGTCCGTGCGGCCGAGGAAGCCGGCGTTTCGATGATCTGCTATCCGGAGGGGAATCACTCGCTTGAGACCGGGGACGTGATCCGGGACATCGATACGCTGGCGGATGTCTTCCGAAGGACGGAGGAGCTGTATCGGGAGTGAGGCATGCTGCAGCCTGCTTCGCATACAGGCCTGCGTGCGTTCAGGCCTGGCACGGAGTGATTCATACCAGATGGGTACAGGCATCACAGAGGCGGTTTCTGGTTGACAGTATTTCTTCGGGCAGGTAAAATTATAATTACATACAAAACCTGTATGAAAAGTAATAAAAAATAGGAGGGCAGAATTTTGAGGCAGCTCATTGAGCGGGTTCCGATTCCGCTGGCCGGCGTGATGCTGGCCTTCGCGGCGCTCGGGAATTTTATGAAGAAGACCACAGTACCCGGGTGGTTTATTCCGGAGCTCATTTCCGTGCTGCTTCTTATTTTGCTGCTCCTGAAGCTTGCCATGTTTCCGCGAATGGTTGAAAATGACATGCGCTTTGGGGCCGTGGCCGGTGCGTCAGGCGCATTTTCGATGGGCCTCATGTACCTCGGCGCCTGTGCGGGAGGCTTCAGCCATGCGGCGGGAGCCGTGATCTGGTATGCGGGGCTTCTGATCCATGTCCTGCTCATCGTGTACTTCACGGTCCGGTTCGTGCTTCATTTCCGGATGGAGCAGGTCTATACGACGTGGTTTCTCGTCTATGTCGGAATCGCAGCGGCGTCGCAGGCAGCGGCTTCGTTCGGCCTTGCTGCGGCGGGACAGTGGATTGTCTGGTATGGACTTGCCGCGACGCTTGTCCTCATGGTCCTCATCACGGTTCGGTACAGACGGATTCCGTCGGAGAGACCGCTCCGGCCTCTGCTTTCGATTTACGCGGCGCCGGTCAGCCTGTGCCTTGCGGGGTATCTCGCGGCGTTTCCGGATAAGAGCCGGACGCTGGTGCTTGTCCTTATCATTCTTGCGCAGGTTTTCTATGTGTACGGCCTGATTCAGGCTCTTTGCATGATCGCGGGGCCGTTCTCACCGGCATTTTCGGGATTTACATTTCCATTCGTCAGCACGGCGGCTGTTACGTACAGCAGCGCGGTCTTTCTCGGGACGGAGAGCATGGCGGGAAGGATTCTCTTTCCGACAGCCGTGGCGGAGAACTTGATCGGGGCGGCATTCCTGCTGGCCGTCTTCGTGAGGTATCTCATTTTCCTTGGCGGAAAAAACGCACAACGCATGAGATCCATCGGGCAGGAGAGCTGAAAAGAACCAATATCAACGACATCACAAGCATAAGGAGACTGCATGATCGAACACATTCACAGCCACAGAAACCTGATCGGATTTGACAAAAACGGCATTCCGACCGTTACACTGAAGGCCTCGGCCCACGATCCGGAGGCGATCGACGCGGAGTACCGCGCCGTCGAGGAGGGGGAATTTTCCGGAGAGCACGCACACGATGCGCACGCGCACGGCGGTCATGCCGGGCATGTACACGGTCCGGAGACGGGCTCCGATGACGATGCCTTTATTCAGGACTATATGAACGCGGTCAAGGCATACCGCATGACATTTCCGGACAAGAAGGAGCAGATCGAGAAGACGCCGGACCCGGCGATCCGGGAAATGCTTCTCCGCTCGGAGCAGCTCGGCATCGACACGACCTTTGACCGGTTCGATCAGCAGCAGCCGCAGTGCAACTTCGGCCTCGCCGGCATCTGCTGCAAGATCTGCAACATGGGTCCATGTCGTATCACGAAGAAGTCAAAGCGCGGCGTCTGCGGCGCGGACGCGGACCTCATCGTGGCAAGAAATCTGCTCCGTTCGGCCGCTGCCGGCGCCGCCCAGCACGGCATGCACGCGCGTGAGCTGATGCTGGAGCTTCTATGGGCCGCCGACGGCAAGCTCGATGCCCCGCTTCTCGGGGAACAGAAGATCATGGCCACGGCGAAGGCATTTGGTATCGATACAGAGGGCCGTGACGTGAAGGCTGTCGCCCACGATCTGGCAAATGCACTGCTCGCGGACCTCTCGAGCCCGGATCCGTCCCACGTCTACAAGACCGCGGAGGTCTGCGCGCCTGCAGACCGCGTGAAGCTCTGGAAGGACCTCGACCTGATGCCGATCAGCGCGTACCACGAGGTCTTCGAGGCGTATCACAAGACGGCAGTCGGAACAGACGGAGACTGGAAGAGCATCATGGAGCACTTCCTCCGCTGCGGTCTCGCGTTCTGCTTCACCGGTGTGGCGGGCGCGTCTATTGCGACCGACTCTCTCTTCGGTGTCGGTGACCGCGTGACCTCAAAGGTGAATATCGGCGCGCTTAAGAAGGGCTATGTCAATATCGCAGTCCACGGCCATCTGCCGCTCCTCGTCAAGGAGATCGTCAAGTGTGGACAGACGGAGGAGATGATTAATCTCGCGAAGTCAAAGGGCGCGAAGGGAATCCGCTTCTACGGTATCTGCTGCAGCGGACTGTCGGCGATGTACCGCTATGACGGCGTTATCCCGCTCTCCAATGCGGTCTCCGCGGAGCTCGTCCTCATGACAGGCGCACTTGATCTCTGGGTCGCGGACGTGCAGGACGTCTTCCCGGCGATCATGGACGTCGCGAAATGCTACCGGACGACGGTCGTCACGACAAGCTCGTCCGCGCGTCTCCCGGGCGCGGAGAAGATGGAGTTCGACCGCCATCACTCAAATATTGCTGACGCGAAGAAGCTCGCGGAGAGAATTGTCCGCCGCGGCATCGAGAGCTTTGAGGCAAGGCAGGGCATCCCGGTTTACATTCCGCCGTATGAGGTCACGGCAGAGGTCGGCTTCTCCGTGGAATATCTGAACAAGCGGTTCGGAAGCTTTAAGCCGATCGCGGACGCGGTCCGGGACGGAAGAATCCTTGGCATCGTCAATATGGTCGGCTGCAACAACCCGAAGGTGCCCTACGAGCGGTGCATCGCCGATGTGGCGAAGGTGCTGATTGATAATAACGTGCTGATTCTCTCGAACGGCTGCGCGTCCTATCCGCTGATGAAGCTCGGCTACTGCGCGAAGGATGCGAACCAGCTCGCGGGCGACAGCCTCCGGGGCTTCCTTGAGCCGGACCTTCCGCCGGTCTGGCATGTGGGCGAGTGCATCGACAACACGCGCTCGAGCGGCATCATGGCCGGCATCGCGGCAGCTCTCGGACAGAAGCTCCCGGACATGCCCTATGCATTCTCTTCTCCGGAGTGGAGCAATGAGAAGGGTGTTGACGCGGCTCTCGCGTTCCGTCTTCTCGGCATTTCCTCCTATCACTGCGTGGAGGCGCCGATCTTCGGCTCGAAGAATGTCATCGAGTTCCTGAAGCAGGGCACAGAGGAGACGCTCGGCTCACACATGGTCGTCAACGTGGACCCGGTGAAGCTCGGCGAGCAGATCGTGAAGGACATGAAGGCGAAGCGGAAGAAGCTCGGCTGGGACTGAGATGCAGGCAGCGGGATACGTCGACTGCATAAATAAACCGCTTGATACAATTCGGAAATTTGGTCATAATGAAGCTGTATCAGGAAATATGCCACTCCGTGCCGGCATTTGCTTACGGACTGGAATGGACGTTGTAAAGGAGGCGGCAATATGAAGAATATTCTGAATAAGCATCAGTTCTGGGCATGCCTTGCCATGCTCAGCATGTTCATGGCGATTGTGACTGGTCATCAGCTGGTGAGCGGCGGTCACAAGAAGGAAGAGAAGTCAGACGAGGACTGAATCCGATATCCGGACATGCAGGCCCTCTCCCAAACCGGCAGATGCCGGGGCGGGAGAGGGCTCTTTTCATTGGATGAAACAGACAGAGACTTGGTAATCTAAAGGCCTCGTGCTATAATGGCCGATAGTCAAAGGTGAATAATGTCTGAAAGAGATCGAGGGGAACCGGGTGCAAGTCCCGGACGGTCCCGCCACTGTAAAAGTCAGATTGCCTCCTCTTTCCTGAAACTGCGATGGACAGGAATATAAGCGCGCCGGAAATGAAGGCATTTCCGGCGTACTCGTATGCTCCGTTTTCGTATCTGCGAAAACGGTCTTTTTCTGTGCGCAGGTTCAGCGCCAACCGGAAGCATTCCACGATCGGAAACGCTTTCCGGCGCGGCGGGCCGGCCGGAGACTGGTATCTGAAGGCAGCGCACAGGAAAGGAACAGGATTATGAAAAAACAGATAGCAGCAGTACTCACGGCGGTCAGCGTCGCGGCGACACTCGCGGGATGCGGAAGCGCATCCACCGGGTCCGGGGCATCGGTCGTCACAGCGGCCTCCGGGTCAGAGACAGCATCTACAGCAGAGACCTCCGGCGATACCGTCGTCATCGGAGAGACCTCGATGGTCGACAGCATCGACCCGACCAACAACGGCGATCCGTGGTCACTGACAGCCGACGGCATCTCGGAGACGCTCTATAATCAGGATGAAAACGGCAATCTCGTGTCGCACCTCGCGGAGTCTGTCGTCCAGAACGACGCGCTCGACTGGACGCTGACGCTGAAATCCGGGATGAAGTTCTCGGACGGATCTCCTGTCAACGCGCAGGCCGTCGCGGACTGCATTAATGACATCATGGCGAACAATGAGATGGCGACCGCGTCCTGCGGCGTGATCACGGCGACGGCGCAGGATGACACGACCGTGAAGCTTGCGACGGAGCGCGAGACGACGGTCATGGAGTCCGTCCTCTGCGAGTGGACGAATGTCATTTACAAGAAGGACAGCAGCGGCAATTATGTGTTCACGGGCCCGTATGTCGTGAAGTCCTTTAACCCGGGCGTGTCCATGGAGCTGACACCGAATCCGTACTACGACGACAATGCGTCGAAGCGCCCGAATGTGAAGCTCATGTGCTTCTCCGATGCGACGGCGATGCAGCAGGCCTTTGAGTCGGGCGAAATCGACATGGCATTTACGGTCACGCCGGATGCGGCAACGCAGCTTGAGGGCGAGGGCTATACGGTCAAGGAAATGAACGCCGGCTATCAGTATTTTGCGATCGTCAATATGCAGAAGGAATCTCTGTCTGACCTCAAGGTCCGCGAGGCGATCAATCTCGCCATGAACCGCGACGATATGATCAAGGCCTTAAAGGGCGGCCGCGTCGCGACAGGGTTCTTTGCGACCTATTATCCGTTTGCCGGCGATGTGAAGGAAACAACGGACGTGGACCAGGCGAAGAAGGACCTGGCGGACGCGGGCTACACGGACTCCGACAACGACGGGTACCTCGACAAGAACGGCGAGAAATTAAGCCTCAACCTGGTCACCTACTCCTCAAGACCGGACCTCACCATCATCATGCAGCTGGCAGCGGACGAGCTGAGCGACCTCGGCATTGATGTCTCGACGCAGATCGTGGATTCGATTGATGATACCCTGTCTGCGGGACAGTATGACGTCGCGTTCTATGCGCAGCACACGGCGCCGACAGGCGAGCCGGCCTACGCCCTGAACCAGTTCTTCCGCACGGGCGAGGGCAAGAACCACAACGGGTACAGCAGCGATCTGGTCGACGGCGATCTCGACAAGATGGGAACGCTTCCGGCGGGCGATGAGAGAAATGAGCTCGCGAAGGAGATTCAAGAGCAGGTCTACAAGGACCTTCCGGTCATCTATCTGGTTGACCCGCAGTGGCACATCGCCGTGTCAGACAAGCTCAAGGACTATGAGCCGTACTGCGGCGACTATTATGTCGTCAATGACCAGCTGGGCCTTACGAATTCATGAGACGCTGGCTTTCCTTTCTCGGCAGATGGCTTGTGATCTTTCTTGTGGCGTCGGTCCTCATTTTCGGGCTGGTCAGGCTTATGCCGGTCAGCCCGGTGGACCGCTGGCTGTCCGCGTTTAATCTTCCTTATACGGAGGAGAACGTCGCCTATGTCACGAGGCGGATGGGCCTTGACAGGCCGCTCATCGTGCAGTACGCGGACTGGATCCTGAATTTCCTTAAGGGGGACTGGGGCTATTCGCTGAAATCGCATCTGGACATCCGGCAGCAGTTTCTGGCAAAGCTCCCGTATTCGATCAGCATCGGCATCGCCGGCATTGTGATCTCTGCATTTGCCGCATTCTTCATCGGGTACAGGGCGGCCGTCCGCCGCGGAGGGATCTGTGACCGCGTGAGCGCCGCATTGTCGGTGCTCACGCAGTCTGTCCCGAGCTTTATTGTGTCAATTGTTCTGATCTATTTCTTCGGCGTCCGGCTGAAGCTGGTCCGCTTTTTTACCGGGAACGGGGCGTACGCGATGACAGCCGCGATTCTGATCACGGCCCTCTACGCGGTCGGCCCGCTTTCGCGCGTTGTCAGGAAGGCATTTCGCGAGGAAATGAGAAGCAGCTATGTCCGCTTTTCTGTGTCCCGCGGCTTTTCTCCGGATCAGGTCTTATTCTTTCATGCGTCGAATCCGGTGATCTGCCGGCTGATTTCGACGGTTATGGCCGAGTTTGCGACGGTGTTCGGCGGGAGCTCCGTGCTGGAGTTTGCGTTCGGCATTCCCGGGATCAGCACGTTTCTTGTGACGAGCATGAAGAATTCCGACTACAACGTGCTTGAGTCATACATACTGGTCGTGATCATCTGGATGTTCTTTGTGCATCTCCTGCTGAATCTTGCTTTGCAGATGATCGATGTAAGGAGGCGGGAAGCATGAGCAGAAGACAGAAGGTGATGATCGCTCTGTTCACAGTCTTTGTTCTCTTTCTTCTCTTTGCGCCGCGGCAGAGTATTCTGAAGACGGATGTCCTGCACACCTATGAGGGGCCCTCGCGGGCGCATCTTCTCGGGACGGACAATCTGGGCCGGGACGTCTGGTCGCTGCTCCTTGCGGGCGGCGCAAGGACGCTCGAGGTCGTGTTCCTCGCGGGGGGGATTTCATTTTTTGCGGGAACGACGCTTGGCATGATCGCGGCTTTTCAGGGGAAGGCTGTCCGGGGGATCATCCAGCTTGCCGCGGATTTTACGCTGGTTGTACCGTCGTTCATCATGGCGATGGTCTTCTCGGCGCTCTTTGGCTTCAGCCCAGCCGGCGCGGGCGTGATCTTCGGGATCGGAAATATGGGGCAGTACGTGAACCAGGCGTACGACCTCTCCGAGGGCTTAAAGAGCCGGGAGTTTATCGATGCCGAGCGGGTGGTCGGGCTCGGAAAATGGCGTCTTCTCTTTTTTCACGTTCTCCCGAATATTTACCGTCAGCTGCTCGTCTTTCTCGGAAACCGGGCGGCCGGCGTCGTCGTGCAGTACGCGGGCCTTGCATTTATCGGGCTCGGAACGGACATCACGAACCCGGACTGGGGGACGCTTCTCTATCAGTATCGGGCCTATCTGACGACTGACCCGGCGCTGGTGCTGTATCCGACAGCCGCGATCGCTGTTCTTGTCCTGTTCTTTCATTTTATGTTTGACAGCACGGGAGGCAGAGAGGAGGCGGAGACGATCTATGACTGAAAATGAGAATTTTGCCGTGAGGATTGAGCACCTGAACCTTCGGACGCGCGGAAAAAAGAGCGCGCAGATTCTCCATGATATCTCTCTTGCCATCCGCAGGGGTGAGCGCTGGGGCATCGCCGGGGCCTCAGGCGCCGGCAAGTCGATGACGGTGTATGCCATGACGGCGCTCCTGCCCGGCAGCATGGAGGCGGAGGGAAGGATTGTCTTCGGGGCGGACCCGCTGGGAAGAAATCTGCTCGATATGAAGCGGAGCGACCGGCACAGGTACTGCGCCGGTCAGGTGTCGGTCATTCTGCAGGATTCGATTCACGCGCTGAACCCGTATGAGCGGATCGACAGGCAGTGGATTCCGACTGTGAGGCTGCATCACCCTGACATGCCGGCGGAGGCGGTCAGACCTCACCTGCTTGAGCGGCTGGAGCGCTTCGGAATCGCGGGCGGCGAGGCGGTGCTTGCGAAATATCCGCATCAGCTATCGGGCGGCATGAAGCAGCGCGTCGCGATCGCGATGGCGCTCGAGTCCGGCGCGCAGGTTCTGATCGCCGATGAGCCGACCACGTCTCTTGATGCGGTCAACCAGCGGAAGGTCATTGCATTTCTCGATCAGATCTGCCGGGAGAATCACCTGACGCTGATTTATATCACGCATAATCTCGGGATCATCGAAGCTCTCTGTACGCACGTGGCCATTCTCCGGGACGGGAGGATCGCGGAGCAGGGGAGAGTCGCTGATGTCTTCCGTCATCCGGCAAATGCATACACCGCAAGGCTCCTTGAGGAGACGGCAAAGCTGTACGCGTCAGGGCCGGCTGCATCGTTACCGGGAGAGATGCTTCTTTCAGTCAGCCATGTGCGGAAGAGCTTTCGAGAAGCGAAGAACATGGGACGGAGGGGCCGCTTCGAGGCGGTGCGGGACGTCTCATTTTCCATGCGGAGAGGAGAGATCCTGGGGCTTCTCGGGGAATCGGGCTGTGGGAAGACGACGCTTGCCCGGATGGTCCTGGGTCTTGAAAAGCCTGATGAAGGGAGTATCTCCTATAAGGGCCGCGAGATCGGATCGCTCGGGGAGAAAAAGTTCCGACCGCTCCGACGGGAGATACAGATGATTTTTCAGGACCCGTTCGGAAGTCTTGATCCGCGGCGACGCGTCCGCGATCTTCTGATGGAGCCGCTTGCGGTCTGGAGAATCGGAGGCGGGAGAACTGAGCGCGAGCGGATGATCCGGGAGATGGTCCGGGAGTGCGGCCTGCCGGACGATGCGCCCGATCAGTATCCGACGGAATTTTCCGGCGGGCAGCTGCAGCGGATCGCGATCGCGCGGGCCCTCCTCGTGCGGCCGGAGCTTCTTGTGGCCGATGAGATTGTGTCGGCCCTCGATGCGGCCGTGCAGAACCAGATCCTCGAGCTTCTGCTCCGCATGAAGGAGAAGTACGGCCTGACGATTTTATTCATCACGCACGATCTTGCGGTAATCCGCAGAATATCGGACCGCGTTATGGTTATGCAGGAGGGGAAAATTATAGCTTCAGGGGAAACCGACGAGGTCCTTGAGCGCGCGGAGGACCCGTATATCCGGGAGCTGAAGGACGCGTCATTTACCTTGAGCGCGCCGTGAAGAGACGAATCCTTCCTTTGGCTTCGTCCGGAATCATGGTACAATACAGAAAGAAGCCGCTCTGTTCGTCCCGCAGCGAGGAACATGAGGAAAGCGCGGCGATGACAAAGCGGTCTCGGCCTGTTTTCCCCGCAGCGAGGAGAGTGAAGCGCTCCAGGTTTGGGGCTGAACCCTCACATGTTTACGAAGGAGCTTCCTGTATGATCTAAATACAGGGATCCGAAAGAAGGCAGGTGAAAAAAAGGATACCTCAATGTAATATAAGGTTTGCTGACCCTCGTAAGT
>CACZJZ010000022.1 GCA_902781655.1 uncultured Lachnospiraceae bacterium
TGTGGTTGTGAGGGATTATCTTAAACCATGGCAGGATGAAAATGGGATCGTCTATCTTGGAATAGAACAGTTCCTTTTGAATGAAGATATATTAAAATAGAATTACGTTTCCGTAGAAATAACCTGAAGCATCGATGATCTATGAAAAACTGAATGTCAGGAATTCTGACACGAAAGCATTTGATTATTCCGGGCGATTAGCCCATGCCTGCTATTTCAGCCTGCCCGAACCCAGCCTTGACGGTTTCCACAAAGTCCTCCATCCCCGGCGAGAAAATTTTGTCGCGATGCCTGACGATGTAGAAGTTCTGCGTCAGTTCCAGCTCCGGGACATTGACGCACATCACTCTGCCCTGAGACAGAGAAGCTTCCGCCGCGATTCTCGGCACGACGGAAAAACCGGCGCCCTGCGCTACCGCCTGCAGTATCGTTTCCGTATTTCCACACTCCCACACTGGATCCACGGTGTATCCCTGTTTCGCAAGTGCATCATCAAAGATCTTCCGTGTACCGCTGCCTTTTTCGCGAAGCAGAAATGGATGCCTGACGAGTTCCTCCAGGCTCATTGTTGGGATGTTATCATCTCTCTTCCCCTGGTCAGGTAAAGAGGGGACACTTCCGCGGTCAGGCAGCGAGGGCTCCCGATGCCCCGCTGTGGTATGCTGCAGGGGTGCGATAACAGCCAGGGTATCCTTCATGAAGATATCCGCCCTCAGCGCACTTTCGTGAACAGGGATCTCTACCAGCGCAAGGTCGAGGTCGTTCACAAGAAGATCCTTCTCAAGCTCCCGGGAGACGGCAGTTTTGACAAAAAGGCGAGCCTGTGGACGGCGATCATGAAATACAGAAGCGATCGCAGGCATCAGATACGCTCCGATCGTGGAGCTTGCTCCGACGCGGATCATTCCGGCGCTGTTCCAGCTTTTCATGCTCTCATCGCAGTCGTCGCTGAGAGAAAGAATTCTGCGTGCATAAACAAGGCACTGGCGGCCCGCCTCCGTCAGATACAGGCGTCTGCCGAGCCGGTCAAACAGTCTTACTCCGTAATACTCCTCCATTTCGTGAATGGCGAGCGATACCGCTGGCTGTGATGTATAAAGCGCCTTCGCGCTCTTCGTAAGATTATTGTCATTCTCAACGACGGTAGCAAAAATGCGCAGATGCCGAAGCGTCATGTGACCTCTCTCCTGTTTTCCCGTATTTTACAGATATATATATCGAGCGAATATCGGTACTCAAAATATCCGGATCATCTGAATCAAATCATTTTTATTATATCATTATCAATATTGATTCAATAAATTTATATTATTTTTAATATAAATCAAAATGTGCTACTCTTCGCTGTGGAACCAATGGAAAAGAGAGAATCAAAAGAAAAATCAGATGAATAAGAAAAAATCAGATGAGAAAACAGCATGCATGTATGCAATGAATCAGAATGTGCCCTCCGAAGAGAGCGTGCAGCAGAAAATTACTAACCAGCTCGCCGGTGGAAAACATAACAGGGGGCAGATACTCCGACAACTGTTCTTCTCCACGCTCTATCTTTCCGCGTTTACATTCGGCGGCGGTTATGTCATCGTGACGCTGCTCAAGAAAAAATTTGTGGATGATCTTCACTGGATCGACGAAGATGAAATGCTCGACCTTGTCGCAATTGCGCAGTCGTCGCCGGGCGCCATTGCTGTAAACGGAGCCATCGTGGTGGGATACAAGCTGGCCGGCATTCCGGGCGTTCTGGTCTCCGTCCTGGGCGCTATTCTCCCTCCCTTTATCATCATTACGGCGATTTCCTTCTTCTACAATGCGTTCAAAAGCAACTTCATTGTCCAGGCTGTGCTCACCGGCATGAAGGCCGGCGTCTCCGCCGTCATTATTTCTGTCGTATTCGACATGGCCTCCGGCATTGTGAAATCGAAGGATATGATCAATCTCCTGATCATGGTCATCGTATTTATCGCGAATTATTTTCTCGGCGTCAATGTCATCTGGTGTATCCTCGGTGCCGCTGCCGTCGGTGCCATCCGGACCGCAATCAGGTTCCACGGAGGAGCTGCGTCATGAGCGTATATGTCGAATTATTCCTCGCTTTCCTTCAGATCGGCGCCTTCTCCTTTGGCGGCGGTTATGCAGCCATGCCGCTGATTCAGGAGCAGGTAGTTGGAAAATACGGCTGGCTCTCGCTTTCAGATTTCACGGATCTGGTCACCATCTCCCAGATGACGCCCGGGCCGATTGCAGTGAATGCCGCAACCTTCGTCGGTGAGAATATTGCCGGCATCCCGGGAGCTGTCATCGCAACGCTGGGGTGCATACTCCCCTCCTGCATCTTCGTGACTGTCCTCGCCCATTTCTATCTGAAATACCAGAAAATGGCGATGCTGCAGGGAATCCTCGGATCCCTGCGCCCAGCCGTCGTCGCGATGATCTTCTCCGCAGGCCTTCTCATTCTCGTTCCTGCGCTTTTTCGAAGCGGCGCTGTCTCGTTTCTTGCCGGCAACTTTCATATACGCATGGCCGTCTGGTTTGCCGTCGCGCTCTTTCTTCTGATGAAACTGAAGTGGGATCCGATTCTCGTCATGGTCCTGACAGGTGCCATGGAACTCGTCGCTCAGACGTGGATCCGGTTCTGCTGAATTTGTATTTTGTTCGGCAATTCATAAATAGCTGTTGCTGGATTACCGATAATACTTCTGAAGCGCCTCCTTAACAGCATAAAATGCCGGCTTCGGCTTCAAATCTTTTGTAACAATGCCCCAGAAATCCTCCGAAGGACAATCATCGGCACCACAATGGTAACAATGATATGCATCCCGCCAGCAGAATATAAACGAACCGATGCACCTTGGATTTTCTGCAAAAATTTGTAATCCTCTTCGGAGGTATTCCGCCTGCACCTCTGGTGTGTGTCCACCAGAAACCTGATGGAACCATTTCTTAAGATAACACACCGCAGGAATTCCCTTCGGCAACATGGAAGGATCTGGTTCATTCTTTTGGTATTCGCCAGCGGAAGAATAGCCCCACTCATTCGCAAGAACAGGAAGGCCGAATTGTCTATATGCAGCATCTATCACGCGGTTCCAGTCTTCTACAGTGCCCGCCTGCCAGGATCCGAAATACTGATCGATTCCATAATAGTAAAAATGATGTCCGTCGGCATAGATCAGTTGCGATAGCTGAATGGCACGTTCATTATATGAGGATACGTTGACACCGCACCTTGCATCTGGTCTTGCCCTCACAACTCCGTCAGCTATAGCTCGAATAGTACCTGCAACTACATCATCCGGATACTCTCCCGAAAACGTCTCAATATCCGGTTCATTTCCACACTGATAATATATTCCTGCTATATCTCCAATATCATTTACAACAAATGCCATACTACGCCGGACATTTTCATAATATTCTTCTGAGCCCTTGATTCCTACAAACTCTGGGTATTCATCCTTATAAACTGTGGTGTCCAAATCTTTGTCATAGATATATCCACCCAGCCCGGGGAGCGACAGCATAACCTTAAACCCCGCCTGATGAATGCGGGCAATTTCTTGCTTATTTTCAATATATTGCTTGCTCAGGGTTCCAAACATCTTATCTGTCCAGGGAAAAGACACATTATATCGTAGCCATTCGATGCCAAGATTTCTTACCATGTCATATTCACCTGACGTATTGTAAGCGAATACAATTCCTTTGATTTTTTCTGAAGGCTTCATAGCTTTACCTCATTTTATAAAACAGGAGGACGATACCCACTCAGAGAAGTATTGTCCTACCAGTCAATTCCGCTATCGTTGATACATTAAATCACTGAATGTTCTTGCTCATATCAACAAGTGTTGCGACATCATCAGCTTGCGAAAGCGCATCCTGATAGAAGTAATCGAACACTTTATCCACATGGTACTTATCCTGAAGGTCTTTGATCATCGCGTCACGCGCTTCATTAAACTCTTCATCTGACTTCGCTGCAACGCAATTAAAGACGTTTGTTCCCATATATGCATTGATCTTATACTTGCTTTCCATACTTCCTCTGCCGCAATAAAACTGGATAACCTTATACGGCTCCATCTCCATCGTAGTGACAACGAATGTATGAAGAATCATCTGGCCATACGGCTTCTCGACCTTGAAGACCACCCTTCTGGAATGCGTCCAGTTGCTGGCCCGATACGGGAATTCACCGCATTTGACGTCATAGTCGGTCTGGTTGTTCCGGGTCGCCCGGTAAAGGGCTGCATCTGCATCAGATGCATAGCCATTACTGCAGTACATCGTTCCATCCCTGAGCTCCGCCTTCAGCAGGTCGCCGGTCAGACCGTCTAGTAGAGACGTGGATGATAGTCATGAGCCTGATAATTTATGATTTGCTTATTGCTTTCAAGTGAAATGAAATTTAAATTGCCAAAGAGTACCTCTTTCTTGTGGTAGTTGATGGTTTCGACACCTTGATTTTATCCAGGATCAGGTTCTTTTTCTATTCACTTGATGAGTGAAAGCAATCAAATCTGTAGCCAGAGCAGCTATGTGGCTCTTAGACGCCATCCCTGTATTCCGCTGAATAATTCAGGTTTATGCTTTCCTCCCTGCTCACTCCGCGAAAACCGCCGCTCCGTTATGCGTGATCGTAAAAGACCTTGTGGCAAAATCCGCGCGAAGCTCCGCCACGTCCTCTCCGTTCGCTCTCCGGATGACAAGCTCGTGTTCTCTGCAGTTTACCAGTTCGAACGTTCCTCCAAAGGCCGGGACCGTATTGCGGAACCGCATCAGTTCGAGCAGCTTCCGGACGACCGGGCGCCGGACCTCGGCCCCGATCTCCTCCTCCGTATAATAGTGACGGTTGATATTCCGTCCCTCTTTTGTCTCCTCGAGCAGCTTCAGATCATTCCTGCCGGCGAGCATGCCGACATAGTACACCTGCGGAATGCCCGGCGCGAAGAACTGCACCGCGCGGGCGAGCAGATACGCCCTGTCGTCCTCTCCGACTGCCGAATAGTAAGTGCAGTTGACCTGATAAATGTCGAGATTGTTGTAAGCGGCGGTGTTGTATACCTTCTTTACATTCGCACCGAACCGGAAGATGTCTTCCTTCGTCCGGTCAATTTCCTCGTCCGGCAGCAGATCCCGCACATCCACCACGCCGATGCCGTCGTGCGTGTCGAGCGTCGTGAACTGATGCCGCGGGCAGATCGTGAACCAATGCTTCAGATACTTTGTCTGTCCGTAGTAGAGCGCGTTCAGCAGAAGCATCGGGAGGGCAAAATCGTAGACGTAGTATCCCTTCTTCTCAATCTTTACCGGCATGGAATAATGCTCGTGCACCTCCGGCAGAATCCGGCTGCCATAGGGCGAGACCGTATCCTGCGCCCCGGCAAGAATCTCCCAGATGTCCGGTTCCACAAAGAAGCAGGATGTCCCGGCCTTCTTCGTCACATACCCGACCGCGTCGAGACGAAGCAGGGAGATGCCATGTCTGCAGAGCGCCTCCATATTTTCCCGGACGAATTTCTTTCCGGTTTTGCTCTCAAGATTGAGATCGATCTGCTCCTCGCCGAAGGTACACCAGACCTTCTCCTGCGTCCCGTCAGCAAAATTCGCGACGACATAAGGGGCGCGCGGCTTTCGCTTATAAATGGCGTCCACCTGCGCCTGCGTCGGTTCTCCGCCCTCCCAGAAGTCCTTGTACCGGATAAACAGATCCCTGTACGGCGAGGCGTCCTTCTTCTTCAGAAAATCCTGATAATAGGGACTTTGCGCGGAGATATGGTTGATCATGAAATCGCACATCAGGTAGTATTTTGCCGCGATCCTCTCCACATCCTCCCAGGTGCCGAACCGGGGATCCACCTTCTCATAGCCCAGCGGCGCGAAGCCGCGGTCCGACGAGGACGGAAAGAACGGCAGAATATGGACGCCGCCGACCGCACCGGCAAAATACCGGTTCAGAATGCGGTCCAGGTCCTTCAGATTGTGTCCCATGGAATCGGGATAGGTGATCAGCATTATCTCGTTGCTCAGTTCCTTTTTCATTTTACGATGGCCCCTTTGCGTGTGATGTCGTCAGGAATAGCGAGACTGTTCCGGGTTCCCTCCGGGATCCCGGCGAGGAAGGAGAACGCCGGATCGAGCATTCTCTCCCAAGTGTCAATATCGTGGTTTCCCTTCTGATGCCAGTAATGATACGGGATCGCCGCCGCGTCCAGCGTCCTGCGGAAGGCAGCGACCTGTCCGGATACCGCGATATCTCCGTCCCCGCAGCCGAGGAACAGCTCCGGAATGTCCTCCCGCTCTGCCGCCGCATACGTCTTCAGGATGTCCCACGGGCCGTGCTCATAGTCCCCGCGGCTTCCGAACATGTTTCTGAACTCATCGGTCCCGAATCCGCCGCGCTCCGGATGGTCAAAGAGCTCCATCGGATCCGCCGCGGGAGAAAGCGCCGCCACTTTGGAAAAGGTATCATGATAGAGAAGGCCGTTTGCCAGAGCGCCGTATCCGCCCATGGAGATGCCGGCGAGGTAGGTATCCTCCCGGCGGTCCGAGAGTCGGAACATCTCCCTCGTCCGCTGCACCAGCTCCTCCCCCACAAAGCGGCTGTACGAGGCATTCCGCTCCGGATGATCCACATAGAAGGAATTCTGCCCGTCCGGAATCACCACCGCGAGACCTTTTCGTTCCGCCTGTTTCCGGATACTCAGCATCGTGTAAATACTGGTGTAATCCCCGCTGTAGCCCGGCAGAAGATACACGGTGCGGTAAGGCGGCTCCGCGTCCGAGCCGAACGGGCCCTTTTCCGGAAGGAAAACTGCCGCAGAAACATTCTGTGACGTCGTCATCGACAGAAAATGAATCTCCGCAAAGGACATCAGATTCCACCGTTCCTTTCCAGCAGCCACTCCACACCGTTTCTGACATAGTGGTTCCAGAACTTCCAGTCGTGGATGCCCGGTCCCTCCTCATACTTCATATCGGCCTGATGCTGCTCCAGGAAACCTCTCAGCTCCTGGTTGTTGGCGTAGAGCATATCCTCCGTGCCGACCGCCATATAGATCGACGGAATGTTCCGCTTTTCCTTCGTGAGTCTCTCGTACAGCACCTCCGGATTCGCGTCCGAGGCCTCCAGCTTGTCCAGATCCCCGAACACCTCCCGGTAATACGCATAATTGCCGAGGGCTCCCTCTTTCACATCCTCCGGCTTCATCCCGGCAATCGAGTGAATGATATAGGCGGAGGACAGTGCCAGAATTCCTCCGAATGTGTCCGGATAAGCAAGCCCGGTGTGGAGCGCGCCGAAACCGCCCATCGACAGGCCGCCGATCAGCGTGTCCTCTCTCCGGTCTGAGAGGCCGAACAGCTTTCTTGTAAAGGCAACGATCTCTTCGCCTGCAAACGCCGCAAACTGACACCCGGTCGGCTCCCGGTCCAGGTAGAAACTGTTTCGGCACTGACCATAAACACATTCAGGTTATACTCAACGGCGATATCCTCGGCGACTCCGTTGTATTCCCAGTCGTCCTCGTTTCCGGAGAAGCCGTGCAGCAGATACAGATTCTTGGCCGGCCGGTTAAAGTGCCGGTTTCCCTGCACCATTTCCTGCGGAACATCACAGGGCAGGACGTATCGGAAATTCGTCTGTCCAGCCTGAGCCAGTGAATAATAACGCATTTTTCCAGTTGCCATGATCTTCCTCTCCTCCTTCACCACCCGCGTGAAAGGCTTTCAGAAATTATAATCTGAAAATCTCCTGTGCAAAATCTAAGAAGCACCGCCGCCAGACATTCCAGTCATGCGTGCCAGGATAAATTTTGCGTTCCGTTTCGACGCCGCATTGTTCCAGCAGCTGATCGTCCTCCAGGAAATACCGGAGGAAGGGATCCTGATCGCCGATGCCGCGGAAAAAGATGTGAAACTGCCTCCGGAATGCTTCTCCCTGCCGGAGCACCTCCAGATGCTCGTTCCGGCTCGGCGCGTGATGCGAGGCATCCAGCTCGCCGCCGCTGATCCAATCGTGCAGAAATCCGCTGAAAATCCCGACCTCAGAGAACATCTCCGGATGTCTGCATGCAAGCATCGAAGCCTGCATAGAACCCATGGACAGACCGGCAATGCCGCGTCTTGACTTGTCCCCGCCGGCGCGGTACCGCTGCTCCACAAACGGAATCACATCCCTCAGCAGCATCGCTTCGAACAGAAGATGATCCACCACATGGCCTTCCGGCGCAGCAGGGTCCTTTCGCTGGACCATCCCGTTATTCATGACAATCACAAATGGGACAGCCTTTCCCTCTGCAAGCAGGTTATCGAGAATCAGATTTGCTCTGCCTGCCGCCGTCCATCCGATCTCGTTCTCTCCGTGTCCGTGCTGCAGATACAATACCGGATACTGCATTTCCGGATGCGCTTCATAGCCCGGCGGCGTATAAACCATGCACCGTTCCCACTCGCCGGTCACGGAAGAGAAGAAAATTTCGCTCCGGATCACGCCGTGCGGCACATTCTCCAGGGCGCAGAACGCAGTACCGGGACCCTCGAGGTCAAAATAATTATACGGCCTGCTGTATCCATAGCCGATTGGAAGATATGGACTCAGCTGCTCCTGCCCGTCCACCAGGATCTGCACATAATAAATTCCTTCCTGAAAGGGAAGTTCCGCCTCGAAGAGCTCCTCTTCCACCTTCTGCAGTCTGATGGTTTGATCCTCAATGGTGATCTCGACCTTCTCCGCATTTTTCTCTGCCAAATGAAGATAGAATTTTCCATTCCTCCTGGTCAATACCTGCGGCTGATTTCCCGCAGGCAGGACCGGATTAAATGCCAGTGGTGTCATTGATATTCTCTCCTTATGCCGGATACACAATCCCGATCTCCCCATAGGATAACCGTCTTGCCATCCCCCAGGGGCCCTCTGTCAGCTCACCGGATGCATGATTCTCCAGCAGCCGGTCACATGCACCCAGGAATTGATCCACAATCGAAACTGTCAGAGGATAGTCATGATGCCCCGGCCAGATTGTCATCTCCGGGTCCTTTCCCAGTTCCCTGCGCAGAACCAGCAGAGCCGCCTGATAAGTACGGACATCCCTGCTGCATGGAAGATTCAGCAGCACATCTCCCTTGCAGCACACATCTCCCGTAAACACCATGTGATGCGCCGGGTCCAGGAAACATCTGCAGCCCGCACTATGGCCCGGCGTCAGAAAAGACCGGATGACCCTTCCTCCCAGATCGATCGATACTGATCCATCGACCGGAATCAGTTTACTTTTCCCGTCTTCTTCCCGCAGATTCTCCGTCATTCTCCAGTTGCACTCCCAGACCGAGAGCTCTTCTCTCGACACAGAGACTGCCTGAAACTGCCGGCAGCCTCCGATATGATCAAAATGTGCGTGGGTCAGCCAGACCCTGAGAGGGAGCTTCGTCAGGGATTCCGCCAGGCCCTTCAGATCCCCTGACCCATAGCCCGTGTCAATCAGCATGGCCTCTTTATCCCCTTCCAGCAGATACATATACACCGGGCAGAGCGGAGACTCCTCGCGGATCATCCAGGTGTGCTCCCGGATTTGTTCTACCTGATATCCCATCACAGTCCCTTCATCTGATAATTCCAGATATCACCCGTCGGGACAAAATGAACCGCAAGCTGCCCCCCGGTCAGATCGCGGAGCCACTCCGCGGCATATTTTGCTCCGAGCTGCTCCCAGTTAAAATGTCCGATGCGGAAGCAGACCTTATTCTCTCCGAAGGATGCCGCGTCCCGGATGTAGGACAGCACGTTCCATTCCACGATCTCGCCCGGCGCGATCGCGTCGATATGCTGCTCCTCCATCGCCCGGATGATCTCCGTGGGATAATCGTCATAGACACCGTGCTCCAGCTTTTCCGGAACGAATGCACCGGGATAGATATGCCCGACCAGCGCCAGCCTCGTGATCTCCACGTCCGGCCGGCCGATATAGCTGATCCCGTTCATGCCGATTTTATCCATAAACTCCGTGCAGAGCGCCGCCGCCGTGCGTGGCTTTGGAAATTGAAATACATAGCCGAACGGAACACTGTGGTCCTCTTTCAGATAAAACGACTCCCAGCCAAGGCCCCTGATGACCCCGGTGAAGATCGAGTCAGGGCGATGCGCATGCGCGTGATCGTGATCCCGGTACACCACGATCCCCGTCTTCTCCAGAAGCGCCCGCTTCTCCTCATATACATGGCAGGTGAAATCCGCCTTCCAGTCCGGGAAGTCCGGCGTCAGGTACGATGTCGGTTCATGCACGAAGAGCAGGTTGCACCCCAGCTCCGCCGTCTTCCGGATCACATCCACCGTGGGAACCAGTGCCGAAACAATACCGGTGCACTCCTTGTCCGGATTCCCCGCCTTGATTCCGTCGCAGCCTGCATAATCCGATCCAAGATCCGGATGATAAGCCGCGACCCGCTCCAACACCTCAGAAATTTTCATGCTGTCCTCCCTGTCACATTGTGCATTCAGCCAACCCTTCACGGCGCCGGCTGACGCTCTTGCAGCTTCCGTCTCCGGCATCACCGACTCAGCCATTCGCCGCGTCGGCTGTCTCTCTGGCCGCTTACACCTGTTGCCTGCGCGCCTTCGCCGCAGGCATTCTCCAGTCAGCCCTTCACGGCGCCGACCACAACGCCCTTGACAAAATACTTCTGTACAAACGGATAAATAATCACAATCGGCAGAATGCCGATGACTGCCATGGACATACGGACCGCGTTGCTCGGCAGGGTGATTGCCCCGGCGCCGACGGCCACGCTCGCCGCGCCGCTCTTCAGAAACTGAATATTGTTCATGATGCGGATCAGCAGGTTCTGAATGCCGTAATACTGCGGTTTTTGAATATAATACAGCGCATTCACCCAGTCGTTCCAGTACGTGAGAGCGGTAAACAGGGAAATGGTTGCGATGGTCGGCACCGCGAGCGGCATAATGATCTTGAAGAAAATTGTCAGCTCGCCTGCTCCGTCGATCTGCGCGGCCTCGATCAGCGCGTCCGGAATGCTGTTGCTGTAATAGTTCCGCACCAGAAAGATATTGAAGGCGGTGCAGAGATAATTCGGCAGAATCAGCGCCCAGATCGTATTCTTGATATGGAAGATCTGCGTCCACATCATATAGGAAGGCACCACGCCGCCGTTGAACAGCATCGTAAAAAATACGAAGAACGCAAGCACGTTCCGATACCGGAAATTCTTCCGGCTCATCGGGTAGGCGATCATGGCCGTAATCAGCACACTGACCACCGTTCCGACGCAGGTGACAAGAAGAGAAATGCCATATGCCCTGAAAATGATTTTGCCCTGCTGCACCATGTAAATGTAGGCAGCCAGTGAGAATTTTGCCGGCAGGAACGAATATCCGTCCCGCAGCAGCGCTGTTTCGTCCGTGAAGGACGCGATCACGATGAGAATCAGCGGAATCAGCGCGATCGCCGCGAGAATGCCGAGCATCACCGTAGCAAAGATGCGGAAATGGCCCGCGTCGTTGGATGCCTTCTTTATTTTGACTGCATTTTGATTCGCATTCATAGAAACCTCCTGCGCGTCTTTTGCCAGCCGTTTTCGCGGCGGAACTCAGACGCGCTCCGTTCAAAATACATGCGGCGCACTGGCCGATTGCCGTCAGGCTCCCGGACCAGGGCACCGGGGTGTGTCGTCCGATTGCCGTCAGGCCGCTCAGAACAGGGCATTGTCCGAATCCACATGCCTGACGATCGCGTTGGCAGTGATGACAATGATGAACCCGAGAATGGACTGGAACAGGCCGGCCGCTGACGACATGCCCACATCGTTGAGCTTCATCAGTCCGCGGTAGACATAGGTATCAATCGTCTGCGTCGTCTCATAGATCGCGCCGGAATCCATGGGAACCTGATAGAACAGGCCAAAATCCGAGAAGAAGATTCTGCCGACCGCCATGAGCGTCATGATGACGACCGTAGGCTTCAGCATGGGCAGGGTGATCCGGAATACCTGCTGCGCCTTGGTTGCGCCGTCGAGGCTTGCGGATTCATAGACAGATTTGTCGATGCCCGCGATCGCAGCAAGATAAATGATGGACATATATCCCGCGTTTTTCCACAGATAGACAAAGATCAGAATGAAGGGCCAGTACTTTTTCTCCATGTACCAAGCGACGGGAGAAGCACCGAGCGCTTTCAGGATTGTTTTATCGACAAACCCGCTGTCAGAATTCAGGAACGCATAAACCATGTAGGCGATGATGACCCAGCTCATCAGATTCGGGAGCAGCAGGGAGGACTGGAAGAATTTTGTCCGGATCGACTCGCCCAGCGTGTTCAGCAGCACCGCGATGAAAATGGCGAGCACTGTACCCAGCACAATGAAGGCGAGATTATAGAGAAGCGTGTTTCTCGTCATGATGAAGGCATCCTTCGTCTTGAAGAGAAATTCAAAGTTCTTGAACCCGCACCAGGGGCTCTGGAAAATGCCCTTCTTATAGCTGAAGCTCTTGAACGCAATAAAGATACCGAACATCGGAATATAATTGTTGATCAGAAGATAGATCAGCCCCGGCGCCGCGATCAGAAGAAGCGGCCCGGATTTGGCATACTTGATTTTTGCTTTTCCTTTTCTCTTTGTCATGATTTCCTCTCTTCTTTCTCCGTCATCAGTTCCGATCCCGCGCCGTCTCGCGGCATCGCCGATTTCGAACTATACCCAGTATAGAAAATGCGGCGTCCCCTTTCTTTTAAAAACAAGCGCGGGACTTTCAAAATCGGGCTATTGAATCGGGCAGGGCAGATGAAAGCTGTCCTGCCCGATTCAATAGCCCGATCCGGAGGCTCCGCCGTTATCTCGTGCCTCACACCAGGTGATGCACAATCACCGGGAACCATGATCTGCAGGCAGGCCTGCACCACAGCTTCCGGCTCGTCGGCATAAAAAACAGGCCAGGTTTCTGAAAATCAGAAACCTGACCTGTCCTGTCAGTCTGTATGCGGCCTTTCCGGAAGTCCGTTCTACCGATCAACCTGGGCACGCATGAAAACAGCCTGTCTCTTCATCGAACGGGGAACGCTTCAGTCTTCTTTTTCAGTCCGCTCTGCCTCCCGCTGCTCTGTACAGCCGGCGCCGATGGTTCATTCCGCCGTGGATGCCGCGGTGCTGTCTGCGGAGGCGGCGCCGCCGTTGCTCTGCAGCCATGCATCGAGCTGTTCCTGCTTCGCGCTCAGGATGTCGTCGTACCCTGCGTCCTTCAGTGCCTTGCGGAACTCCGGCAGCGTCTCCTTCGGATCGACAGAGCCGCAGGAAAGTCCCGGCAGATACTGCTTGATCACGTTGCTGACCGCCGTGTACTGCGTCTGTACACCGGACGGATCAAAGGAGAAGCCCATGGCCGGCGACGACGCGGCGCTGTGGTTCTGCTCATCCTCCCACTTGAGAGACTCCTCCGAGCCGGAGCCCTCGAGCGGCCACTGAATGAAGAAGTTTCCGAGCACGCCGCAGGAAAGCTGTGCGGTGTAGGAAACCGTGGACGCGTCCTGTCCCTCCGGATAGGACACCGTGCCGTCATCGTTCTTCACATAATCCTCGCCTTCAATGCCGTACAGCATGGTGTTGATGACATCCGGATCCGTGTAGGTCAGGTTCAGGAACTTCAGCGCCGCATCCGGATGCTCCGACGTGGAAGCCACAACCTGCGCAACCGCGTTGATCGAGGAGGTGTCGAGATACGCACTGCCCAGCGCGATGGCACCGACATCATAGCCGGACGGCGCGGACAGAGCCGCAGCCGTATCCTCCAGCGGATAGCTGTAGGACGCGCTGTACGCAAAATAATTTCCGGAGGACATCAGCTCCGCCGCCGCAGAAGTAGTGGTCGCCGCATCCTGCATGATATAGCCCTGGTTGTACCAGTCACGGACAAGATCTGCGTATTTCTCAAAATCCGGCAGATCATAGTAGCTTGTGACGGTCATGTTATCGCCCTGCAGCACGCCGGTCGGGCTGGAGAAGGAGTCCCCGAGCCAGTCAATCTCCGGGATCCAGCGCGTCAGGCCGCTGTCGCCCTGCGAAACCGGTGCGAGCGGCGTCATCTCAGGATGTGCTTCCTTGACCTTGGCGAAAATCGCAGTGAGATCATCCACGGATTTTACCGAATCCATGTCAAGATTCAGCTCTTTCGCAATATCCTTGCGGTAAATCAGCATCGGCTGCAGCGCGAACGGCTTGAGGGTCGGAATGGCATAGAGTTTTCCGTCCCTGCTGGTGGTATCGAGCCAGCCCTCTTCCATCAGTGCCTTTGTCTCCGGTGCGTCCTTGTCAATCAGGTCCGTGATGTCGTAGCACATATCGCTTGCGATATCATTGCCGAGATCGCCCAGTGTGTGGAACAGATCGATCTCCCCGTTCTGAACCGCCAGGCTGACCTGCTGCTGATAGTCCGAAATGGACATCGGCATCAGATGCACCTCAACACCGATTTTGCTGCGGGTGATCTGGTTGATCGCCTCCTCGACCGCGGAGGTATCGTCCGGCACATTGTTGAATGTGACAAACGCATAGGTGATCTCCGTGACATCTCCGTCCGCAGGTGCCGCGCTCTCAGCCGTCTCTCCGGATGCTGCGGAGGATGCCGCCGGCGACGCGGAATTCCCTTGATCCGCGGAACCGGAAGAACCGCACGCTGCAAGGGAAAGTGCCATTGCCCCTGTCAGTACAATGCTAACAAGCCTTTTCTTCATCGTTGCCTCCCTGATTCTGCAGCAGACTGCCTGCTGCTCTCATGACTATACCCGGTGCCGCACACACTGCGGCGCCCGCTCGGGAAATGCCAGAATCAATTTTCCCGCAGAGGGCCTGTGCATGACAAATGAATGTCTCTTTCAGGCCTTCTGCTTTGATTATAGAGAGCGGCTGTCCCGGCCTCTTTTAAAAACGGGAGATTCCTTTTCAATTTTGAGAGGTTACAGCGTGATTTCCTTCCGATGCCCGGTTATGATATTCATTCGGCGATATTTCCTTCCAATGCCCGGTTATGATATTCATTCGGCGATATTTCCTTCCAACGCCCGATTATGATATTCATTCGGTGATATTTCCTGCCGATGCCTGGTTATGATATTCATTCGGCGTCATGCCGGCCGCCTTGCGGAACACCGTGGAAAAATAGGAAAAATTGTCGAATCCCACCTCCTGTGCGACATCACTGATCCTGACGTCCCGTCTCGCAAGCAATTCCTTCGCCACGCGAATGCGGTAATCGCTCAGATACTGCTTCAGGCTGATGCCGGTCTCCTTCTTGAACAGCTTTGCCATATATTCCGGCGCCAGATACATGCTCGCGGCGATTTCCGTCCGGCTGATGTTTTCGCGGTAGTGGTCATGAATGAACGCCTTCGCCCGGTTCACCACGGAATCCGACTGGCGGATCTGCGTCACACTGTCAATTGTCTGCGTGATCAGATAAATCTGCCACCGCATCATATCCATCACCGAATCCGTTGCACGCCGCTCCAGCGTCTCCGCCGCTTCATTGGCAAAGAGCCTGGTTGCCTGGATCTGACAGCTGTACAGATAGACATACACTATCTGCAGCAGCTCCTGGCGGATTTTGCTGAGGGCCGCCGCATCCAGTTTCTTTTCAGCCGCAAGACTCTCCATGCTGAATTTAAGAAGGTTGAGCAGCTCCCTTGTCCGCCCTCCGGCGAGCAGCTCCTTTATCCGCTCCTGATTCAAAATATGTCCGTCTGCCATGTGGAGTACGATCTCATCGTCCTCCTCGAAGCAATGCCCCTTGGAGGCCACATTGTTCCGATCCAGCTCCTCCAGATGCCGGACCGTCTGCGCCGCCTCGGTCACCGCGCCCGGTTTCCCGAGATATACCGTCAGCGTGCAGCCCAGATAATTGTGTGCAAAATCTATGAGCTTCTGCGCCTTGTTATGGAGCGCGCTGTCTCCCTGCGAAACAGCGTAATCGCTGCCGCTGCGCCTCCCGTCCGGCGCCTGGTCTCGCAGTGCGCTGTCTCCCTGCGGGCCGGCGTAGCCGCTGCTGCCCCGGCCCGGCTCCGCGGATGCGGTGGAGACAGCGGATGACAGCGCCGCCGTGTCCTCCGCATCCAGAATCACCGTGATCAGCAGGATGTCCTTTCTCCGGATGCTGACCACGCGGCCCGTCTCTGTCCGGCCTGTCAGCATCTCCGCGGAAAGCTTCCCCACGGCATATTCGAAGGTTCCCTCTCCATCCTTTCCCCACAGTGCCGGATCCGCATCCGACAGAGAGGTGCTGACCAGCACCGGCCGATACTGCGCATCGCTCCGGACCGGAATGCGCCGATGCTGTATTTCCGCCTCCGCCACCTCCGGTTTTGACGGAATATAGCCGAGAATCAGGTCGGACCAGAAGGAAGCCTCGACATAGGACAGATTGCCCGAAAACCACTTCTCGTACTTCTGCCCGACCTTGTACTGCTCCTCGTGGCGGATTTTCCGCACGGCTGCTGCCAGCTCCGCTTCCATCCGTTCCGCCTGAAACGGCTTGACCACGTATCCTGATGCCCGGTATTGAATTGCCGTCTGGGCAAAATCGAAGCGCTCATGGTTGGTCAGGAAGATGAACTGGGTTTCCAGGTTCCGGTCCCGCACCCACTTCAGCAGATCAAGCCCGCTCCCCATCGGCATTTCGATATCGCAGACCGCCAGATCTATATCCGTGCTCTGAAAGATTTGCTCCGCCTCCTGGATGTTATAGGCCCGGAGCACCCGGTCAATATGAAATTTGCTCCAGTGGACCTTCTCGACAATCACATCCACGGTGGATCTGTCGTCGTCTACCACAATTGCGTTCATATCTGCACCCCGTGCCGCAGCACTCTCACAATTTCCACACCGTGCTCTGCCGCTTTGCCCGTTTGGGCAGCCAGATATCCACCCTGCTGCCGTGCGGCTCCTTATTGCTGAAGGAAATCAGGTCATCTCTCCGATACATCAGGGACAGTGTTTTCCTGAGATTCCAGAGTCCCAGGCCATGTCCGTCCGGTCTGACTGTAACCGTTCCTTCCTGCATCTGCTGCAGAAACTCCTGCGGATAGCCTTCTCCGTCATCCTCCGTCACGATATGGCACATATTTTGCCCGTCATGCATCTCCTCCCGCGCTGAGATCAGCACAGAGGTCAGCCTGTCAATCGACACGGCATGCTTGTAGATGTTCTCAACCAGGGTGTGAATCAGAAGCTGCGGGACCGGATACTCGGCCACCTGATCGTCCACGTCGATAAAATCAAAGACATTGCCCGGATAAAGGAAATCCTGCATCGCGATATAATCCTTCACATGCGCAATCTCCTCGGACAGCGGCACCGTGTGCAGGCCTCCCTTGAAGAGGTAGCGGATATTGCTCGACAGCCGCTCGATATAATTCCGGATATCTTCATTCCGGTTCTGATAGGACATGGAATGGATGGTGGTGAGCGCGTTCAGGAAAAAGTGCGGGCGTATCTGCAGCTGCACATACTTCAGCGTGGCCTCATCGAACTGAATCCGCTCCTCATACGATTTCAGCCGCAGATTCTCAATCGTGTCCATCATCTGATTGAAGCTGGTATTGATTTTCCGGAATTCTACCGACTTCGCCATATCCGGCAGACGCAGATTCTTCTCCCCGTTTTCGATTTTGCCCATCGCGGTGAGCAGCTCCTCCATCGGGCGATAAACAGCGCGCCGCAGATACCAGGCAATCGCTGAAATCATCAGAATCGCCGTCACGATCAGGCCCAGAATGAGGGCCTGCCTGAGCTGCCAGCTGCCCATCACTTCCTGACGGGGCATCACAGTGTAAAGCCGAAAAGCCCCCTTCCGGGTCCTGGTCTGGTACAGATAGAAGCGGCTGTCCCCGGACCAGGCCGCGGTCTCCAGCGGGACAGAACCAAGCTCCGTTTCGGAAACCAGACTTTCACCGGATGAGCTCTGCCAGAGCAGATGTCCGTTCTGATCCGCCAGGACTGACGCCTGTCCGTCCGGCCCGGTGAGCACATCCGCACAGGCCGAGACAGGAATCAGCGCGCCGATGATCCTTTCTCTGTTGGCATAAATTCTGGCAAGATACCCTTTTCCGCCGATGGTCACCCAGTGCCACCTGGGGATCGATTCCGACGCCTCTTTTTCTGCGGAGTTCTGGATATAAGAGCGTATGGCTTCCCCATCCGCATACGATATCGTACTGCCTGTCGTATACTCTGAAAGAAACAGCTCCGAGCTCCGGTCATAGATCAGGAGAAAACTGGTGTCAAAAGAATCGGATACCGTGCGCATTTCCGCGAGGACCTTCTGGGCATAGACGTTTCGTCTGGTGATATTCCGGGACGCCAGTCCCTGTATCTCCTCCGCATCCCGCAGCAGCGTCGCCAGCGCTTCCTCGTTGGATTTGAACATCTGATTCAGGTCGCGCACCTGAATTTCCGCGGCCTGCCGGAGCGCCAGACCCGCGTTCCGCTCCAGTGTGTCCTGCGTATCCCGGAAGAGAACGATAAGGATGCCCGCCAGAAGAATAAAATAAAAGAGAAGGAGAACCGTGACCGTCCGGATGAACGAATTCCCGGTTTCCTTCCTACCGTTTATCTGTCCCCTGCCCTTTTCCTGTCCCTGATTCCTAATGGTCTGGCCGTCCGAAAGCTGATTTCCCTCCTTCGGATGTCCCGGCCGTTCCGGGCATCTGTGAAATAATCCGGTCACAGTCTCCTCCCTGTCCTGTCTTATCTTATCTATTTCTCCGGCATCTCCCAGTCCAGCAGCTCCGCCAGCTCCTGCCTGGTGGTCACCTGCATCACCCTGCTGCGGATCCGGCTGGCGCCCGGAAATCCGGCGATATACCAGGCGACATGCTTGCGCATCTCCTGCATCACCACCTGCTCGGGCCCATACCGGAGGCACAGATCGGTCTGCCGCAAAATCATGGCCTTCCGCTCCTGCGGCGTCACCTGCGAGACGGTGAATGGCACCCGGCCATTTCCTGATGAAAAAACGCCTTCCTCCGCCCGGATCCCTTCCGCAGAGGCTCCGTCCCCCACGCTGCCGGCGCTCTCTCCAGCCGGCAATCTCCTTAAATACTCCAGAATCTCACGGAAAATCCACGGATTTCCCTCCGCGGCGCGCCCGACCAGCACCGCATCGCAGCCGGTCTCCTGAAACATCCGGAGCGCGGAGGGACCGTCCACGATATCTCCGTTTCCAAAGACCGGAATGGTCAGCGCTTGCTTTACCGCCGCGATGCCGGGCAGATCCGCTCTTCCCGAATACATCTGCGGCCTGGTGCGGCCATGCACCGCCACCGCCGAGGCGCCGCCGGCCTCCGCAGCCAATGCGCAGTCCACCGCATTCCGGTGCTCCTCATCAAAGCCCAGACGGATTTTGACCGTGACCGGGTGCGGCGTGTGGGCGACTGCGGCGCGCACGAGCTGTTCAATGAGATGCGGATCCTTCATCAGCGCGGACCCGTCGCCGTTGCCCGTGATTTTGGGGACGGGGCAGCCCATGTTGATGTCAAGAACGTCAAAATCCAGCCCGTCTGCAATCTCTCCGGAGTTGATCATATCCAGTGCCCGCGCCAGCACCTCCGGTTCATGGGTGAACAGCTGAAGAGACACGGGATGCTCGTCCGGGTGTGTCCGGAGCAGACGCGCCGTGGCGCGGTTATGGTAGGTGATCGCTTTCGCGCTCACCATTTCCATGGCGACAAGGCCCGCTCCCTGCTCGTGGCAGAGCAGCCGGAACGGCAGATCGGAGACGCCCGCCATCGGCGCAAGAAAGACCCTGTTCGGAATGGTCACCGACCGATTCGCGCCGGTAAGAGTGAGTGGTGAAGTATATGGCATCGCTGTCCCAGGATTACTCCTGCCCTCCGTCGCTTTCATCATCCCATCCGGAATCCAGCACGTCGCCGGGATTCTGATGCAGAATTTTGATCTTATAATATGCGGAGAGTGACTGAAACAGTTCCTGCTTCCTGCGCCGGATCTCCCTGATCATGAGGCCGCAGCTGATCTCGTCGTACAGCAGATCGCCCTCCTCCGCCTGCGTCTCCATCTCGACATCGCCCCCGGGCGTAAACACGATCGTGAATATGCCGCCGACCTCCTCCGTGAACAGCACACACAAAATATGCAGCTCTTCCTTCACGTTCTCCGGCAGCCCGTCGAACGTCCGGTTGAAATAATATTTCTGATCATACTTGCTGGCACCGCAGAGCACCACCTTGATGTGCTCGCGCTGTCCGTCGGCCGCAAAGCCATCCCGCGCGGTCAAATCTTCCCCAGCGCCGGGCATCCCGCATACACTGTCTGCCGCGTATCCGGCCTGCGGTTCGCTGGACGTACCGCAGGCTTCCTGTCCTGTTTTGTCAGACGCAGCGCCAGTGCTGATATCATCGCCTGCCGCAGCAGCGTTTCTGATCCCGCCTGCCGCAGCAGCGTTGCTCTGCCTCTCTTCTGTCATACATATCCCTCCACGCCGCGGACCGAAACCTCCCCGGCGGAAACAGCCCGGATCACCGGTCTGCCCGGCACCTGTCCCTCTGATGCAGGCGTCACTTCCACCAGCAGCTCGCCCAGGTCACTGATCCCGATGGCTCTGCCCGTGAACGGCGCCTGCGGGTCGAGCACGCGCACCGTCCTGCCCTTGTTCACAAGAACCTGTTCATACGCCGCCCGGAGCGGCGCCAGAGAGCCGGCCCTCACAAACAGCCCGTAGTCCTCTTCAAAATGCTTCCAGACCGCCGCCACCAGATCAGCCCGGTTGGTCTTCTTCCCCGTGGCCAGATATATGCTGGACGCCGTCGCCGCGATCTCCTCCGGAATGGAAGACGTATTCACATTGAAGCCGATACCGATCGTCACATCGCGGATATCCCGCTCCTCGAGGCGCATCTCCGTCAGAATTCCCGTCATCTTCTTCCATGCCGGGTCCTTTGCCGAGGAAACCACGATATCGTTCGGCCATTTGATCCCGAAACGGGCCGGATAGACACACTGGTCTCCGGAACCCGCCGCTGCAGCGCAGACACCTTTTTCCAGACAGATATTTTCCCCGGATCCGGCTGCCGCGCCAGCTTCTGCCTCCGCGCCCGCGGCCTGACCTCGTTCCTGGCGCTCGATATCATCCACCACAGCTCCGCCGGCAATCTCCTGACACGCCTTGCACGCCGCGAGCGCCATCACAATCGTCACCATCGGCGCGATATTCGTCGGCATCTTTGGGCGCACCAGCAGGCTCATGTACACATTACCCCCGTCCGGTGAAATCCACCTGCGTCCCCTGCGGCCCTTGCCCTTATTTTGCAGGGATGTCACACACAGCGTTCCCTCCGGTGCACCCTGATCTGCGAGCGCCATGATATCGTCATTGGTCGATCCGGTTTCCTCCGCATAATAGCAGGGATGACCGGCCCACCGCGTTGCGGCCGACAGCCGCGCGTTCAGCTCAGCCTCATTGAGCAGATCGCTCGACTCCGCCCGCGCCTCATCCAGCCGGTACCCGCGGTTCTGCACCGCCTCAATCGGATACCCCTCCTCCCGGAGACGGCCTACCGCCTTCCATACCGCCGTGCGCGATACCCCGAGCGCCTCACACAGCTCCTGCCCGCTGATATATTCCCCTGCTCCGGCCTCCCGGAGCCGCTCCAAAATCCTGTCCTTCACCATAATCTTCATTTTTGTCCCTGACGAGTTTAGCTTGTTTGGGACAATTTCCATCCCGTCCTTACTCCAGTGTCGCCGCCATGACTGCCTTGATGGTGTGCATGCGGTTTTCCGCCTCGTCGAATACGACACTGTCGTGAGATTCGAATACCTCGTCGGTCACTTCCATCTCGTTGATGCCGTACTTCTCCCGGATCTTGCGGCCGGTCGATGTGCCGAGGTCGTGGAAAGCCGGCAGGCAGTGCATGAAAACTGCTCCGTGCGGCGCCTGCGGGTGGGTGTCCGGATCCTGGATGGGTCCGGAGGTGATCCGTCCGTTCGCAGCGGTCTCATCTGCGCGCGCCATGATCTGGGAAGTTACGCGATATGGCGTAAGGTCTGCAAGCCGCTTCTGCCAGACCTCGTCCGGTTCCCCCATGGAGACCCAAACATCGGTATAAATGACATCGGCGCCGGCCGCGGCCTTCATCGGGTCCGTCTCCAGCGTGATCGACCCACCGGTCTCCTCCGCAATCCGGCGGCACCTTGCGGTCAGCTCCACATCCGGGAAGTATTCCGCCGTCGAGCACAGTGTGACATGCATCCCGAGCTTTGCGCCGAGCACCATCCAGGAATCAGCCATGTTGTAGCGGCAGTCGCCATAGAACGTGACATGAATCCCCTTCTCGCTGCCAAAATGCTCGCGGATGGTGAGTGCGTCGGCCAGCATCTGGGTCGGGTGAAACTCGTTGGTAAGCCCGTTCCAGACCGGGACGCGGGAATATTTTGCCAGCTCCTCCACGATATTCTGCCCGAAGCCGCGATACTCGATTCCATCGTACATCCCGGACAAAACCCGTGCTGTGTCGGCGATGGACTCCTTCTTGCCGATCTGGCTTCCGGTCGGATCGAGGTAGGTCGTCCCCATGCCAAGATCATGCGCCGCCACTTCAAAGGAGCATCTGGTCCGCGTGCTCGTCTTCTCAAAGATCAGAGCCACGTTTCTGCCCTCAAAATAGCGGACAGACTCGCCGGCCTTCTTCTTCGCCTTGAATTCCGCGGAAAGATCCAGCAGATATCGGATCTCCTCCGGCGTATAGTCAAGCAGCGTTAAGAAATCCCTTCCCTTCAGCGGAGAATGTTTCAGATCCATAGGGAGCCTCCTTCTGACAAAATTCGTTCAAACTGATGCCACAGTATCGCGATCCTGGCGCCACCCGCGCGGGAAACGCCCGAATGGGCTTTTCCCGATATCGGGAAACTGGTGCCGCGTATCACGAATGCCCTCAGTTTACCACATTTTGCACTGCTTCGCAGAAATCCGCCCGGCCGCCCGTAGAAAAGAACAGGCCAGTCAGGATCTTATATCCCGCACCCGATGATGAACGCCGCCTTTCATCTCGTGCTCCGCACCCGATGATGAACATCGCCTTTCATCTCGCGCCCCGCGCTCGATGATGAGCGGTCGCCAGGAGGCATGATTTGCAGGCAGGCTTGCATCATGGCATGGCTTCTGCCCCGTCGCCTTCACATAAAAAAACCGGCAGGATATCCTGCCGGTAGATTCATGACTATGTTTGTAGCATTCGTGTAAAAATGGCCGAACGGTTTTCCGCTTCTATCCTGCCTTGTGTCATCTGCGAAAGGACGATGCGAACATCTCACTGTTCTATACTGTCCCATCCCCCAATCACCAGAATGCGTGGTGCGCAATCACGATTCCGCTGTGAAGCTCCCTGCGCATGAAGTGCAGCGCATTTCCTACCGGCTTGTCTCCGGAGAGCGCTGCGTCCACCGCGTCATAGCAGGACTGCGGCGCGCTCTTGGCCGACGCCATGGAGGCACAGCGGCGGGCAGGTGTAAACTGGCTGCGCTGGTAGATGACGCCCTCCAGCGTGTCCGGGTACGCGGCGGACTGCATACGGTTTAAAACAACACTTGCCACCGCCACCTTGCCGCTTGCCGGCTCTGTATTCGCTTCATAGAAGACCAGTGCCGCGAGAAGATCGCGCTCATAGTCGGTAAGAAGGCTCGTGCCCGAGCTTGTTCCGCTCTTTTTCGTCTCACTCTTTGCACCGGATGTCGTCTCTGCCGCTGCACTGTCTGCGGTATCAGAGGATTCCCCGCTGACTGCTGCCTTGCTCTGCTCCGCGGCCGCTTTTCCGGCTTCGCTGCCAGCAGTGGCTGCAGAAGCTGCTGTTTCCGCGCCAGATGCTGCGGTTTCATTCTTTGTCCCGCTCTCGGCCGCAGCACTGCTCCCCGTCCTCGCTGCGGAAGACGCTGCCGTGCTGCTCTCCGCTGCCTCACTGCTCTCCGTCCCCGCCGCGGAAGACGCTGCCGTGCTGCTCTCCGCTGCTGTGGACTCAGCCGCTGCCTCCGTCGTGCCGGAGGCAGCCGTGTCACCGGCGTCAGCAGACTCACTGGAAGCATCCGCAACGCTGGAGGAAGCTGCATCGCTGGAAGAACCTTCCCCTACAGCAGTCACCTCGTCTGACTCCGACGCACCGTCTGTACCGATCACAGCCTCCGCAACCGGTCCGCTGACACTGATCGCGGCATTGTATTTCTGAGAGGCAATCGCCATCTTGCTCTGCAGATCATTGTATGCCGCATCCGCCGCTGCCTGCTTATCCGCTACATCTGCTGCCGCCGCGTCGCGCTGCGATGCCGCGTCGCTGGACTGCTGATAAAGCGCCTTCAGCTGATCTTCCGTGATTTTGGTCTGGCTGCCGTCAGCCGGAAGCTCATCCCCATCCAGAACGCCACTTCCGTCGCTGTCCTGCTGCTGTGCGTCATACATCTTCTGCGCAGACACAACCATATTGGCCGCATCCTGCGCGGTGGCTGTCAGACTCTCCAGATTGCTCTGCGCATCCGCAAGTGCCTGCTCTGCCGCATTGTAGGCATCAGCCGCTGCCGCGGAATCTCTCTGTGCCTCTGCCGCATCGTCGATCGTGACGGAAATGCTTGCACTCGTAATCTGCCCCAGCGCCGCGGCTGCCGCATTGGCGCTTGCCAGATTATCCGATGCGGACGGTGCCGGCGTGACCGCCGCTGCCTGTGCCGCTGCCGCGGCGTCGTCTGTCTGCGCCGCGACAACCGCCGCCTGTGCACTCGCGGCAGTATCTGCGATACTCTGCTTTGCGGATGCCTCGACCTCCGCGGCAAACGTGCGCGACGCACTCATTCTCGATACGGAAAAAACACAGGTGACCGCCAGCGCGGAAGCGACAACTCTGACTGCCTTCGTATTTTTCCTACTCTTCTTAGCCTTCATAATTACCTCTCGATTTCTGTGCTCTGTTCTGCCGGCTCCTGCGGCGCCCCGCCGCTGCCCTTTCCATCCGGGTATAACTGCCGCCGACGTTCCCAAGTCTCAATCTCGGGACTGGCAACTGATGTTACATTCGTCACGAACTCATTACATTGTTGCGAATTATTTACATCAATTGTTACGTAATTATTACGTCAAGATAGGAAAAATTGTATTGTTCTGTAATATTTTTGTCAAGTTTCCTCCGCCTCTTCAGCGGCTTTCCGTCAAAATCCGCGCAGATACGCCGTTTGCAAGGTACTGATTCACCACCATCCCCCTGCTTCTCCGCCATGCCGCGAGAGACATAAAAAGAACCGGATTGTATTAATTTCAATACAATCCGGTTCTATCTCTCTAATTCAGCTGCTTTCTGCGCAGTCTCAGCCTCGTACCGCATAAGGCCTGCAGTTTCTTCGACTCGCATCCGATCTACAGTTCCTTCGACCTCTCGATCGCGGCCTCCACCGCGTCCATGACAATGCCTCGGAACGCGCCCTCCTCCAGAACCTGCACGCCCGCAATCGTCGTGCCGGACGGAGATGTCACCATATCCTTCAGCTCCGCGGGGATTTTGCCGGTATCCAGCATCAGCTTTGCAGAACCGTACACCGTCTGCGCCGCGAACTGATACGCCTGTCTCCGCGTCATGCCGCCCTTCACCGCGGCGTCCGCCAGCGCGTCGATAAACAGAAAGACGAAGGCCGGCGCACTGCCCGAGACGCCGCAAACCGCATCCATCAGCGTCTCCGGCACCGCCTCCGCCATGCCGCAGCACTCCATCAGCTTCTTCGCCGAGGCGAACTCCTCGTCCGTGACGTTTTCATTCCGGCAAAGCGCCGAGCAGCCCGCCCCCACCAGGGCCGGCGTGTTGGGCATCACCCGGACGATCTTCACCGGCCGGTCAAATTTCGACGCGATCCACTTTGTCGTCTTCCCTGCCGCAATGCTGATCAGCAGCTTGCCCGGCGCTGCCTCCACCGCCTCGCGGATGTCCTCGAGCACGACCGATATATACTGCGGCTTGACCGCAAGCAGGATGATATCCGCGTCTCTGGCCACCTGCGCATTCGACTCGCTCGTGTTAATGCCGTATTTTGCCGCCACCGCCTCGCGCGTGGCCTGCGTCGCCGCCGAACCGATGATATCCTCCGGCGCCACCAGTCCGTTGCCGAGAATCCCCCCGATCAGCGCCTTTGCCATGTTGCCAAGCCCTATGAAGCCAAGAACCATATCCATCCGCCTCCCTGCGTCTGTTAAAAATCACCTGCGCCGCTGCCGCGCTCCCTTCTGAACACTGCGGCCGCAGCCAAATTCCGTCTGAGACTTCATGATCTCCGTCACGTCAGCCGCCGCTGCCGCGCCGCCTCAAACAGCAAAATGCCCGCTGCCATGGCTGCATTCAGCGACTCGATCTGTCCGCACATCGGAATTTTCACCAGATCGTCCGCCAGCGCGACCGTCTCCGGCGTCAGACCGTTCCCCTCGTTTCCGATCAGAAATCCACATCCTTCTATATAAGAGAATCTGTCATACGCCGCCGTGCCGTCAAGATGCGCCGCATACAGCCGCACCCCCTCCGCCTTCAGCCTGACAAGGGTACCGGCAAAATCCGCGCTCTCTTCGACGAGAAACGGCACCCGGAAGATCGCGCTCATCGTAGCCCGGACCGTCTTCGGATTCGTCACATCCACCGTCCCCCGGTTCATCAGAATCCCGCTGACGCCGGCCGCCTCCGCAGTCCGAAACATCGTCCCCAGATTGCCCGGATCCTGCACATTTTCCAGAATCAGCAGCAGGGGAGAAGGCGCCGCGCCGCCGTCGTTCCTCTCTGTTCCCGGCCGCCCGGATACCGAAACTTCCGCTGCATCCGCCCGCAATCCCGCCTGGCTGCCCGGCATCCGCATTCCGCCGCTGCCAAGCAGATCCCCGAACGTCCACTGCGGCCTGCGCACAACCGCCAGAATACCCTGCGGCGCGGCCGTGTCGGACACCTTCGCCATCAGCCCGTCCGGAATCTGGTAAAGGACAGCGCCCTGCGCCGCCAGAGCCTCCAGCCGCTTTGCCAGACGTCCGCCGTCCCGGCCCATCTGCGCCGCGGCGCTTCTGTCCACAAACACCGCTTCGATCAGATTTTGCGGCGTGTCCATAAAAAGGCGCAGACCCTCGATGACAAAGGCCTGCTCCTCCCTGCGTGCTTTTGATCTGGCCAGCAGGGCCGCCGCGCGTCTGATCTGCGCGTTGGAAGCTGACGAAATTTCCACACCAGTGCCCTGTCATCTGCTCAGCGCCTGGCTGATCTCATACTGATACTCCGGAATCGTCTTCGTCATCTGAAGCGCTTCCTCGATGTCAAAATCCTGGAATCTCCCATCCCGGTATCCCACGACACGGTTTGTCTTGCCTGCCGCGATAATGTCTGCCGCATAGGCGCCCATAATGGATGCATAATAGCGGTCCTTGCAGGTCGGCGAGCCGCCGCGCTGCATGTAGCCCAGAATCGTCGCGCGCGTCTCAATGCCGGTCGCCGCTTCGATCCGGCGCGCCATGGACGTGGAATGCCCGATTCCCTCGGCATTGATGATAATATGATGCTTCTTCCCGTGCTTACGGTTTGAGATAATATTGTCAATAATCCGCTGCTCGTTATAATCGTACTTCTCCGGCAGCAGAATGTCCTCCGCGCCGTTCGCGATGCCGCACCAGAGCGCGATATAACCGGCGTTCCGCCCCATCACCTCGATGATCGAGCATCTCTCGTGAGACGAGGACGTGTCGCGGACCTTGTCGATCGCCTGCATCGCCGTATTGATTGCCGTATCGAAGCCGATCGTGTAATCCGTGCAGGCGATATCCAGATCAATCGTGCCCGGCAGCCCGATCGTATTGATGCCATGCCGCGACAGCGCCTGCGCGCCGCGGTACGATCCGTCGCCGCCGATCACGACGATGCCGTCAATTCCGAACTTGTGGCAGACCTCGACCGCCCGCTGCTGCCCTTCCTCCGTCTTGAACTCGGCGCACCGCGCAGTGCCGAGAATCGTGCCGCCCCGCTGAATAATATCGGACACGCTGTGCTTGTCCATATCGATGATCTCCTCATTCAGCAGGCCCATATATCCGCGCAGAATTCCCTTGACCGTCGATCGTTTTGATCTCCTTCTCCATGATTCCATTCACCTCCGATGTCCGATATCGATTTCCCGTCAAAATCCTGCCGATACCCTGTTCCGTATCTACTGTTCCTCTGGAGTCGGCTCCATTTTATCGCAAATCGCGCCTCATGTCTCTATACCGGGTATATCTATAAAAATCACTGCAGCACCACGTTCTTCTCGCCGAACCGGCTCCGCAGTCCGCGCAGCAGCTCCTCCGTCACCCGGACGCCGTATCCCGCGCCGAAATCCCGCCTCTGCCTCGGATTCTCGATGTAAATCGTCACATGATCCCGTCCTCCGTGCTGCTCGATCATCGCCAGGATCTCCTGCTCTGCCCTGTCATACGATCCGCGGTCCGGAAAGCGCAGCCACAGGCGCCGCGGCACCGAGGCAAAATCCGTGACCTTCTGGCAGATCAGTCTGCCGTCCTTCTCCTCCTCGAGCGAAACCTTGCCGGAGATGAAAATTTTACTCTCCGGCGCCAGCAGGGCCGAGCTTGTCTCATAATCCCGCGGGAACACAATGACCTCGACCGAGCCGGTCAGATCCTCCAGCGTCACATATGCCATAACCTTGTCATTCTTCGTATATTTGATCTTCCGGTCAGCCACCATCCCGCCGATCGTGGCCGTCTCGCCGTCCTCCACACCGCAGGCGCCGGTTTCGTCGTCCCGGTAGAAATCCGATGCCCGTCTGGTCACATGCGCCCGCCACAGGCCCTCGTAATCCTCCAGCGGATGCCCGCTGACATAAATGCCGAGCACCTCCTTCTCGAATCCCAGCTTCATCTCCTTCGGGTACTCCCCGACGTCGGGCATCGTGATCGCGTACTGCGCCTTCGTCTCCTCCGGGGCGAAGTCAAACAGGCTCATCTGCCCCTCCATGTCGTTCTTGCGCGACGCCTCGAGACTGTCGAGAATCCGCCCGTAGACCTGCAGCAGCTGCTTCCTCGTATTCCCCATGCTGTCGAAGGCACCGGCCTTAATCAGATTCTCGATCACCCGCTTGTTGACCTCCGTCCCGAGCCGCGATATTCTCTCGCAGAAATCCTGGAAATTCCGGAACCGCCCGTATTTTGTCCGGTCCTCCACCATCGCGTGCACGGCGCTCATGCCGACGCCCTTGACCGCCCCGAGCGCATAGCGGATGGCAGCTCCGCCGCCCTCGTAGGTCACCGAGAACCCGGCCTCCCCCTCGTTGATATCGGGAGGCATCAGCCGAATGCCCATCGTGCGTGCCGTCAAAATATACCCGGTCAGCTTGATTGTGTTGTCGACTACGCTGGTCATCAGCGCCGCCATATACTCCGCCGGGAAATAATCGCAATGCAGCCGGGAACGCCCTGCTCCGCATTGCCGTATATGAAATTCCGGCGCTCCTCCTCCATGACCGCCTGCTTCTTCTTACTCATGGCGCGGCGCACCAGATCCGACCTGCCCATCGTATATCCGCCGAGATCGCGGACGATCTGCATAACCTGCTCCTGATACACGATACATCCGTAGGTCGACCGCAGAATCGGCTCGAGCTCCGGCGTCTCATACGTGATGGAGGCGCGGTTCTTCTTGCCCTCTATATATTTTGGAATAAATTCCATCGGTCCCGGGCGGTACAGCGCAATACCGGCGATGATATCTTCAAAATTCTCCGGTTGCAGCTGTTTCATGAAGTTCTGCATGCCGCCCGACTCCAGCTGGAACACGCCGTCCGTGCGCCCCGAGGCGATCGAGGCGTACACCTCCGCATCATCGTCGCCGATTTTCTCGATGTCAATGTGCTCCACGTCCGGGTATTTCCGGAGAAACCGGAGCACCGTCGGCCGGATCCGCCGATCGCCGGCCGGGTCCACGCCTTTGTTTGTGTCCTCCGCGGCAAGTTGTCTCGCCCGGTCAATCGCTTTGTCGGCCGAAATCACCGCATTCTGAATCACCGTCAGGGTCCGAAGGCCCAGAAAGTCCATCTTCAGCAGACCCAGCCGCTCGATGGTCGTCATGGTGAACTGCGTGGTGGTGGACCCGTCGGCCGCCCGCGAGAGCGGCACCAGATCCTCCGCCGGCTTCGAACAGATGACGACGCCGGCCGCGTGTACAGAGGTGTGCCGCGGCAGACCCTCGAGCCTGCGGCTCATGTCGATCACCTGTTTTACCCGCTCGTCGCCCTCGTACGCCTTCCGCAGATCCGGGTTCATCCCCAGCGCCTTGTCGAGCGTCATTCCCAGCTCGTTCGGAATCATCCGCGCGATGGAATCAACAAAGCTGTACGGCAGGTCCATGACGCGCCCCACGTCCCGAATCACACCCTTCGCCTGCAGGGTGCCGAACGTGATGATCTGCACAACACGGTCCGACCCGTACTTCCGGGTCACATAGTCAATGACCTCGCCTCTCCGCTCGTATGCAAAATCCACGTCGATATCCGGCATGGAGACGCGCTCCGGATTGAGAAACCGCTCGAAGATGAGGTCGTACTTCATCGGGTCGAGATTCGTGATATGAAGGCAGTAGGAGACGACCGACCCCGCGGCGGATCCACGGCCGGGCCGTGCTCCCTCGCATAGTTGATGTAATCCCATACAATAAGGAAGTAATCGACATACCCCATCTTTCGGATCACGCCGAGCTCATACTCGAGCCGCTTCCGCACCCTGCCGCCCTGCGCGGCATCGTCCGGGTACCGCTCCGCCATGCCCTTCTCGCAGAGACTGTTCAGATATGTCCAGGAATCATACCCCTCCGGCACGTCAAACCGCGGCAGCTTTGTTTTGCCGAACTCAATCGTCACATGGCAGCGGTCCGCGATCTTCTGCGTGTTTTCAATGGCCTCCGGCGCATAGGAGAACAGCCCGGCCATCTCCTCCCCGCTCTTGACATAGAACTGCCCGCCCGGATAGCGCATCCGGTCCTCGTCGGACAGCTTCTTCCCGGTCTGAATGCATAGAAGCACATCATGCGCTGCCGCATCCTCCGCATAGGTGTAGTGACAGTCATTCGTCGCAATCAGCGGAATCCCCAGCTTGCGCGACATCTCCAGCAGCGCTGTGTTCACCCGCCGCTGGTCCTCATATCCGTGATCCTGCAGTTCCAGATAGAAATTCCCCTGACCAAAGCAGTCATTGTACTTCAGAGCAGCCTTCTCCGCTGCCGCGATGTCTCCCCTGACGATGTCCCTCGCCACCTCGCCGGCGAGACACGCGGAGCTTGCGATCAGTCCCTCGTGGTACTGCCGCAGCAGGTCCATATCCACGCGCGGCTTGTAATAATATCCCTCTGTGAAGGAATGGCTCACGATCTTCGAGAGGTTCTCATACCCCTGATTATTCTCTGCCAGCAGGATCAGATGGTAATACCGGTCGTCACCGCCGGACAGTTCCCGGTCAAACCGGGACCCCGGCGCCACATAGACCTCACAGCCCAGAATCGGATTGATGCCCTCGGCTTGGCATGCCTCATAGAAATCAATCACGCCATACATCACACCGTGATCCGTGATGGCCGCCGCGTTCATCCCGAGCTCCTTCACCCGCTTCACATATTCCCTGACCTTGTTCGACCCGTCGAGCAGCGACCACTCTGTGTGCGCGTGCAGATGCACAAATCCCATGTTCAGGATTCCTTTCTTATAAATATCTTACAAATATAAGTAACGATCCAGGACCGCATGCCGAAACCGCTTCGTGAGTTCAGGGTCATGGTGCAGGCAAGCCTGCATCCATGCTTCCGGCTCGTCGCCCTCTCGAATGGCAGCGCCTGAAATCTATTTCCGGTTTCATCCGCGCAGAAACAGCTCCGCGGTCAGCAGATCCTCCGGCGTCGTGATCTTGATATTCCGGTACCCGGTGTCCACCAGCCGGATCGGGTGTCCCGTGGCGTATTCCACTACCATCGCATCGTCCGTGATCTTTGGCTTTTCGTTCTGCTGCGGTGCCGTCCCGTGCGTCTGCTCTCCGATCACCGTTTCGTACGCCTGCTTCACCAGTGAATATTCAAAGCACTGCGGTGTCTGAATATTCCACACCCTCGCCCGGTCAGGCGTGCTGGCGACAAACCCGCGGTCATCCGCGATTTTGACCGTATCCTTGGATGGGCAGGCCGCCACGGCTGCGCCGTACTGCTCCACCGCGGCAAGCAGCTTCTCCAGCATCTCCTCTGTCAGCAGCGGCCGCGCGCCGTCGTGAATGAACACATAATCGCAGGGCCAGCGGATCGCCTCTATTCCATTGAAAACCGAATTGTATCGCTCCGCCCCGCCTGCCACGACGCAGGCATGGTCAAACGAGTCCGAAGCAGCACCGTCGCATCCGTCCTTCTCCGCCAAGGGCTTTCCCTCTCTGTCCTTAGCGGAACTCTCATCCTCAGAGAGTCCTTTGCATGCGACGCACGCCTCTTCCGCTGCTCCATTTTCCGTCAGATACCGGTTCCGGACTTTCTCCGTCTCCTCCGGCGGCGCAACCAGAACCAGATCCGTTATGATCGCGCTTTTCTTCAGCGTGTCGAAGGACCACTGCAGCACCGTCTTGCCTCCAAGCTCCATAAACTGCTTCCGCCGGCTGCTCTGCATCCTCGTTCCCTTTCCGGCTGCGAGCAGAATCGCGGTCACCCTTGCACCGTTCTTTTCTGACATCTTATTCTCCCACGCCGCACGAAGCGGCATTCACACGCCTTTACCTGGCGATTCCCGTGCCGGGCGGCGCCAGCGCCCGTCTGCCCGGGCGTCTACCCCTGCGGCCTTGAAAGAGCGGCTTCATTATGCCGGTCAGACCTCGCCTTACCGGCTCCTCTTCTGTCTCCCGTCCACATCGCCTGTAAGTACTATAGCACATGGCTGTCAGGAAGGGCATGGTCCGGAATACGCCATGATGGTAGAATGAATGCAGTCATCGGCGCCCGCCACGGCGCAGAGCGTCCACAGGAGGAATGATCATGGTTGAGATACTGATTCTCTGGACATATATGCTGCTCGTCTGTCTCGCGGCGGGCACAGTCACACTCACGCTCCTTGCCAAAATTCTCCCCACGCCGCGCCCTTCCCAGCTCGGCCCCGCCGCCTGCGTGATGACCGGTATATTCTCCCTCACCGTATATGCGGAGACCTTCAGTCTGTTTGCGGGCGTCGGCGCAGCCGCGCACCTTCTGATGCTCGCCCTGCTCGCCGCGGGCTGCTGGTTCTGCCGCGGAGAAGTCCGCGTGATCGGCGCGCGCTTCCGCACAATTCTCCGCTCCCGCGAATGGCTCATGATCCTTCTCTTTGCTGTGGCAGTCGCCTTCTTCACCTCCCGCGGCAAATTTCACACCGACACCGGCATCTACCATGCGCAGGCGATCCGCCTGATCGAGGAATATGGCACCGTTCTCGGGAGCGGCAACCTGCAGCAGCACTTCGCCTACAACAGCAGCTCCCTCTGCTTCGCGGCGCTGTTCACCTTCTCCTGGATCCTACCGGGCGCCTTTCACGGAACCACCGGCTTTCTCATGACCGTGCTCGGGATCTATGCCGTCCATGGCCTCCTGCAGCTGCGCCGCACGCATGCGTATGGCGCAGCCGCCTGCCAGACCGGCATTCTGATCTACATCCTCACCGATGTCTACTACGCGCAGTCGCCGGCAACTGATTATTTTGCCATGCTGTGCGTCCTCTTTCTCTTCTCCGAGTGGCTGAAGGGTTCATCCCGGCGCGGTGAGTTTTCTCTGTCCGGTTACTACGGCCTGCTCAGTATCGCAGCGATCTTTCTCGTCAGTCTCAAACTATCCGCCGCAGCCGTGGTTCTCCTTGCGGTCTATCCGCTGGTATTGCTGCTGAAGGAAAGAAAACCGGTACAGATCCTGCGCTTTCTGCTCGTCGGCTTTCTCTCAATTCTGCCTTTTCTCATTCGGAATATTCTGATCTCGGGGTGGCTGCTCTATCCGGTGGACAGTCTGGACCTCTTCTCCGTCGATTGGAAGGTGCCCGCGGCATACCTCGAGCACGATGCGGCCCAGATCTCTGTCTGGGCGAAATGTCTCTATGATGTGAATAAAAAGGACTGGACAGTCCGTCAGTGGCTTCCTGTCTGGCTGTCCGGGCAGCAGCACTATGAACTCATGCTGATCTATGCCCAGTTTGCCGCTGTTCTGCTCCTGGTCATAGATCTGATCTTCCGGCTCCTCCGCCGAATTCGAATCGGCTGGGACCGGGTGTTCTATTACCTCGCCGTGGCCGCCTCCCTCGCCGTCTGGTTCCTGGAAGCCCCCTTCATCCGCTATGGACTCGCCTTCCTCTTCGCGCTTCCGCTCACAGCAGCCTTCGAATTTTTTGGCATGACCTTCCACGAACTGGTTCCGTCAAACCACGCGGCCAAAATCTCCTCCGCCGCGGTTCCGACAAGGCACCGCGCCACCGTGTCCCTGACTCTCGGCGCCTCGCTCTGCCTTGCCATCTTTCTCTGCTTCACCAGCTGGCTCGACCACTACATGATGGATGACCTCGTCTTCACGAAGCACCATCTGACTGAGCCATATTATCTGACGCAGATTCCCTTCGACACCGTGCGGGAGTCCTCTGTGGACTGGAACGGCATCACCATCTACTACTCCGAAGAGACGGACCGGAACAGCTACTGGCTCACTCCCTCCGTCTGCTACCGCTCCATGCTCGACCGCACCGAACCCCGCGGCAAAACCATCCGCGACGGCTTCCGGCCGAAGGATACCACAGCAGACGAAAAGTAACCCCACCCGTGCCGGTTTACGGATTTACGGCACGGGAACCGGCACACAGTCAAAAGTCCGCGGCGGGAAGTTCCACGTAACCCTTACCGTTCGTACACGCTCTCTCCCAGCTTCAGATTCGGCATGGCGTTGAGGTCGTACCCGCTCCTTCTGCCGCGCCGGTATTCATAATATGCCGCACAGCCGATCATCGCCGCGTTGTCGGTACACAAAATCGGCGGCGGGCAGCAGAACGCAAGGCCATGCTCCGCGCAGGCCTCCTCCATCTGACTGCGCAGCGCGGAATTGGACGCCACACCGCCCGCGATTGCAAACTTGCGGATGGTCATGCCCTCCCGACGCAGATTCTCCACGGCCTCCATGGAATGTCCGACCAGAACATCCACCACAGCCTGCTGGAACGAGGCCGCGACATCCGGCACAACAATGTGCTCTCCCTTCATATCCTTCTGGTTCAGATAATTCAGCACTGCCGACTTGATTCCGCTGAACGTGAAATCATACTCCGATCCCGCAACGCGGCCTCTGGGGAATTCGATCGCATGCGGATTCCCCTTCTTCGCCTCTTTGTCAATCTTCGGCCCGCCGGGATATCCAAGGCCAATGGCGCGTGCCACCTTGTCAAACGCCTCTCCCGCGGCATCGTCCCTCGTCCTGCCCAGAATCTGATATTCTCCGTAATCCTTCACCAGCACCAGATGCGTGTGCCCTCCGCTGACCACCAGACAGAGAAAAGGCGGCTCGAGCGACGGATCCGCGATAAAATTCGCGCTGATGTGCCCCTCGATGTGATGCACGCCGATCAGCGGCTTCCCGGTCCCAAACGCGATACCCTTCGCCGCGGAGACGCCGATCAGCAGAGCACCGACCAGACCCGGGCCGCAGGTCACCGCGATCGCATCCATGTCGTCCAGCGTCCTGCCGGCTGTCTGAAGTGCCGTCCGCACCACCTGATTGATCCGTTCCGTATGCTTGCGCGACGCGATCTCCGGAACCACTCCGCCATACAGCGTGTGAATGTCAATCTGCGAACTGATTTCATTTGACAGAACCGTCCGCCCGTTCACCACCACCGATGCCGCTGTCTCGTCACAGCTTGACTCGATGGCAAGAATGGTAACCTCTTTCTCCGTCTGCACCGTCAATCCTCCTCGAATATCAAATCCACGGAACGCCCGTCCCGCGCGGCGACCGCATGCGGAAAGATCCTCCGCACCTCGTCCATCCCGGTCTCCGGCTTGATCAGCGACGGACTGTAATGCGTCAGCCACAGCTCCTTCACCGCCGCATCGCGCGCGAGCGCGGCTGCCTCCGAAAACATCATGTGCCGGTGCTCCCTGGCCTTGGCAAGCTTGTCCTCTTCCGCATACATGCCCTCGCAGATGAACAGATCCGATCCCTGCGCATGTCGCACGATTGACTGGCATGGTCTCGTGTCCGTCGTATATGTCACCTTCAGCCCCCGCCTCGCCGGCCCCAGGACCATATCCGGTGTCAAAATCCGTGCTTCCTTTCCTTCCGCATTTTCTCCGGAAGAAGCAGCATTTGCGGCTGCCGCCGGAACCTCCTCCCCCGTCGCGGCGTCAATGCAGGCGCCCTTCTGCAGGCGGTTCCAGTACTTCCGCGGAATGCCGAGCGCCGTGGCGCGCTCCACATCGAACCGCCCCGTCCGGTCCAGCAGGATCGTGTATCCGTAACAGGTCACATTGTGATTCACCCGGAACGCCTCGATATGAAGATCCTTCAGCAGCGGCGCATCCGGAATATCAACCCAGACCTCAGCACCCGCCGCAATCCTCTGCTTTCCCCGATCCGCGCTGACTGCCGCGCTCTCCTGCTTTCCCCGGTCCGCGCCGGCCGCGCACTGCAGGTCCTCCCTGCCAGTTTGTTCGCTGCAGCCCTCCTCCGGCCGGCCGAAGTGAATCGACTCCTCCGCGCTCCCGATCTCATGAAACCGGATCTCGAAAGGCAGGTCCGGCGCGATCACCCGGAGCGAATTGACCACCCGCTCCAGCCCCTTCGGGCCGATCAGCAGAAGCGGCTCCGTCCGCTCCGCGTTTCCCATAGAAAGAAGAAGCCCGGGAAGGCTCCGCGTTTCCCATAGAAAGAAGAAGCCCGGGAAGCCCGCTGATGTGATCCGCATGAAAATGGGTGAAACAGATCACATCGATCGGCTTCGGGCTCCATCCCTTCTTTTTCATCGCCACCTGCGTGCCCTCACCGCAGTCGATGAGAATACTCATTCCATTGTAACGGACCATCAGCGACGTCAGCCACCGATAGGGCAGCGGCATCATACCTCCGGTTCCGAGAAGTCCGACTTCCAACATATTGATACTCCATGCCGGCGATTGCGGCATCTGTTCCTTTCACATTGTCACTCAAAATCTAAGCCACTGGATCAGCGCGTCCTCATCCGGCTTTGTATAAAAGTGCGGACGAACGCCCTCCGTCCGGAACCCAAGTCCCTCATACAGCGCGATCGCCCGCGCGTTGCCGGACCGCACCTCCAGTGTGAAGGCCTGGACGCCCTCCCGCCTGCTGTCAGAAAGCAGCGCCGACAGGAGCCGCCTCGCGATCCCCTGCCCCTGAAAGGCCGGCTTCACTGCCACATTCGAGATCTGCCCCTCGCCGCAGATTTTGCGTACACCGCACATGCCGAGAATGACATTGCCCGACACGGCGACATAATACGCCGCGTACGGCAGCAGCAGCGATTCGTTGTAGTCGGCCGCTGTCCACGGCTCCGAGAAACACAGCTGCTCAATTTCCACCACGCCCGGAATATCCTCTTTCGACATCCGGCGAATCTGAATATCCATCCGTTAATCCCTGTGCACCGTCCGGGACGTATCCACTCCGGCCGCCCGGTCGCGCTCCGCCTGAGAAAGTCTCAGATAATCCGGGCGGAAATCATCCGCATTCACGAGACAGGCATCGCCCTTTTCTCTCCAGAACTGCATCGCAAGCGCCGCCGTTGAACCGGCGCGCTGCTTTGAAAGATGCGCCGGTGCAAAGGAATACGGTACGCGCATCAGATCGGCAATTTTCTCCCGATAAACCGGGACGCCGTCTCCGAGAAAAATCACGCTGCTCCCGATGCAATTCAGAATCGAGCAGATTTCCTCGATCGAAATCACGCACTGATCCTTCAGCGTGAGCATCTGCCACGCGGTCTGACGTCCGCATCCGGCTGTCGCGCACTGGTTGGACTCGTATACCCCGGTGTAAACCTGGCTGCGGCGCGCGTCCATGATCGGACAGATCACCTGTTCACTGCCTGTTCCGCAGAGATTCCATGCGATGGACTCCACCGTGGGAACCGGAATGATCGGCCGGTTCAGCGCAAGGGCAAGCCCCTTGGCTGTCGCCGCGCCAATCCGGATCCCGGTGAAGGAACCAGGCCCCTTCGTCACCGCGATGGCATCCACTGTCTCAAGATCGAGATCGATCATCCGCTTCACCTCGTCCATCATCGGCACGAGACTCTGCGAGTGTGTCTTCTTATATAAAATGTTGTAATCCGCTACAAGGGTGTCGTCCTCCAGAACCGCCGTGCCGCACACCTGCCCGGATGCTTCAATCGCCAGTATTTTCATGATTCCTTCATTCCTGTATTCCTGTTCCCTGTGCCTCGCTCACGGTGATCCGCCGGACATCCATGCCCTTCTTCAATTCCTTCTCAATCCGGACCGTTTGCACCTTCGGCGGCAGATCCTCTGCCACCAGGTCCGCCCACTCCACAAGACACACTCCCTGCCCATAAAGGTATTCGTCAAACCCGACCTCAAACATCTCCTCCGGGTCCTCGATCCGGTACACGTCAAAATGATACAGCGGAAGCCTTCCGCCCTCATAGATCTGCAGGATCGTAAAAGTAGGTGAATTCACCGGCTCTGTAATGCCAAGCCCTGCTGCAAACCCCTGCGTGAATACCGTTTTCCCCACGCCGAGATCTCCGATCAGGGCATATACCTCCCCTGCCGCTGCCGCCTGTCCAAACTGCTTTCCCAGCGCGAAGGTCTCTTCCGCGCTGTTCGTCTCATAGACTGCCATCGTCCTCTCTCCCCGCGCTCTGCGCCTCATT
>CACZJZ010000023.1 GCA_902781655.1 uncultured Lachnospiraceae bacterium
GCCTGATGCTCTCCGATGATTTTCTCCATCCAGATCATGTCATACCAGGTGCCGAACTTATACCCACAGCGGCGGAAGCGTCCGCAGAGCGAATATCCCAGATGTTCATGAAACTGTGCGCTGTTCCGCGTCAGATGCGCGTCCTCCTGCTCAGGATACCCGATGCAGGCGTACAGATTCAGGATTCCCATCCTCCGGAGCGCGTCCTCGAGCGCGCCGTACAGTCTGCCGCCGAGGCCCGCGTGCCGCGCCTCCGGATCGAGATAGATCGTCATCTCGCAGGCCCAGTCATAGGCCTCCCGCACATTCAGCGGTCCGGCATACGCATAGCCCGCCACACGGCTACCCGACAGAATGACCAGATACGGATACTTCTCCATCGTGTGCGCCATCCTCCCCCGGAATTCCTCCGCCGACGGGCTGTGACACTCAAACGTGATCGCCGTATTTCTCACATAATAGTCATAAATCTCCGCAAGCCGCGGCGCGTCCTCCAGGACCGCATCACGAATCAAAATCTGTTTCATCCCTATTTCCGCCTTTCTGTGCTTTCCTGCATCAGCGTATCACATGCGGCAGGCTCCCGCACACAGGACAGCAGTTTCCTTCACAAGGCATTATGATATAATTTCAGCGGAAAGAACCGTATTCACGGATTCTGCCGCGGCACGAGGTATCGTAATGAACGATTTTATCAATATTCATAAGAAAGCAGACGATTCTTTTTACCGTGAGTATTCCGCGGCCTGGTGCCGGCATCGGGTGCTTCCCCTGTATAACCAGATCATGACCGGCATCGTGCTCGTGCTCGGCATCCTTCTGCTGCGGTTTCACTTCACCTCCGCAGGTCTGTTCGTCGGCATCCTGCTGGTCTGCCTGTCCGTTCTGATTGTCGTAAACCGTTTTGTCACCGTCCGCAGCTCCGTCAGGCTGCTGCGGGATCGCGCCAGAACACTCGGCACCAGCTTCGCGCCCAGCCGTGTGGAAATCCGGGGGAAGAGCGCCGACAGGGAGGGCAGCCTGACGCTGACCGACGCACGCGGCGAAGAAAAAACGTTCCCACTCACCGCGATCTGCGATCATTTTGAGAGCCGCCATGAATTCTATCTCGTGCTTGATGGCCTGCTCATCGTTCCGCTCGCGAAGGACGGATTCGAGCAGGGAACCTGTGAGCAGTTCCGCGTCTTTCTCTCCACATGCCGGAAAAAGCCCTCTCCCCGCGCCATCATCATCGGCATCGGCCTGACATTTCTTGCCGCCATCGCGGCATACTTTCTCTGGAACGTGATCGTGCTGACCGCCGCCTTCGGAATGTGGTGAGGATCGGCTCTGGAAACGCCATTGCTTCCCTCCCGATGCGGCATTCGCAGCTGCGCATCTGTACTGCGCCAGATCCTGCGGGAATATACAATTTCCACGTCATATCGTTCAATGCTCCGGCCTCATCGATATGGTAGGATGAATATAGTGCCGCGGATACCCCCTCATTCACGGCACATCGCGCGCATCGGATGCGAAAGGATAGTTCTTTCTCCGTGTCCGGTGCGTGTATCATTCGTAGAGCAGCAGGAAAACAGATATGTCCAGGACAAAAAGACCCAGAATTCCCCAGAAAACCTCAAACCGGAAGCTTCTCTCCATGGTGATGACCATCGCGCTGCCCGTGGCGCTGCAGAATGTCCTGACGACCACCGGAAGCATGGTAGATACCATGATGCTCGGCACAATCGGGCAGAATACCGTCGGCGCGGTCGGTCTCTGCGCCCAGTTCTCCAGTCTCCTGTTCTCCGGATTCTGGGGCTTTGTCGGCGGCGGCATGCTCTTCTTCGCCCAGTACTGGGGTGCCGGAAACGACGAGGGCATTCTGCGCTCCTACGGCATCATGCTGGCCTTTATGGCGATCCCGGCGGCTGTTTTCAGCTCGCTCGCCCTCGGCGCGCCATATTTTGTCATGCGCATCTACACAAACAGTTCCCCCATTCAGGAGATCGGGGTCCGGTACCTGCGTGTCGTGGGCTTCTCCTATCCGCTGATGGTCCTCGCCACCGCCATGTCCGCGCTGCTGCGCTCCACCGAGCGGGTCAAAATTCCGCTTGCCGGCGGTATTGCCGCGGTGATCACGAATTTTGTCTGCAACTACATTCTCATCTTCGGCAAGCTGGGTTTCCCGGCGCTCGGCGTCGAGGGCGCCGCCATCGGAACCGTCATCGCCAACGCCGTGAATGTGCTGGTTATCGCCGCGCTGTGCATCCGGCAGCAGGAACCCTATGTGCTGAAAATCACGAGGCACTGGCACTGGAATCGCGAGCTTCTCGCCGAGTATCTCCGGAAAAGTGCGCCGATCATCGCCAATGAAGTGATGATCGGTGTTGGCAATATGATGATCAACATTGTGCTCGGCCATCAGATTGAGGATGCCATCGCCGCGACCGCCGTCTTCCGGACGCTGGAGGGCATGATCATCGGCTTCTTCTCCGGCTTTTCCTCCGCGGCGACCGTGCTGGTCGGCAAAGAGGTCGGCGCCGGCTGTCATGAGGAGGCCTTCTCCCGGGCATGGCGCATCGTCTACTTCTGCAGCTTTATCACACTCCTCGCCTGTCTCTTCCTGGTCGGGATTCACACGCCGCTGTTCCACGCGATGGGCCTGCGCGGCGCCGCGTTCGAGTATGCATTCGGCATGCTGCTGATCTTCACCGTGATCGGCCCTGTCCGCATGGGCAACTGGACCCAGAATGACACCTACCGCTCCGCCGGCGATTCCGCGTTCGGCTCGACACTGGAAATTCTGTTCATGTTCGCCATGGTCCAGCCCGTCATCCACCTGGCAAACGACGTCTTCCACGCGCCTTTCCTGCTCGTCTTCGCGCTCTGCTATGTGGACGAGCCCATCCGGTACTTTCTCATGCAGCGTCACATGTATTCTCTGAAATGGATCCGCCCCGTCTCGGCGGAGGGGCGCCGGACGCTTGCCGCCTTCCGCGAGAAATACCATATCTCCTGAAGCCTATCAGTCCCTCGCCTCCCCGTCGTTGCCGGCGGCAGGCCCGCAGACGCCTTTCCCGACACTTGCGGCACATTGTCGGGTGATTTCTGTTTCCTCGTTCCCTACAATAACATCAGGACCGCGCAGCGGGAGCCGCAGACGCGGAACAATGGGAAAGGCAGGAAATATTTGTTTTGAGCGCCGCAGAATTCTTGGGAACCGTCGTTGAGAAAACCAATCCGGACCATCCGGCCGCCTCGCGCCGCATTCTCCGCACCGGCTGGGAGGTCCAAGACTATCTGTTCCAGCACCATCCTCATCCGGAGTCCTTTCCAGCCGACCAGTATCTGGCAAAATTCATGATGGATGCCATGCTGCAGCCGCTGAAGGATCCGGATCATTCCTGCATTGTCAGCATTTTCACTCCCTGCGAGATGGTACAGGAGGCCGGTCTTCACCCCTACAATGTAGAAGGCTTCTCCTGCTATCTCTCCGCCTCCTTTGCCGGCGGCATCTGCACCAGGAAGGCAGAGCAGGACGGTATCTCCGACACCCTCTGCTCCTATCACAAAACCTTCGTCGGTGCCGCCATGAACGGCCTTCTGCCAAAGCCGCGCTGCATTCTCTACACCTCGCTCGCCTGTGACGCCAATCTTCTCACATTTCCGAAACTCGCCGCATACTATCAGGTGCCGTCCTTCTGCATCGACGTGCCGGCAGACGCCTCAGAGGACGCCGTGGCCTATGTGCGGGATGAGCTGGTCGGGGCACGCCGGTTCCTCGAAGAGACCACCGGCCGCTCCATTGAAGAGGATGCCCTGAAAGCCCGCGTGAAACGGTCCCGGGAATCGCTGCTTGCCTATGAACAGGTCCAGCGGGACCGGGCGGACCGCTTCGTTCCGGCCGATCTCGTCACACCGCTCTACTCCGCGATGACAGCCAACATTTTGCTCGGCACGCCGGAGGAGGAGCGGTATGTCCGCATGCTCCAGGAGGATCTCCGGTCCGCCCTGCCGAAGCGTGGAAAGCATATCTACTGGATGCACACCATACCCTTCTGGTCCGACGCTGTGAAAAAATATTTTCTCTTTCAGGACAGCGCACAGATCGTAGCCTGTGAACTCGCCCAGGTGTGCAGCCCGGATTTTGACACCGATGACCCGATGCTGGGCATGGCACAGCGGCTGGTCAGAAATGCCATCAACGGCCCGGCGGAGCGGCGGATCGCAAACGGCATCCGCCATGCCCGGGATGCCCGCGCGGACGGCGTCATCTGGTTCAATCACTGGGGATGCAGGCACACGCTCGGCATCTCGCGCCTCGCAAAGCAGGCTTTCGAGGATGCCGGATTCCCGACGCTTCTCCTCGACGGCGACGGATGCGACCGTGCTCACGGAGGCGAGGGACAGACCTCAACGAGAATCGGTGCCTTCCTCGAGATGCTCCGGAACGACTGAATACAGCAGGGAGGCAAAATACATGGAAACAGAACACACTCTCTATTACATCTGCAAATACACGCCGCTCGAACTGCTGGAGGGCCTCGGCGCCCACACGAAGGCGTGGAACGACATGCCGGCAGGCTTCGGCAGGTCCGAGCAGCTTCTTGGCTCGAATATCTGCGGCTTTGGCAAAGCCCTGCTGGATGCCTGCCTCTCCGGGCAGATCCATGAACTCGTGCTTACATCCTGCTGCGACACGATTCGCAGCCTGGCAGACGTGCTTCGGGCAGAGGGGACGCTGGACTTTCTTTATCTTCTGGATGTGCCGCACCGGGAAGACGACTGCAGCGTGGACCGCTTCGCCAGAGAACTCCGCCGTCTGATGGAGGCCTACGAGACGTACTCCGGCAGGATCCTGTCACGCGAGCGCTTCCTTGCCGCGCTTCAGAAATCCAACGGAGCGGCGGCAGAGAACGGACGGCGCGAGGGCTGTTCCGCCGTTCCCGGGCAGACCTCCGGACCATATCTCAGCGTACTCGGCGGACGGATGGGAGAACAGCTCTTCGCCCAGACCGCCGAAGCTATGCCACTTCCCCTGGCGAATCACACCTGCGTCGCCGGCCGGACGCTCCCCGCCGGATTCCTGTCCGGACTGCCGGCTGCCGCTTCTCCGGATGACGCGCTCCTCCGCTGGTATGCCGGTGTCCTCCTGCGCCAGCTTCCCTGCATGCGCATGGTGGACCGCACCGGGCGGAAGCCGCTGTTCAACGACCCGAATCTCCGCGGCATTGTCTATCACACCATTCGGTTCTGTGACTACTACAGCTTTGAATACAGCGAGGTGAAGACGCATCCCGACATCCCCCTCCTCAAGATCGAGACCGACTATACCCGGAGTTCCGGAGGACAGCTGCAGACAAGACTGGAGGCGTTCGCTGAGGAAATCCAGAGCACGGAATCCGCCAGGCACCATCATGCCGGACAGAATGCCGCCCACCAGCCCCGGACCCAGACCGCCTATTTTGCCGGCATTGATTCCGGATCCACCTCGACGGACGTCGTGATTCTGGATGGAACCGGAAGAATCATCGGCAGGACGGTGATCCCCACCGGTGCCGGCGCCCGGATCAGCGCGGACAAGGCGCTGCAGCAGGCGCTCCGCGAGACGAATCTGAGGCGGGAGGACATCCGCCGGGTCGTCTCCACCGGCTACGGCAGAGCGGCGATCCAGGATTCGGATCAGAGTATCACGGAAATCACCTGCCACGCAAAGGGAGCACACTTTCTCGATCCCTCCGTCCGCTGCGTCATCGACATCGGCGGACAGGACTCCAAGGTCATTGTACTGGATGAGAGCGGCCAGGTCGCGGGCTTCGTGATGAACGACAAATGCGCCGCCGGCACCGGACGTTTTCTGGAGATGATGGCAGGAACCATGGAGATGAGCCTCGATGAAATAAGCCGGCACGGCCTCAAATACCGCGAGGATATCACCATTTCCTCCACCTGCACCGTTTTCGCGGAGTCAGAGGTTGTATCGCTCATCGCGGAGAATAAGGATACCGACGATATCGTCCATGGTCTCGACAAGGCGGTCGCATCCAAGACGGCCTCGCTCGTGGCGAGAGCCGGCGGCAGTGCGCCCTTTATGATGACCGGCGGCGTAGCCAAAAATGAGGGCCTGGTCAGGGCCCTCACAAAGGAATTGAAATCCGCGCCGATTATCTCCGACATGGCTCAGCTCTGCGGCGCGCTCGGCGCCGCCCTGTACGCCGCGGAGCTGTAATTGGTTCAGCCGAGCGTCAGCGCAAACAGCCGCGCCGCCTTTTTCTGTGGCATGTCCACCCGCAGAACGTCCTGGTCAAAGGAATACGCGCAGCGCTCCCCGGACGGATAAATCACCTTCACGCCCTTCACCGATTTTCCAGCAAAGGAGAGCGGAATTTCCGCGTGATCCGCTCCTGGCGTGAACACGGACAGATAAACTCTGTCCCCTGCGCGAAGGCCATAGGCAAGCACCGGATTATGCAGACTGCCAAAGCCGAGCGGCCAGAATGGCACGCCGCGCCGCACATCTCCGCGGATCTGCTTGTACAGCGCGACGCCCTCCTTCATCAGAGCAAGCGAGCCTTCGCCAAGCTCCCAGACCTTGCCGCTCATATACGGGCGCAGCAGCAGTCCGTTCACCATGTTGTAGATGACATGCTCCGCGTCGTCCTCATACGGATATACCCACATACCGGCCTGCTCCGGCGTCACCGCGGACGCGACATTCGCTGCGATATACGAATTATAAACAGCATCCGTCTGGTCCGACGTGGACTGAAGCGACAGCAGCCGCAGCATGCCGTAGTCCATACGCTGCGCGCCAGATCCGCAGTTCTCAATCACCAGATCCGGATATTTCCGGAATATCTCCTCATACCAGCGGTGCAGCGCGTCGATATGACCGAGCATCGCGCCAGCACAGGATTCCGTGTGAAGATCCGAACCGAGCCCCTGCGTCTCGTTGTAATCCACCTTGAAGTAGCCGATTCCATAGTCCCGCACCAACCGGTCCACGACATCCATGCAGTATTGATACACGTCCGGATTGCGGAAATCCAGCAGATACCTCTTGTTGTCGACATGCCGCTTCCCATGCCGGCAGACAAACCAGTCGTCCGGAAGACTTTTCGCAAAATCCGAGACCTCACCCATGGCCTCAATCTCCAGCCACACGCCGAAAACCATGCCCTTGCTTCTGGCATAATCCGCCAGCGCCCGGACGCCGTGCGGAAACCGCTCCGGAGACTCGACCCACTGGCCGATCCGATCCCACCAGGAGCCCTTGTCATACCAGCCGGCGTCCATGCAGTAGTATTCGCAGCCCATTGCAGCAGCCCTGTCGATGATCGCCTTCTCCTTCTCCTCCGTCGGATCCCCGAAGAGACAGTTCATGTAATCATTGAACACAACATGACAGCGGTCATCATCCGCATTCGGCCGGCGCATGGCGCGGCGGTACTCCGTCAGTGCGCCGATGCCGTCCGAAAGATCGCCTCTCACCACGCCGAACGCCGCGGGAACGGTTGTGAAGCTTCTGCCCGGCTGCAGATCGAGCCACCAGCCGTGCTCCTGCTCCGTCGGACCGGACAGGCAGAGGGCGAGCCGCCGCTCGTGCTCGGAATCATACTCAATGTGCCACTGACCAGAGGACTCCACCTGAAACACATAGGTTTCCTGCCGCTCCCTGTCCCGGCAGATCCCCATGGGAAGATATTCCACGCTGGACCATGAGCTGTGTCCCGTGTAGACAAACCGGTTGCATCCAAATCCGGGATTGTTGTAGCCATCCACCATCATGCCGGTGAGATTCAGATCTGACAGATCCTCCTTCTTCCACCGCGCCTCGCAGGACCAGCTGTTGAACGGAATCCACACGTCCGTCTTGTCATAATACGGCTTCTCCCCTTCCCCGCAGAGATTCTGGTACACAAAGGATGAAATATACTCCACCGCGTGGCGCTCCGTTCCCAGATTCTCCAGCACACTGTATACACGGACCACGGGCACGCCGTCATAGAACCGCATATGATAATGTGCCCAGACATCGCTGTCCGTCTTCAGATCAATGACGAGTTCCTTCCCTCCTGCCTGCTCCGCGATCTGGTGCCCCTGATACCGGAAATCGCAGGAGGCGCTGCCGGCATTGTGCCGGTATCCATGCATATCCCGCGTGGATTTGCCTGTGACATTCACTTCCAGAACAGGGTAGACCTCCGCCGGATTTTTCGACGGCTCCATCTCATCTCCTGCCAGGTTCTCCGCCTGATCCGCAGCCGTTTCCTCCGTCATCTCTGCCGGCGCAAAGCGCTCCAGCTCCACAATCCCGTCTTCCCGAATCCGGAACGTGACGTCAATCCCATTCTCGCAAATTGCAATTTTCCGCAGCATACTATACTGTTTCCTTCTTCAGCACGATGGTCACAAAGCTCGCCGGCTTCAGAGACAGACTCAGGAGTCCGCCGTCCATTCTGGCATCGGTTCTTTCGACAGGCTTCACCTTCTCTTCCGCCGCGGAGTTCACGGCCTTCATGTCAGTCCCCTCGAGAGCAAGAACCTTCTCCGGACGATACCCTTCGAAGCCGCGCAGGTCCGCCTCAAACTCCACGGTTTCCATCACGCTCCGGTTGACCGCGAAGATCGCCACCTGTTCCTCTTCCTCGTTGTAAACCGACACCGCATCCACGTCGGAGACATGATCATGCCGCGAGGTCGCATGATCCCCGCCCGAGAGCACCGGATGAAGCGCCACGCCGCGGCCGTATTTTGACACCAGGAAGAACGGATAGAAGATGGTCTGTCTCCAGGCCGGGCCATTCTCCTCTGTCATGATCGGCGCGATGACATTGACCAGCTGCGCCAGGCACGCCACCTTCACCCGGTCGGCGTGCTGCAGGAACTTGATCAGGGCGAGCGCGTCCACAATCGCATCCTCGTAGTTATAAATATCCTCCAGCAGGTGCGGGTGAGATCTCCAGGGCATGTTCCTCATGTCCTGATCGTCCTGCTGCGTGGAGTGATACCAGACATTCCACTCGTCGAAGGACAGATTGATGTTCCGGTGGCTGTGCTTTGTCGCCTTCACGTAGTCACAGGCCGCAACAACGGAATTGATGAAATAATCAAGATCGTCGCTTGCCGCGAAGAAGTCCGCCGTGTCGTCCGCATAGTTGTTCCAATACTGATGCAGAGAGATGTAATCCACGTAATCATAGGCTTCATCGAGGACACCGGCCTCCCACTTTCCGAACGTCGGCATATCCACATTGGAGGAACCGCAGACCACCGTCTCGATGGAATTGTCCATCGTCTTCATCGCCTTGGAGGTCTCCGCCGCGAGATGCCCGTACTCCCGCGCCTCCTTGTGCCCGGTCTGCCAGGGTCCATCCATCTCATTGCCCATGCACCACAGCTTGATGCCGTACGGATCCTTGTCTCCGTGCTTTTTGCGGAGATCCGCATAGTAGGAATTGGTATCGAGATTGCAGTATTCCAGCAGATTGAGGGCATCCGTCACCCCGCGCGTCCCCAGATTCACCGCCATCATGATATCCGTGCCGGCTTCCTTCGCCCACTTGGAAAACTCGTTGATCCCGATTTCATTCGGCTCATACGTCCGCCAGGCCAGGTCCAGTCTCGACCGGCGCTCCTCCTTCGGCCCCACGGAATCCTCCCAGCGGAAATTCGAGACAAAATTTCCACCCGGATACCGCACAATCGGCACGCCAAGCTCCTTCACCAGCTGAATCACATCCTGGCGGAATCCGTACTTGTCCGCGGACGGGTGTCCGGGCTGATAGATACCCGTGTATACCGCTCTTCCAAGATGCTCGATGAACGACCCGTAGATCCGCTTGTCCACCTCTCCAATCCGGAAATCCTTGTCCACAATCAGCTTTGTCTTGTTCATAAGTGTCTGATACCCCTTCCATCGTTTTCTATGAAATTTGTATTGTCCTGCTTCTAATCCCCCGCAGTACTGCTCCACAGTTTACTGCAATGTTCTGTATACTCCAAGAACCTCTGAGCATCTTCTTTCCACTTTTATATCTGTCAACTCTCCGGCCTTCTTCTATCTGACGATCACCTCCGCCCTCTCACGTCCTCGCCTGTCTTACACCTCCGGCAGTACCATCTCATAAAAGGCCTTCAGCACCTTCGCGGGGTCCTGACAGTCTGCGGTCATGGCAAACACTGCCTGTTGCTCCGGAAAAACGATGGCATACTGACCGTATTTCCCATCCGCGCGGAAAGAACCCTCAGGACCCAGCCAGAATCCATACGTATAGCCATCCGCGCCTTCCGGTCGTTTCACCGGGAAAGAAACCGGGTGTGACACCGCCTCCACAAATTTTGCCGGGAGAAGCTGTTTCCCCTGGTCCTCTCCTCCATGCAGAAGAAGCACGCCAAAAGAAAGAAGTTGTTTCGTCGTTACCATCAGACCGCCTGCGCCGAAATTATTTCCGAGCGGATCCACTTCCCACGTTGGGAACCAGTATCCCATTGGTTTCCAGAGTGATTCGTACAGAAGCGATGCAAGATTTCTTCCGCTTCTTCTCGCCACATGGATACCGGCCAGATACGGTCCAACATTGGTGTATTGGAATACGGTGCCCGGTTCATGAACGAATTTCTGTGCCAGAGAGAAACGCACCCAGTCCGGCGTCTTCATCACGGGTCTCGAAGCTCCCATGAGCCACGGCTTCTCCTGCCCGACCGTCATGGAAAGCAGGTGACGGAATGTCAGGCGGGAAAGCTCCGGAGAAACCTCCTCCGGCAGCTCCTCCGGAAAGCAGTCGACGATCCGCTCATCGGGAGAAACCATCCCTTTCTGCGCCGCTGCCGCAAACAGCGCGGCGGTGAAGCTTTTCGTCGCAGAATATCCATTTCGCAAGCAGTCCTCATCCCTGTGGATGGCGAGAAGTTCTCTGCCCTCCCGGAATAAAAACGCATTCTTGATTTCGAAGCCCCGCGTTCTCTGGTCGAACGCTGCCCATGCCTTTTCTACCGCTGATGTTCCGCCTGCTGCCATCGCTTTGGCCTCCTCCGTCTCTCCGAACAGAGCGCGGACACACCCCGCCGCGTCGTATTCCTTCGTGCCCATTCCATATCCGATCGCAGCGACCCGCATGAGCGGCAGCGGACTGAATTTTGCCGCAAAATGCTTCAGCAGCGCAGCGCCGGTCGGCGTGCACATCTCCTCCCGGATGTCGCCGGCAAAAATTGGAACCCCTCGCAGAAGATACGCTGTGGCTGGTGCCGGCACCGGAAGAATGCCATGCGCGCACTTCACCTGCCCGCTGCCGACCCGCACCGGCGAGACCACAACCTGCTCCGGCGCCAGGCGATCCAACAGCAGACACACCGCCGTCACATCCGCGACGGCGTCCATCGTCCCCACCTCGTGAAAATGAATCTCGCTCACAGGGACGCCATGTACATGGCTCTCCGCCTCCGCGATCAGGGAATAGACCGCGAGGATGTTCCTGCGGACTTTCTCTGGCACCGGCAGGCCTCCGACAATTTCTTCGATCCGGTGCAGGCTGCTGTGGTGGTGGTGTCTCTTTTCTTCGTGTGCGGACAGGTTCTCCGATTCTTCCTGTCCGTTCACCTTCACTGTGACGAGCGTCCCCCGGATGCCGCATCTGGTCACCGTTTCACTGGAATAGACAACGCCCGGTATACCGAGTCCGTTCAGCTCTTTCAGGAATGCTTCCCTGTCCGGAAGAAGCTCCAGAAGCGCTGCCGTCAGCATATCGCCCGCAGCGCCCATGCTGCAGTCCAGATAAAGTGTTCTCATCTCCTGTTACGCCCCTTCCACAATCGTGAGGTCCCAGGCCGGGATCGTCAGCATTTCTCCTGCTGCCACCTGTCTGCCGGACAGCAGCTCCTGCCCGCCTGACGGTGCGGCCGCTGTCTGCGGCGATCCGGAATAATTCAGCAGATACGTGATCTCCCGTCCCTCCTGATTGACGCCGCGGCGCACGATGAGCGGGAATCGGAGCGCAGGCATCGGAATTCCCGCCTCCTTTACCGTGTCCTCCAGAATTTCCGCGAGCAGTTTCTCTGGGACGCCGCAGCCAAGGTAGGTCGCGGTGCCTCTGCCATACGCGTGTCTGGTGACCGCCGCGTATTTCCCCCAGTCTGGATGGTCGTACCTGGCGAGCACCTCGAGGCCCTCCGTTCCTTCCTCCGGCTGCAGCAGCTCCATGAACCAGCGGACTCTCGCTCCCTCAGTGCAGAACCGGCTGCTCTGCAGTCCGACCTCATCCGGGAACGTGAAATGAGAATAGCGGACTCCCGTCACGCGTGCCAGCGTATGTGGCGTCTCGTCATGCCACACCTTGATGTGCTCGTCAGCAAAGCCCGACTTGAACGTCACAAAGATATGTCCGCCCTGCTCCACGTATTTTGCAATGGTTTCGAGCAGCTCCTCCGATGCCGCGTACAGCGCCGGAATCACGACGAAATCATACTCCGCCATGCGCTCCGCGTTCTGCGGAAACAAAAAATCACACTCCACATTCATGCGGTAGAGCTGATTGTAGACCGCCATCATCACATCGTTGTAATGTACGCCGTTCGGATTCGGACCCGTGCCGTCCACGCAGAACCAGTCGAGCGCCTTCAGTGCAGTGTTGCTGACCAGAATTGCCGCGCGGTTTTTCTTCTTCAAATGAAGAAGATGCGAGCCTATTTTCTTCCACTCCTGCCCGATCCGGCAGCACGCCCGGTACGTGTCATTCTCCTTGAAATCCTGCGACAGAACACCCTTCCAGTAGGTTTCGATCGCATTGTGCAGCGTGTGCCAGTGCCAGTACTCGACCATGTCGGCGCCGCCCGCCAGATGCGAGTAAGCCTGCAACCGCAGCTGCCCGTCGAAGGGCAGCCAGTTCGGGAAGCCCTGGCATTCCGTCTCGAGAACCAGATAATTGTCCTGCTTCACAGAGCGCGTAAGATCTCCGCCGAACGCAATCTCCATACCGGTCAGCTGATTCTGCGACGGATGGTAGATGTCCGTTCCCACAACGGTCATCGCCTTCGCGTCCTCGAAGACATCGACCTCGCCGTTCAGTCCGTAGGAGTATCCCTTCCAGGAAAAATCCGTGTTGTGAGTGATGAACTGGTCCTCACGGAGATACGGCTCCACGATCTGACGCTGCCACATCAGGAAATCCGCCGCCAGCTTCCGCTGGAATTTTGCGAACTCCGCGCCAAGGCTGGCGTTGATCGTCCCTCTGACATCCGGAAAATCTTCCCACGCGTTGATCCGATTGCTCCAGTAATCAAGTCCGAATTCCGCATTGAGCTGATCCAGATCTCCGTGGAACTCCTCCTTAAGATACTGCACAAAGGCCTGCTGAACGTTCCTTCCGCAGGTATCGTAGGCCTTCGTCTCATTATCGAGCTGCACGCCGATCACGCCGGGAAGACCCGCGCACTCCTCCATCATCTTCCGGATCATCCGCTCCGCATAAAGCCGGTAAACCGGGCTTGTGATGTCCATATTCTGGCGCCACCCGTACCGTCCCGGTCCCTCGTGCGTGACCGCGAGCACATCCGGATATTTCCTGACCAGCCATGTCGGCACCGCATAGGTGGGCGTCCCGAGAATGACGGAAATGCCCGCCCGATTCATCGCTTCGATCACCCGCGTCACATGATGAAAGTCAAAGACGCCATCCTGCGGCTCGCAGGTGCTCCAGGTGCTCTCCCCGATCCGCACCACATTCATACCGGCCTTTTTCATCAGCCGGATGTCCTCCTCCAGCCGCTCGCACGGCATATACTCGTCGTAATAGGCTGCGCCATACAGTAAATGATCCATAAATCCTCCCCGATTTCAGTGTTCCTGTGCACGCACCTCGTCCAGATATCCAGATTCAGGAAATCATCCCGGGTGCCGAATAGTTACATCATACCGTTTTTCAGGTCCTGATACACTGAAAATCTGTCAAATTGTATCAGAATTTTCCGCCCCAGCTATATCCTCTGTCTGTTATACTGATAGCAGGCGCTTTTGGCGGACTTTATTCCATGCAAATTTAAGCAGAAGCGTCAGGGGGGAATATTACAGCGATGAATAAAAAGACATATCCGGTTCCGGCTCCGATGACGGAGGAAGAACATCAAAAGGCAATGAAGCGAAATCTCTGGACCTATCCCATCGGAACCGTCGGGCGGGACATGATCTATCAGCTCTTCACGAATTATATTCTGACGTTCGCGCTCTTTACGCGCGAACTCTCGGCCGCCCAGCTCGCTGCGATCACCGGCATCATGATCGGCGCCCGCATCTTCGACGCATTCAATGATCCAATCATGGGAAATATCATTGAGAGCACGCGCACCCGCTGGGGCAAGTTCAAACCGTGGCTCCTCGCAGGAATTCTCTCAACCTCGCTGGTCGTCATTTACATTTTCAACACAAGGCTCACCGGATGGCCGTTCATCATCGCCTTCGGCATCTGCTATTTCCTCTACAGTATCACCTACACGATGAACGACATCTCCTACTGGGGCATGGCACCGTCGCTCGGCCGCGACGCCAACTCCAGGAACGAATTCACAGCACGCGCGACTCTCTTTGCCGGCATCGGCGCGACGCTGGCGACCGTTGCTATTCCGGCGCTCACCGCCGGCAGCGGCACCATCGGCGGCAATGCCCAGACAGCCTACGGCATCCTTGCCATCGCTATCTGTGTGTTTGCCCCGCTCTGCCTGTGCGTGACCATCTTCGGCGTAAAAGAAGACCTGTCCTACCAGGCGGAGGAGCGCCCGAAGGTCAGCTTCCGCACCATCCTCTCTACTATCTTCGGCAATCGTCAGCTCGTGATTGCGGCTCTGATCTTCCTGCTCCAGCAGATCGGCAACCAGATCATCATGGGCGGCGTCGGCTCTACCTACATCTATTTTGAATTCGGCTACAACGGCGGACTGTACTCCATCTTCACCATCGTCGGCATGGCCGCAACCGCTGTCCTGATGGTCGGCTACCCCGCCATCTCCCGCAAAATCGACCGCAAGCCGCTTATGACCATCATGATGATCGTCTCCTCCGTCGGCTACGTCCTGCTGCTCGTGTCCGGTCTGATCCTGCCCGCGGCATCGACCGTCAAATTTGCCGGCATCACCATCGGATACATGCTCGCGAATTTTGGCTCCTACTGCTTCTACCTGGTGATGATGATCTCGATCTTCAACACCGTCGAGTACAACGAACTCACGCGCGGCTTCCGCGGCGAGGGCATCATCACCTCGCTCCGCCCCTTTATCACCAAGGTGGCATCCGCCGTCATCGTCGGCATCACCACCCTCACCTACGTCTCGTGCGGCGTGCTGCACTACACGAACCAGATTTCCGCCTACGAGCAGCAGTCCAATCAGGGCAAAATCGACGCCGCCGCGAAGACCGCTGCCATCGATGCGGTAGTCCGCGAGGTGGGAAACGGACAGAAGACCGGCCTGCTGCTGGTGATGTCCATCGTGCCATTCCTCTTCATGCTGCTCGCCTACCTGCTCTATGAAAGAAAATACCGCCTCGACGAGACGACCTACCGCCAAATCTGCGATGTCATCGAAAGGCGCAAGACAAAGGCAGAGGCGGAAGGCCTGACAGAGGCGGAATACATCAGAAAGTACGGAAATGAGGCGGAACAGATTCCGGGACTGAGACAGTGAACTGCCTTCCGGCATACCCTTTTTCTCAGGCTTTGGGCCGGAGCGAATCCTTCAATCACGGGTCGGACAGATTCACTCTGGCATCAGCATCCCCGAAACCCCCCAAATGCCTTAATACCTCCAAATCCTGTAGGAACACATAATAGATCTCCCCATAATGCTCGTCCTGGACAAGGCGTCCCATGTCGAGTACAGATTTGATTTTGCCTGTTTTGGCAATAATCCGGTAAGTAATATAATCCTCATAGCCGGTCGTCTTATCCGGATTACGCACCTGATCTTTCTGTATCTGCTCCCGGATTTCCCGTTCCGCACGATCCACATCCTCTGGGTGAATCATGTTCCGGAAACTCCCCCCTGTAAATTGCAAAAAGTCGTCATAGTCCCGGCACTCATAGAGCTTTATCAGATGATCATTTCCAAATAATATTTCTTCTCCCTGATCTGCCCGATAAACCAGAAAAGCACCCGGCATGCCTGCCGCCATCCTGCTGACACTGAACCCGAATCGTTCACGCCGGATGCTGGACATCCCGGGACAAAACTGTTTGACAGTATGCTTTCCCTCTGCCTTTGCCGCATAAAGTGCAATATCCATGACCCGCATCAGTTGTTCCCTGCTTGCCGCCTGGGAAGGGTAGCTGGCGTATCCGGCTGAAGCGGTGAAGGAAATGCTCTTTCCGTCAACTGAAAATTCAATTTTCTTCTGCAACGCCTTCAGGATTCTCTCCTCGCATTCCTGAGGGCTTCTGTTTCTGATCATCACACAGAACTCATCGCCCCCCGTTCTGCCCACCAGTGCATCCGGAAAGGATTCGGTCAGATGCCTGGCGAGCCGGCAAAGCGCCGCATCGCCCGCCTCATGTCCGTAGAGATCGTTAATCAGCTTGAAATCATCCAAATCAAGAAATACACCGGTAAGGTCTTCTGTATTTTTGTCCGCCAGCCATTGATCCAAATGAAGAATCAGCCCGCCTCGATTGTATATCTTTGTCAGCGCATCCTGATAGACAGCTACATTCAAGGCCTTGTTTTTCTCTCTCAATATTTTATTATGCTGCTCCGAATACATTGAAATGGAAATCCCTGTTATGACAGTAAGAAAAAGGGACCCGAACAAGATAAGGCGTATCACGACCGGCATGAGTTCCCTCCGCTGCCGCGCCTCATACTCCGCAATGCTGGTCAGATTTTCCCCCTCGCAGATTACCCAGTCATACTCCTTATAAAGGCGATAGTATGCGATCTTCTCCGTTTCTTTCCCCGTGGTGGGATCGTTAAAGTAATAGCGCTGAAAGCCACTGCCTTTCGCCTTCACTCCGGCAAGCTCGGTCTCATAGGGAGTATTTCCCCGAATATCCTTCTGTGCGGTGGACAGATATTGTCCCTCCGTCTCCGGCATTCCCGCATGAATCAGCCGAATCGCATAATTATCCCCGCCCGCATAATTGAGAATCTGATTGACCCACATATACTGACTGTCGCCGAACTGATCGGAATGGATCTTCGCATAGAGATGCTTCTGCACTACTGTTTTAATTTCCTCATCGCTCATCCCCTCCGCTTTCAAATCACGTCTCTGCCGATCCAGATCCCTGATCACATTGTCGACGGAGAATTGGAGATCCTGCTCTTCGTTCTCGAGGATGTTCTCAAAGACCAATTTCGAATTTTGCCGAAGCATTACGCATACTCCGACGGTCAGCGTCAGGATCAGCTCAAGAAGTACAATTGCCAGCATCAGCGCACTGAAGTTTCTCTGTTTCTGCATGCCCCTCATGTCAGAATGTACTCCATCCGTCGTTCCATGGTCTTCATCCCCATCTTCTCATAGAATTTTGCCGCGGCTGTATTTCCTTCCCATACATTGAGCTGCACTTCATAGCAGCCCAGCCGCTTCGCTTCCTCCTTTACATAGTCAAACAGACGCTCTCCGACATGCTGTCCCCTCGTTTTCTCATCGACGCACAGATCGTCGATGAACAGAGACCGGAACGGTACCATATTGTTGGAAAACGGCTGCTCCCGCAGCTGGCAGAATGCGTACCCCTCACACACGTCCAGTTCATCCACCGCGATATAGATCGGGTTTGCATCGTCCCGGACCATAGCCTGAAGCTCCTCATCCGTGTACTTCGTCGTCCCGGGAATAAAAATGTCCGGCCGGATGTCCGCATGAATCTGCAGTACCTGCCCCAGCAGTGTATGCAGCCGTGGAATGTCCTTCTCTGATGCTCTCCTGATCTGTATCATCTCTGTTCTCCTCCGATCGAAGAAATATCTTGCTCTGTTTCCGCTCCTTCAATTGCTGAAGGCATTTTCTCTGCAGCATAACACACCTGCAGCAAAACAGGTTCCATATGCTCCAATTGTATTGCCCGTTTTGTCCAGAATTAACATTTTAGTATAGAACTCTTTGATGTCCACTGCCATATGGATCTCTGCCAGCTGCCCTACACCGTCCTACACGACCCGGTAATTCATCCATTTTCCATGGAGATACCGTACGATAAAAAGTACAGCGCGAACGCCCCAGTCGAAGAACATGGCGACCCAGGTTCCGATCACACCCATATGGAAATACAGACTCAGGATATACGCAAACACAATTCGGACAAGGCACATCGACAGGATGGAAACCGTCATGGGGTACTTCACATCTCCCGCCGCCCGGAGCGTATTGGGAAGGATGAAGGCCGGTGCCCAGATCGCGATGGATGTAAAAATATGCATCGTGGCTATCGTCTGTGTCAGTGCCGTCGTTTCCGGCGATAGCTGATAAATGTGCAGGATAACAGGCAGCAAAAGCCACATCACGAGCGCCCAGGCCGTAAAAAACACATATGCGAGCGTCATCAGCTTCCTTGTATAGTATTTCGCCTGCGGGTAGTCACCAGCTCCGACGGACTGCGCCACGACGGTCATCATCGCCATGCCAAAGACATTTCCCGGAATGCACTGGATCGAAACGATCGCTCCGGTAACTGCGTTCGCTGTGATCGAGACCGTCCCGAACGTCGAGACCAGGGAGAGCAGCACAATTTTGCCGATCTGGAAGATTCCGTTTTCCAGGCCGTTCGGTATCCCGATACTCAGGATTTTGCCGATCAGTGCCAGGTCAAAATGGTGCCTCCAGGTGTGATCTATCGTCAGCAGATTCTGTGGCCGCAGCAACAGCCCCAGCATCAATATGCCGCCAAATGCCCTGGAAACAAGCGTTGGCACTGCGACTCCGGCGACACCAGCATTCAGAACAAAGACACCGACCGCATTCCCCGCAATATTCAGGATGCCCATCAGCAGTGCGTCAAGAGTAATCAGCTTCGTATTCCCTGTGCAGCGGAAAATCGCCGCCGCGGAATTGTACATAGCCATAAACGGCACAGAAAGATTGACAATCAGGAAATACGTGCTTGCCGCCTCGTAAACCTCCGGCTCGATCCGTCCGAAGACCACATTCAGTATGAAACCTCTGAAAATAAACAGAATGACAGTGACGATACAGCCAAGAAGAATGTTGCTCCACACAAGCTCTGTGGCCGATTTTTGCGCCATTTTTCCGTCTCTGTGACCAATATACTGCCCCGCCACAACCGAGCCGCCGGTGGAGAGCGCGCTGAAAATCATCAGAATGAGGAGAAAAATGTTGTCCATCAAAGAGACGCCGGATACCGCCGATTCTCCCACTGCCGCCACCATGATCGAGTCTGCCAGTCCGACTGTCATGTTCAGAAACAGTTCTGCGACCATCGGCAGAATCATGACAAGAAGTGCTCTGTTGTCGAACAGCAGGCGGTCATGCGGCGGCCTCAGCCAGAATATCTTCATATTTTTCCCCCCATAAGCAGCTTATAATAATTTACAATGTAAGCTTATTATACGATGTGCACAATTCTGTTTCATGTGTCCTTTATTGCGATTCTGACCTGAATGCGATCTCCATCCGCTTATCCGAGTTTTTGCCTGATGGATTTAATCACGCCTATAATGTAACAAATTGCTCTCCCGCGTCCGCCTCCCTGCTGCCGATTATCTTTTCAATACTCTTCCCCTTAGCCAGCTCGTCCACGAGTTTATCAAGACACCGGATACGCCACATGGTCGGATCCGTGATATCCTCCACCCGGACTCCGCAGATTTTGCCGGTAATATTTTTACTGTCCGGATTCCATGCCGGAGACTGGTCAAAGAAAGATTTATAATCCACATCTGCCGCGAGCTGCCGCTGAATGCTTTCCCTGTCATAGCCGCAAAGCCAGCTGATCAGCTGATCGACCTCATCTCCGGTGCGTCCCTTTCGCTCAGCCTTTTGAACCAGAAGTCCATATACTTTCGCGAACTTCATGGAGAACACTTTTTCATTTTCCATTGCAGTCTCCGCTCTGCCCGGATATCAATCCAGGCTCCCACTGATTATTCTCCAATTCTGACAATCGTCTTCCCTCTCGATCCGCCCCGCTTCACCTTGGCGAGTACCTTATTGATCTCGTCGAGAGTAAACACCGTATCTATCGATGTGTCCAGCGGATGCTCCTGATCGAACAAGCTCCCTATCCTATTCAGCTGGCTGCCATCTTCATGTACGAAGAGAAAATCATAGGTCTGCTTTTTCGCAGCTGCCATGCGGTCATATTTGCTTCCCGCCACCTGGAAAAGGAGCCTCTTGAATAACGGCATCCCGCTTCTTTTCGCGAAGCGCCCATTCGGCAATCCGCGCAGGGAAACCAGATTTCCTCCTTCCTTCAGAATTTTGAATTCGTTCGGGAGCTCGCGGTCACCCAGCGTATCCAGGACATGATCCACGTTTGAGAGAATGTCCGCATAGTTCTCTTTCCTGTAGTCAATGAATTTTTCCGCTCCCAGTTTTCTGACCCGCTCCTCGCTGTCCCCGCTGCCATTCGTATAGACGTGCAGCCCGAGGCGTTTTGCCACCGGGATAGCCATAGCTCCCAGGCTTCCGGTCCCTCCTGAGATAAAAACCGATTCTCCGGCCTTTACTTCCATGATCTCAAACGCCTGCATCGCAGTCAGCGCAGTGAGCGGAACCGTTGCCGCCTCTTCATAGGTGAGATACTCCGGGATCGCAGCCAGAGCCGACTCTTTGACCGCGGCATACTCGGCAAATGCACCGATCTTCTCAAGCGGCATTCTTCCATACACGCGGTCGCCCGGTTTGAAACGGACAGCGTTCCTGCCGGTTTTCTCCACGACGCCGGCAAATTCATTTCCCATCACAAGCGGCATAGAATATGGAACAATCAGTTTTACCTCTCCACGTATAATCATGTTGTCCAGAGGATTGACCGCCGCCGCGATAATCTTCACCAGAACTTCCTCGTCATCAGGCGCCGGCACAGCGATCTCTCTGATCTCAAGATCTGTGCCTTTTCTGTCATAATGTGTCAAAACAGCAGCTCTCATCACAGCTTTTCCTTCTCTTCCTTTTTCCCGTGCTCCTCAATGTATCTGCCCATATCCGCTATGCAGTCGGCAAGCGTCATATCGCGAAGCCTGTTCTCTATATCCATCTCCATCCCCCGGAACATTCCGCCTAACACAGGACGAATATTGTGCCCGACAATGCATCTGTCATTGGGATTCTGGTGAAGATCAAACAAATGAAGAGAATCTGTTTCCATCACCGCCCTGTAGACAGCAAACAGGGAAATCTGTTCCGGTTTGCGCAGCAGACGAAACCCGCTGACACCGCGGTGTCCCTCAATGATCCCGGCCTTGCTGAGCCTTGTTGTCAGCTTCCGGATATAACTCGGATTGGTTCCTACACTTTCTGCAATCTGATCCGAATTCATCGGCGTTTCTGATTTTGATATCAAAATCAGAACATGGATTGCAGATGAGAATCTGGTGTCCATATTTATGCTCCTTTATGCCCCGCTGAGGCATCCCCCTCAAAGCGATTTCTCCAGTTCATAAGTAGCGATATATTCTGTGTCCTCAGCGGTGGGAATTTCCGGATCTGCCTGTAGGAATCTGCCGTTGAGTCCGGCTTCCTTTGCCCCAATTTCGAAATGGCACAGCGCGATTCCGAGATCAACCTTCTGAATATCGCCAGTAGACTTGCTGTCATAGCCTTTGGTTTTTACTTCATAGAAGTGAACTTTCTCCCCCTCTGTCACCGCTCTCCACGGCTGTTTATTCGTTGCGGAAGGCGCAAGACGAACCATAGTGAGCGGCGTTTTCCAAATGCCAGCGTCTGATTCCTTCAGCGAATGCTGAAAGTCTCCGCTATAAAACAGGGAGTCAAATGGCAGCCGCATGTCAGACTTCATCCCCTTGCGCATCAGATTCTCCCGCACAGAGCGCTTCTTTGCCGCATATCCCAGCGGAGTCACTGCAGGCATGACTTCTCCCTCCTCAAGATGGATCGCCTTTTCAAAAGCCTTGCGGTCAATAGTCGCTGCAAGCCATACCGTGCCGAGTCCAAGCGTCGTTGCATAGAGAACGAATTTCTCGAAAGAATAGCCAAATGCGACCTCCGCATTTTTCTGCTTCTTATATTTTCCAGCCACATAGGTGTTCGCTCCCAGGATCACCGGGCTTGAAAGGCCGTCCTTTTTGGCATCCAGGATGAAAAATGGAATCGGGACGCCAAACGGATTGTCATCCTGATTGAGAAAATCCCGGATCTGCTGCATCACATGCCCGGGAATCTGCCGCTCCTCATAAGTTCTTACGCTTTTCCTATCCCTGATTGTTTCTGTATTCATGGCTGTCCTTTCTGCCTGTTGCCTGTATTGTCTGTTGTACTTGTATCTGTTTCTAATACATTATTGCAAATAACATCCCGTGTCAACAAGAAGAAATCGGCAAATTAGCGCGCCGATATCCGGATCGCAACCACACCCTCGATTCTTATTCGGACACACGGTAATGCCCGGCGATATCATTCCGGCTTTCCAGAATATCCTGTTCATATGCTGTCTGCCGCGGATCATTGTGGTGAATGACATACGGCACGCCGTCTTTGTTTCTACGGTCCGAGACAATGCCGATGTGATTTCTGAAAATCACAATATCACCACCCTGCCATTCATCGATCTTCTGCAGGTCCGTGGTCAGACTGACGGCGTTGTTCGCAAAATACACCTTAAGATTTCTGACGCGCCGGAAATCGATATTTGGATCCGGTTCCGAAATGTCGTAGTCTGACGGATGCTTTCTGATATCCTCCGCAACAAGTTCCATCAGATCATATCCCGCTGCTCCCATGGCATTCGCCACGACATCTGTGCATACCCCATATCCGTCATCCGGGTATCCTGTACTGTAATACCGGCTCTTATACTTCGGATGCGTGTCGACATACGCAAGAGCTCCCATCAGAATATCTTCCTGATCGTCAATTCCATCCCCATCTTCATCCGTCGAACTGTGGAATTGCGGCATGGTTCTGGAATATCTCCCGTCCGGCCTGATCGAAGAAGTATGCTGATACCTTGATCTTGCAATAAGGAGCGCCACGACTATGCAGAGAATCACTGCTGCAGGCAGCCATTTTCTCCCTTCCAACCTTTTATCCATTAAACTATACTCTCTATTAATCGATCCTCTGCAGATCTCCTGACCTTCACTCTGTCATGCGGACGAAATCCTCCCCTTCCGTCGCCAGCGTAAGAAGATAGAGAGTCCACATGCCCGTTTTCACCTGATATTATGCTTATTCATCTTCTCTTTGAAAATATCGGTAATGATACGGCGAAGCTCCTCCCTCTCCTTTTCCGGCAGCTCTCCGGATTTTCTGGCCACAGCATATAAGTCAGGATATTGGTTGGCAATTCTCTCGATCGTCTTTGTGGTGGCATGTTTCCTCACAAAGAACGGGATCTTTTTGATCCACCCTTCCGGCACCAGCGCGAGGATTTTGTCCGCAGCCTCTTTATCACTGATTTCCGCTGTAGAGAGTCCTCCCCGAATCTCTTTCTGTTCTTTTTCCGTGAAATCCTTCAGTTCCATATTGTCTTATCCGCTCCTTTTTAGGTTGATCCAAATGTCACGCCGCCGCAGACGGTTACGTTGGACGCCAGCCAGCAATTATCTTCAATAGTTATGGGTTTTGCATATTCCAGATTATACCAGCTTCCGTCCGGGCGCTGCTGAATTTTCCAAAGGCTGTGTTGGGGGTGCGGACGGAATCGGGTCGGATTAAAACTGCCAATTGCCAAAAGACTGCTATGTTCTCTTCTTCGCATAGACTCCTATGCGAGCGCGGCGACAGATAAAAAGCAGCCCTCGAATGGAGGGCTGCCCTTTGTCAGTCAAAGAGATTCATTTTGTTTAAGGCCTTGAGTTGATCACGTTTTGCATAAATCACATTCAGGACATAGACCCTTCCGGATACTTCATCCGGGCGATAGTAGATGTAGAAGTTCTTCGCGATGATCTTACGCACGCCTCTGCTGATCTCATGAAGGTCTGCTTCCGCATCCGGCGTGACGATGATTTCATAGGAGTTCACTTATTTAAGATTCCTTTCCAGATCATCGAATACATCTCCAAGCTTCCTTCCTTCACCGGCGACCGACTGCGCATAGCTGTGCTGAAGTTTTGCGTCAAGCTCCGCATCCGACAT
>CACZJZ010000024.1:0-1992 GCA_902781655.1 uncultured Lachnospiraceae bacterium
GAATATCATTTTCAATGAACTGAAAGTCAGAGGATATAACGTCGATGTAGGCGTCGTTGTGATGAATGAAACAGATCAGACAGGTAAAAAAATAAGAAAACAACTAGAGATTGATTTTGTCTGCAATAAAGGTTCCAAACGTTACTATATTCAGTCGGCATTTGCTATGCATAATGAAAAGAAAATGCAGCAGGAACAACGCTCTCTGGTCAATACAGGCGATGGGTTCAAGAAAATCATAATCACAAAAGATGCCATAGCGCCGCTTTACAATGAAGAAGGTGTGTTGGTGATGAGCGCTTTTGACTTCCTGTTGAATCCTGACAGCATGGATTTATAATCAGGCGACACAAAGCGAGAGTAATAATCCCGGATTGGTCAACAAAAACCTTCATGTCAGAGAGCAAATCGTTACAAGGCACAATGCAGAATAGGAATGTATCAATGGCAGAACGTCGCGCGTTGAACGATTCCGTCAGATGATTTGCGCGCAGATGCGATGATTGATTCTGGCAGGAGGCAGAACTGGGAAGTACAACACTCCGACAACAGGCGCATGGCAGGAGATAATCAATAAACCATGGTGACAGACAGTCGATTTCAGGCAGCACCGGGACGAAAACAATGATAACAAACCAAAACAGATCATCAAAACAATATCGGAAATGGATTCCCGACAATGAAGGCCCTCAAGTCTGAAAACAATGAAGCACATGCGGACGAAAAGGGCGGCGAAGAGAGCAGTTCCGATCAGTCCGGGTTCTTTACCCCGAACGAAAAGATCGATTTTACCGGCGTGAAGATCGAGCCGCTGTTCCAGGATTTTGTGGATTTCGACACCTTCAGCAAGTCCGATTTCCGGGCGGTGAAGGTAAAGGTGTGCGAAGCTGTTCCGAAGAGTAAGAAGCTCTTAAAGTTCGTTCTGGACGACGGAACGGACACGGATCGCGTGATTTTAAGCGGTATTCACGCCTATTACGAGCCGGAAGAGCTGGTCGGAAAGACACTGATCGCCATCACGAATCTCCCGCCGAGAGCGATGATGGGGATCGACTGTCTGTACAGTTCATAGGTTCCTCCGATGGTTCCTTCTCCGCCTGTCAGGGTGAGCGTGTTGTCATTTACAGAAAATGTATAGGTGCAATCCCGTGCTGCTTCATTTGAAAAGTCGATAAAGAGCTGATTGCCCTTCACCTGATAGGAAAAATCATAAGTTGCGGAGGTAAGGAGCATTTCACCGCTTCCTTTGCCGTCAAACTGATAGGTCGTGTTGCTGTCATAGTCCCATGTGCCGGTTAGCGGGTCGCTGCCGGAGCACCCTTTAACAAGCAATACAATAAGCAGGACCAATACAAGCAGCGCAGCAGCGCAGAGAATCAACCTGCGTTGCTTTCTTCTCTGCCGCCTTTTCCTTGCGATATATCTCATGTAATCCTCTTTACCGGAGGCTGCACTTGGTGTCGGCTGTTATGCTGGTCGGGCTTGTTCGTTGTTCATCGTGGTTTCTCCAATCCAAGGGAAAGGGCGGCAGCGGGACTATGCCCGTCACCGCCCATCCTTATAAGATTATCTTATTGGGTTATTTTACGTATTTTTTTCTTTTGCTGTACACTACGGTGCCAGTTACACCAAGGACAAAAGCAAGCAGCAGGACGATCCAGAGGATCATGTTGCTGTTGTTGACGGTCTGAGGTACATCATCCAGAGCGCCGGTGTTCGGATTGCTTTCCGCCGGATCGGTCGGCTTGGTTGTGGAACCGGTAGCCGGGATCTCAACAGCAGGACGCTGATAGCCACAGAATTTGCATTCCTCATGCTTGGAACCCTTTTGGGTTGCAGTTGCTTCCTTATCTACCACCCACTTGAAGGTGTGTGCTGCAACATCGTCCTTGGCGCCGCAGGAGCATTCATGCCAGTGCTTGTCGGCGTCAGTTTTCCACTCGCTGGCATAGCTGTGGGTATGATCGCTGCCGGTTGCCGGAATCGTACCGG
>CACZJZ010000024.1:2029-44426 GCA_902781655.1 uncultured Lachnospiraceae bacterium
TGCCGGAATCGTACCGGTTTCCATGACATAGCCGCACTCGGTGCATTCCTTATGCTTCGTACCGGTTGTGGTAGACGTTGCTGCGGTGTCGGTGATCCAGTCGCCGGCGGTATGTGCTGCTTCCTTGGACTTTACGCCGCAGGCACATTCAAGCCAGTGCTTATCAGCACCGGACTTCCACTCGCTGCCATAGCTGTGGGTATGATCGCTGCCGGTCGCAGGGATCGTATCGGTTTCCAGTACGCGCTCGCAGACGGTGCATTCCTTATGCTTCGTACCGTCAGTGGCAGCCGTTGCAGCGGTGTCGATGATCCAGTCGCTGGCGGTATGAGCGGCCTTAGTGTTCCCGAGAATCGCCCTGCAGCCATTCACTTTGCATACTTTCCAATGGTTAGATGTATCAGACTTCCACTCGCTGCCTGCAACATGGGTATGTATCTCACCGATATGTTTATTGGACCAGTGATCTTCCCATTCGTCGCTCATCACACAGCAGCCATGGTCACAGCCTGCCGCAACGCTGTTTGCTTCACAGCAATCCTCGCACAAACCGCAGAATTCGCAGATCGTACCGCATTCGGAGCAGGCCTGACAGCACTCCATACAAATAGCCGCGCAGTTTTCGCAGGTGTCGCAGCTTTCACACAGGGTAGCGCAGTCGGCGCAATATTCCTGACAATTCTGGCACAGGGTCGTGCAGTCACCGCAACGCCCGCAGTCATGGCACAGCGCGGTGCAGTCTTTACAGGTGCCGCAATCGGGGCAGAGCACGCCGCATTCACTGCAGTGGGCGCCGCAGCTTTCGCAGACGGTCACGCAATCTCTGCAGTATTCTTCGCACCCACCGCACAGCGTTACACAGTTTTCACAATAACCGCAATCCTGACACAGCTTGGCGCAGTTTGCACAGGTGCCGCAATCGGGGCAGACGGTACCGCACTCACTGCAGGCACTGCCGCAGATGGGGCAGATCTCAGCGCAGGATGCACAGTAATAGCAGGTCTTGCAGAAACTCTCCGCCTGCTCCAGACATTCCTCACATCCGGGGCAGTGCTTGTTCTGATCGAGGGCGCATTCAACGCACATTTCACATTCATCGCACCATTTGTCCGCGCACTCACCGCAGCGTCCGCAGCCGCCGGGACAGGGCTCATAATCCACAAAGCAGTTGCCGCATTCAACGCAGTGACAGCCGTTGTCTTTGGCACAGTCGATGCACATTTTGCAGTCTGCGCAGATATCACTGCCTGCACAGTCGGCACACAGTAGGCATTCCTGGCAGTAGACGGAATCATCGTTTACATAGCAGGCGCCGCATCCCTCGCAGGCTGCACTGTTTTCTAAATGGCAGCTCAGGCAGAGATCGTCACAGCCTGCGTCGCACATGCCGCCGCAGTCAAAGCAGCGGTAGCAAACCAGGCAGCCAGCACTTGCGGTACATTTGTGGCAGTCCGGACAATGCTTATTGGCGTCTATGCCGCAATCAACGCACATTTCGCATTCGTCACACCAATCAGAGGCGCAATCGCTGCAGGTCTCGTTACAACGCGGACAAGGGGTCACGTCGTCAAAGCAGGCGCCGCAGTTGGAACAGTGGCGTCCTTCATTTTGGGCACATTCAATGTGCATATGGCAGTCGCCGCACCAATCGTCGTCGCGGCAATCACCACAGACCTGGCAGTGGTTTTCATCGTAACAGTCGGTGTGGCCGCTGCTCTCACTGCAGTGATTGCCGCCGTCGCAGATCCAGTCATCAGCGATAAATTCATGGCAAAAATCGCACTCTGACTCCGTATCCCATGCATAGGCATGCGTGGGAAGCATTCCTACAAGCATGATGCAGCACAGCAGCACGCTCAGCAGCTTATGCAGTCTTATTCTTGCTTTCATAAGCAATTCCTCCTTGTTTCTTTTCGGTATTTCGCCGGGTGATCTGAGCGTGTGAGTTGATTTATCGGCTCTCCCACACGGCAAAGAGAGCGTCCGCCATTGCCTATCCGTTCGGAGAACGAAGAAGCGTCAAATACATTCATATCATTCCATCACCACCTTCTCGGGATCAAACCGGCGAAGGGCTTCGGCAACCGCATCTGCAAACAGGGCGTTCTGCATATCGATCACTACTCTCCGCATTTGCCTCACCTCCAAGTTCTCTTTTTTACGCACTGATGATATTTGCAGTAACCCCATAATCAACCATATAGTACCGGATCGTTTTTCAAAACATACCGTCCCTAAGTACAGTATTGCAGGAATTTTTTCAAAAAAAATACTCGGTCTCGCATCGGAAACCGGGTATATCGGGCTATTCAGTTTGTTTTACGCGATGGGAAGATCGTCCTCGTCATCGGTATTGTCAAGCAGCTTTGGAATAATGAGGCGCTTGCCTGTGACAGCAATGGCAAGCTGGGTCTGGAAGGCGGACGGGTGGATGACATTTCCCTTCTTCTAAGCCTTGCGTGTGAAAAAGACGAGCGAATTCAGCAGGGACTGGATGAAATCCGGCGAAAACTCCCTGTTGCGGAGGAATAATAATGGTGAATGGCATAGAGGCATTCTCAGAAATGAAGGAGAGCAAATCGTCACAAGGCACAATACGGAATGGGAGCGCACCGTTGCCATAAGGTGTCAAAATAGTACAACTTTATCCCGGATTTCTGACATAAGAAAAAGAAAACACATGATATGATTACTACATGGGGTGACCGATGGGGCACTTTCGGAGACTGTCAGATGTCGGAAATTTCAAAGGGAAGGAAACCGCAATGCGTTCTTATTATCAGTTTATTGAAATAACGGATTTTGGTCCGTATGTGACAAAACTCATTCTGGCATTCCCAGATCTGGTGAAGGCAGGGGAGATCTGCACAGACCAGTTCTGCGTCTATACACGGATTCTGGACAGGGAAGGAAACCAGATCAAAATGCCGGAGAATTTCATCAGACGGGACAAGTTCGTGCCGGCGGAGGGGTATCGTGTGATCGGGGATGCGTATCCGTCTGACGCGGCGGGAAACCGGGCGGCGGAAGGGAGGTTTGTCACGCTGGAGATGAAGTACGGGCCGCTCTATCCGTGCTCCTCCGCTCTGGCGGTGGATTTTACCAACATAAACGGGCATGAGTCGTATGTGGACAGTGTCAATGTCATCACACAGACGAAGGAGATCAAGACGGCGCAGGGAACGGTACGCGGTCTGGTGTTCGATCACTGCGCACGCGTGATGAATCCGGCGGTGGACCGGTGGCTGGAGGATGTCTCGGGCGACGCGGAGATGCCGCTCCGGTATGGCTACTTTGTTCCGCAGCGCGGCATGGACAAGCGGCCGCTGATCGTGTGGCTGCACGGCGCAGGAGAGGGCGGGACGGATACGGCCATCAGCTACTCCGGGAATAAGGCGACGGCGCTCACGGACGACGCGATTCAGAGCAGGTTTGACGGGTGCTATGTGTTCTCGCCCCAGTGCCCGACGATGTGGCTGGACGATGGAAGCGGCCAGTACGGGACAAGCGGGCGGTCGATCTACACGAGGGCTTTGAAGGCGGCGATCGATGAGTTCATCGCCCGGAATTCTTACGGCATCGACCCTGACCGTGTCTATATCGGCGGAGACTCAAACGGCGGATTCATGACGATGCGGATGATCGCGGACTACCCGGATTTCTTCGCGGCGGCGTTTCCGATCTGCGAGGCTCTGTACGATGCGTCGATCACGGATGAGGAAATAGGACGGATCGCCCGGACGCCGATCTGGTTCACGCATTCCAAGGACGATCCGGTTGTGGATCCGGAGAAATATGCGGTGGCGACGTATCGGCGCCTGCTGGCGGCCGGAGCGGAGAATGTACACTTTACATACTGGGACGGCATTTATGACATGCATGGTCAGTTCCAGGATGCGGAGGGCAAGCCATTTCACTACATGGGACATTTTGCGTGGATCCCGGTGTTCAATGAGGACTGCAGAACGGATTTTGACGGCAGGCCGGTCGTTGTGGACGGGCGGGAAACGGGCCTGTTTGAGTGGCTCGCGATGCAGAGAAGGGTGTCGCAGGGGTAGTGGCACGGGAATAGATAAGAATGGGAGGATAGAACGTTTTATGAGTAAGCACAATATACCGCATATCAGTCAGATCAACGGCCAGCCTGTTCTGATGGTCGGGGACAGGCCTTTTATCCTCCTGGCGGGCGAGGTGCATAATTCCGATTCTTCTTCGCCTGCCTACATGGAGAAGATCTGGGCTATCGCCGATGAGCTCGGGATGAACACGCTGCTGCTCCCGGTCACATGGGAAATGATCGAGCCGGAGGAGGGGCACTTTGATTTCTCTGTGCCTAAGGCCCTGATTGATCAGGCAAGGGAACGGGACATGCATATCGTGTTTCTCTGGTTCGGAAGCTGGAAGAACGCGGAGTGCATGTATGCACCGGCCTATGTCAAAACAGATCTTGTGCGGTTTCCCCGCGCACAGATTGAAAAAGGGAAGAATAAGGCGGGGCGGGAGATTTCGCCCTCGATCCCGGTCAAGGCGCCTTATACCACGCTCTCCTATCTGGGAGAGGAGACGATGAAGGCAGATGCCCGCGCTTTCGCGGCATGGATGGGGTTCCTCAGGGACTACGACGGAGAACGGCAGACGGTGGCTGCGGTGCAGGTGGAGAATGAGACCGGCCTGCTCGGCGCAGCGCGGGAGGTCTCCGATGCTGCCGATGCGCTTTTTTCTGCGGAGGTTCCTGCAGATTTTGCCGCCTATATGCGCAGCCACACCGGGACGATGACGGAGGAGATCCGGAGCGCGGTAGTGCATGGGCGGGAGAATGGAAGCTGGACAGAGGTTTTCGGCGGCGCGGCGGAAGAAATTTTCTCCGCGTATCATGTGGCACGTTTTGTCAACACAGTGGCCGAGGCAGGAAAAGCGGTTTATCCCCTGCCGATGACGGTCAACTGCTGGCTGGACAAGGGCGGCGCGCCGGGAAGCTATCCCACAGGAGGGCCGGTCTCCAGAATGCACGAGGTCTGGGATTTCTGCGCACCGTCTATCGACGCCTACTGCCCTGACATTTACGTGCCGCAGTTCAAGGAAGTATGCGACGAATACACACGGCGCGGCGGGGCGCTCTTTATTCCGGAGTGTGCGACCCACAGCTACTGCGCGCCGCGGCTGGTTTATACCGTCGGGCACTATCACGCGATGTGCTATTCTCCTTTCGGCTTTGATGATATTGGCAAGCCCTTTACAGCTGTGCAGGGATTTCTGTTCGGAATGGATGTGAACGATCCTGCGCTCAGGACGCCGCAGAGCTTTGAGGAATATTCCGCTTTTGGCAAAATTCTGCGGGAGATGATGCCCATGCTGGCGGAAGCGTACGGCTCTGACCGGTTGCAGGCGGTCTCGGCTGAGACAGACCCGGCGATTCCGGATCCCTCCGGCAATCCCTTCCTCGCGAAACAGCCCGCAATGGACTTCGGTGCGTTTACGGTGACAGTCGGTTTCCAGAGTCAGATCAACCCGCGCGGAGACGGCGTCTGCCTGTGCCTTGCGGTCAGCGATCATGAGTGCTGGATCGTGGGAAACGCCTGCGATATCAGGCTCAATTCCGGAAATAAGGAGCAGCCGAATCTTGACCTCCTCCTGCTGGAGGAAGGCCGCTTTGAAAACAGCCGGTGGATTCCCGGCCGCCGTCTGAACGGAGATGAAAGCGCGCGGCTCAGTATGGATAAGCCGTCTGTGTGGCACCTGAAATTCTTCACCTATCAATGATACTTTCCCTGCAAAGAGCAGGATGATCCCTTGGGAATGAGCCTCAACTTGTTCCCGGGGGATATTTCTGAAAGGTGTTCCCCATGACGAAACAAAATCGCCAGACTAGCCTTCTTGTGGCCGCGATGATTATCTGTGCCATTCTTCTGCGTGTCATGGCAAAGTCTGATCTATGGAGCGTTCCGGGGGGAATTGCCCGCGCGATAATCTATATCGCCCTTTATATCGGATGGGGAATATCCGTAAGTAACCGGATCATTCAGGTGCAGGTGCGCCATTATCTGATTGCCATTTCCGGACTGATGGTTTTCTGGTTTGTCTTCCGTACAACGAAATATCATTTTACAGCCGATGTGGCAATAAGACGGCAGCTATGGTACTGGTATTATCTGCCAATGCTGCTTATCCCGCTGTTTTCTTTGTTTGTATCCGTCTCACTGGGCAAGTCCGCGAATGCCAGATTGCCAAAATCGACGCAGGTGCTTTATATTCCCACGGTTCTCTGTCTGCTGCTGGTGCTGACAAATGATTTCCATCAGCTTGTCTTTTCCTTTCCGGAAGGAGAGATATGGACGGATGCTAATTCGGAGTATGAAGCAGGATATTATTTTGTCATCGGCTGGGAAATTATCTGTGCTTTCACGTCATTTATCATCATGCTCATCAAGTGCCGGCTCTCGCAAAGGAAAAAATATCTGCCTGTTCTGCTGTTAACATGCTCCGTCGGATATGCCCTGATCTATGCCAGCGGCGTGGAGTGGATGCAGCTGATCGGTGGAGATGTCACGGCGGCGCAGTGTCTGATGTTCACCGGAATTCTGGAGTGCTGTATTCAGTGCGGACTGATCCAGACCAATACTGGTTATCAATCGCTGTTTGAAGACGGCTCCATCGGAGCGCAGATCGCAGATGCGGACTGTCATATCCGTTATACCTCTTCCAGTGCACCGAAGCTGACGGAGGGAATGATACGTTCAGCAACGAGAGGCACGGTCATGCTGGACCGCAACACTTTGCTCAGAAGCAGCAGGATTGATGGCGGTTATGTTTTATGGCAGGAGGATATTTCAGACATCACTGCTCTGCTGGAAAAGCTGGAGGAAAACAGGAAAACCATTTCGGAAAGCAATGCGGTAGAGCAGGAAAACTATAAAACCAGGGTAAAGATCAACGCAGTGCGGGAAAAGAACAGACTATATGACCGGCTGCAGGCACAAACCGCACATCAAATCGAGCTGCTCGACCGGCTGCTGACGCAATACGAGACGGAATCCGATCCGGGAATCCGCCGCAGTCTGCTGGCAAAAGCAGCGGTGATCGGTGCATACATCAAACGCCGCGGAAATCTCATATTTATCGGTGAAAAATGTGATGTAACGGATACAGCCGAACTGTCCGCCTGTTTTGATGAGTCCTTTGCCAATTTAGAGCTGATGGGGGTGGAGTGTGCCTTCGATATTCCGGGCAAAATCAGCATCGATATCCGGGACGCGATCCGGGTATATGACTTTTTTGAAGCCGTGACGGAGACTGCGATAGATGACATACGTTATGTCTGGCTGAAAGCCCGCAGCCTTGAAAGTGCCGTCCTCTTCTATCTGCAGGCAGAATGCGAAACCGAATTGTCGGCGCTTTCCGGGCTTGCCGACACCTGCGCCCATGAGGAAGGCGTATGGAGCTTTTCCCTGCGCATCGGAAAGGCGGGAGGACAGACATGAAGAGCTTATATCCTTCTACTGCTTCGGCACAAGCGACATTTTTTGTCCCTAACAAGTTTAGCTTGTTTGGGACAATTCTGCTGACCGCGCTGTTCCTTTCCCTGATTTTGTCGCTTTTTCTGCTGCTTGCGTCGTATGGCAGACAGCGCAGCAAATGGAAAGGATATCTGCATTTATCGGTATTTCTGTTCCTGTTTATCTTATTATCCGTGCTGGCGGAAGCGTTTTCAAAGATGGAAGAAGGGCTGGAGTACAAGGCATGGCTGCCTCTTCCTGTGTGGCTGCTCTGGAGCATAGTGTTTGCAGCAGATTTTCTGACGATATGGGAGTTTGCAGAGCTGCGGAGGATGGAAAAAAAGACGCTCAGCCGCGATTCCATCAAGCAGGCGCTGGATATGCTGCCAGGCGGAATATGCTATTTCACACCGTCCGGGAGCGTCAAGCTGTGCAACAGGCAGATGGATGCTTTATTCCATACCATTTCACGGAGCGATCTCCAAACGCTTGCCGAGCTGCAGGATGCGCTGTCAGACTGCGATGCAGGCGGCGGAGTGACCAGGCTCTCCAAGGAGAGGCAGACCTATCTTTTCCCTGACGGCAAGGTATGGCGCTACCGGCAGAACGAGATGAAAACGGCGGACGGCACGCTGTATACGGAAGCCATCTTTTCGGACGTCACGGAGCTGTACCATAAAAATCTCGAGCTGAAGGAGCAGATCAGGCGGCTGAATGCCATTTCCCGCGAATTAAAATGGCTTTCCGACAATGCGCTGATTCTGGCAAGAGAAAAGGAAGTGCTGTCCGCCAGGACGAAGCTGCATGACGATATGGGAGCGGGACTGATCGCTATCCGGCATATTCTCGATCACAGTGGGACGGAGAAAACAGAAAATGCAATGAATCTGTTCCGCCAGGCCGTCAGCGCCATCAAATACGACAATGCCTGTCCGCAGGGGCGCAGCGAGCTGGACGAATTCCTGCATGATGCCGGGACAATCGGGATAACGGTAAATTTGTCCGGAGACCTGCCTGAGCAGGAGGAGCTGCGGCGGGTTGTGATTCTTGCCATGCGGGAATGTCTGACAAACAGTGTGCGTCATGCCGGAGCAACGTCCTTATACATCACGGCAGAGAAAAAGAGAGACTGCTTTTCCGTGAGAATTACAAACGACGGGAGGCCGCCCGATACCGAGGTCGTTCCCAGAGGCGGGCTTCGCAACCTGTACCGTCATGTTCTGGACCTCGGCGGTACAATGGAAATACAGTCAAGGCCGGACTTTGCGTTAACGGTGCATCTCCCGGTGACAGGGGAGGAAATGGAATGAAACGGGTTCTTATTGTGGAGGATCAGCGGATGCCCCGCGAAAACATGGAGCGGATGCTTTCCGACAGCGGCAGATACGAGCTTGCCGCCAGTCTGAGCGGAGCGGACATTGCCTTTGTGAAATGCTGCCAGCTGCACATTGATCTGATTTTGATGGATGTCTGCACTTCGGGCAGTAAAGATGGGATTGAAGCTGCCGCAGAAATCAAGGCGAAGTTTCCGGATATCAAGATCATCATTGTCACATCGATGGTTGAGGTGAGCTACCTGGAGCGCGCCAGAGCAGCCGGGGTTGACAGCTTCTGGTATAAGGATATCAGCCCGGAAGCGCTGATTGATGTGATCGACCGGACCATGGCGGGTGAGCATCTTTTTCCGAACGAGACGCCGAGGGTGAAACTTGGACTGGCCGATAGTACGGAGCTGACGGCAAAGGAGATCGAGGTGCTGCGGCTGATCTGCGACGGATTGGAATATGATGAAATCGCCGACAGGCTGGATATTTCGGAAAGAACCGTCAAATACCATGTTTCCAACATTCTGTCAAAAACAGGATATGCCAACAGAACCCGGCTTGCGATTGCAGTGACAAACAAGAAATTTATCGTTCCGAATCTCCCCGAAGAACGGGAGTTTTTCAAAACCGAATAACCGAGACCTGGGCAGTCAATATAACCGAGCAGCTGAGACCTGATCAGTCAATCCCGGCCCTCTTTTGGGACCGGGAATTTTTTTTGCAAAAAATACCCCAACCTGTACCCAGGGACAGGGCGCAATGGAAAGAAATCCATTACGTTATTTATGGTATCAATCTGCGCCGCAGAATTTTGATTCTGAATCTCATCATCAGATTAGGGGGAGGAATGGCGTATGAAAGCAAACACTATATTTGCAAGGCTGTGGATTTATTTATTGTCCGCTCTGATGCTGCTCAGCGCGTTTATGATCATTGTCTATGCTGCGCCATAACCGGTTTTTTCAAATTTATGAATGGAGGAAGAACGGTATCGGTATTTATGGCGGCGGAGAGATGATGTTTTGAAATAAAAGAGAATCATACAGCATGACGAAGAGGGATGCGGTGTCGGTATGAATCCGGCACCGCATTTTTGCCATTTCATTGGTTTATTGCTGTGTCGATGATATGATGGATGGAGCAAGAGCGCGGCACGGAGGAATAAAAATGAATCAACTGATTTCGAACCCGGATGCGGTGGTAAAGGGAGATCATTACCGGATCACGGTTCTCACGCCGGAGCTTTTCCGGCTGGAGTATTCGGAGCACGGAAATTTTGACGATGAAATGACGCAGATCGTAGTGAACCGGCAGTTTCCGGTTCCGTCGTTTTCTCTGAAGGAAACGGAAGATGAGATTCAGATCATTACGGAGAAGGCGGAGCTTCATTATAACCGTCGTCCGTTCGAAAAGTGCGGACTCTGGATTCGGATCCGCGGAAACGGCGCGAACGCCACCTGGCATTTCGGCGATGATGCCGACAATCTGCTCGGAACGGCGCGCACACTGGATACGGCCGATGGAGACGATCTTCTTGACGGCGGAAAGCTGCCGATGGAAAAGGGACTTTTCTCATTCCGGAGCGGCTTTTCCGTGATCGACGACAGTCATTCGGTGCTGGTGCATGAGGACAGGACGGTCTCGCCCAGAACGGCGGGGAATACTGATCTGTATTTCTTCGGCTATGGGCACAATTACCGCAAGGGACTCGCAGATTACTATCATCTGACGGGACATCAGCCGCTGATTCCAAGATTTGCACTCGGAAACTGGTGGAGCCGGTATCACAAGTACACGGAGCAGGAGTATAAAGACCTGATTCAGCATTTTGAGACTGACAGGGTTCCGCTGTCCGTCGCGGTTATTGACATGGACTGGCATCTCGTCGATATTGACCCGAAATACGGCAGCGGCTGGACCGGCTACACCTGGAACAAGGATTTCTTCCCGGACTACAGGGAATTTCTTTCCTGGCTTCATGCGCACGGCCTGAAGACGGCGCTCAATGTTCATCCGGCGGACGGGGTGCGCGGCCACGAGGCGATGTACCGGGAGATGGCGGAGGCGCTAGGGCGTGATGCGGACGCGGAGGAGCCGATTCCCTTCGACATCGCGGATCCGGCATATGTAGAGGCGGCTTTCCGTTACATCTACCATCCGTATGAAGAGGATGGCGTCGATTTCTGGTGGCTTGACTGGCAGCAGGGCGGCGTCACGAAGGTGCCGGGCCTTGATCCGCTGTGGATGCTCAATTATTACCACTATGAGGACAGCAAGCGCGATGGAAAACGTGGCCTGACGTTTTCGCGGTACGCAGGGCCCGGCAGCCACCGGTATCCGATCGGCTTCTCCGGCGATACCATCGTCACATGGAAATCACTCGCTATGCAGCCGTGGTTCACGGCGACCGCGTCCAACATCGGCTACGGCTGGTGGAGCCATGACATCGGCGGCCACATGTTGGGCTACAAGGATGAAGAACTCACGACGCGCTGGGTGCAGTTCGGAGTCTTCTCGCCGATCATGCGCCTGCATACCTCGGACAGCGAGTATATGCACAAGGAGCCATGGTTGTTCAATGCGGTCTCAAGGGAGATCATCGAGCGGTACCTGCGGCTCCGCCACGAGCTGATCCCTTACCTCTACACGATGAATCTGCGTGCTCACAGGGAGGATTGTCCGCTCGTCGAGCCGCTTTACTACCGCGATCCGGAGAATGGCAGCCTGTATATGACATGCCGGAACGAGTATTATTTTGGCACGGAGCTTGTCGTAAGCCCGATCACCGCGCCGCGCCAGAAGTCCGGCTTCGCCGGCGTCAAAACCTGGATTCCAGCGGGCGGCTGGTATGATATTTTCACCGGGCTTCACTACACCGGCGCCAAAATGCTGACGCTGTACCGCGATCTCTCGGATATTCCGGTGCTTGCAAAGGAGGGGGCAATTCTGCCGATGGAGGATTTCTCGGGCGACGGGTACTATACTGCGTCGACGGAGAATCCGGAGCATATGACGCTGAAGATCTTCTGCGGTCAGGACGGTGCGTTTTCGCTCATGGAGGACAATGGCACTGGCTCGGAGTACGAAGAGGAGAACTGGTGCGAGACAAGGATCAGTTACTGCGAGCGAAGTGCGGGCACGGCCGGGGACCGGGCGCAGGGAAAGACCAGTCCGGACGGTTCACCTGCGGGTGCCGGAGAGAACGCGGTTCGGAGCACAGAAATAAGCGAAATGCCTGAAAGAAAGCTGACCATCGCGCCGGCAGCCGGAAATACTTCCTGCATTCCGAAGAAGCGCACCTGGAGGGTTGAGTTCTATGGTATATATTGGAATGGGAACGAAACGGGCCCCAGGGTTACCGTGAATGGGTCGGAGGTTACGACAGAGTATGACGACGCAAGGAATGTGCTCTCTGTATGCGTCGGCCCCACTGATACAGACGCGCGGATCGAGATTGAGGTGCAGGGAGCGGCAGGGCGTCCGGCAGACGGAGACTTCCGCAGGAGACTAAACGAGATTCTCATGAAGGCGGAGATGGAGAATATTCCCAAGATGCAGTTCGGCGCCATGCTCGCCGGCGGCGCGGGAAAGAACGAGATTCTCTCCTCCGCACTTGCCTCTGACATGCCCTGTGAGGTCATCGGGGCCTTCTCGGAAATACTGCTGGCGGAATGACGGGAAACTAATATTCATTCTTCGCCGGCCGCCCTGCTCCGGGAGAAATCTTGCCATGGCCGGCGACCTCGGGGGAAGTATAGGACCCGCCATTGTGGGAAAAGTGGCGCAGTATGCGGGAGACAGCATCCGGGCCGGAATGGGAGTGGGATTTATTTTTCCGACCGTGCTGATACTCATGCTGGCGATGATGAGCAGTAAGTATATCGCGCTGGCTCTGGATGAACAGGGCAATCAATGGTAAACTGAAGCAAAATACAGCGCGGGGAGGTGCGTCATGATTGAGACTGTGAAAACGATGGCCGAAGCGGTCAGAAAGATGACGGATTTCCGACCGCGGATTGCACTGACACTGGGGTCGGGACTCGGACATTTTGCCTCGTGTATCCGGACGGAATGTGTCATCCGTTACAGAGATATTCCGGGATTTCCGGTGTCCACAGCACCGGGACACGCGGGGAAGCTGATCTTCGGATGGCTGGACGATGTGCCGCTCGTCTGCATGCAGGGCAGAGTGCATTTGTATGAGGGATATACGCCGGAGGAAGTGGTGCGGCCGGTGCGGCTGTGCAGGGCGCTGGGCGCGGAGACGTTGTTCCTGACCAACGCGGCCGGCGGACTGGATGCGTCTTGGGAACCGGGCACACTGGCGATGATCACGGACCATATCTCGGTCCTGGTGCGCAACCCGCTGATCGGACCGAATGACGACGAGGAGGGTGTGCGGTTTCCGGACATGACGCACGTTTACGATCCGGAGTTGTGCGAGGTCCTCCGGGCGGCGGCGAAGGAGGAGAGCATTCCGCTCAGGGAAGGTGTATATGTGCAGTTCACCGGCCCGTCGTATGAGACGCCGGCGGAGATCCGGATGGTGAAGAGCTGGGGCGGTACTATTGCCGGCATGAGCACAGTGGTGGAGGCGATCGCTGCAAGGCACTGCGGCATGCGGGTCTGCGCGGTGTCGCTCATCTCCAATCTGGCCGCGGGCATCTCGAAGACGCCGCTCTCGGAGGAGGAGGTCATCGCAGCCGGCGAGGCGGCGGCGCCGCGTTTCGAGCGTCTGGTGAAGGCAGCGGTCAGGAAAATGTGAGGAAACCGGTCATGGCGCCGTGCAGAGCGAGCCGGACGGAACGCGTCACAGGCAGATTCCTTGCAGATTGGCAGTGGGTTGTTCCATGAAGGATTGTACAGAAGCAAGAATACGGGAGAGAATTCTCCGGAAGACAAAACATAATCGTGCGTTTACGGACTGGCTCGAGCTGGTGACGGAGGTCCTTGAGATCGCCGTGGCGGTCATTGTGCTCATCGGATTTGTCCTGAGTGTCGTTCCGATTGTGCGGGATATGCCGGCGCTGCTTGACAGCACCAATGAGTACACGTTTCATATTTTTCTGGAGCACGCGTTCAATCTGGTGATCGGGATTGAGTTTATCCGCATGTTGATCAAGCACACGCCGGGCAGTGCGCTTGAGGTGCTGCTGTTCGCCATCGCAAGGCACATGGTACTGAGCGATGACAGCGCGCTGGAGCTGGTGCTCGGGGTGATGTCGATCGCCGGTATTTTCGCCATTCGGAAGTACCTGTATGTGCATTCCTTTGAGTCGCACGAGGACGATACATCCTTTGAGTGGTTCCGCAGTGAGACAGAGGAAAAGAAGAAAAGCAGGGAAACGGACGCAAAGTACGCGGAACGAGGATAGATGCCCTGCCGCGGCAGGGAGCGGAAGAAGGAGAGCAGAATGAGTAAATTCGGGACGAAGAACAAGGACAGTAAGAAGGCCGAGGAGAAGAAGGTCCGGCAGCAGCTTGCAGCGCTTGAGCGGAAGAAGGCCAAGGCTGCGGCCAAGAAGAAATGAATCCGGGGCGGATGCGGAGGAACACGAGGTAGTGGCATGTCAGATGCCGATGAAATTCTTAAATTGAAAAAGCTGCTCGATGCGGGCGTGATCACGCAGGAGGAATTCGAGCGGGAAAAGAAAATGATCTTCGACACGTCGAGGGAGCGGCGGGAAGCGGTTACGGCCTATACCCGTGCGGCCTCCGCGCGGCGCGGCACAGAAGAAAAAAGGCCGGAGCATTCCGCTGGGGATGAGACGAACCGCGCGCTGTACTCCGCCATTGCCAATGCGGCGGGCGTTATGGGAGCAGACCATTCTGCAACGAAATTTCATTCGGACAACGCAGATACCGGTTCAGATGCAGAGGATACAGCGAAGGAAAGGTGTACTGTATCAGGACAGCGGGAAAGAGCAGCAGACACGGAAGGTGCGGGAGGAAAGAGCAGGAAATCGGTCCGGGATGGTGCTGAGACCGCACAGTCCTCAGGGAGAAAAGAAGGGCGTTCCTCTTCCGGAGTCCGGATTCGGGCGGTTCTCTTCGCTATCTTTCTCTGGCCGGTGGGTTTCATCTATGTGCTTCGGAAGAAGCCGTTCCGAAAGGGGAAGAACATCGCTCTTGCGGTGACCGATGGAATTTTGAGTGTGCTGCTCATCGTCGGCGTGACGCTGGGTCTGCTACTGTATCATTACAGGGCACAACTGAACGCGCTGCATGAGGCGGCGGAAGCGGCAGCGGGCGGCGCAGCGTCAGGTGCGGACACCATATCCAGTGCGGCGCAGAAGATCGCGTCGGATGCGGTTTCCGGCGGAGAGGAGTCATATGATGATTTTGTCGCCGGACTGAAGACTACGCTGGCCTCTACATACGGCGAGAATTTCAGCGTGGAGGATGACGGCAAGACGCTCACAATCTCGATCTGGCAGGACGGCGTGGCAAAGGAGGCCGCCTACATTGTGGACGGCATTGAGACGAGTGACGATGCATGGGATAACATGAAGGCAGCGGTGCAGAACCTCGCCTCAACCTGTTTCCTTTCCGCAAATGCCAACGGCGCATCCCGGCATGTGTGTGTGAATATTTTGAACGATCAGAACCAGAGCAATGTGCTGTTGTCTTATCTGGATGGCGAGTGTATCTACGACGCGGTGGAGAGCGCGATATCCGGAAACGGTACTGGAAGCGGGAATGAAAGCAGCACCGGAAACGGGAGCGAAAGCCAGACAGAACCAAGGGGGTGACGATTATGGGAAACGACGAGAACGAAGAGGTTCGAACCGTCGACGAGGTCGTCCGGGAAGCAGCATCCGGCGTGAAGAATCCGGAGCGGGACGAACTGTCCGGAGAGGTGGACCGGATTCTCAGGGAGCGGCTGCCGGGCGCAGTCAGGGAGGAGGTCGCACGGCAGGTGCCGCAGGGCGGCGGCCACGAGGAGATCGTGAAGCAGCTGCAGGATGTCAATGACGCGCTGCTCGACATCGCTTCCGCAGAGAGAAAGCACGTCAGACAGGCAAAGCTGTCGGCGGTTGGGAGCCTGTTGCTGTTTCTGGCGTTTGCCGCAGTATTTGTGCTGATCACACCGGGTCTGTTCAGCCTCCTGCGGAATCTGAATACGACGATTGGCAGTCTGCAGACAACCATTGCGAATGCGAATGATCTTCTGACCAACGCGACCACGACGGTGAAGGATGTGAACGGCATTCTGGATCAGGCCGGCGGCATTGTGAGCGATGTCAATGATGGCATCAACACGACTTTTGACAGCGTGAACACGCTGCTTGAGACTGTGGACGGCGAGGTGAAGGAGGTCGGCACCGCGGTGGAAAGTCTGAATGAGGCAGCCGGTCAGGTGCAGAAGATCGTGGACGACAATGCGGCAGGCGTGAACGAGACCATTCAGGCAATCAACGGACTGGATTACGCGGCACTGAACGATGCGATTCAGAAGGCGGATACGATCACGACGGATGTGGCCGGGGTGAGCGGCAGGCTGGGCAGCACAATTGATAATGTGAATGCCACAGTCGGCACCATCAACGGCGCGGCGTCCAATGTCAACACTGCAATCGATCAGGTGAAGAGTACCATCTCCAATCTGGATTCCGCGATTGACAGCGCGGACACCACGATCCGGAACGCGAATTCTCTGGTGAGCAGTGCGGACGGCGTGGTAAAGAGCGCGGGAAATGTGGTGGAAAGCGCGAATGACACCGTGCGCGACACCGACAAGATGATCTCCAATGTCAATGCGCTGGCGGAGAACCTGGGCGCTGCCGTGGCGGACACGACGAAGGTGATCAGCAAGACGATGAGCACTATCAACGGGCTTGACGTCGAGTCGCTCAACAAAACGATCGCCGCGTTCCAGAGTTCCAGCAAGAAGATCACGGCGGCAGCCGATTCCATGAACGACACGGTGGAGAGCCTGCAGGATGCGGTCACGGGCACGAACGATACCGTGGAGGGGCTGCAGAAGTCTGTAGACAACACGAACAAGAGTGTCGAGAAGACGCTGAAGAATTCGGAGAAGGTGGATTACGGTTCTCTGAACGAAGCGATCGATGCGTTGAAGAATTCCGCCTCGGATCTTGCGAAGACACTGAAGAGTGTGAAGAGCAAATAGAGCGGGTGCTGCATCGACGTGCGTGGTACCGGCCCGGGTTTCCCGGGCCGGTATTGTTTTTTCTTTTAGAAATTCTTCACAATTATGTTACTGACCAACGGTCATAAATATGATATGCTCCTATCATAAAAACGCAGGACCGCAGCGGGAAGCAGTGCTGCCTGCTGCAATTTTCAGAGAGGGTCATTACGGAGGAAACGATATGTATTATTCCAGCGGCAATTATGAAGCATTTGCCCGCCCGGAGAAACCGGAGGGTGTGGAACAGAAATCGGCATATATCATTGGCTCGGGACTGGCGGCGCTGTCCGCTGCCTGCTATCTCGTGCGGGATGCGCAGATGCCGGGGAGCCATGTGCATATTCTGGAGAAAGACAAGGTCGCGGGAGGAGCCTGTGACGGGCAGTATGTGACCGATGTCGGCTATGTCATGCGCGGCGGCCGGGAGATGGACAACCATTTTGAATGCATGTGGGACCTGTTCCGCTCCATTCCATCCATCGAGACAGAGGGCGTCAGTGTACTGGATGAATATTACTGGCTGAACAAGAAGGATCCGAACTACTCGCTGTGCCGCGCGACGGAGCACCGCGGGCAGGATGCGCACACGGACAGGAAGTTCGGCCTGTCGGACAAGGGCTGCATGGAGATCATGAAGCTGTATCTGTCCACAGACGAGGAGCTTTACAACAAGCGTATCAATGAGTTTTTTGACGACGAGGTCTTCCGGTCCAATTTCTGGCTGTACTGGCGCACGATGTTTGCCTTTGAGAACTGGCACAGCGCCCTGGAGATGAAGCGGTACCTGCAGAGATATGTGCATCACATCGGCGGTCTGCCGGATTTCACCGCACTCCGCTTCACAAAATACAATCAGTATGAGTCGATGATTTTGCCGATGGTCCGGTATCTGGAGGGATTCGGCGTGTCGTTCGAGTACGGCGTCAGGGTCGATAACGTGAAATTCGACATCACGCCGGAGCGCAAGCTCGCGACGGCGATCGAGATCACCCGGGACGGACAGAAGGACACGATTCCGCTGACGGAGCAGGATCTGGTGTTCATCACCAACGGCGGCTGTGTGGAAAATGCCACGATCGGCTCTCAGAACGAGCCGGCGCCGTTTGACACCGCGATCCGCGAGGGCGGCGGCTGGGACATGTGGGAGAAGATCGCGGCGCAGGACCCGGCGTTCGGGCATCCGGAGAAATTTTGCTATGATCCGGAGCAGACCAACTGGATGAGCGCGACGGTCACCACACTGGATCAGAGGGTCATTCCGTACATCAAGAATATCTGTCATCGCGATCCGTTCTCCGGAGGTGTTGTGACCGGCGGCATCGTCACGGTGAAGGATTCCTCCTGGCTGTTGAGCTGGACGATCAACCGGCAACCACAGTTTAAGGATCAGCCGAAGGACCAATGCCTCGTCTGGGTGTACGCGCTGTTCACTGACCGCAAGGGCGATTATGTGAAGAAGACCATGCGGGATTGCACGGGCAAGGAAATCTGCGAGGAGTGGCTGTATCATCTGGGCGTGCCCGATGACCAGATTGAGGAGCTGGCGGAGAACAGCTGCCGCACGGTCCCGGTGATGATGCCGTATATCACCGCGTTCTTTATGCCGCGTGAAGCAGGGGACAGACCGGACGTCGTGCCGGAAGGCGCGAAGAATTTTGCCTTCCTCGGGCAGTTTGCAGAGACGCCGAGAGACACGATCTTCACCACGGAGTATTCGATCCGCACCGGCATGGAGGCAGTTTACACGCTGCTTGACGTGGACCGCGGCGTGCCGGAGGTCTGGGGCAGCACCTATGACATCCGCGATCTGCTGCACGCAACGGTGGCGCTGCGCGACGGGCGGCCGCTCGACGACAATTTGAATGCGGCCCAACAGGCGGCGCTCAATACCGCTCTTCGGAAGATTCAGGGCACGGAAATCGAGAAGCTCCTGCACGAGTATCATGTCATCTCTGACAGACAGGAGACGACCTGGGACCGTGTGAAACACGACGCGCAGAAGACGGTGGAGGAAGTACAGAGTCCTGAGTTCCGCAGGAAGGTCATGGACAACAAGGGAGTCATTGCAGCAGCAGGTGCCGCGGCGGCAGCCGGTGCGGCTGTTGTGCACGGGCTGAAGAAACTGGGCAGAAAGTGAGGGTTTTGTCCCTAACGAGTTTAGCTTGATTGGGACAAAAATTGTCCCAATCAAGCTAAACTCGTTAGGGACAATTTCGGGAAATTCCGGTTGACCAGAATTTTGCCACAGGGTAAAGTGAAATGGAAATCTTCTCTTCGGGAAGGTTTCCATTTTTCTTTTCCTGCGGCTTTTCCTGCCGCGGGGCAGTCATCTCTTTTATTCTGTTCATATCACATCTTGGGGGAATGAGTCTATGGATCGCCGGAGACGGGAGCTGTCGGAAGCGGGAGTATATCATATCGTGATGCGGGGCAACGGGCAGGGTAGTGGAACAGTGTTGCAGGCGCATAAACCTCTCATCTGGCGTTGCACAGGGAGGAGGGTTGCGTTAGAGTATCTGCTATGAGCGCGAATCGATTATTGTGTGATCTGCGGGAGGGGAAGGCTCTTTCTTTCCGTCAGCAGCTTCTGATGATTGTTCAATTGAGTATACCGGCGATTCTTTCGCAGATTTCCACGGTGCTGATGGAGTATATTGATGCATCGATGGTGGGAACGCTGGGCGCGGATGCCTCGGCTTCCATCGGGCTGGTCGCCTCGACGACCTGGCTGGTCGGGAATTTGTGCGGGTCTGCTGCGGTTGGCTTCACAGTGCAGGTTTCGCAGTATTATGGAGCGCGTCGGGAGGCGAAGGCGCGGAGTGTTTTCCGTCAGGGTGTTGTGTGTGTGGCGGCACTTGCTGTGCTGCTGGGGTTGATCGGCATGGCGATTCATCGCAGTCTTCCGGTGTGGCTCGGCGGAACGCCAGAGATTCTCTCCGGTGCGTCATCTTATTTTCTGATCTATTCGGCGGCGGTGCCGATTGCGGCGCTTCTGAATCTGAGCTGCGGGGCGCTGCAATGTTCCGGCAATATGTCGGTGCCGGGCATGATTCTTGTCCTGATGTGCGGAATGGATGTCGGCTACAACTATCTCTGCATTTTTCCGGCGCGCCGGCTGCATGGCTTCTATATGCCGGGGCTGGGGCTCGGCGTCACGGGCGCAGCGCTTGGAACGCTGTTTGCTGAAGCTACGGCAGCTGCGATTTGTCTGATCTATATTTTGCTGCATTCGGAGCTTCTGATTTCCCATTATTATCGCGATGCATCGGTGCGTCAAAATCCGTCCTGTCCTGAGAAGGAGGCTCTTCTCCGTGAGGAAGCGACGGGTAAGGATCAACCGTCCGGTGCCAGCACTGATTTTGACGGGAAGGCGGAGCCGTTCTTCCACCTGCACGATATTCAGATTGCCGTGAGGATTGCTCTTCCTGTCGCGCTGCAGTCGGTGGTGCAGAACGGCGCACAGATTATCTCGACGCGGATCGTCTCTCCGCTGGGAACGACGGCGATCGCGGCCAATTCTCTTTCCGTCACGGCGGAGAGTCTCTGCTATATGCCGGGATATGGCATCGGGTCCGCCGCCACCACCCTGATCGGGCAGTCGGTCGGCGCCGGCAGAAAGGATCTGGTGAAGCGGCTCGGCTGGCTCACTACGCTGTTTGGCATGGTGATCATGGCGGTGAGCGGCGCGTTCATGTATCTGTGCGCGCCGGGGATGATCGGAATTTTGACGCCGGATCCTGCCGTGCGGAGCCTTGGTGCGGCTGTCCTGCGCATCGAGGCATTCGCCGAGCCGATGTTCGGTGCTTCCATCGTGGCGAACGGTGTGTTCCGCGGTGCGGGGGACACGCTCATTCCGTCCTGTATGAGCCTTGTCAGCATGTGGGCAGTCCGACTCCCGCTTGCCGCCTTCCTTGCACCGCGCATTGGGCTGCGCGGTGTCTGGACTGCGATGGCGATTGAACTTACCTTCCGCGGCATCCTCTACCTCGCGCGTCTCGCCGGGCGGCGCTGGACACATTGTCCCTAAGGAGTTTAGCTTGTTTGGGACAATTTTTGTCCCGAACAAGCTAAACTCCTTAGGGACAATATGCTATGATCACCACAAAAGGAGTGGACGTCGTATGTGCGGGATTTGCGGATATATCAGCAGGACAGTGATCGGGCGGGAGCAGCTCTCGCGGATGAATGACACGATGAAGCACCGCGGGCCGAATGACGCGGGGGTGGAGCTGTTTGAGGCGGCCGGCGGGTATACGGTTGGTCTCGCGCAGCGGCGCCTGTCGATTCAGGATTTGTCGCCGCTCGGGCATCAGCCGATGGCGTCGGCGGACGGGCGGCTCGAGGTGGTTTTCAACGGGGAGATTTACAATTTTCTGGAGCTGAAGAAGGAGCTTTCGGAGTATCCGTACCGGTCGTCATGCGACACGGAGGTGATTCTGGCGGCGTATCTCCGGTGGGGCATCGGGATGGTGGACCATCTGGGCGGGATGTTCGCCATCGCGCTGTTTGACCGGCAGGAGCAGGCGGTGTATTTTCTGCGGGACCGGATCGGGAAGAAACCGCTTTATTACACGTTTTATGACGGCGGTCTGGTGTTTGGCTCGGAGCTTAAGCCTCTGATGGCGGCGCCGGGTTTTCCGGGAGATCTGCGCCAGGACGTGCTGCCGCGGTATCTTTATCAGGGGTACATCAATGCGCCGGATACGATTTTCGCGCACACGTACAAGCTGGAGCCGGGCTGCTGGATGAAGGTGGCGCTGACAGGCGATGCGGCAAAATCCGGCCTGTCGGAGGCATCTGCAGAGCTTCACCGGTACTGGGATGTCGCGGAAGTCTATCATGCAAAATCCGCGGTTCCGATCGGGGATTATGGCGAGGCGAAGGAGGGGCTGCGCGCGGTGCTTCGGCACGCGGTGAGCGAGCGGATGATCGCGGATGTGCCGCTTGGCGCCTTTCTGTCGGGCGGATATGACTCGTCGCTGGTCTCCGCGGTCGCGCAGGATCTGGCGATGGAGCAGACGGGCCGGCCTCTGAAGACGTTTTGCATCGGGTTTGATGAGCCGGCCTATGACGAGTCGCCGTTCGCGGAGAAGGTCGCGGCACATCTGGGAACCGACCATACGACCATGAAAATCGGGGAGAAGGATATGCTCGATCTTGTGGAGAGTGTTCCTCGGTATTTTGACGAACCCTTTGCGGACTCGAGCGAGATCCCGACGATGCTGGTGAGCAGTCTTGCGAGAAAGCAGGTCACGGTGGCGCTGTCCGGCGACGGCGGGGATGAATTTTTCTGCGGCTACAACATTTATGCAAAGCTGCATGAGGCGCAGCGGCTGGATGCGCTCGGCGCGGCGGCACACATGGCCGGCAAAATCGGCGGCCTTGGCCGTCACTATCCGTTCCGGGTCCGGGTGATTGCGGAGAATCGTGACCCGGAGACGAAGACGCAGTTTCTGTCCGGCAATTATGTGAGCCGCGCCTATCGCATGTGCGGTGTTTCCGGGGCGGATGGGCGGGCAGTGCTGCCGGCGGGCTATCCGTTTGAGTCGCGCTACGGCGTGAAGGACTGGCAGATCCGCCGGATGCTGCTCGACATGGATACCTATCTGCCGGGCGATATTCTCTGCAAGGTGGACCGCGCGTCGATGAAGTATGCGCTGGAGACGAGATGCCCGATCCTTGATCCGGCGGTGATGGAGTATTCTTTCCGGATTCCGCATCGGTTCAAGTATGACGAGAAGGACAAGAAGCATATTTTGAAGGACCTTGCCCGCGACTATATTCCGGGAGAGCTGCTGGACCGGCCGAAGAAGGGCTTCTCCGTGCCGCTCGACAAGTGGCTCAGGGGACCGCTCCGCACGCAACTCCTGGATTTTGCGCGGGAGGAGAGACTCCGGGCGCAGGGGCTGTTCGACGCGGCCTACACGCATGCTTTTGTGGCGCAGTATCTCGCGACGGGCGACCGCGGCGCGATGTCCGGTGAGAATTACTCGAAACTGATCTGGAGCTTTTTCGTCTTCCAGCAGTGGTATGAGGCGTATCTGGTAGGTTCAGAAAGGCCAGAGGGGTGAATCCTCTGGTATGCGGTGCGTGAGCACTATTGTACAGTATCGACGCTGAAGGAAAAACATGGGGACGAGGATAGGCCGTGTGGCAGGTCTTGCTATGACCTGCCCAGAATTTTCCGGCCGGTCCGGCGGACGAGGCCGGGCAGACCACTGTTTCTTCTGGCGCGTTCCGCAGCCTCCAGCTGCCGTCTGGTAAGGACGGCCTCGCGGGCAGTGGCGATCTTTCGGAGAAACTGCGTCTCATCGTTCATCCAGGGATTGACCTCATACCGCTCCGCGTAGATCACGGGGAGCATTCGCTCGATGAGGTAGGCCTCGGCCGGGAAGCCGGGCGTGAGGGTGTAATCCATCAGCCGGTTCAGATTGCGGTAGAAGACGGGCGGGTGCTGGCGGATCTGATCCCGGGTCAGAATGTAGCAGGCGCCGGGCGAGAATTCGACGTATCTTGGCAGGACCGGATCGCGGTAGATAAAGGTCAGGAGTTCGTCGTAGGTGCCAAAATATTCCCAGAGGTGCGTCGGCTGGTCCATGTACCAGCTGGTGTTGCGCTCGAGAAAATGGCTCTCGGTTGCCAGAAAAGCGATGGAGCAGGCATCCTGCCCGTTGCGGTGCTTATGGCAATTTGCTACAGTGCGCTGTTGTGCAGAGACATTGACTGGTATGGTCTCACTGCCGTGCCACTGCGGTGGAATAGCGGAGGGATCCGCGGATGGTTTGGCATACCTTGCGCGGGCAACCCGTTCCTCATAGAGATAAGTGAACCAGGTGTTGCCACACACGCGGTCCATGTATTCGGCCGACACATGGCGTCCAATCATGTTGCCCTTGCCGGTCAGCACGAGGGGAGGGAGCGCATCGTAGTGCGCAGCAAACCATGCAAAATAGGTGGTGATGTTGTGACCTGTGTTTGGCACAAACGAAACGCGGTACCCGCCATACTGCAGCTTCTGCGGCGTCGCGCCGTCGTCGGAGCAGTCCACGATGGCATAATTGTCCGGGCGGCAGTAGGAGAGCAGCTGATCCGGTACGGTGTTGTAATTGTGAATCAGAAAAAACGCATCTGACTGCGCCATGGCAATTATTTTGGTCCTTTCTGTTATTTCCTCTATATCTGAAGGAGTCGTTCTGACTGCAATTTCCGTTTTCTGACCGTTTGTCTGACACGAATCTCTGCGGCTCCGGTCAGATGCCCGGGTTCTGTCACCGCACACGCTCGAACTGCTGATTTTCCACGCGGTATACGGCATCGCATTTCTCGATGGTGGTGAGGCGGTGGGCGACAATGATCAGAGTTTTCCTGCCGTGGAGCTGTTCGATGGCATCCATGATGGCTTTCTCCGTGTCGTTGTCGAGGGCGCTGGTCGCCTCGTCAAAGATCATGATCTGAGGGTCATTATAAAGGGCCCGGGCGATGGCGATGCGCTGGCGCTGGCCGCCGGAAATGCGCATGCCGCGCTCGCCGATGCAGGTGTCAAGACCCTCCGGAAGGCTGCGCACATAGTCGTCGAGCTGCGCCTCCTGCAGGACATGCCAGATTTTGCAATCGTCGATTTTGTCCGGCGCGATGCCGTAGGCGATGTTGGCACGGATGGTGTCATCGAGCATGAACATGAGCTGCGGGACGTAGCCGATGTCTGCGTACCAGCCGGGCAGATTCGTGCTGATGTCCATGCCGTCCACGGTGATTTTGCCGGCGCGCGGGCGGAGCAGGCCGAGGAGAATATCGACAGTGGTGGATTTGCCGGCGCCCGAGGGGCCGATGAGACCGATGGACTTGCCGATCGGAATGTCGAGTGTGGCGTCCCTCAGGATATCCGTCTCTGTGCCGGGATAGCGGTAGGTGATGCGGTCGAGAACGACTTCCTTCTGGAACGGGAGCGGGGCGATCGTGTCGGCGCCCTCGAACTTGTCGTCGATTCTGACGTCATGGGAGTGGAGAATGATGTCCTCGACGGCGTTGAGGGAGGGCGTGTAGTACGCGATCTGGTTGACATAGTTGGCAATCCGGTTGGCACTCGGCATAATACGCATCGCCACATACGCCAGGATGGTCATGCGGCCCATCATGGGGCCGATGTCAGCGGTATCCCCGAGAAAAATGCCGACCATGAGCAGGATGCCGGTGACCATGACCGTCTCGATGGAGAGGCGGGGAATGTTGTTCATAGAGGACTGGGCGACCTGAATTTTGCAGAGCTTGCCCGCCGAGTTGTCGTACTGATCGACAAAATATTTCTCCCGGTTGAGAACCTTGGTCTCCTTCATGCCATTCATGGCCTGCATGAGCCATTTTGTGACGTTGGCGTTGTTCTGCATGACGTCATTGCCGTAGCGGCGCAGAATCGGTCCGAAGATTTGTTTGTTGATGAGAAGGATCAGGGCGACGACGCAGGCCATGATCAGCGTCATGCCGGGACTCATCGCCAGGGAGAGGCAGAACAGGGCGATGAAGACGGCCGCCTCCGTAAACAGCTGCAGATAGGTCAGCAGCAGGGAATAGGTGCCGGCAACATCGCTGCAGACATGGCGGATCATCAGCGGCGTGCTCGCGTCGAGGAAAAATTCGTACGGCCGGTCCACGTAGTCCTTGAACACCGCACGGCTGGTCAGGTACTGGCCGCGGTACACGAAGCGGTACTGTGCGTAGTACATGAGGTAGAGGTAGAGATTCTTCACAATATAGATGATGATGATCGCGGTGATGATCAGCATCAGGAAGCCCTCTGTGGACGTCAGGTGAAGAAAGTTGTAGACGAACCGCATATAGCGGTTGTTCAGGACGGCAGCCGGGTCCATCGCGATCTCAATGACCGGGAGAAGGAGCGAGGTGCCGATGGTCTCCAGTCCTGCGCCGGCTACCATCATGAGCAGCAGGATCACGATCAGCCGCCGCTGATGCTTTGACAGGACCCTGAGTAATCTTCGAAAAGTTTTCATCTGGATTGATTCCTTATATAATCTTTCGCCGTATTCATGGTATGATGCCGTGGTCAACGGATGAATATCCTTGCACTGGCATCATCATATCATACTAACAGGAAAGAATTTATGAAAGCAGAATATCTGATTGTCAATCGGGAAAAAGAAGTGATCGCGGCGGTATATGAAGACCGCCGGCGCGCGGACGCCGCGCAGCTCGAGGAGGACATCCGCAGCGGCCGCGTCGAGAATCTCCACCTGGCGCAGGAAACGGAATACGTTGCCGCTCAGTACAACCTGGCGGCGGAAGAGCAGCAGGACGTGCGGATCTGGGCGGACAGCGCGCTGCCGCTGATTGAAGACCGAAGCCCGGAACCCAGCAGAACGGAGGACATCCGCTTCCTGCACATGATGAAGGATTTGAAAAACTGAGGGCTGGCGGAATTGTCCCTAACGAGTTTAGCAATTTTTGTCCCAAACAGGCTAAACTTGTCAGGGACAACCCCGGCTTTCTTTCCATTCTGCTTTGCGGTAAAATCAACTGAGCTGCATGGTTCAGCCGGTCTGCAGGAGCTGCGGGCTGGCTTTTGCTGTATCGGGAATGCGCCGCGGCGCGCAGGGCCCGGCGGAAGGACGGCTATGTTTAGTTATGATGATTACCGGGAGATTCTGCGGCTGATCAAGTCGACAGGGCTTGCCGCGGATTACGGTGAGGCGATAAACCGGGATGCCTTTATTATTATGCGCCACGATGTGGAGTATTCGGTGGACCGGGCGTACGCTCTGTCGAAGGTGGAGGAGGCGGAGGATTTTCACTCGACGTATTTCTTCCAGTGGACGAATAATTCTTATAATATTCTGTCCCGCAAGAATCGGGACATCATCACGGATATGCACGAGCGGGGGCAGAATATCGGCCTGCACTTCGCGCTGAACGGGATGACGGATATGAATCTGATCCGGGAGCGGATCCGGCAGGAGATGGATATGCTGAGCGATATGCTCGGCTTCGAGATCCGATGGTTCTCGATTCACCGGCCTTCTCCATCTGTACTGGCGGAGAATATCAAGCTGCCGGGCATTCTCAACGCGTATCAGGACGAGTTCTTCACGTTCAATCCGAATGTCACGCCGGACACACCGCTCAAGGTCAAGTATATGTCGGACGCCAATCACATCTGGCGCTACGGCTATCCGGACGCGGCAAACATAGGCGGGTATCGGAAGATTCAGATTCTGGTGCATCCCTTCGCCTGGACTGCGCATGGCTATGACAACGAGGAGAATTACCGCACGCTGATCGATGAGAAGTACACGGAGATGCTGGACTCGATCGATCATGAGTGCAAGGATTTTGCCGCGGTCCGGTCAAAATTCGAGATGGTGCCGAGCGAGCTGCGCCGGCTGGCGGGTCAGAACAGATGACAGCCGGGCAGAATACACCGGCAAAAAAATATCGTGCCGCGCTATATATCAGCTCCATGACGCGCGGAGGCGCGGAGCGGGTCATGGAAAATCTCCTCTCCTGGCTCAAGGGTGCCGGATGGGATGTGACGCTGGTGACACAGTACCGGAGGGAGAATGAGTATCCGGTTCCGGTCGGCGTTCCGCGCATTCTCTCGGAACTCACCCCGGAGGAGATAGCCCGCGGGCCGCTCGGACGGCTCCTGAATCTGCGGCGCCGTATCCGGAAGCTCGAGAAAATCTGGGATCAGATCAGGCCGGATCTCATCGTCGCGTTCAATGGCAAGAACAATATTATGGCGGTCCGGACCTCGCTCCGTGGGAATTACCCGGTAGCAGTGTTTGCGGTGAGCGATCCATCCATGGAGTATCCGACTGGGTTTGAGCAATTCGCGAGCCGCTGGGCGTACCGGCACGCCGACGGTGTGATTCTGACGACGCATCGATGTATGGAGCAGTACGACGCCGGGATCCGTGCCCGGATGACGGTTCTTCCGACGCCCCTCGCAGAGCCGTTCCTATCAAAACCCGCTCCTTGGCCGAGACAGCACCGCGTCGTCGCTGTGGGGCGTCTCGACGACAACAAGAATCACGCCATGATGATGCGTGCCTTCGCGGAGACGGCGCCGGAGTTTCCGGGCTGGACGCTTGAAATCTATGGTGACGGCGAGGACAGGGCTAAGCTCACGGAGCTGGCTGAGCGGCTGAACCGGGAGAAGGGACAGAGGATTTTTCTCAGAGGCAGAACCAGTGACGTTCCGGCAGCAATCCGTTCCGCGGCAGTGTTTCTCCTCTGTTCGGAGATCGAAGGTATGCCGAACTCCCTGCTCGAGGCAATGTCGCTCGGTCTCGCCGTCGTTTCGACGGACTGCCCGTGCGGAGGGCCGGCGGAGGTGATCCGTGACGGGGAGAACGGCCTCCTCATTCCGGTCGGCGACACAGAGGCGCTGGCCTTGGCACTCCTTCGCCTGATGAGAGATGAACAGCTCCGTGAGAGGCTCGGCCGCGCTGCGGTGAGAATCCGGGATACCAATGCGCCGGACGTCGCCATGAAGTCGTGGGAGATATATCTTGCGGGTCTTGTGGAGAAGAACAGAAACCAGACAGATCTATGACCAGAAAACAGGCAGCGAAGACAATTGCATTCCTTGCGCTCACGCTCGCACTTCTCGTGATGCTCACCTATATGCTGCGGACCAACGGCGCGGTGAAGGATCGTTTTGCCGGATTCTATGCGGAGAAGAAAAATTCCATCGATGTGATTATGATCGGATCAAGTCCGGTGTTTCCCTATTATTCCGCGCCACAGATGTATGGCGAGGAGGGAATCACGGCGTATCCGCTCTCCACGAATTCCCAGCGGCCGGTGGCCGAGCTCTATCTCGCGAAGGAAGCGCTCAAATATCAGCAGCCGGATCTCCTCGTGTTTGAGGTCCGTATGTATACTAGCAGCGAGCGGTATCTGACTGAGAACATGGCCTACACCCGCGGTGTCACAGATAATCTCAGATACTCGCCGAACCGTGTAAAGACCGTTCTGGCTATGCTGGACGAGTCCGATGTGGAGGAGGGATTCGCGCCGGATGACGAAGACCGGAAGGTGTACACATATCTTTTTGACATCTTCAAGTATCACTCCAACTGGCGGTCCCTGAAGGACGCAAAACAGTGGAGGATGGCCTTCTTCCGTCTCCGGGATCCGCTGAAGGGCTTCGAGAGTTCCGCTGAGGTAGGACCCTGTGCTCTGACGGATTATTCCGGCGTGACGGAGGAAAAGAAAATCCCGGCGACACAGGACAAACGTCTGAGCGAGCTGCTGGACTGGCTTTCTGAGAATCATCTGAAGGCCTTGTTCCTCGTCTCCCCCTATGCAGAGTCGGAGGAGGAAGCAGAGGAATTTAACTACATTGAGCGCCGCGTGACCGCGGAAGGACAGGATTTCCTCGATCTCAACGATTACTATGAGGAGATGGGTCTTGACGGCGCGGAGGATTTCAGTGATTACGGAGTCCATGTGAATGCGGTGGGATCCGGGAAGGTCACGTCCTTCTTCGGAAAGTATCTGAAGGAACACTATGATCTCACAGATCACCGCGCAGATCCGTCGTATTCCGGCTGGGACGATGCCTATGAGAACTGGAAGAGCGACAGCGCGGAGAAAATCGCGGCGGTGAAGGAGCATGTCCGCACCGGGACATATGCGGAGGAAAACTAATGTGCGGAATAGCCGGACTTGTCGGTTTCGGCCCTGACGGGCGGCAAAATATCGAGCGGATGAAGGCGCGGATGGCACATCGGGGACCGGACGCGGACGGGACCTGGGTCTCTGAGGATGGCAGCGTGGTGCTGGGCCATCAGCGCCTTGCGATCCGGGACCTCTCCGCGGCGGGAGCGCAGCCATTTGTCTCTGCTTCCGGGCGATCCGTGATCGTCTATAACGGCGAAATCTATAACGGAGACGAGGTGAAACGGGCGCTTGCGGACGCCGGATGGCGTGGAAGCTTCCGCAGCACCTGCGACACGGAGGTGCTGATCGAAGCGTGCGAATGGCTCGGTGTGGAACGGGCTCTGAAACTGTGCCGCGGCATGTTCGCGTTCGGACTCTGCGACCTTGAACACGGCACGCTCACTCTGGCGAGAGACCGGGCAGGGGAGAAGCCGCTGTACTACGGCTGCGTCACAAATCCGGAGGGAAAGGCTGCGTTCGCGTTTGCATCCGACCTGGGGAGTATTGCGGCGATAGAGGGTTTTTCTGCGCCGGTCGATCGGGGTGTGCTCGACATTTATTTTGAACACGGCTATATCCCCGCGCCGTATTCGATCTATGAGGGGATCCGCAAGCTTGTTCCCGGAACCATTCTCACAGTTAAGCTAGCGGCGCAGGGCAGCGCCGCGGGGAACCCGGAGACAGCGGAGGAATGGGAGAGACGCTCTTCTGTCAGGACCTACTGGTCCATGCGGGAGGCGGCGCTCCGCGGAAGAGAACATCCCTTCGAGGGGAGCTTTTCGGAGGCATCACAGGAGCTGGAGCGCAGGCTCCGCGAAGCCATCCGCGGCCAGTCGGAGGCGGACGTTCCGCTGGGCGCGTTCCTCTCCGCCGGGATTGACAGCAGCACGATCGTGGCACTGATGCAGACCCAGTCGGAGCGGCCTGTCCGCACCTTTACCATCGGCATGGAGGACCCCGCCTACAACGAGGCGGACGCCGCAGCCAGAATCGCACGGCCCCTCGGAACCGAACACACGGAGCTCAGAATCTCGGAGAAGGATGCGAAGAGCGTGATTCCGCTTCTCCCGAAGATGTTCGCAGAGCCGTTTGCGGATTCGAGCCAGATTCCGACCTATCTGGTGAGCCGGCTCACGAGGCAGTATGTCACGGTTTCGCTCTCCGGGGATGCCGGCGACGAACTGTTCTGCGGATACACGACCTATGCCTCGGCGGAGAGGGTATGGAGACGTTGTCAGCGCATACCGCGTCTGCTCCGGCGGGCCGGAGGAGGCCTCGTACTGCACAGCCCGCTCCGCCGGTTCCCCGCGCTTGCCGTGGAGAGCCGTCTTCTGGCGGCGGACTGCCCGGAGGATATTTACCGGCTCTCGTTCCGGACGGATGAAAGAACCGCAGGCATCGCACTGGAGCATCCGGGATATCCGTACGCCTACACAGTGACCGGCCGGAATGAACTCGGGGAGGTGAACAGGGACATCATGCTGATGGATGCAGACATGTACCTCCCGGACGACATTCTGGTGAAGGTCGACAGGACGTCCATGGCAGTTTCCCTCGAGTCGAGAGTTCCGATGCTGGATCGGGATGTCTGTGAGTTTGCCTGGACTCTTCCCATCGGCTATCTGCGCGCGGAGCATCCCAGCCGGGCGGACGGCACGCTTGACGCCAGAGGAAACCGCCTGGGAAAACTCGTGCTTCGGGACATTCTGTACCGATACGTTCCAAGGGAACTGGTGGATCAGCCGAAGAAAGGCTTTGCCGTTCCGCTGGCGCGCTGGCTCCGGGAGCCGGAACTGCGTCAGTGGGCAGAGGCGCTGCTCTCGCCGGAGCGCATCCGCAGGGAGGGGTACCTCGACGCGGAGGTGGTCTCCTCTCTCTGGAATGAGTATACTGAGAGCGGAGTCTGGCGGGCGCAGATCTGGTATATTCTGATGTTCGAGGCCTGGCTGGAGAGTGTCCGGCGGTGAGCGGCAGCGGTTTACGGCGCGGAGCCGGGGCACCGTGTTGCATTTCATGAAATTCCGGGGGCGGGAGAATCATGCAGAAAACAGAATCTTATATCCCGGCTCCTATACCGGAACCGGAACAGACGGATACGATTTCGATCGCGGTGGCGGTCTACAATACAGCCCGTTATATGAAGCGCTGTGTGGAGTCCCTGCTCGCGCAGACCTACCGGAATCTGGAAATCATTCTGGTGGATGACGGAAGCACGGACGAGAGTCCGGCGCTATGCGACGCATATGCCGCAGCAGACCGCCGCGTCCGGGTGATCCACAAGAAGAACGGAGGACTTGCCTCCGGGCGGAACGCGGGAATCGAGGCGGCAACCGGAACTTACATTGCGTTTCTTGACAATGACGACTGGGTGGACGCGGACTGCTACGAGCGAATGCTCTCGGCGATCCGGACCTTTCATGCGGATGTCGCCGTGTGCCGCTACCGGCAGGTCTATGACGACCGCGTGGTGGATGAATCCCGGGATCTTGTCTATTTCGGAACCCTGGCGGATGGGCTGCGTGAATATATCTGGGAAACCCCTGAGATTGAGATCCAGAACGCAGCCTGGAACAAGCTGTACCGCAGGGATTTCCTCGGGAGTCTGCGCTTCGACGAGTCGCGCTGGTATGAGGATATCCTGTATACCACGAAACTGCTGTCAAAACAGGGCATGATCGCGGTGCTGGATCACGCCTCGTATAACTATTACTGTACCCGGGAGGGGAGCTACATGAATCAGGGATTCAGTCCGCGGATTCTCACGGATCTCATCCCGGATTTCCGGGACCGGTCGGAATATCTGCGCGGCATCGGGAGAGAGGATCTCGCGGCAGCGGCGGATTACTGGTTTCTGAAGCGGCTTCTGATCTATTACACCGCGGCGGAGCGTTCGAATCTGCCCTCCGAGGAGAAGAGGAAGACGCTTGAGAAGCTCCGGGAGGAGATACTTGCGGAGAGACCGCATTTTGACGCGGCGTATGCCTTTCCGGAGGCCAATCCGCATGAGCGGCAGAAGATGGAACTCTTCCTCAGGTCTCCGCGTCTTTACAGTGCCTTCATGAGCGTCAACGACCGGATCGTGATTCCCTGCAAACAGAGATTCCTGCAAAGGAGACAGAACAGAACATGAACAGTACGCTGATCGGAGGATGCGGCTTCCTGGGAACCAATCTCGCGGCAGCCCTGGCGGCGCGCGGTGGCAGCAGAAAAGGCGGTGCACCGGATGTCATCACCGTGGTCGACCGGAAGGAGGAGTATTTTCAGCATATTCTGGAGATGAGACTTCCGGGAGTGCGGTTCCTTGAGGGGGATTTCCGGCCTGACACGGATTTTGACAGACAGGTGAAGGGCGCGGATGTGGTCTATCATCTGGCTTGCACAACGATTCCGGGGACATCCAATCAGAATATCCCGGAGGAACTCGAGGCCAATGTCATACCCACGGCGAGGCTCCTGGACGCCTGCGTGCGGCAGCATGTCGGCAGGGTTGTGTTTCTCTCCTCCGGCGGCGCGGTCTACGGAAAGAAGGGAGCCTGTCCGGTGCGCGAGGATATGGTCACCTATCCAATCAGCTCGTATGGAATCCAGAAGGTGACGATCGAGAAGCTCTTGTATCTGTACCGCTATCAGGAGGGACTCGACTACCGGGTGATCCGGCTGGCCAATCCGTACGGGCCATACCAGAGGCCGAACGGGAGACTGGGAGTAGTGACGACGTTCATTTACCGGGCGCTGACCGACCATCATCTGGAGGTCTACGGCGACGGGTCGGTGGTCCGGGACTTCCTCTACATCGACGATGCGGTGCGGGGGATCCTGAACATTGTGGACGGGGAGAATGATCTGCGGGTCTTCAACCTGGGGTCCGGACACGGAACAAGTGTTGCCGAGGTGATCGAAGCGGTCCGCAGGACGGTATACCCGGATCTCACAGTGGACTATATCGCGGGCAGGCCCACGGACGTGCCGGCCAATTACCTTGATATCAGCAGGTATGAGAGTATTTACGGGTGTCTGCATCCGATTCCCCTGGAGGAAGGCATACGGCGGACGGCGTCATTTCTTGAGGGCAAGATCCGGAATTCTTTCCAATGAGGAGCGTTACAGGAGGCGGTTTTGATCATTGTGCAGTTGTCGGGCGGACTCGGCAATCAGATGTTCCAGTATGCCCTGTACCTCGCGCTCGGCGCGGAGGGCAGAGAGGTCCGGATCGACGAGACAACGGAATATGGCGAGCACGAGAGGCTGCGCCATCCGGAGCTGAGGGAGGATTTCGGCGCGCAGCTGCCCTCCTACCGCGTCGCCACGCGGAGAGAAATTGTGGCGCTGACGGATTCCTACATGGATTTCCTGTCAAGGGTGAGAAGGAAACTGACCGGACGGAGGACAAAGCTCTACGCGGAGAGAAAGCCGTACGTGTTTGATCCCGCGGTTCTCGGACTCACAGAGGCATACCTCACCGGATGCTGGCAGAGCGAGCGATATTTTGCCGACGTGCGGCAGGAGGTGCGGCAGGCGTTTTCCATGGACGGCGTGCGGCTCACCGGCCGGAGGCGGGAGTATGAGAGGATGATTCTGGCCGCGGAGGACGCGCTTCGCACGGTTCCGGTCAGCATGCACATCCGACGCGGCGATTATCTGAACCGGCAGGATATCTACGGCGGCATCTGCACGGAGGACTATTACCGCAGGGCGATGGCGAAGATGGAGGAGATACTCCGGAGACGCGGAGAGAGGCCGCAGTATTTTGTCTTCACAAACGATCCCGACTGGGCGGAGGAGCACTTTGCGGGAAGCGACGCCGTTGTTGTGCGCGGGGAGGGAAAGCCGGATGGCAGCGGCATCGAGGATATGAAGCTCATGAGTCTCTGCCGTCATCACATCATCGCGAACAGCAGCTTTTCCTGGTGGGGTTCCTGGCTCTCGCGGGAGGAAGGGCGTCTGGTGATGGCGCCGCCGCGCTTTATCAATACGTCGGACGGCACGGATATGCTGCGGGACGATATGATCGTCATCCAATAAAGAATCCCCGCTGTGACAGCTGCGGCGCCGCTTTGCGGGAGTGCGGATCTGTATTGGAGTGCGGATCTGGATCATGATATGAAAATGATATGGAAATCCAGGTGTGTTTTCTGAAAGGACAGAACTTATGGCGGAATACAGGAACGGCAGGCTTCAGCTGCCGAACGTGACGCTGGCGGCCATGACCAGCGTGAACATCCGGGCGACTGTGAAGGCCCTCGCATACAGCTGCAGAGGCATCGATTTTGGCGCGGTGACATTCATATGCCACAAGAAGCCGCACTTTCTGCCGAAGTATATCGAGTATCAGCATATCGACAAAATTGATGAGATCGACAAGTTCAATTACGATATGATTTATAAGATGTACCGGTATATCCACACGGATTTCTGCCTGCTGGTGCACGCGGACGGATTTGTGGTAAATCCGGATTCCTGGCGGGATGAATTCCTGGATTATGATTACATCGGCTCGCCGTTTCCCATTCCGCCCGCGGAGGATCTCATCACCTACCGCGACATCAATGGGGAACTTGTCCGCGTTGGAAACAGCGTTTCGATCCGGAGCAGAAGGCTTCTGGAGTATCCGGCAAAGGCCGGGATTCCCTTTGAGGCGGACCACGGGTTCTTCAACGAGGACGGATTCATCTGTGTGAAGAACCGTCACCGGTTCCTGGCGGCCGGCATGACCTATGCACCCTATGAGGTGGCAAAATACTTCGGGCAGGAGAATCATCTTCCGGACATGGACGGCATCCGGCCGTTCGTTTTTCACAAGTGGATGGGACCGAATGCGGAGTATCCGGACTGGATTCCGAAAAATTGCTATATTAAAAAGATCTGCGACAGGCTGGATCTGATGGACTAGGCCGGAGGTACAGAGATGGTCTATGATTGTTTTCAATTTTTCAATGAGCTCGATATTCTGAAGCTCCGGCTTCATATTTTGTCGGATGTGGCAGACCGGTTTGTGATCAGCGAGTCGACGGTGACGTTCTCCGGCGAGCCGAAGCCGCTGTTCTACGAGGAGCACAAGGAGGAATTCCGAGAGTTCGCTGACCGGATCATTCATGTCGTGGTGCGGGACACGCCCATGGACTGCGACGCCTTCACGCGGGACCATCACCAGAAATGCGCGGTGATCCGCGGACTGGCGGACGCTGGGCCGGACGACATCGTGATATTCTCCGACGTCGATGAGATCCCGAATCCCGACACGCTCCGGGCGCTGCTCCCGCAGGTGGAGGACGGGCGGATCTATATGCTGGCGCAGCGGCTTTTCTACGGCTGCCTCAATCTCGAGGATATTTCCGGCAACAATCTCTCCGTCACAGGGGAGTTCGAGGGCGCTCATCCCCGCCGCTGGCTCGGGACCAAGGTGTGCCGGCGCAGCATGCTCGACATCTATACGATGGAGCAGCTCCGCGACGCGGCGCAGAAGGCTGTCGGGGTGCGCGTGGACAACGGCGGCTGGCATTTTTCCTATATGGGCGGCGGGCGCGACGAGTCGATGGAGGAGCGTATCCGTTACAAAATACGCAGCGCCGCACATCAGGAGTTCAACAACCGCCGCACCCTCTTCGAGGTGGGCAGCAAAATCCGCAGCCGCCAGGATCTCTTCGGCAGGGACAGCCGGATTGTCGTGGCAAAGATCGACGATTCCTATCCGCAGTATCTGCGCGATCATCTGGATGAATATCGTTATCTGCTCTATCAGGAACCAAAGTGGTATCAGAAGATATGGGACAAGGTGAGCGTCGGCGCAGTGGAGACGCGCGCGAAGCTCCTCCGGAAGCGCAGAGGCTGAGGTCGGAGAGGCGGCAGGAACAAGAGACGTATGATCGGAACAGAATTTTTGAAGGGGCAGGGACTGGGAAACAGGCTGTTCTGCTATGTTTCCGCAAGATGTATCGCGCTCGACCACGGACAGACGTTCGGCACGGCGGGGCAGCAGCTTTTTCATGCGGAGCATCTGGATGTGGATCTCGGGACGCCGATCCCAGAGGAAGAGCGGAGCGCGTTCCAGCGCTATGACGAGGCGGAGGAGCGGATTATAGTCCGGGACAGCGTGCACGATCTGACGCACGGCTGCTATATCGCAGGAGCAGACCCGGCGCTGTGTCCTGGCGCCCGGGAGAGGGATGGTGTGCCGGATTTTTCGCGGGATCTTCTGATTTACGGGAACCTGCAGGACGAGTCGTATTTTGGCGCGCACAGGAAGGAAATCCGGCAGTGGCTCCGGGTGAGGCCGGCATATGAGTCCGGGGAGTATACGGCGGAGGATCTGTGTGTCATCAATGTGCGGGGCGGCGAGTACGCGGACGACGAGGCATTGTTTCTGCGTCGCAGGTACTATCTCGATGCCTGCAGACTGATGCAGGGTTATTATGAGGAGATCCGGAGCAGTCTGCCGGGCGGGACGGAGCTTCCGGAGCGCCTCCGTTTCCTGGTGGTCACGGACGACGAGGAGGCGGCGCACCGTCTGCTCCCGGGGTTCGCGGTACATCATTTCGGACCGGAGAAGGATTATGTCACGCTGAAGAATGCCCGGTATCTCATTCTGTCCAATTCCTCCTTCGGCTTTTTCCCGGCGTACACCAGTGAAACGGTCCGGCGGATCATTGCGCCGAAATACTGGGCACGTCACAACAGCTCGGACGGTTTCTGGGCCTCCGCGCAGAATATATATCAGGAATTCCTGTATCTTGGCAGGGACGGTAGACTCTGCACGCCGGAGCAGTGCCGGAAGGAGCTGGCGGACTGGAGAAGGCGCGCGGAGGCCAAGGGGATCTTCGACCGCGCGCCTGCGGCGGAGGGGGATCCGGAGGTGGAGAAGCTGCGGAGACAGCTCGCGCGGAAAAGGCTTCTTCACAGGGCGCTCTGGAAAGCGGAGCGCACGGTGGATCCGCGGTGTAAAAAGCCGAAGAACTGACGATTCAGGACGTACGGGCGGCGCGGCCCGGGAGGGTACTATGCCGAAGGTCAGCATCTGTATTCCCGCTTACGAAAACGCGGAGGGCATTCAGAAACTGCTCCGTTCCATTGAGGAGCAGACATATACGGACTTTGAAGTCATCGTGTCCGATGATTCCCGGACCCGGGCCGTGGAGCAGACGGTCCGTGCGGAAGCATCGCGTCTTGCCGTGCGCTATTTCCGTCATGATACGCCGCACGGCGCGGCGGCCAACTGGAATGCGTGCCTTGACGCCGCGCAGGGCGACTATGTCAAAATCATGCACCATGATGACCGGTTCACGTTTCCGGACAGCCTTGGGTCCTTTGTGCGGCTGATGGACGACCACCCGGAGGCGGATCTCGCGTTCTCCGGGTCGAGGCAGGAGGTATGGGGCAGGCGGTCCGGGGAGAGGAGCTGCGCTGGGCGGCGCGGTAATGGTGCTGAGTCCGGAACGGAGGAGCCTCTCAGGGTCTATGACCGCGCAGCCGGCGGGACCTACGTCCGGGATCTCAGGCAGGACTGGCGGCTGCCCTATGCCGTCAATCAGATCGGCGCGCCGTCCGCGGTCATTGTCCGCCGGAGCGCGGTGCGGTTCGACGAGCAGCTCACCTGGATTGTCGACGCGGAGTATTACCTTCATCTGCTGTCGGTCAATCCACACTTTGCCGCGACGGAGCGGCCTCTCGTCACCATCGCGGAGCACGAGGGCCAGCTGACGTCGAAGGTGAGCGGAGATGCGCAGATCAACTGCCGCGAGTACGCCGCGGTCTTCGCCCGGTATCATCTCGCGGACGACCCGCGCGCCGTGCGCGCCCTGGCGGATGTCTGGGCGCGGTTCCATGCGCCGGCCGCATCTCTTCCAGATGGGACCGGACTTTCCGTGGAGGCGTGGAAGGCCGCGTACCGGGAGGCTGCGGAGCGGGAGAAGCGCGCGGCAGCGCAGCGGCGCGCCGACACCAGGAAGTATCTGCTGGACCGGGCAATTGCCTCCTTCCGCAGGGGGGCTGACAGGGCAGTGGACCGGACTGAGCCGGCGCGGAGGGTGCTCGCCGGTCCCTCCACCGTGCTCTTCTGGGCCGCGCTGCTCCTTGAACTCATGGAAGTGATCGTGGATAAGAGCAATTACACCGAGCCGTTCATCAGCCAGGTATTCCGGCTCACCTTCGTGCTCTTTTTCTGCCGTGTCCTGACGACAAAATACGACCGCAGGGAGCTGCTCTGGCTCCTGGGAGCGCTGCTGCTCGGGGTGGTTTCCTGGCGGTTCAGCGGAAGGAACGAGCTGCTGCGCTTCACGGTTTTCGTGGCGGCCTGCCGGGACATTAATAAACGGACCATTCTGAAGGTGATGTTCTGGGTGACGACGCTGGGCTGCGCGGTGCTGGCGCTTCTGTCCGTGACAGGGGTCTATGGCACTTTGAAGCTCACGGACGACTTCGGGCATGGTATGGAGACACGCTGGTGCTTCGGCCTCGGCCATCCCAACGCCTGCCACTGCATGGCAGCCATGCTCTGCATTCTCGCCCTGTATCTGTGGCAGGACAGATTCCGCTGGTTTCATTACCTGTGGTTTGCCCTGTTCAACGCCGTGCTGTATGGCCGGACAAAATCCAACACGGGATTCGCAATTCTGAGCTTTGCCCTGCTTCTCTCGGCGCTGCTGCATTACAGCCGGAGTTTCCGGGAGAGTGCGTTTCCCTATGTCTGCGCGGAGGCGGCCTTCGCGCTGGCACTGGCGTTTTCTGTCTCCGCTGCGGTTTTCGGTTTGTCCGATCCGCTGCTTGCGCGGCTCGACGGACCGCTGACCGGACGGATCAGCGCGCTGTATGATACCATCTTCCACGAGGGGACGCTGTACACCTGGACCCTGTTCGGTGCGCGCCGGAACCAGTATTATTTTGACATGGGATGGGTCCGTGTGGTCTACTGGTATGGCGTCATCCCGGCGATTATTCTGTTCGCGCTGATCTTCGCTTTTCTCAGGCAGATCCGAAGGAACAGGGACAGCGCCGCGGTCATGATGATGACCTGTTTTATCATTTATACAGTGGTGGAGGCACATCTGGTGTCGGTCTTTCTGGCCAGAAATTATGCGCTGGTGGTATTTGCGGCGTATCTGCCGCTTCTGTGCGGCAGTGACCGCACGGTATCGGCGGCAGAGGGGGAAAAGAAGGAATGAACAGCGGAAAAAACCGCGTGCTGCAGACCTATGGAATGTGGCTGCTCGACATGCTCGTCATTTTTATTTCGTATATGCTGGCCATGCATATCCGGTTCAACCGCCGCAATGACTGGGGCAGCATCCGGCTGCACTATATTGTGCTTGTCATTCTGCTGCTGACGGCGACGGTCTACAACTTCTTTCAGGACTGGAACCGGAACTTTCTGCGCAGGGGCTATTTCCGGGAGCTGATGGAGGTGCTCAAGTGCAACGCGATCCTGATGGTCACCATTTCGGTCGTCATCTTCGCGGCGCACTGGGGCATCTTCATCTCCCGCCTTGTGATTCTGTATTTTGGTCTCGTTGATTTTGGCCTGATGCTCGTGTGCCATTATCTGGCAAAGCAGCTGATGAAGCATTATCTCTCGGCAGACCACGCAGTCACGAAAGTGCTGGTGCTGTCCGGGCGCTACGAGTGCGAGAGGACGGTCCGCCGTCTCATACAGGAGATGGACGCAAGCTACCAGATCGTGGGCGCCGCTTATGCGGAGCGCAATCTGGAGTCGTGCATCCGGGACGACAAGACCGTCGCCGGTGTGCCGTTCTTCGGCGGTATGAAGAATCTCACCGAGACGATCACGCAGGTGCCGTTCGACGAGGTATTCATCAACACGCCGGACATTTCCCAGCGCCAGATGAAGGATATCATCAACGGGTTTGAGGAGATGGGCGTCGTGGTGCACTACAACATGGAGCTGCCGGATACGGGCCAGGCGGTCTCCAGCGTCGGCGTCTTCGGCGATTACTCCGTCATCACCTATTCCATGTTCCGGACGAGCGCCAAGAAGCTCGTGATCAAGCGGTTTGTGGACATCATCGGCGGTCTTGTCGGTCTTGCGATCTGTGGCATCCTGACACTGTTTCTGGGTCCCGCGATCAGACTGGACTCCCCGGGACCGGTGTTTTTCTCCCAGGTCCGCGTGGGCAAGAACGGCCGTCGCTTCAAAATCTACAAGTTCCGCTCGATGTATCAGGATGCGGAGGAGCGCCTCAAGGATCTGCAGCGGGAAAATCAGATGAATGGTCTGATGTTCAAAATGGAGGACGATCCGCGCGTCACGAAGGTCGGACACTTCATTCGCCGGACGAGCCTGGATGAGTTCCCGCAGTTTCTCAATGTGCTCAAGGGGGACATGAGCCTCGTCGGCACGAGGCCGCCGACGGAGAAGGAATTTGAGCAGTACAACGAGCATTACCGCCGCCGCATTTCCATGACGCCGGGCCTGACGGGCCTGTGGCAGGTCAGCGGACGCTCTGACATCACCGATTTTGACGAAGTGGTGAAGCTCGACCTCAAATACATCGATAACTGGAGCCTTTCCCTGGATTTCAAAATTCTGCTGCAGACCGTGGCGGTGGTGTTTACCGGGAAAGGGGCTGAATGAAGTTTCAGACAGTGCAAACCGGTGGCAGCGGATGAATGCGCCAGGAACAACAGAGGAGAGTTATGGGGACGTGCTCTGTCATTATTCCATACTGTGACGCGGCGGGAACGCTGCGGGACGCGGCGGAATCGGTGCTGCGTCAGGTGGATCCGGACTGGGAGCTGTTGCTGGTGGACAATGGCTCGCAGGACGAGGGTCCGGCGCTGGCGTCCGAGCTGGCGGCGCGGGATGAGCGGATCCGTCTGCTGACCTCGGAGAAGGGTGTCTCGCGGGCGAGAAACCGCGGACTTGACGCGGCGCGCGGCGAGTACGTCGCCTTCCTCGATGCGGACGATGCGCTGCACCCGGAATTTCTGGCTGTGCTGCGGAAGGAACTGGAACGGACCGGCGCGGATTTTGCCGGGAGCGGGTTTGCGATTGTCCGGGACCGGAGCGTGTTTTCTGCCGGAGAGCTGCCGGCGGAAGGAGCTGCCGGACAGGATGGCGCGGATCGTGCGGGCAGCTTCCAGGAGCTGACGGCGAAGGCGTTTCTAAGGGAGGGAATTCTCGGAAACGACACCCGGGTCTGGAGCAAGCTGTTCCGGCGGGAGACGGTGGCGGACACGCGGTTCCGGGAGGATCTCACGATCGGAGAGGACACGCTGTTTGTGCTGGAGCTTCTCCCCCGCGTGAGGAAAGCCGAAGTGACGCGGGAGATGCTCTACTGGTATTACGATAATCCGGGAGGGGCGATGAACCGGCCCTTCGCGGAAAGCTATTTCGACCAGGTCCGCTGCTGGCAGGAGGCGGAGCGGTTCACGGAGGAACAGTTTCACGCGCTCGCCGGCGAGCCGGAGATCCGCGCGCGGTTCGCGGCGCGGCAGGCGGTCGGGATCTGCCTTACGGCATCCAAGCTCGCGCTCGCGGACGCAGAGACCAGGAGGCGGATGGCGGACCGCACGGAGCAGATGCGCGGGCTGCTCCGGTCATGCGCCCGCACGCCCGGGATGGAGCAGTATCTGCCCGCCGGGTACCGGCAGAAGATCCGCCTCTTTACGGGAAGCCCGGCGCTTTATTTTGCCGCGTACGGTCTGTGGAAGAGGGGACCGCGGCAGTGGTGACCCGGCAGGGATGACAGCAGGATGGGAAGAACCAGATTAGCAGCCAAAAACATATTGTTCGGATA
>CACZJZ010000025.1 GCA_902781655.1 uncultured Lachnospiraceae bacterium
CTACACACTGACGGAAGGCACCAACGGCGATAACTACGAAATCAGTCAGGCATATGGGCAGCTTGAGATCACGGCAGCGGACGAAGCCCACATCACGATTACAGGGAACAGCAGAACGGAAGTATACGATGGGACCGAGAAGAGCGTGAGCGGCTATACGACGAGCGATCTTCCGGCAGGCATCACGGTATCCCTGAAGGATGATACGAAAGCGGAAGCAAAGGGAACGAATGCCGGCGAGTACGCAATGGGGCTGACAGAGGGCAGCTTCGATGTTGGAGGAACTGAGAACTACACGACGGTTACGGTAACGGTCAACGACGGCAAGCTGACGATCGGCAAGCGTCCGGTAAAGATCACATCGGGGAGCAACAGCTGGCCGTATGATGGCAATGTACACAGCGAAGAAAGCGCAGCAGCGGCAACCGGAGAGAAGGAAGGATTTGTCGGAAACGACGGCGCAACGTACAGCAACTTCAAGACGATCACGAATAAGGGAACTGTTGACAACACCTTCGACTACACACTGACGGAAGGCACCAACGGCGATAATTACGACATCAAGCTGGCATATGGCAAGCTTGANNCTATACGACGAGCGAGCTTCCAGCAGGCATCACGGTAAGCCTGAAGGATAATGTGAAAGCGGAAGCGAAGGGAACGAATGCCGGCGAGTACCCGATGGGACTGACAGAGGGAAGCTTCGATGTTGGCGGAACTGAGAACTACACGAAGGTTACGGTAACGGTCAACGATGGCAAGATGAAGATCGGAAGGCGCGCGGTAACATTCACTTCCGATTCCGCAACGAAGGAGTATGACGGCACACCGCTGACAGCACCCCATGTCACAATTGGCGGCGATGGATTGGCAGAGGGCGAAAACGCGGAGTTTACGTTCACGGGCAGCCAGACGGAAGTTGGATCGAGCCAGAACAAATTTACGGTTCAGATCAGCCGAAGCAGTGTTGTGGACAGGAGGCCGGCGCCGGTCAGAAGGATGATGCGCCTGATGGCAGTGCTTCTTTCGGTCGATGAGGATTCGGCGGAGCAGGAGAATGAACCGACCGGAGCGCCAGAGGACAACTACGATATTACTTACGTGTATGGCACGCTCACGGCGGCGGTGGTGGTACAACAACAAACACGACGACAACGGTCTATCAGCCGGTGGTTGAGCCGAAGGTGCTCGGCGCGAGCAGAGTGATCCCGGTGCAGGAAGCGGAGCAGCCTCCGGTGGTTGAACAGAAGGTGCTTGGTGCGACCAGAACCGGTTCGGCGGTACCGATGACGGGAGATGACAGCAGCATGGGATTCTATGGCTGGATCGCTCTGATCGCGGCAGCCGGAATGATGGGATGGCTTGCAGCAGACAGAAAGCGCCGCAAGAATCACTAAGCAGCCGCATGAAGCAGGCAGCCGGGATTACATGGATGAAAAACCGGTGAGAACGGATGCTAGAATGAAAGAACCAGCATAGGGCCGGGGTGCGAAAGCACCCCGGCCCTATGCGTTCAGCCCTATGCGCTCGGCCTTATTCGGTTATGGCGTTCAGCTATGGCGCTCGGCTCAATGCGTTCGTCTTTATGCGTTTGTCAGCAGCATGATGCGGACCGTGAAGATTTTGTCCTTCGCGGTGATGCTGCAGCGGCCGTTGTAGCGGCGGACGATGGTCCGGACGGATTCGATGCCGATGCCGCAGCCCTGCCGTTTGCTGGAGAGGTAGGTGCCGTACTTGTCTGTGCGCGGCTCGATCTCAAAGGTGTTGGCACAGGTGATGAGAAGGGTGTTGTCGCCCCTGCAGGAGCTGTGGATGGAAATGCGGCGCTCCGTGGAGGCCTGATGGGAGCAGGCCTCGATGGCGTTCTCCGTGAGATTGGCAAAGAGGATGGAGAGGTCGCTGGAGGAGATACCGGGGTCCCTCGGCATGTCGATCTGAATATCGGACTGGATGCCATTCTCTTTCATTTTTGGGGCAAAATAGGACAGCACGGCGTTGACAGCTGCGTTGTCGCAGAAGACGAGCGGCTCGTCGATTCCGGAGCTGCTTCTTGTCTCTGCGATATAGGTGCGGAGCTGGTCCCACTCTCCGGCATTTGCCATCATTTCTACCGTGGCAAGGAAGTGGCGCATGTCGTGGCGGATGCGGCGGGTGTTCTCAATGCGGTCGCTCAGATACTGCGTCTGGACAGCCTGCAGCTGGAGGCGGTAGTTCTGGCTCCGGAGGGCAAGCTTCTCGGCCTGGTCGTGGACCAGGCGGATGATAAGCCGGTAGACGAGCAGGGAGCCAAAATCGATGGCGGAGATGGTGACGAGGTAGTAGAGGTGCATCAGTTTGCGCACCGCCGGTTCGCTGCCCTGATAGAACATGTACATCCAGACGAGATAGAAGGTCGCCGGAACGAGGAAGAGATAGCTCCAGAGCGGGCCGTTATCCTCTTCCTCCTGCTCATCCTTCTCCCCGAGGACGGAGGAGAAGCGGTATCCATGTTCCGGCAAGGCTTCGCCTGAGAGACCATCGCCGGCATAGCTCTGCTCTGAAGCGGCGCTTTCCGGACGGCTGCCTTTCCGGAAATCCTGGAAGATCGTCTTCCAGAGAAAAAGGCAGACGAGGATCTCAAAGAAGAGGAGCAGACAGGAATAGGTCCAGTGGTACCGCTTCAGCGCGTCAGATTCGGAGATCAGACCCTCCACGTATTTTGCCGCCGAGACGGCGAGATTACTGAAGTTGCAGACGACGAGGAGGACAAAGAAGATGCGGCCGAGGGGACCGCGGAGGATGATCCGAAGGAGCAGGATGAAGAGAAGCGGAGAGATAATGTCCGCGAGGCCGATCCAGGGGAAATAACCGTAGAGCGCATTGAATTCGATGGCGATCTGAACCAGGGTGAAGGGAATGAGAATCAGAATGGTGCGGCGGGTGCTGTATCGGAATTCGTCACGAAAGGCAGTGTAATACAACACCATGAACGGAGCGATGGCGACGATGGAGTAGAGCAGGCATTCCCATTGTGTGAACGGCATGGCGGTATCCTCCGGGGACAAAATATGCAGGCGCCGGATGGCGCCGGCGCGCTGCATGGAACGTTGCAGAACAAAGGGCGCCGCGGAAATGGTGCGGTGCCTGGAGCAGGTGCGCCCTGCAATGCGCCTCACGGCAGAAAGGTGGGGCAAGGTGCGCATCTTTCACTTTATAAAGACATATTCCGCGTAGGCGTCCTTCACCTCACGCAGGCGCCGGCGGCTGACGGGGACGGTGTCTCCGTTCTGCATCGAGAGCACGCTGTCCGTGAATCGCCGGATTTTGTCAAAATCTACGATGATACCTCTGGAGCAGGTGGCGAAGCCGGGCCGGCTGCAGAGGAGGTCCTCGATCTCGTTCTGAGACATATAGGTCCTGCGGACTTCCGCGGTGCTGGAGCAGTGGAAGTACACATAATGATTGTGGTAATCAGTGTAGACGATGTCGCTGTACGCGATCCGCATGCCGTCAGGGAGCGAAAGGAAGCTGCCGGGCGTCTCGAGGTCGGGCGTGAGCGCAAGTTCCTCGAACATCTCATGGAACTGGGCATAGTTATGCGGCTTGAGGAGGTAATGGGATGCTTTCGCGCGGTAGCTCTCCGCGGCGTAATCATTGCTGGAGGTGATGAAAACGATTTTGACGTGGCGGTCGAGCTTTCGGATCGCGATGCCGGTCTCGGTGCCCGTGATCCCTCCCATGCAGATGTCGAGGAAGAGGAGATCGAACATGCCCGCCCTGTAGACGGCGAGCAGGGATTCGCCGCTGTCAAATTCTGAATATTCGGCGGATTCCATACCGCTCTCCCTGAGGCAGCGGTTCATCTCGCGGCGGACCAGTTTTCTGTCTTCGACAGCGTCATCCACGATTCCGATTCGCATGGTGATTTCACCTCCCGGTTAATTATATGCCGCTGGGACCTTATCTGGCGGCGCCGGCGATGCGGGAGCCATGCAGTCTGCAGCTGTTCCAGCCTGTTCGTAGAGACGGGCGCGGGCTGGGAATAACTCTATTATAGTACAAGGAGAGGCCAAACCGTACGGGGAACGTTTCTACATGGGATTTGTGAAAATCGGCAGGAATTTGTGAAAATCCGCGCTTAGCTGGATGAAACCGCGGTCAGCAGGGCATAGAGCAGCGAGAGCAGAGCAGCGAGAGAAACGAGGACAGCGGAGGCGGGGACCTGCGCAGATGAGGGGACAGGATGAGGTCGGAAACTGGACGCAGGACGGGCGGATAGAGTATCATAGTAGACAACTATAGTCTTGACTGATTTTATCAGGAAAATAAGGAGTGTGAATTTTTTGGACGCCGAGATTGGCTTGCAACTGGTAATTCTGATTGTTCTGATTTATCTTTCTTCCTTTTTCTCTTCCGCGGAGACGGCCATGATGAGTGTGAGCCGCCTGCGGCTGCGGCCGCCTGCGGCTGCGGAGTCTGTCCGACGACGGGAACAGCAGGGCAAGGCTCGCGTTGGATCTCATAGAGAACAAGCAGCACAAGATGCTGACGGCGATTCTGATCGGAAATAATATCGTGAATCTCTCGGCCTCGGCGATGACGGGCGTCATGGCGAACCGCTTTGGCGGGAGCGCCGCGGTGTCGGTGGCTACGGCGATCATCACGCTGCTCATCGTGGTGTTCGGCGAGGTGACGCCGAAGACGATGGCGACAATTCAGGCGGAGAAGCTGGCGCTGCGGAACGCACCGATTTTGAATGCGCTGATGGTCGTTCTCACCCCGCTCATCGCACTGACGAATGTTTTGTCCAGAGGAATTTTGTTCCTGCACCGGGTCGACCCGAACGCGAAGGTGAACCAGCCGACCGAGGAGGACATCCGCACGATGGTGGAGGTCAGCCACGAGGACGGGCAGATCGAGAACGACGAGAAAGAGATGATCAACAACGTCTTCGACCTCACGGACTCGGAGGCGCGGGACATCATGGTGCCGCGCGTGGACGTGGTGTGCGCGGACGTGAGTATGAAGTACAGCGAGCTCATCCGGCTGTTCTCGGGCGAGAAGTTCACGCGGCTGCCGGTCTATGAGGACAACCCTGACAACATCATCGGCGTGCTGAATATGAAGGATATTCTGCTCTACGATCACGAGAAGCCCTTCAACATCCGCGACTACGTGCGGGAGGCGTATTTCACCCACGAGTTCAAGAACACATACGAGCTGTTTCTTGAGATGCGAAAGGCGAGCGTCACGATGTCGATCGTGCTCGACGAGTACGGCGTGATGGTCGGTATCATCACGATGGAGGATATTCTCGAGGAGATCGTCGGCGAGATCCGCGACGAGTACGATCAGGAGGAGCTCAACGAGATCCGCAAAATCGGTCCGAACGACTACATCTGCGAGGCATCCCTGAGCCTCAGTGATTTTGACGACGAGGTCGGCGCGGACCTCGAGAGCGAGGATTATGATTCGCTCGGCGGGTATCTGATCGGGTTGCTCGACCACATCCCGGAGAAGGGCGAGTTCGCGGTGGACCGCGAGGGCAACAAAATCCGCGCGATCGAGGTGGACAATAACCGGATCGTGAAGGTGCGCATCACACTTGCCTCCAGGAAGAAGGGCGGAGAGCCGGAGCAGGATGACGCGGACGGCGGGGCGAAGGCCGGAAAGAGCGGGGGAGAGGAGCAGTAGAGAAGGCAGCATCAACAGGCGCGAAGGGAAGGCGGCGAAAGAGCAGCAGATGGTCTGCATGCACGAGGACGGGGCATGCTGTCAGAAAGAGATTCCGGCGACTAATCTAAATTCGCATTTTGAATTAGCCGGAGAAGGGGAGAGAACGTTGTGAGACACCTCAATTACGACTATAATAAAATAGAATTTTAGATTAGTCGGAGGGACGCCATGGCGTATATCGAAAGAGCAATTTCGGATGTCCTGAAAAACAGGGTAAAAAACAGTAAATGTACTTTAGTAGCCGGCGCCAGACAGGTTGGAAAATCTACGCTGATTGAGCATGAATTTCCTGAATATCACAGAACTACTTTTGACGATCAGCTTACCAGACTTCAGGCAAGGGAAGAACCGAAGCTTTTCTTTCTTAATAACCCCTGTCCTCTGATTATCGATGAAGTGCAGAAGGAGGCTTCCGTTCTCGAGGAAATCAAGCAGATTGTTGACAATTCTCAGAAGAGGGGACAGTTTATCCTGACTGGGTCGGCAAAACTTGAACTGATGAAAGGAGTAAGCGAATCTCTGGCAGGCAGAGTCTCCATCTGTGAACTGAGCGGATTGTCTCTTCGGGAAATATATCAGGTTCCTTTTTACGATCATTTTGTTCCTACAGAGCAGTATATCAGCGAACGTGAGAAAAAATTAAAACCGTATGAAGACATCTGGGAGATCATCCATAAAGGCTCTTATCCTGAATTGTATGATACGGATCGTGATTGGCAGGACTTTTATTCTTCCTATGTCACCACTTATCTTGAGAGAGATATCCATGAGCTGATTTCGGCAGACAGCATTACATTTACAAAGTTTCTGACTGCGGTTGCTGCAAGGACAGGAGAGCTGCTGAATTATGCCAATATTGCCTCGGAAATCGGTGTAAGTGAGCCGACAGTCAAAAGCTGGATTTCAGTACTGGAAAGGACCGGGATTATATATATTCTTCAGCCCTATAGTGCAAGCGCTTTAAACAGGGCAATCAAAACACCCAAGATTTATTTCCGGGATACCGGACTTGCCTGTTATCTTACAAAATGGCTGACGGCGGATGCACTGAAAAATTCAGCTGTCGCGGGCAGCATGTTTGAAACATTTGTTATTTCAGAAATTTTGAAATCGTACTCCAATGAAGGCATGGATTATCAATTTCAGGTCTTTTATTACAGAGGAAAAGACAAAAGTAAAACCGGCGAAAACGAGATTGATCTGATTATTGAAGAGAATGGCATTTTATATCCGGTAGAAATTAAAATGACCGGCAATCCGAAGGCTTCCATGGGATCAGCCAATATCATTCTGGATAAAATACCTGAGAAGAAAAGGGGAATGGGCGTAATTCTATGCATGATCGGCCGGAAAACATATCTCAGGGAAAACCTGGTGGCACTTCCAGTAGAATATATTTAATCGCCTGCTCCGGCAGCGGTTCCATAACATCGTTTGAAAGTGGCGTCGAACCGTCATCTCGTGCTCCGCACCCGATAATAAGCGGCCGCCATGAGCCATGATGCAAGCAGCTTGCATCATGATTTCTGGCTCGTCGCTGTTACAAACTGACATAGGTGCCGCATTTGCGGCTTTCGCTTCAGCGGGGTATAAGAATGGTTATCACTTACGGAGGAAAAACACCGAAGATCGGCGACGGCTGTTTCCTTGCAGGGGACGCAGACCTGATCGGGGATGTGGAGATCGGAAGGGACAGCAGTGTCTGGTTTCACGCGGTGATCCGCGCGGACCAGGGCGCGGTGCGGATCGGAGAGCAGACGAATGTGCAGGATGGCTGCATCGTGCACATGGACCCGGGCCGCACGGTGCAGATCGGCAGCCGGGTGACCATCGGGCACGGCGCGATCATCCACGGCTGCACGGTGGAGGACGACTGTCTCATCGGCATGGGTGCCACGCTCATGAACGGCTGCCACATCGGCAGGAACTGCATCATCGGCGCGGGCGCGCTGGTGACGCAGGATGTCCGTATTCCGGAGGGCAGTCTGGCGCTCGGCGTTCCCGCAAGGGTGGCGGGAGAGCATCCGCGCGAACGCGGCGCGGTACAGGCAGGAAGCACAGGAATATAGGTAAACATGAAATGCGGCGGGAGTGGTGTGAAGATGTCGGTTTGCCGCCGAAACACGGAAAACGGACGCCGACGCGGCGGCACCAGTTCCCGACATGCAGAATTCAATGTGGTAGTTTATACGCAGATGCTGCGCTTCGCAGCGGGGAGGTGCGTATGGCAGAGGCAAAGGATGCAAAACGGTACCGGTTTGACGGGGAGAGAGTGCTTCATCTCGCGGATCTCGACACGGACGGCGGCGTGAGCAGGGAGGACCGGGACCGGATCGAGGCGGAGACGAAGACGCTGCAGGAGAAAATCTGCGCGATGCAGGACAGGCTCTATGCCGACGGAAGAGAAGGGGTCATTCTCATTTTGCAGGCGATAGATGCGGCCGGCAAGGACAGCACGGTGAAGCACGTGATGAGCGGCGTGAACCCGCAGGGCGTCGATGTGTACAGCTTCAAGACGCCGAACACGGAGGAACTCGCGCATGATTTCCTGTGGCGTGTGAACCGGTGCATTCCGGAACGCGGCAAGATCGCGATCTTCAACCGGTCGTACTACGAGGACGTGCTGGTGGTGAGGCTCCGCGAGCTCAACAAGACATACAAGATGCCGGAGCGGTGCACGGGGAAGAAGACGTCGGAATTCTTCGACGAGCGGTACGCGGACATCGTGAATTACGAGAAATACCTGTTCCACAATGGCTACCGCGTCGTCAAAATCTTTCTGAACGTGTCGAAGAAGGAGCAGAAGAAGCGGTTCCTGGAGCGGATCGAGGTGCCGGAGAAGAACTGGAAGTTCAATGCCGGAGATCTCGACGACCGCGATGTCTGGGACAAGTATCACGAGATTTACGAGATGGCCATCAACCACACCGCGAGCGCGGTCGCGCCATGGTATGTGCTGCCCGCGGACCGGAAATGGTACACCAGATACCTCGTGTCACAGATTTTGCTGAAGACGCTGGAGGATATCGATCCGAGGTATCCGAAGCTCGACGAGGCGGCGAGGATGGGTCTGGCGGACTGCAGGAGGCGGCTGGAAAGCGAAGGAAAGAAGAAAGACGCTGAGCCTGCTAAGTAAAAGCAGGAGTCAGCGTAGAAGACCAGGGAAAGGGAGCAGAGCGATCCGCGGAGAAGAAGTAAAGAGGGGATACTAGGCATAGAAACCAAAAGGGAGGTTTGCAAAATGAGTGAATATTTTGGGAAAGACGTTCCGAAGCTCGGATTCGGGCTGATGCGGCTTCCGCGTCTGGAGGACGGCCACACGATCGACGTGGAGACGATGAAGAAGATGGTGGATCTGTTCCTCGCCTCTGGATTCAAGTACTTTGACACCGCGTATGTGTACGACAACGGGGATTCCGAGCGCGCGGCGAAGGCGGCGCTGGTGGACCGCTATCCGCGCGAGTCGTTCTATCTCGTCTCGAAGCTGAACGCGCGGGCGGCGAAGAACGAGGAGGAGGCGAAGAAGGAACTTGACGTCAGCCTCGAGCGGACAGGAGCCGGATATTTTGACATCTATCTGCTGCATGCGATCGACGGGAGCAACATCGGCAAGTACGACGAGTACCATCTGTGGGATTATCTGAAGGAGATGAAGGCGGCCGGGAAGATTCATCACTACGGCTTTTCGTTTCACGGGACGCCGGAGCTGCTCGACGAGCTGCTTACGAAGCACCCGGACGTCGATCTGGTGCAGCTGCAGCTGAACTATGCGGACTGGGAGAATCCCTCCGTGCAGTCAAGGCGCTGCTATGAGACGGTGCGGAAGCACGGCAAGGGCATCACGGTCATGGAGCCGGTCAAGGGCGGCACGCTCGCAAAACCGCCGAAGAAGGTGGAAGCGCTTTTCCGCAGCGTCGACCCGGACGCGTCACCCGCGAGCTGGGCGATCCGCTACATCGCTTCCAAGGACGGCATCGTGACCGTACTCTCCGGCATGTCGAACCTCGAGCAGATGCAGGACAACACCACCTTCATGAAGGCATTCCGGCCGCTCTCCCGGAAGGAAGAGGAGACCATGGCCGAGGCGCAGCGGACACTCGACAGCATCGACCACATCGCCTGCACCGGCTGCCACTACTGCACCGGCGGCTGCCCGAAGAAAATCGACATTCCCGGCATCTTTGCCGCGATGAACATCGAACTTGTCTACGAGAACCATGACCACGCCGTCGACGAGTACAAATGGACCACCAGCCACGGCGGAAAACCGGCGGACTGCGTACACTGCCTCCAGTGCGAGAGAGCCTGCCCGCAGCACCTGCCCATCACCAGCCTGCTTCAGAAATGCGCGGCGGCCCTGGAATAAAATAATCGGAAAGAACTGTCCCTGACGAACCGATTGTGTTTTGGGACAAAAATTGTCCCTGGGAAGATCAGCCTGTTTGGGATATTTTTTGCCCCAAACAGGCTGATTTCGTCAGGGACAATTTTGCGGGTATCAGTCATGAAGTATTTGCGGAGAAAATCAGGCTGCTTTGGTTCTGGGGTACGGAAGCGGCTTTCGGTATTGCTGCCGTTTCTGCTGCTGATTGTTCTGACGGCCGGCCTGGTTCTGAATGGATGCGGGCAGGCGGGCGCGGCGGCAGGAGGGGAGACTTCCGATCTGGCAGTATCTGTCGGGGCGTCACAGCAGTATTCCGGCGGCAGCCTGACGGCCGCGGAGGCGGCTTCTTCCCCGGGCGATGCGGCAAAATCTGATCTTCCGGAGTTGGCTGACGACGGGCTTTCTGTCACGGAGGATGGGGAGTACACCTCGCGGGATGAGGTGGCAGCCTATCTTCATGCATTCGGTCATCTGCCCTCCAATTACATCACGAAGCGGAAGGCTGAGGCGGCCGGCTGGGACCCGAAGGCCGGCAATCTCTGGGAGGTGGCTCCGGGAAAGAGCATCGGCGGGAGCCGCTTCGGCAACTACGAGGGAAGCCTTCCCGAGGCGGATGGCAGGAAATATTTTGAATGTGACATCGACTATGATGGCGGGAGCCGGAACGCGAAGCGCATTGTGTATTCCAGCGATGGCCTGATTTTCTATACGGACGATCATTACCGGACCTTTGAGAGACTCTATTGACGAGCTGCGGATTGCCCGGTGTGCGGTGGCAGAGATGGCGGAAATGATGAATCTGGAGAAAGAAGCGGAAAAATTTGTGTCAGGCGGGAAGACGTTTTCTCCGCGGTGGACGGCGAAATATAATCCGGTGTGCGATCAGACGGAAAGAACCAGGCGGCGGATTCATCTGGAATTCGGGCCGCTCGACACCAAAGAGCAGGTGCAGACCTACCTCCAGGAACAGATGGAATTCCCGGCATATTACGGGAAAAACCTCGACGCACTCTATGACTGCCTCACGGAGTATCCGGAAGATGTCGCGGTGCGGCTGACAGACATGTGGCAGGAAAGACCGGTCGACGAGTACATCCGGCGCGTATTCCGCGTATTTTGCGACGCGGCGGAGGAGAACGGGCATCTTGCCGTGACATGCGGGTGAAGGAAGCAGTGTTCCGCATACGCGGGGCTTGCCGGCGGGGACGCAGGAGAGATCAGTGAAGAAGGTTTGCATCTATCATATCGCGGAGCAGTTTCTGTATGAGTATTATGAGCAGCCGGGTGAGTATGCGCTGAGTGAGAAGGATGAGGTTTCTCCGCTCCTGAAGAAGGCAGAAGATGAGGAGAAGCGCGGCGGGATTGTGGCGGCCGCACAGTATTATGAGCAGGCGGAGGAGTGGAATCCGGCGGGCACAGCGGTGCGCTTTCATCTGATTGACTGCTATTTCCGGCTGAACCGGAAGGAGGATGTGCTCGCGGAGACAAAGGCGGTGTATCCGTACTGCTGCACACGGGCGGAGATGGCGCAGTACTACCGGTGGCTCGGCTGGTATCATCTGGAGAGCTATCATCCGGAACTGGCTGAGGTGCTGTACCGGTACAGCACATTTTTCGAGGAGAGCAGACAGGCGGAGAGTGAAATCCGCTTTCTGGAGTCGGCGCTGAACGCGAAGATGCCCTCGTATTCGGTGGAGGAACTGCAGGCGCGCCTCACCAGGGCGGAAATACCGCTTGCAGCTAGCAACGTGACGATGGCGCTTCTGGTCAGGGCGGAGGAAGAAGCGGAGCAGAATTACCGCCGGACCGGCGCGGAGGCCTGGCGGCGGCAGGCGCTTGACTGCTGCCACATGGTCCTTGACTGCACCGGCGATGAGGAGATGAAGGAACGGATCCGGAGACTCTCCTGAGAGGAGCAGCAGAATTGTCCCAAACAAGCTAAACTCGTTAGGGACAATTTCGTTACTTTTCGTGGCAGAAGAGGGTCTTTCTGGGTAAAGATACAGGAGAGGGGTCATGGAGGACAGCGAGATCATCGAGCTGTATTTCAATCGGGACGAGGCAGCCGTCGCGCAGACCAGTGCAAAATACGGGCGGTATTGCGGCGCGATTGCCTTTCGTGTGCTGCACAGCCGGGAGGACTCGGAGGAGTGCGTCAATGATACGTGGTGGAGGGCGTGGAGTTCGATCCCACCGGAGCGGCCGCGGATTCTGTCTGCATTTCTGGGTACGATCACGAGAAATCTCGCGCTGCACCGCTATGAGAAGCTGCACGCCGGGAAGCGCGGCGGCGGGGAGACGGCAGCCGCGCTGGAGGAGCTTGCGGAGGTTCTGGCATCGGGGGATGTCACAGAGGCAGAGGCCATTCTGCAGACGGAGGGATCGGAGCTGACGGAGCTGCTGAACGGATTTCTGGGCGGGCTTTCTCCGGATGCCCGTGTAATTTTCCTGCAGCGGTACTGGTACATGGAGCCGGTGAAGGAGATCGCTGCGGGGCTTGGTGTCTCGGAGGGCAAGGTCAAAATGTCTCTTCTCCGCACGCGAAGGAAGCTGGCAGAGTATCTGGCCGGGACGGATTATCATGCTTAACCTGTCATGGGGCAGGAAATAAACAAACGAGGAAACAGGAATGAGCGCGGAACAGGACATCGAGCAGCAGCTTCGCAGAAAACTTCAGGAGGAAATCAGCCGGGAACAGGGAGCTGGAGACGGGGAGGAGCAACGGACAGTCCGGCATGTGCAGAATTGTCCGGCCGCCGGTGCCAGGGCGACGGCAGAAGGCAGCGCGGAGCATGCGGAGGATCAAAACGATCACCTTCAAGCGGAGGACAGCGCGGAGCAGGCGGCGTTTCAGGTGCTGAAGGCGCTCAGTGATGTTGACCCGGAATATATCCATGAGGCAGGGGAGAAACTGGATTTCGGAATGGAGCCGGATTCTATTCACACAGAAGAGACGGGTCAGCCTGCAGAAGAGCAGGAATACGACGAACGATTTGCGGAGGGGCAGGAGCCTGATGAATGGCTTGCAGCGAGGTCAAAGTCTGATGGGCGGCCTGCGGACGATCGGAAAGTGGGTTCTCGTTCTGATGACCGTCCATCAGCCGAAGGGCAGGAGCCTGTAAGCCGCGGCGGAAAGGATATATACCAGGTGGATGATCTTGATGTGAAGCCTGGCACGCGTCCTGACACACCGGATGATTTCACAGAAATTCAGATGGATACGCTCGGGGAGGATGCGCTTCTGCCGGAGTTTGACGAGCTGGAATCGGATGAGGAGGAACCAGCCGGTGTCCGCCGCACACATGGAGTCCGGCCAGGGTGGCGGGGGTTTTTCCCGGGCCGCGGCAGCGGGCGGCGCGAGCCTGACCGCAATTCGGACGAGTCGTTCCACCGCCACATCAACGTCTGGGGGACGATGGCAGCAGCTGCGGCCATCTGCCTTGTGGCAGCAGGCCTCTATCAAAATCTGCAGCGCAGTGCGATCCCGGTCTCTCAGATCCCTGACGTGCAAAATACACGCAGGACCGCGGAGCCGACGCATGAGGAGCTGCAGGAGGCGGCCGCAGCGGAGACGGCAGAAGAGAATTCAGGGGAGCAGCCTGATACAGGAGCAGGTGCATCGGAGAAATCCGCCGGGGAAACAGAACAGGGGGAGAACCTGGCAGAAAGCGGCGAGACCAAGTCCGATGGAACCGAATCGAAACAGGCTGCTTCCAAGGGAGAGGGAACCGTGACGGTAACAGGCAAGGCGGCGGGCAGCAGCGTGCCGGTGGAGGAGCAGGCTGCGAATTCCGCAGCGGCTGATGCGGCGGACAGCTCACCGAAAACAGAGGCTGCCATAGGCAATCCATGGAACACCTTTGGTACGCTGGACGAGGCAGAGGCATGCGCGGATGTGGAGATTACAATCCCGGATCAGATTGACGGGTACGATGTGCTGATCTATCAGGCGATTCAGGGAGAGATTCTGGAGATCATTTATCAGAATGCAGACGGAGAGGAGGGACTGCGTATCCGGAAGTCGTCCTACCCTGACGGCAGCGGCATGCCGGACATCAGCGGGGATTACAACTCCTACAGTCAGCATTCTACGCTCAAATCCATCCAGGTCGGGAGCGGGACGGGCAGCCAGACGGTCAATGTGAAGCTGGCCGGAGATCATGACATAGTTAAGAACACTATCTGGAGTGCAAAGGCAGGTGCAGCCAGCACGAACTACGCCTATGCCATCGTGTTTGACGGCGCAGAGTTCAGTGCCACGGAAGTCGGGAAGCTGGTTTCGGAGATTTACTGAGTGACCGACCGGCGCGGAGTGATTGTTTCTTTGAAGGCGGAAGCGGATCACAGCATCCCGGCATCGGTCTCGATGCGGCTGTCGCGCAGGCCGGTGGCGGAGCCGTCCTGGCGGGCAATCTCGGCCTCGACATAATTGGTGAAGGCGAGCGCTGCGCCGCGGGGCGGCTCATCCTTCTTCCAGACAAGGACATACTCCGCGTATTTTGGCGGATCTGTGATGACCTTGGAGACAATATGGCCGTTTGGCATCGTGCTGTTGCCGACGCTGGTCGCTGGGAATATGGTCACGGCGCCGCCGGCCTCCGCGAGGGCCACGGCGTCGAGGTAGTTTGAGAGGGAGCCGATGATGGTCGGCTCGGTGTCAGCGTCCGCAAACCAGCGGAGGATGGACTGCTGGCGGGACGCGCGGGATGGCACAAACAGCGGCACGCCGGCAAGCTCGCGGAGCGGGATGGTGTCGCCCGGCATCTTCGCCAGCCTGTGATCCTTAGGCATGATGGCGGTCCAGGGTTCGCGGCCAATGGTGATGCCTTCATAGCGCTCATGGTCGTAGGGCCTCGCAATCACGGCGATGTCGATCAGTCCGCGTTCCAGTTGGGACAGGATCTCGTCGCCGCTGCCGTTTCGCAGCTCATAATGCACCTGGGTGTGCTCTCTGGAAAAATCGGTGATCCACTGTCCGGTGTAATACGGAGCGTGTCCTTCCACCATGCCGATACCGATCTGGCCGGTCAGCGTGCTGCCGAGCGACTGCAGATCGAGCCGGGTTTTGTCGGAGAGACGCAGGATCTGGCGCGACCGGCGCAGCAGCAGTTCGCCGGCCTCCGTCAGCGTGAGGCGGCGCTTGCCGCGGATGAAAAGCTGCGTCCCGAGGTCCTCCTCCAGCTGCCGGATGCTGTTGCTGAGCGGCGGCTGGCTCATCTGCAGCTTCTCTGCAGCCCTCGTGAAATTCAGTTCTTCCGCAACGGTGACAAAATATTGTAATGTCCGAAAATCCATCTTGTCTGCCCCCTCTGACTCTGATCCGAATCATTCAGTGCGTTCATTCGATTCCTTATTATACGATATTTGTATAGATTATGCTAAGGAAATGTAAATAGCAATTTATCAAAGGAATGTAAATAGCGATGTAAACAGACATTCAATCGCAGCGATGTAGATAGCGATTCAATCGTCTCCTGTTGAGGCGAGCCCGGCATCTCTTCCTCCCGCTTTTGAAAGTGCTCCATAAATGGTTTGAGAAGTGCTTGGTAAAATATGATAGGCGCCTGGTAAAACGGTTGAAAAGTGCCAGGAGCATCGCTTGAAACGTGCCAGGTAAAAAGGCTGGCGGATATGCTGCATCAGAAATCAGGTTGAGCGACGGAAGTATTCATGTTGCAGGGGGATGCAAAAGAACCAGATTGTCGAGAAATGCAAAAGAACCAGGTTGTCGGGAAATGCAAAAGTACCACTTGACGTAAAGCGGTCATTTGGACTTGAATATGTGACAGATGGAAGACACGGATTCAGGAGGAAAACGGGAGTTGCCCGTATGGGGGGGGGTGGATCTGTCATTGCCGTCAGGAACCGTTTTGCATTGGTGAAATGCATATTTGCGTATACTGGAGACGCAGGTAATATGAACACGTACGAGTTTTCAGCCGACACCCGGGCTTTTCTGGAAAGTATCCCGATTCCGCTCGCCGTATATCAGTATATTGATAATCAGATCAGGCCTCTTGCGGTTTCCAGGGCATATCTCGAGTTATTTGGCTATAGCAGCTGCGAGGAAGCGGTATATGGGCTGGGAACGAATCTGTACCGCAATGTGCATCCTGACGACATCGCCAGGATGGAACAGTATTCCTACCGCTTTGCCACGCATCCGGAGGGTGATTACGATATTGTTTTCCGGAACAAAAGGAAGGATCAGAGTTCATACCGTCTGATTCACGGGACGGGGAAGCACATCACGGTGGATGGCGCGAGTATCGCTTTCATCACTTACACCGATGAGACAGCGGACGGAGGCAGCGATCAGATTGTCAAGGCGGTGCTGACGACTCTGTCTGACAAGTATTCCGCATCGGAAAGTGTTGAATTCGACAAATACTATGACAGTCTGACAGGGCTGCAGAATACGGAACGGTTCCTCGATTCGTCGATGACAGGTGTTGAGAGGATCTGGGAGAAGGGGCAGATCCCCGTCGTCATGTACTTTGACCTGTGCGGGCTGAAGCAATATAACAGCAGGTATGGACTCCAGGCCGGGGACAGGCAGATATGCCAGCTTGCGGATCTGATCGGGACGTATTTTGGCAGGGAAAGGGCCTCCCGTTTCGAAAGCGACCACTTTGTCGTATATGCGGAAAACGATCAGATTGAGGCAAAGCTGCACGCATTGTTCTCCCGGATGAAGAAAATGGGGGACGGCAACAATCTGTCCGTGAAGACAGGAATATTCCAATTCGAAAACGACGGCACCAGACTGACCGACGCCTGCACGAGGGCAAGGCTTGCCTGCGAATCCATTGCGCAGACGGCGGAATCTGCGCTTGTCTGGTTTGACAGCGACATCCTGGAAAAGACTTCTCTCAGATTCCATATCATGCGGAATTTTGAGAAAGCGCTGGAGAACGGCTGGATTCAGGTCTATTATCAGCCCATTGTCCGCACCATGACGAAAACGGTGTGCAGCTGCGAAGCCTTGGCTAGATGGATCGATCCTGAGTATGGCATGATCTCCCCGGGCCAGTTTATCCCGGTTCTGGAGGAAACGGGGCAAATATACAGGCTGGATCTGTATGTGTTCGAGCAGGTCTGCAGAGACTATGCGGCGGGGCGACAGGACGGATCTCCGGGAAGAGAGGAATCGTGGCAGCCTGCAGGCGGAGATAATGCGGAGGCAGAGAGGGAAGGCTTCCGGGCAGGGGAGAAACCGCGGCGGCCCGAGAGCGGAGAGAATGTACAGATGACTGGAAGCAGGCACGGCCGGGTTCCGGTATCCGTGAATCTGTCCCGGAAGGATTTCCTGCATGACGATCTGCCGGATGCCCTCGACAGGATCTCACAGAAGTACGGCGTGCCGAGAGAATACACCTGTCTGGAGATCACAGAGAGCGCTTTTGTTGTGAGTGTAGACAAGGTAGAGCCATTCATCCGGCGATTCCATCAGATGGGATACGGGGTGTGGATGGATGATTTCGGTTCGGGTTTTTCGTCCCTGGGTGTGTTGAAGAGGTACGCATTCGACGGGCTGAAGCTCGACATGTCGTTTCTAAGAGATTTTGACGAAAAGGCGAAGAAGATCATCAAGGCCATCGTGGCGATGGCAAAGGAACTGAATATTTCCACTCTGGCAGAAGGCGTGGAGACGGAGGACCAGTATCTTTTCCTGCGGGAGATCGGCTGCGAAAAGATACAGGGCTTTTATTTCGCGCGGCCGATGCCAATCAGGGAACTGTCCTTATACAGCAGGAGCAGCGGACGCTCCTTTGAACCGATGGGATGGAGATCCTATTTGACGAAGCTGAGCCGTATCGACTATCTCACGGACAAGCCGCTCTGTGTGGTGGAAGATGACGGTGTCCGGATGACGATTCTCTTCGCCAATCAGGCCTACCGGGAGATTTTGATCAGGGATCATGTGAGGGATCTGAAGGACTGGGAGCGCAAAATCAACACGCCCGGCGATCCGATCCACATTTTTCACAGGCTGTATGCCGATCAGCAGCGGAGAAAGCTGGAGGGTCCGCAGACGACGGCATATCCCTCCGGTGATCATTTTATGCAGCTCACCGGCTCTGTGGAAGCAGTACAGGACGATCACTACCTTTATTCTGTACACATCCAATATGTGGAACTCCACGTAGAGAATCTCCAGCAGACGAGTTTTGAGACGATGAGTGATCTCTACTATCTCTGCCACGATATCGCCATTCTTGATTTGAAAAATGGCACGGTGGAAGGGGTCAAATCCTCGCTGTCCGATCAGCCGATGGGAGTTGGCATAATACAGGAAAGCATGCCTTCGGTGATCCATGCATGGACGGAGAGGCTCTGCTACCCGCAGGACCGGGAGCAATTTACAAGGTTCATGGATGTCTCAACCCTGCGGTCCCGCATGGAGCACAGTCCGGACGGTACCCTGACAGGCATGTTCCGGAGTATGACCGCAGAGGGTGAGTATCGCTGGTTCTTCCATATCATCGCACCGATGCAGAGGTCTGATTTTGACAGAGCCCTGCATGTTACATTCAAAACAGGACTGAAAAAGTCCGAGCATTCCGCCTCCGAAATTTTCGAGGGGTGGACAGTCTGATCGGAGCATCAGAGCGCCAGGTCTGTTTATAAACGGGCGGACGATGCGCTGTTTGAGGCGAAAAGGAATGGAAGGGACCGGATGTATATCGTGGATGGTGGGAAGCAGGCTGAATTGAGATAGGAGGCAGGAAGCGGCCATGACGGGAAGCGCGTGTCATGGTTTACATAAATTTGACAGAAGCCTCATGGGAATTGGAATACAATGGTGCTGATCCACTGATTCAGCCTGCGTGGGCAGAGGAAAGGAATGGAAAAATGCTGACATACCACGAGATCCGGAAGAATCCGGAGGTGCTGGAGTACTATAAGAAGGGAAACGAAATTCTGGGGAGTCTGGGCTACACAGATCACTCGACGGCGCACGCAGCGATCGTAGCGGAGGGAGCGGCGAGGATTCTGAAGGAGTTTACGGACTCAGAACACGATATCGAGCTGGTGAAAATCGCCGGGTTTCTGCACGACATCGGCAATGCGCTGAACCGGGAGCATCACGCGGAGTACGGAGCGCTCCTGGCCAATGAGATTCTGCGGGGCGAGGATCTCCCGATGGAGGACCGTGTCAAAATCATCGCCGCCATCGCGAATCACGATGAGTCGACGGGAAACGCGTTCGATCCGATTTCGGCGGCGCTCATCATCGCGGACAAGACGGATGTGCGCCGGAGCCGGGTGCGGACGAAGGACCCGTCCGGCTTTGACATTCATGACCGCGTCAATTATGCGGTGACGGGATCGAATCTGCGCTACAACCGGGAGAAGAGGCGGATTGAGCTCAATCTCCAGGTCGATGAGACAATCTGCACCATGTATGATTATTTTGACATTTTCCTCCAGCGCATGATTATGTGTCGGCATGCGGCGGAGACGCTCGGCACAACCTTCCGGCTCTCTGTAAATGGGCAGAAGGCGTTGTGAATCTGCCGGCGATTCTGTCTTAACGGGCCTTAACGGGCAGTGAAAATGCGCTCGATCGCAGAACCTGGTCGGGCAGAGGAACGCTGGAGTGGAGCGCGCAGACAATGGCCGGATTCAGGCGGACAGACAGTGGAAACGCTGGAGCAGGACGGCGGAAAAGAAACATTGACTCAGAAAGACAAAATGATCATGACGGACAGCGGGAATCAGCATGGACATCACGCCTGCTTCCGCAGCGGATGGCCGGAGATGCGCGCGTTTACGTGTATCTCCGGTTGTTTTATCAAACGGGAATGGCATATAATGAGACCAATGGTACACCTGATGCGGCGCAGGGAGCGCACATCTGACAGCAGGTTTCGGCGTTTTATTCGTGACCTGCGATGGACAGGAAAAGAGGACTGCTGGCGAAGACTGTATGAGTCAACCAAACAGACCACATGAACTCTTGCCCAGAGACGGCGCAGGGACGGTGGACTGTGAAGACGAATCAGGTCGATGCGCGCCATCATAAGCCGCCCGATGATGCGAATGGGTTCTGATTCAGAATACAGATATAAGCTGCGGTGGCGCCAGTATAGGACGCCCGATGATGCGAATGGGTTCGATGCGGGTGCCGCATAAGTGCGGGTGCCGCACAAGTGCATGTGCCGCACAAGTGCATGTGCCGCACAAGTGCGGCAGGGAGATTCAATATGGCCAATTCTGAGGACAGGAAGGATTCCGTAATTATGGATGAGATCGACGAAAAGGAACGGTCAGGGCAGACAGAGCAATCAGAGCAGACAAAGCAGGCAGAGCAGGGGGATGAATGCGCTGACCAGACCACGGAACAGACGGAGAAGCCTGCCGGGCAGGAAACGCCGGAGGGCGGTCTCCGCATACAGCTCGATGCCATGCGCGCGATGAGCCTTCCGCTCCTCACGGCGGGATATCCGCTCATCCGTCAGATTGTCCTGGAGAACCAGGGGAAGGCTGCTGTGACGGGACTAAGACTGCGGGTGGTATCTCCGGAAGGCTTTTTCCAGCCGTGGGAGAGGGATTTGCCTGCAATTCCGGCGGATACGGCACTGCCGGCGGAGATACCGGCGCTTGTGTTTGACGCGCAGAAAATGGCGGAGTTGACAGAACCGGCAGCCGGATTCATCCGGGCGGAGGTCGTCTCCGGCGGCGCGGGAGATAAAGGGAACGAAACTATCCGGGCGGAGAGTGCATCCGGCGATGCGAATGTCACAGGGAACGGAGCTGCGCGGGTGGAGAGTGTATCCGGCGATACGAATGGCACAGGGACCGGAACTATCCGGTCGAAGTCTGCTTTCGGCGGAACAGGGAATGCAGAAGCAGCAGACGAAAAAGTGCTCTGCGCCGCGGAGGCGGAGGTGACATATTATCCGTTCCAGTACTGGACTGGCGCGGGAGAATATCCGGAGCTGCTGGCTTCGTTTTTGACGCCGGACCGCCCGGCACTCGCCGGTATTATTTCCAGGGCAGGAGAGCTGCTTCGGACCTGGACGGGAGACGGGACGATGGACGGGTACCAGAGCGGGGATCAGGACCGCGTCATCCGCCAGGCCTCCGCGCTGTATGTCGCAGTGCGGGATCATGGAATCCGCTACATTCATTCCGCACCGGGACTCGGAGAAGTGCCGCAGCCGGTTCAGTTTGCCGAAGTGACACTTCAGGAGCATGCCGGCAGCTGCCTTGATCTTGTGATTTTGTTTGCCTCCCTCCTCGAGGCAATTCACCTTCATCCCTTCATTCTGCAGTCGGAGGGACATCTGTTCGCCGGCCTGTGGCTGAATGAGACGGCATTCATGCCTTCCGTCACGGTCGGCAGCGAGAAGGCGGCGCGGGAGCTGAACAAGGGCATCGGTGCGGCTGTGATGTTTGAGACCACGCTGGTGACAAAAGCCGGCACCAATTTTGAGCTGGCGCGCAGAACGGCGGAGATGGAAGCCCGGGATCCGGCGCGTCCCGTGACGGTTCTGTATGACATCAGCAGCATCCGGGCGGACGGAATCCGGCCACTGCCGCTGCGCTCGGTTTCAGTGGATGAGCAGCCGGAGGAAGAGGCGGCAGACCGTCAGGCAGCGGAAAGAGATGCCGCGGATGGGCAGCGGGATGAAAAACCGTATGCAGATGACCGCGTTGTCGGGAGCAGAGGTACAGAGAGAAGAGACGCGGGGGACTGGATTCCGGAGAGCAATGACACAGGAAGCGGCTTGAAAAAGAACGGTGCAGCAGCGAGCCGGGATGCGGAGAACCGGGACACAGGGAGCAGCGCCGCAGGGAATAAGGATGAAGACAGCACCGGGAAGAATTCGGAGAGATACTCAGCCGGTGATGATCCTGCGGGAAACTATGATGCAGGGAACCGGGACCCGGAGGAAACTTCTGCGGGAGAGCATGCTGCTGCGAGGAACGGTGAGAAACGGGAAAAAGGTGGGACGGAGACCGACCTGTCAGCGCCAGTCTCGGAAACGGCGGTCCCGGAGCGGGCCTACCGCTGGATCCGCCAGCTTCTCGCCCTGCAGGCTGACAACCCGCTGATTGATCAGAAACAGGAAACGATCCTGCCGATTCTGATGCCGACAGCGGACGGGCTGCTTGCCCCGCTCGCGGGCGGCAAGGCGTTTGCGCTGTATCCCGGACAGGAGGAATGGCGCACAGGGCAGGCGGCGGATGCGGATGAAGCCATGTCAGATCCGGGAGCCGGCCGCAGTCAGGTGGTGGCGGAGCTTACGAGCTGCCGCGTGCGCACGTCGCTGGACGGGGATGAGCTTGCCCGCGCCGCGGCGGAACTGACCGGAGAGCGGGATGCGCAGCTGCGGGAGCACGCGGAGAATCCTCTTTATCTGGTGCTCGGCAGGCTCCGCTGGTTTGAACCGGACAAGCCCGACAGGCCGCACGAGGCACCGCTGATTCTTGTGCCGGTGGATCTGCAGCGACAGGAGAGCGGCAGGAATGCGGGCTATGCCCTGCGCCTCCGGAGCCAGAGACTGATGGTCAATGGCGTGCTGCTTACCATGCTGCGGGATACGTTCGGCATGCAGCCGACGGGCGACGACACGTGGAAGAGCGCGTCAGATTCCGATGCGGTGCGCGCGCTGCTCGACAAAATCCGCACCGCGGTCCTGAATATGAAGCAGTGGAAGGTGACGGACTGCGCATATCTGTGCGCACTGCCGTACGCCTCTTATCTCCGTGCCGCGGATCTGGACGCGCATCTTTCCGATCTGCATCGGAACGGCCTGATCGCGGCGCTTGCAGACGGCAGGATGCCGTCCGGTGCGGCGGAGGATTTCAGGCGACGCGCCGGACAGGTGCCGGAGGAACGCGTGCTCCTGCCGATGCGCCTTGAAGCCGGGCAGCGGTACGCGCTCAGAGCGGCCGCCGGCGGGCTGAATTTTGCCGCGCGCGGGACGAAGGAGGAACAGGCGCGGATACTGGCAGCGCTGATCACGGGATCGCTCGCGGACCGCAGCCGGGTGCTGCTGGTCTCGGAGCGGCAGGAGACGCTGCAGCAGGTGCAGGTGCTGCTGCAGAAGCTGGGACTGGACAGTCTGATCAGAAGACTGGAACCGGAGGACGGCGACCAGAGCACAGCGAGGGCCGAGGCTGCGGTTTTCGCCGGCGGACTGGAGCCGTATCAGGGATCCGGCGCATATAAACGGAAGAATGAGCAGGCAGCATCCCTTGAGCAGACGCTCATGGAATACACGGCAGCGCTGACGGAGGTCAGATCCTGCGGCCGCTCCGTGCTGCAGATGGTGGAGAGCGGCGAGTATGAAACGGCGGTCCGGATGCCGGAGCAGGAGCGGATTCTGTTTGACCAGGCGTTCTGCGCGAGCCTGACCGCCGGAGAAGCAGACCGGTGCAGCGCACTTGCCGCCTCCCTGACAGAGGCGGCGGAGAAAGCGGGAAACCTGGCGCATCACCCGCTGCGCGCAGTGAAACTGCGCGGAACGGATGAGACAGAGACGCATGAGATAGGGACGGATGAGCCGGGAAAGCATGAGTCCAGGGCGGATGCGGCAGGAGCGGACGCGGCAGGGACGGATGTGGCTGGCACGAATGAATCAGGAGAAGGATGGGCGGCCGCATCCTCGCTGGAGCCTGTCAGGAAGGCGGCGGCAGCCCTGAAGAGGACTGTCGATCCGCTGCAGAGTGCCGCGGAGGCGCTTTCCGGTGCGGTGGGCAGACCGGCGCCGGCGTCGATGGAGGAGGTCCGGACGCTGGCAGAGCTGGCGGACCTGCTTCTGTTCTGGAAGGATCTTCCGCGCACATTCGCCCAGTCGGATCCGATCGAAGGACTGGTGACGGGTGTGCGGGAGCTGTGCGAACGGGTGCGGAAACGCGACGAGCGCCATGCCGCGCTCTCCGGCAATGCCGACAGCGGCGAGGGCTTCACGGACGGGTTCTTTACGGTGGACGCCGACGCCCTGAAGCTTGCGTGGGAGGAGGCAAACGGGAAGTTCATTCTGACAAAGACATCAGAGCAGAATCGGATTTTGCGTTCGATTCAGCAGTACTCGAGGGCGAAAATCAGCCGGGAGAGCGTGGAATCCATCCTTGCGGGGCTGATCGACTATCACCGGGAGGCCGCGGAGGCGGACCGGCTGATGACTGAGTACCGGGACAGACTGACCGGTCTGCTGAAGGGAAAGGAGACGGACTGGAAGGCTCTCTCCGAGACGGCGGGCCGCGCGCTTGCGAATGCCCAGACGATGGATGCGGCATTCGGCAAAGAGATGCGCCTGACGTATGCGGCGGTGCCGGAGGTGACGGAAAAGGCGCAGGTACTGCAGGATGCGTGGAAGGCGGAGCAGGAGGCGCAGCAGGCACTGGAATCACTGCTGCCGCTCGAAAGAGGGGCGGAAGCACCCGGCCTTGCGGAGCTTGGAACACTCGCCGAAACGCTCGCCGATTCGCCGGAAATGCTGCGTCCATGGGCCGCCTGGCGCGGTGTCCGCGCAGAGGCGGAGTCGGCCGGCCTCATGCCGGTGATCCGGGCGCTGGAGGCAGGGCGAAAGCCGGAAGAAGTCAGAAAGGCCTACCGGGCCGGCCTTCTCACCTCGCTCATCCGGGAGGCCGCGGCGGAGAGCCCTGTGCTGGCGTCCTACGAGCCGTCCTTCTATCAGGAGGAGGTCCGCCAGCTCGGCAAAATCCGGGACGACCTGGTCAATCTCTCCAAGGTGGAGCTGTTCGGGAGAATCGCCGGGCAGAGCGGGAAGAGGCCGGAGGAGAGACCGGTGGTGTTCTCCGGGCCGTCAGCGGCAGTGGCCTGCTTCCCCGGCAGAAAGAATTGTTTTGACCGCGTGCTTCTGGCGGATGCGGATATCATGAGGACGAGGGAGGCGGCAGGGCTTCTGACGCGCGGCAGACAGGCGATTCTGACGACGGGAACGGATCCGGAGGATATCGCGGAGGACAGCGTGTACAGGGACGCCCGCCGCGCCGGTGTGACGGAGCTTATTTTGTCTGATGCAGGCGGAGCGGGTAGCGCCGATGCGGCACTGCCGGACTGGGACAAGGCCGGCGAAGCGTTGGACCGGGTCCGTGAGATCCTGCTGGACAGAGACAGGACGGAAGCAGCGGAAAAGACAGAGGAAGAGGGAAAGACAGAGGAAGAGGGAAGGACAGAGGAAGAGGGAAGAACAGAGGAAGAAGGAAGGACAGAGGAAGAGGAAAGGACAGAGACAGAGGAAAAGACAGAGAGAAAGACGGAAGTTGTAGCCGGTGAAACGAATTTTGCAGGCAGGGGGACGCCGGAGAAACAGAGCCTCGGGGAAAGCGCGTCGGAAGAACATCCTCTTCCCCGCGTTGCGGTGCAGGGCGAGCCCTACCGCGCGGCAAAGCTGCCGGTGCAGCGGTTTACTACCGCGCAGTTTGTCATGCCGGAGAATGAGCCGATGATTCAGGAGGCCGTGATGGCGGTGCTCGCGGCGGAGGCGCCGATTTCGGAGACGCTTTTAATTCGGCGGGTGCTCGCTGCGTTCAGTCTGACCCGGATCGTGAGCAAGGAGAGAATCGTGATCAATCATATCCTTGCGGAGCAGCAGGTTCCGTTTACGGTGGAGGCGGGGCAGAAGATATACTGGTCCGCCGTGGAGGGACCGGCAGACTACACCGGATTCCGCATCTCCGGCGGCGGGCAGAACCGCCGCGATGTGGGAGATGTGCCGGAGCGCGAGATGGAGAATGCGGTGCTGGCAGTCCTTCTGTCCGGGCAGGCGGTTGAGGAAGAGGTTCTGCTGAGCCGCGCTGCGGAGAATCTCGGCTATATGACCATGCGGGACAATGTCCACCGCGCCATTCTGCGCGGCATCGACGCCGCCGCACGGGAGGGATGGATCGAGAGGGACTCGAGAAACCGCTGGATGATGCGGTGAGGATGCGGCGCGTTTCCGGTCCGTATGGCGAGGCCATGCCTGCAGCCAACGGGCGTAATACCATATGGTGAAGTCATGCCTTCAGCCGACGGGCACAAGAACGATGTAATAGGCGGACTCAGAAAATTCAGGAAGGCAGGCGCAGAAAAAGGTGCGCAAGGAGAGCGTAGAAATGATCACATCAATTCTCAATTATTCCTACTTGAAAAATAGGAAATCTTGCTTCCGCTGCGGTACTGTGATAAAGTTGACGTGTTTCTGATTTTGTCTCTTATGAGGAGGTCAACATGAAGAAGAAATTCGGTATCAGAGAAGTGGTCGCAATCGGCATCGGGACGGCACTGTTTGTGGTCCTGACTGAGGTTCAGATTCCGCTGGGATTTGTTCCGAACACGTCGCTGCAGCCCAGAATGGCTGTCCTGGCGTTCCTGTCCGCGATCTTCGGACCGATCGTCGGCGCGGTGATCGGCATTCTCGGCCATGCGCTGGGAGACGCGCTGTTCTATGGCTCGGTGTGGTGGAGCTGGGTCTTCCCGGAAGCAATCGTCGGCGCAGGAATCGGTGCGTTTGCGAAGAAGTTTGCTGTCCGTGAGGGCGGTTTTGGCGGGAAGAATATCTTCCTGTTCAACGTCGTGCAGGTTGTCGCCAATGCGGTCGCATGGATTCTCGCAGCTCCGGTGCTGGATATAGTCGTCTATGCGGAGCCTGCGAATAAGGTATTCGTCCAGGGCGCGTTCGCATTCCTCGGCAATATCATCATCGTCGGCATCCTGGGGTCGCTGCTGCTTGCGGCATATTCCAGAATCGCCGGCCAGTCCTCCAGCCTGAAGAAGGAAGACTGACATTTCACAATGTTTCGGCGCTGGCGCCGGAGCCGCCGCGATTTCTGCGGTATGAAGGCTCCGGCGTTTTCGCTGTTTATAGACAGGTTCCCGGCAGCATGAAAGACTGACAGAGCCTTTGTGTCGGAGCTAGAAGTCCGGCAAGGAGATCACGTGGACCCCATCATTTCATTCAAGGATTTTTCCTTTCAGTACCGTTCCCAGCAGGAGCCGTCGCTCAGCCATATCAATCTGAACATCTATCCCGGCGAGAAGATCCTCATCACCGGACCGTCGGGCTGCGGCAAGTCTACGCTTGCCCACTGCATTAACGCACTCAATCCCTGCTCCTTTTCCGGCAAAACGAGTGGAAGCCTTCTGGTGGACGGTGTCGTCCCGGAAAAGGAGGGCGTGTTCGGCATGAGCAAGCGGGTCGGCACGGTGCTGCAGGACACCAACGGACAGTTTATCGGACTCACGGTGGCGGAGGATCTGGCCTTTGCGCTGGAGAACGACGCCACGCCGCAGGATGAAATGTTCCGCAAGGTGGACCGCGTCGCGGACATCGTCGACATGAAGCATTTTCTGCGGCATTCTCCGTCCGCCCTGTCCGGCGGGCAGAAGCAGCGCGTCTCCATGGGCGGCGTCCTGGTGGACGACGTGAAGATTCTACTGTTCGACGAGCCGCTTGCCAACCTGGACCCGGCGACCGGAAAGAACACCATCGCCCTGATCGACGACATCTGCCGCCGCGAGGATGTGACCGTCGTGATCATCGAGCACCGCGTGGAGGATGTTCTGTACCGCGATGTGGATCGGATAGTGGTCGTGGACGACGGCAAAATCGTGGCTGACGACCATCCCGACCGGCTGCTGTGCACGGATGTGCTGTCCCGCACCGGCGTCCGGGAGCCGCTTTATGTGACCGCAGTCAAGCATGCGGGCTGCACCATCGATCCGGCGGATCATCCGCAGCACATCGAAAGCATGAATCTTGCGCCGTATCAGGACAAAATCCGCGCCTGGTTCGCGACCACGACGCTGCCGGTGCGGGAAAATCACGCGCCTTATGCGCTGGAGGTGGAAAATCTGTCGTTTGCCTACGACCCGGAGGAACCGGTGCTCCAGAACATCAGCTTCCGGATCCGGAAGGGAGAGATGGTGTCCGTGGTCGGCAAGAACGGCGCCGGCAAATCAACCCTGGCCTCTCTGATTCTCGGGTTTTATCAGCCGCAGAGCGGCAAAATCCTTCTGAACGGGGAGGACATCTCGCCGCTGTCCGTCCGGGAGCGCGGGGAAAGAATCGGTCTGGTAATGCAGTCTCCGGAGCAGATGATCAGCAAACCGATGATCGCGGAGGAGGTGGGACTCGGGCTCCAGGTCCGCGGCGTTCCCGCGGATGAGATTGAGCGGAGAGTGAATGATACCCTCCGGATCTGCGGCCTGTATCCGATGAGGCACTGGCCGGTTTCGGCACTGAGCTTCGGCCAGAAGAAGCGCGTCTCGATCGCCTCCATTCTCGTGCTCAATCCGGAGATCATCATTCTGGATGAACCCACGGCGGGACAGGATTTCCGGCATTACACCGAAATCATGGAATTCCTCCGGAAACTGAACCGCGAACTCGGGCTGACCATCATCATGATCACGCACGACATGCATCTGATGCTGGAGTACACGGACCGGGCGATCGTACTGGCCGACGGTCAGCTCCTGACCGACGACACGCCGGCACGGGTTTTGACAAACGAGTCCGTGTCGGACCGGGCGTATCTGAAGAAGACCTCGCTGTATGATCTGGCGGTGAAGTGCGGCTTCGACAGACCGGATGAGTTTGTGGACCGGTTCATCGCGTTCGAGCGGGAACAGAGGGATGCGGGGATCTTGCACGGGAATGGCGCAGAGATCGGCGCTTTCAACGGAGCTGAAGCGCGGCGGGAAAAAGACACTGCAGAAGAAACGGCAGGGGGTATAGCATGAACAGACTGCTGAGTTATGAGGAAAAGGACACATGGCTGCATCATCTGTCGGGCATCACCAAGCTGATCTTTTTCATTGTGTGGTGCTTCACGTCGGCGCTCACCTATGACACGCGGGTGCTCCTCGTGATGATTGCTATCAGCGCCGCGCTCTATGTGATGTCGAAGACGGAGTGGAGACAGGTAAGTACCGTGTTCAAGTTTGTTATGTTCTTCATGGTGGTCAACCTGGTGGCGATCTTCCTCTTTTCGCCCTACCAGGGGACGGAGATTTACGGCACGAAGACGGTGCTCGCACCGCTGTTTCCGGGACATGCCATCACCCGGGAGGAGCTGTTCTACCTGTTCAATGTGCTGATCAAGTATTTTACGGTCGTGCCGTCTGTCTTCATCTTCATGGTGACCACGGACCCGAGTGAATTCGCCGCTTCCATGAATCACATCGGTATCCCGTACACAGGAGCCTATTCCGTGTCGCTCGCGCTCCGCTACATCCCGGATGTGCAGGCGGATTATCACCGCATCCGGAACGCGCAGGAGGCGCGGGGCATTGAGATGAGCTCCAAGGCAAAACTCACGGACCGCATCCGGCGCACGTCGAGCATCATCTTTCCGCTGCTGTTCTCGGCCATGGAGCACATCGACGTGGTAAGCAATGCCATGGAGCTGCGCGGATTCGGCAAGAAGAAAAGGCGCACATGGTACGCCTACCGGAAGATGAAGCGGGCGGACGTGGCTGTTCTGATTCTGACAGCGGTGTTCAGCGCCGCGGCGCTGGTGATCACCTTTGCGGACGGAAACCGTTTCTGGAATCCGTGGGTATGAGAAAAACAAACGGCAGCAGGTCTGCGGAGGTGCAGATCTGCTGCCGTTTGTTTTTCCTGGTTTCTGAGAGGAGAGCAGACATCCGTGAAACAAGTGATCGCAGCCGCACAGGACCGCCGCGGCCGCTGATTTAGCCGTCCTCAGAATACTTCAATCTCCGAGCAGCAGGTGATGTTCTTCCTGTTGCTGCCGCGGTAGGAGGAGCCGAGGATGATCCAGAAGCGGTCCACGACGGCATCGACGCGGATGTACTGGGATCCGGTAGCTCTTGTTCGCGGCGTCGAGCCGGAGGGTGACGCGCTTCATGCGGTTATAAGCCTGGAAGGTGTCCTCATCCTTCTGATTGCCGTTGTAGATCACAATGTAGTGGACATACTGCTTTTTCGTGATGTTGACGTAGATGCGCTTGTCCGAGCCATTGTCGGATTCGCCCTCCGCCCAGGCGGTTGTCGGATCGCCGTCCATCAGGTGAAGATCCGTAAAGGTGCTGTGCGGATCAGCGTCCTCGTGATCCACCCTTTTTCCGTCATCTCCGAGGATGGAACTCGCGTTAAAATCGGAGACGGGGACCGGTGGGTAAGCGCCGATATCCTCCATCTTTTCTGCGGCCGTGAGGCGCGGATGATGGATGCCGAGCGCCGAAGCCAGCGGTCCGAGGCCGGTGGAGAAGGAGAAAATAATGAAAATCACGGCGGCGAGGACGGCGATGCGGAAGAGATTCCGCACCCGGTCGAGAAAGCGCCGCAGGTGTTCCGCGCGCCGCCAGAAGGTATTCATCGGCTGAACGAGGTCGGATTCCATCCGGGAGAGCCAGCTGTCAAAGGACGATAGCCGTTCCTGTGCCGGCAGTCCGGACTCGAGTGCCTGATACTGCGCTGAGAGCTCTTTGAATTTTGCCGCGAGACCGAGGGTCCGCACATAGCCGACCGTGCCCCGATCCGCCGCGGCGCCCGGGATCTCGCTGATGATTTTGACGGCGCGGTAGAAGAGAATGAGCCAGTCGAGCTCACAGATGAGCCGCAGGCGTTCGTCGAGACCGGCGAAGGCGGGCTCCACCTCCTTGCGGAAATAACCGGTGATTTCCTGAGCACTCACCGTTGTGCGCTCGATGTTCTTCTGCTCGAGTGAGATATTGAAGGAGAAGGGGAGGTCCCAGAGGCCAGCGACGGCCTTCTTCTGCGCCTTCTCAATGGCCGCGCGGGCTGCCTCGGCGGCGCTTGCATCCCGGATCGGTTCGGCGCCGGAGGTGCGGAACCAGGTCTGGGCAATCAGATCGTCCAACTGATGCATAAATACTGCTCCTGCCGCGGACTTCCGCGGCGTTTATGTAAAGGTGGCCTTCCATCATCTGATGCGAAGCACGAGATGATGGCGGAGCCGCTGTATCAGGCAGGGCAGATGTCATCGGCTCGGCCCGATATTTAGGATTCATCATGCGAATAGGCGCTGCGGCGCAGCTCGTCATTCCCGCCGCACTGCCGTTTCCGCCCGTTCCGCATCACATCAACTGCGAAATTATATAAGAAATAGCGGAAAAAGGAAAGAGCAGGGCGGGAGAACCGGCGATGAGTTGTATAGGCAGGGCGGGAGCCTGCGATGAATTGCCGGGCGGGGCCTGCGTAAAATCAGGCAGGCCGGATGGCGGGTAGAGCATAGCGACGTTCTGCGATCTATCATACGCAGAACGCTGCATAGAGCGGGACAGACAGCAGTCCGTCTGCCAGGCCAAAATTCATCTCAGAGAAGCGGATGGCATAAGGCGGCTTATATTTCTCCCGGTAGTTTCTGAGGCTGGTTGATCTGCGATGTCTTCCTGCTTTGATTTCAACAGGGATGATATCGCTGCCGTCATCAATGAGCATGTCGATCTCCATACTTTCGGAAGGCTTGAAATAATAAAGTTCCGGGTGACGGATCTGAATCTGCTGATACACATAATTTTCGATGACGCCACCTTTGTAAATGTTGTGGGAGTCGGGCAGCAGATCCCTGTATCGCAGGCCGCACAGATTCGTAAGCAATCCCACGTCGGAAAGATAGATTTTGAATGAATCTGGGTTATCATAGCCACGGAGGGGAGGAACCGGGAGTTCCACGTTATCGACCTTGATAATCAGGCCTGACGCGTTCAGCCAGTCGAGCGCTCCCCAGAAGTCGCGCTTTCCGACTCCCTGTCGGATTTCATTATACTTAAATTTTGGATTATCTTTCGCAAGCTGTCTTGGAACGGAACGGTAGGTCTCCGTGATTTTTACACTCTCTTGCGGAGAAGTCACATATTTTGTCATGTCAGCCAGATAGGCGAGCTGAAGGCTGCTGAGGATTCGGCCGTCAACAGCGAAGACATCCCGATCCTGCTCGAGATAGCTGCAGATTACTTCCGGCATACCGCCTGTGATCAGGTAGTCATGATAAAGTCGCAGAGCTTTATTATGCACGCCGTCCGGGAGCGGCGTATGATTTGTAAAGCTGGTCTGTATACCGTCAATCAGAATATCCTCACCGCAGGCAAGCAGAAACTCTTCAAAATCCATGGGATAAAGGTTCTCAATCTGTACCTTTCCGACGGGAAATGAAGATTGAAAGCGATGGATTTTGACGCCCAGAAGACTTCCGGCACAGATGATTCTGAAATGGCGTTGATCTTCGCAGAAGTATTTCAGCGCGGTGATAGCCCGCTCCGAGGACTGGATTTCATCCATCACGAGCGGCGTGTCGGGCGCGATTTTTCTGCCAAGCATTTGTTCAAGTCCGCGAAGGATGGTGTCCGGGTCGAGATTGCCATCGAACAGAGAGCGGATGTCAGCCTGCTCTTCCAGATTGAGGTAAATATAATCCTGGTAGTGATTCTCGCAAAAGTTCCGGATGGTCCATGTTTTGCCTGTCTGTCGGGCACCGATGACCATCATCGGCTTTCGCGCGCCTGTCTGATCCCATTTTTCCAAGGTGTTTTGAAATTTCCGGAACATAATTTTCCTTTCATTCGTGGGCAGGAGGGTAAGCTCTGCGTTCAGCCCTCTACGTTCATTATAGACAACAAATGAGAAAAAATGGAGATGAATCTATTTTTACACACAAAAAAATGGAGATGAATCTATTTATATGCACGAAAAAATGGAGATGCTTCTATTTTGACATGAAATTAAGGGAATGATGAATTTATTTGATGAATGAATCTATTTAGCTGAATCTATTTATATGCGCCAGATAATAGGAATGAATCCATGAAGGTGAATCTATGAATCTATCTATGCAGAAAAATTGCAGGTGAAAATATAAAAATATATGTTGACTATCTGTTCTATTAGTGATATAACAAATAATCGAAGAGGGAAAAAAGGAATCAGGAAGCCGGGAGCTGGAAATGCGAGAGGCACTGGTTCCGCAGAAATTTTGAAAATATTGTCTCCGCGGAAGCGGAGGGAGAAAAGGAGAGATGACTTATGTTGATGCCTATGCTTTGGAATGGTAATGATGATTGGTTTGATAACAGCCTTGCAATGATGGATCAGGCAATGAACAATCTGTGGGGCGGCAATTCTCTGAAGACTGTGGCGGCGATGAAGACCGACGTGATTGAGGAGGACAAGGATTACAAGCTGGAGGCGGAGCTTCCGGGATTCAAGAAGGAAGACATTCATATCGACATGAAGAACGGCGCTCTGACGATTTCCGCGAAACATGACGAGAGTAAGGATGAGAAGAATGCCGAGGGCAAGTACATCCGCCGTGAACGCAGCACCGCTTCCTATGAGAGAAGCTTCCGGATCGATGAGAATCTGAAGCCGGAGGATATCTCTGCAAAATATGAGAACGGTGTGCTCACGGTAGTGGTTCCGAAGAAGGAAGCACTTCCGCAGAAGGAAGAACCGAAGCAGATTGAAATTCAGTGAGCAGAGCTGAGCAGCAAGCACAGATCTGCTGAACGCCGCTCCGCCTGACCATGTGTCGGGCGGAGCGTTTCTTAATCTGCTCTATTCGAATGGCAACAGCGCAGCACGGGGTGTTGTGATGGACAGAACATCAAAATATTTGGACAGTGAGAACAGAAAAGCCGCGGAAGGAGGTGACTGGCCATGGCGGAGGGAAAGGACTATTATAAGATTCTGGGCGTGAGCCGGAATGCGTCGGACGCGGAGATCAAGTCGGCGTTCCGCAAGCTGGCGAAAAAATATCACCCGGATATGAATCAGAACAGCGATGTCGCGAAGAAGAAGTTCGAGGAAATCAACGAGGCATACGAGGTGCTGAGTGACAGCACGAAGCGGAAGAATTACGATACCTATGGCAATCCTGACGGCAATCCGTTCGCGAATGCCGCGGGAGCGGAAGGCTTTGGCCAGGGGCCGTTCAGCGGGTTCCATCATTTCTCCGGCTTCGGCGGAAACGGCGGCCAGTCGAGGACGTATCGTTCTCCGGACGGCACGACGTATTATTACACCAGCACCGGCGGAAATGGTGCGGATTTTGGCGGGGGCGGATTTGACGCCTCGGGATTCGGCGATATGTTCGGCGACCTCTTCGGTCATATGGGCGGCGGAGCAAAATCCTACCGCACCGGTGGGTTCGGCGGCTCAGGCGCGTCAGGGTTTGACGGCGGATTCGGCGGTTCGGGCTTTGGCACAGGCACGTCGTATGCGGACGAGGCGGATGCGAGAGCAGCGGCGGATGTCAACGCGATTCTGACGGTACCGTACACGACAGCGGCGCTCGGCGGGACCGTGCGGCTGAAGCTGTCGGGCGGCAGCACAATTGAGCTGAAGATCCCGGCAGGAACGCAGTGCGGTCAGAAGATTCGTCTGAAGGGCAAGGGCAGGCCGATTCCGGGTCAGCCCGGGCAGAACGGCGATATGTACGCGGAAGTGAAGATCGAGGTGCCGAAGAACCTGACACCGGATCAGATCCGGGTGCTGACGGAGTTGCATCAGAAGGGATTGTGACAGAGCGCGGCGGACAGGCTGTGGTGCCGCCAGCGCAGAAAACAGCGGGAATGGAGAAGGCAGCATGGCGGTCAATCAGAAACGGCTGGTGGAAGAATTTGAAAAACTGGTTTCCATCGATTCTCTCTCCTTTCAGGAGAGGAAGATGGCAGATTATCTGAAGGAGCGCTGGCAGGAGCTCGGCGTGACGCTGGCGGAGGATGATGCGGCGGCGCGGATCGGAGGAAATACGGGCAATCTGTTCGGCGTGCTGCCGGCGGAGAGGCTTTGCGCGGAGCGCACAGCGAAGCAGGAGCCGGTCCTCCTTGTTGCGCATATGGATACGGTGGCGCCGGGCATCGGCAAACGGGCTATTGTCCATGAGGATGGGACGATCACGAGCGACGGCACGACGGTACTCGGCGCGGACGATGCGGCGGCCATTGCGGTGATTCTGGAGGCGGTCCGGGAGCTTCAGGAGGAGAAGTGCCCGCACCGGGAGATTCAGCTGCTTTTCCCCGCCGCGGAGGAGGCCTATACCGTGGGGGCCAGCGCATTTGATTTTGCCGCGGTGACGGCAAAGCTCGCCTACTGCCTTGACTGCAGCGACGTGATCGGCTCGTATTCTGCGCAGGAGCCGACGCTGATTTCATTCCGGATCAGGGTGCACGGCAGGGGAGCACACGCGGGATTTGAGCCGCAGAACGGGATCAACGCGGTCGCGGCGGCGGCAGCGGCGATCGCCCGAATACAGCAGGGCTGGACGGACGATCACACCACGCTGAATTTTGGCAGGATCGACGGAGGAACGGCGACGAACGCGGTGCCGGATCTGGTGACCGTGGAGGGCGAAATCCGGAGCGCGGTGCATGAGGACGCGCTCGCGCTGTACGACCGTGTGATGGCAGTGTTTGCGGAGAAGGCGGACAGGATCGGCGCTTCCGCTGAGGGGGACCGGGTGATCCGTCTGCGGGCGTATCGGATTGCGGACGACGACCCGGCGCTTGTGCTCTACAAGGATGTCCTCCGGCGGCGCGGCATTGCGCCGTACGCGAAGCCGTCCTTCGGCGGCAGCGACAACAACGTGCTCGTGCGGAACGGCATCCACGGCCTGTGCATATATAATGCGATGCATCAGTGCCACACGACGAAGGAGTACACGACGGTCGGGGAACTGACGGAGCTGACAGAGATTGTGAAGGATCTGTGCAGGGCGTGAAGGTAAATGAAAAATCAAATCTTCAGCCATGCTGGAGAGATTGAATAAAGTGAGAGCAGCGGCGCCCTCCGGTGCATTGCACCGGAGGGCGCTTTCTGCGTATAATGGGATAATTGCCGGGAGCCGGATTGCCCGCAGTCGATATCGCAAACGATAGCGGATAGGCGCTTTCTGCGTATGATGAGATAATTGCCGGGAGGGAACAGGATCATGCAGCCCGGCTGTGTGCTGGCAGGCAGCTTCACCATGTGACTACAGCCTGACCCTGTGTCAGCAGTTTGCCCGTGTGCCGGCAGGAAAGGAACCTATGTCCTGGGAAGAGAAAGTGAGAAAAGCGGATCCGTATGTGGCCGGAGAGCAGCCGAAGGACCCGACGTTTATCAAGCTCAACACGAACGAGTGCCCTTATCCGCCGGCGCCGGGCGTCTCGCGGGCGCTGGCTCGTCTCGCCGGGGAGCGGGAGTACGCGCGGAACCGCCTGTATCCGGACATGGATGCGGCGAAGCTGGTGGATGCACTCGCAGCAAAATACGGCGTGGAGCCGGAGCAGATTTTCGTCGGTGTAGGCAGCGATGACGTGCTGGCGATGAGTTTCCTCACCTTCTTCACGAACGGCAGTCCGGTCCTGTTTCCGGACATCACCTATTCGTTTTATGATGTCTGGGCATCCCTGTTCCGGATCCCCTATGTGAAGGTACCGCTGAGCGAGGATTTTGCCATCGATCCAGAGGATTATCTGCCGTCCGGGCAGCTGTCCTCATTTCTCCCTGCCGGCACGGAGGCGGGAGGCATCATCTTCCCGAATCCCAACGCGCCGACCGGGCTTGCGATGCCGGCGGATCAGGTGGAGCGGATCATCGAGGCGAACCGGGACTGCGTCGTCATCGTCGACGAGGCCTACGTGGATTTTGGCGCGGATTCTGTTCTGCCTCTGACGCAGAAATACGACAATCTCCTGGTCGTGCAGACTTTTTCAAAGTCGCGCGCCATGGCGGGCGCCCGGATCGGGTTCGCGGTCGGCAGCCGGAAGCTCATCCAGTACCTCAAGAATGTGAAATTCTCGTTCAACTCCTACACCATGAACATGGAGGCAATCGAGATCGGCACCGCGGCCGTCGAGGACGACGCCTATTTCCGCAAGATCACGGCGAGAATCATCCGGACGAGGGAGAACTTCAAGCGGGAGCTCCGCGCGATGGGCTTCACCTTCCCGGATTCCAGGACGAACTTCGTCTTCGCCAAGCCGCCGGCGGACCGCATGAGCGCGCGGGAGATGTTTGGCAGACTCCGCGGGAAACACATCCTCGTCCGGTACTTTGACAAGCCGCGCATCGACGGATACCTGCGCATCACCATCGGTACCGACGAACAGATGGACGCTGTCGTGCAGGCGATGAAGGAAATACTGGCGTGATTTTGTCCCTAAGGAGTTTAGCTTGTTTGGGACAAAAATTGTCCCAAACAAGCTAAACTCCTTAGGGACAATTCCTGGAGGGAATATGCTGAAGCATTATTTGTATTGTTTCTTTATTGCGATGGTTCCGATTGTGGAGCTGCGCGGCGCGGTGCCGGTGGCGGTGGCGTTTCATGCGGCGGATCCGGCGTTCAATATTCCGCTTGCATTTGTGCTGATCGCGATCGGGAATATGCTGCCGGTGCCGGTGATCTTTTTCTTCGCGCGGAAGGTGCTTGAGTGGGGCGCGGACAAGCGTGTGATCGGGAAGTTTTTCACCTGGTGTCTGGAGAAGGGGCATAAGGGCGGCGAGAAGCTGAAGGCGACGGCAGGGCGCGGTCTGTACTGGGCGCTTCTGGTGTTTGTCGGGATTCCGCTTCCCGGCACGGGCGCCTGGACGGGGACGCTGGCTGCGTCGTTTCTGGATATGGATTTCAAGAAGAGCGTGGCGGCGGTGATGGGCGGCGTGGCGCTCGCCGGTGTGATCATGTCGATCATTTCGTTCGGCGTGGCCGGCGGGATTCACGCGCTCGGCTGAGGCCGGTTTGTCTCAGGCAAAGTGTGCAGGCTTCCTGAGGCAAAATCCGCGCGCCCGGCTGAGGGCGTCTTCTTCATGAAGTGCTATTGCAGGCGGGACGAATCAGGGGTCTCGCGGGATGGATCAGGGGTTTCGCGGGACGGATCAGAGCAGCAGGAGGGATTGTGGAATACAGAGATTACATGGTGCGCGCGATGGGCGCGCGGAATGCGGCAGGAGAGCCGCAGGTGAGGGCGTTCGCCGCGACGACGCGGAATCTTGTTGAGGAGGCGAGGCGGATCCATGATCAGAGCGCGACAGCGACAGCGGCGCTGGGACGTCTGCTGACGGTCGGCGTGATGATGGGCGATATGATGGAGGAGGACTCGGACCGGCTGACGCTGCAGATTCGCGGCAGCGGCCCGGTCCGCGGGCTGACGGTGACGGCGGACAATCAGGGGAATGTGAAGGGATACTGTGTGAATCCCGCGGCGGATCTGCCGCCAAAATCGCCGGGACACCTGAATGTCGGCGGGCTGGTAGGACCCGGGACGCTCACCGTGATCCGGGACATGGGACTGAAGGAGCCGTATGCCGGGACGGTGGACCTGCGGAGCGGCGAGATCGCGGAGGATCTGGCGTGGTATTTTGCCTCTTCGGAGCAGGTGCCGTCGGCGGTCGATCTGGGCGTGCTGGTGGACACGGATCTCTCTGTCGCAAGTGCCGGCGGAATTCTTCTGCAGATGATGCCTTTCGCGGAGGACGGCATCATCACGCGGCTTGAGCAGAATCTGTCGCATCTGCCTCACATCACGACGCTGCTCGGGGAGGGCGATACGCCGGAGCAGCTGCTGCAGCAGGCCATGGAAGGGCTGGATGTGGAGATCACAGGCTCAAAACCGGTGCAGTATCACTGCAACTGCAGCCGGGAGCGGGTGGAGAAGGTGCTGCTCTCGCTGGGACGCAGGGAACTCGAGGGACTGATCGCGGAAGGAAAGGACATCGAGCTGTGCTGCGAATTCTGCGGAAAGAAGTATTCGTTCACGCCGGAGGAGGCACGGGCGCTGCTGCAATAAAAGTCGGCTGCGGCCTGTACTTCTTTCGCAGGAGGCAGACGGCGCGCGGAGAAAAGCTGCGGCGCGGACGCCGGGAGAATAAAGTGTTAGGTATGCAGGGATACCATCCCTGCGCCGGGGGCAGAGTATGAAGGACGGATTCATCAAGGTGGCGGCCGTCACGCCGAAGATCCGGGTGGCGGATGTGAGGTTCAATGCGGAAGCGGTGATGCGGGATTTTGACCGGGCGGCTGCGCGCGGCGCGAGAGTTGTCGTGTTCCCGGAGCTGGTGCTGACGGGATATACGTGCGCGGATCTGTTCCTGCAGGAGGCGCTGCTGCGCCGGACGGAGGAGGAACTCGCGCGGATCGCGGGGCACACGAGGGGAACGGACGCGGTTCTGTTCGTGGGTCTTCCGCTGCGGCGAAACGGCGTGCTCTACAATGTGGCGGCGGCCATTCAGAACGGACGGATTCTGGCGTTCATTCCGAAGCGGTTTCTGCCGAATTATTCGGAGTTTTACGAGGAGCGGTGGTTCCAGCCGGGCCAGGCGGAGCCGGCGCAGACTTCGTTCCGCGGAGAAAAGGTTCCGTTCGGAAGCCATATTTTGCTTGATGTGGACGCAGTCGGCGGGCTGAGCATCGGTGCGGAGCTCTGCGAGGATATGTGGATCGCAGCCTCGCCGGACGTGGAGCTCTCCACGGCGGGCGCGACGATGATCGTCAATCTGTCCGCCTCGGACGAGGTGATCGGCAAGGCGCAGTACAGAAAGCTCCTCGTCTCCTCCATCTCCGGCAAAACCATATCGGCCTATATTTACGCGGACGCCGGCGAGGGTGAATCCACTACGGACGTGGTCTACGCCGGGCAGAACCTCATCGCCGAGAACGGGACGATTCTGGCTGAGGGAGGTCTCTTTGAGGCCGGAATCACGTACGCGGATGTGGACATGCAGCGGATCATCCATGACCGGCAGCGGATCAACACCTGCCACGGCGCGGCTCCTGCGTTCGGCGGGGCGTCGGCGTGCACCGGCGCGGATCCGCTGGCGAGGCTCGATCTCACACCGATGCTGTCCTCGGACGGATTCCTGCATATTCCGGTTCACATGGAACAGACGACGACGGATCTCGAGGACCGTTTCATTGATCCGCATCCCTTTGTGCCGTCCGACCGGACGAAGCGAAGAGCGCGCTGCGAGGAGATTTTTGCCATTCAGGCGAGAGGACTTGCAAAGCGGTACGAGCATATCGGGACAAAATCTGCGGTCATCGGCATCTCGGGCGGACTCGACTCGACGCTGGCGTTGCTCGTCACGGCACGCGCGTTCGACCTGCTTGGCATTGACCGGAGCAACATTCTCGCGGTGACGATGCCGGCGTTCGGGACGACAGACCGGACCTACCGGAATGCCTGCGAGATGGCCAAAACGGTCGGGGCGACGCTCCGCGAGATCAACATCCGCGAGGCGGTGAATCTTCATTTCCGCGACATCGGCCATGACCCGGCGGTGCATGACGTCACCTACGAGAACGGACAGGCCAGAGAGCGGACACAGATTTTGATGGATCTTGCAAACCAGACGAACGGGCTCGTCATCGGCACCGGCGATATGTCCGAGATGGCGCTTGGCTGGTGCACCTACAACGGCGATCACATGTCGATGTATGCCGTCAACATCGGCGTGCCCAAGACCCTTGTCCGCCATCTCGTGCAGTACTGCGCGGATGAGGCGGGAGAGCAGGCGGTGTACCTCGCCTCGGCGAAGGCCGGCCGCGTGGATACTGCGGCGCGCGGCACGGACGATTCCTCCGCAGCCGTGACGCAGGAGGAGATCGACCGGCACAGACACCTCCAGGAGATTCTCCTTGACGTCCTTGCGACACCGGTCTCTCCGGAGCTCCTGCCGCCGACCGGCGACGGACAGATCAGTCAGAAGACAGAGGACCTCGTGGGACCTTACGAGCTTCACGACTTTTTCCTCTATCATCTCCTCCGCTGGGGACAGGAACCGCGCAAAATCCTGCGCCTCGCGAAGCTTGCCTTCGGCGGCCGCTATGCGGACCTCGCCGCACAGGACGACGACGTCAGCACCCGCGTCACTACCTACCGCGAAGACACGATTGAAAAATGGCTGAAGAAGTTCTACTGGCGCTTCTTCTCCCAGCAGTTCAAGCGCAGCTGCATTCCGGACGGCCCGAAGGTCGGTTCTGTCGCCCTCTCGCCGCGCGGAGACCTTCGCATGCCATCCGATGCCGCCGTACAGACTTTTATCGAGGAGCTGTGAGGGAGGTCTGACAGAAATTGTCCCAAACAAGCTAAACTTCTTAGGGACAATTTCGGGAAAGGAAGTGTGTTTTCTTGAAACGCTTTGTTCTGGGATTGGGCGCTGTGCTGCTGTCGGCAGGATTGGTGACCGGCTGCGGCGCGTCCACGTCGGAGGATGGGGAGGCTGCTACGCGGACTGTGGAGACGGATGCCGGTGAGGCGGAAGGCTCTGCGGAGGATTCCTCCGCGAAAAAGTCTGATTCCGGCACCGGTACCACAAATGCATCGGATAATACGCTGCAGAGTTTCTATGCGTTCGAGAAGGATGATGCGGCAGATGGAAGCGGCGCCGGGGCGGGAGAGGGTGGCACGGTGGCTGTGGATTCCTCTGCCGGGAATGGAGCGGGGAGCGGCGCCGGATCGAAGACGTCGTCCGGCGGTGATGCTTCCGGGTCCGCCTCTTCCGGCGCTGACACGGACGAAAGTGCAGGTGTCAGTGCATCGGGGACGACAGAGAGCGGTGAAGCAGGAAGTGCGGCGGACGAAGCGGCCGGAGGCATGGCCGCTTCGTCCGCCGCGGGAGTGGACAGCTCCTCCGCGGATGCGGATGATGGAAGCGGCAGTGCGCTTCCTGGCGCCTCTTCTGCCTGGCAGCCTGGAACATCCGGTGCCTCCGGGAGCGGAGAGAGTCTTTCGAAGCGGGTGATCCTTGTGTATGTGGATCACAAGCTTTCGAAGGATGATCTGGATCAGCTTCTTGCAAAATACGATCTCTCGGTGGTGTATGATTATACGAATTTTCATGCGTATGCCTTGTCCACGAAGCAGGATTATTCCGACAAGGAGATGGACGCGCTCATCGCTGCCCTGAAGAAGGAAAAGGGCATCTCGGATGTGCAGCGGGACTCGGCCGTCACGCTGGATCAGAAGGCGGGGGATCATGTTTGAAAGTGGCTTATCGACGCCACCGTCATCTCGTGCTCCGCACTTGATGATGAGCGGTCGCCAGGAGCCATGATATGCAAGCAAGCTTGCTTCATGGCTTCTGGCTCGTCGCTTTCACAAACTGACATTGGTGCCGCTGGCACCAATGTCCCGATACGAGAGAAAGCCCATTCGGGCATTTCTCCTGCGGTTGCCGTAGAAGACGCGGCGTGAGGTATAAGTTTGAAAGTTCTGCTGATGCAGAACTTTCAAACAGCAGCAACGGTGCTGACGCACCGGCTGCCGCATTCGGCAAAACCGCGTGCGCGGATTTTGCCTCAGCGGGGTATAACCATGAAACTTCATTTCACCAAAATGCAGGGTGCAGGGAATGATTACATTTACATCAATGCGTTCCGGGAGACGGTCCCGGAGGAGGAGCGTCCGGCGCTGATCCGTCGGTTGTCTGATCGCCATTTCGGGATCGGGGGAGACGGCGTGATTTTTATCGCGCCGGGGCACACGCCGCTTGACTGCGATGCGGAAAACGGGCAGAGAAAGGGAGACCGCTGCCAGTTTGAGATGCAGATGTACAACCTGGATGGATCGCGCGGCGAGATGTGCGGAAATGGTATTCGCTGTGTCGGAAAATATGTCTATGATCACGACATGATTCCCGGTATTGAACGGAGCCGCGACCCGGAGAAGCCGGTCACGATTACGGTGGAAAGCGCCGGCGCGGTGAAGATTCTGATTTTGTATCCGCACCATGGCAGAGTGGAGAGGGTGCGCGTGGATATGGGCGCGCCGATTCTGGAGCCGGGGCTGATCCCGGTGAAGGGGACGCAGCCGGAGGAAAAAGATCCGCTGGTCGGTTATCTGCTTGCGGTGCTGGGCAAGACATATCATGTGACGCCGGTTTCGATGGGAAATCCGCACTGTGTGGTATTCTCCGAGGAGCTGAATCTGCCGGAGGACGACAGGGCGGCTCTCCGGAAGAACGACGGAGTTGAGCTGCCGGAAGACGACAGGACGGCCCTCCGGAAGAACGACGGGGCTGAGATGCCGGAGAATGACAGTCCAAATCTGCCGGAGAACGGCGGATCCAATTTGCCTGAGGACGGCATAGGGACTCTGCCGGAGAATGATGACACCAATCAGAGGGGAACTGCCAGAAGAACCTGCGGCGGAGCGGACGGCCTTGATCTGGACGGACCGCTCGGCCGGTGGGATATGACCAGAATAGGACCGGCGTTTGAGCGGCATCCGTTTTTCCCGAACCGGACGAACACGGAGTTTGTCCATGTCATTGACCGCCGGCATGTGGAGATGCGGGTCTACGAGCGGGGAAGCGGAGAGACGCTGGCCTGCGGGACCGGCTGCTGTGCGGTCTGTGTGGCATGCGTCCTGAACGGCAGGACGGACCGGACCGTGGAGGTGACGGTTCTGGGAGGCCGTCTTCTCATAGAGTGGGACGAGAAGACAGGGCATGTGTTCATGACCGGACCGGCAGCGGAGGTATTCGAAGGAATTGTGGAGACAGACTGTGGAATAAAATAAGCGGATAGGGCGGAATAAGCTGCAGAGGTCCGGGCTTGAACGTGGCACCGATCCGGCATGTTCAAACTGATTTTGACGCTGCGGACATAGGAAAAACGATTCAGCGAAAGTCAGCCCGGACGATTTACCGGCGGCAACAGAATGATCAGGGCACGAGACAGGGATACTACAGTGACAGACAGCAGACGAATTTATGATTTTTATCTGATCCGGCATGGGGAGACGGATTACAACAAGGGTCAGCTGGCACAGGGAAACATCGAGGTGCCGCTGAATGAGGCGGGACGGCAGCAGGCCTTTTCGGCTGCTGCGGAACTGCGCAGAATGGGGCTTTCTTTTGATCTGGTGCTCTCCAGCCCGCTCGGGCGGGCGGCTGAAACCGGTGAGATCGTGTCAGGCATCCCGCAGAGCGATCCGCGTTTTATTTTGATTCCGGAGCTGCATGAAATGGCATTTGGAGAGCTGGAGGGGAAGCCGTTTCTTCAAAATCAGACGATGCTGACCTTTAACCAGCATCCGGAGCAGTACATTCCCGCGAAGGGCGGGGAGACGGTGCCGGAGGTCTTTGCGCGGACGAGGCGGGCGCTGGAGCTGTGTGAGAAGGCGGCGGAGCGGCTCGACAACGAGGGCGTGCTCACCAGGTCTGACGGGCTTACTCCGCATATTCTGGTCGCCTCGCATGGCATGGCAATCCGCGGGATGTTAGCAAACGTGCGGCACACGGGAATTGAGGATGTCTGGAAGACCATCGTCGGGAACTGCGATGTCTTTCATCTGCGGTACGAGGCGCCGCGCGGCAGTGCCGCCGACCTTGCGTATTTCCAGGAGATGCCGAAGACCCTCTCGCACCTGGACCCGTATGATCCGCATGAGAGCATGACGGCGCTGCAGGAGAAGGAAGACTAGTGATACCAGAACCCATTCGTCATGCATGGCAGTATCGACAAGCTGGAGAACGAAGGGGGCAGCTGCCGTGTGCAGACGTAAGAGCCGAAAGGGTCGGGAGAACACGTGCAAAAAGCAGTAAACAACAACGGTCAGTTTTGCTGCTGCTCGCGGATTTTGCGGCGCCAGCATTTGTGGCACATGGCCGTATAGCTGTCATTGCCGCCGAGCATGACCTGGGCACCCTCGGTGATGA
>CACZJZ010000026.1 GCA_902781655.1 uncultured Lachnospiraceae bacterium
ACAGATAAGTCGGTGTTGATGTAGTGGCCCTTTTAATCCGACTCATTTTTGGCCCTTTTAACCCGACCCAAAATGGCCCAAATCACCCGACGCTAACAACGGGTTGGTATAGACCAGTGCCAAGCACAGATATAATATGTATACTCATTGTCTCCCTCCACTAGAGTTTTTGTATGTTTTTATTATAGGTCCCTTTTGGATCACAAAGAAGCATAGCATTTATACGATCAGCAGTCTGAATACTCGCCTTCTATATCTAAAACTTGATGATATTGATTGTTCCTCTGTGGATCTTTTCATGACAGGAGTGGCAGACGGTCACAATATTATCCACGGAGGCTGCTCCCCCAAATGCGAAATCCATGATATGATGTCCTTCCGGATGGTCATGGCTTCCGCAAATCTGGCAAGTATTATGGTCACGGATCTTTCCTGCCTTCTGTACTGCAAGATGTGCCGCCGGTCTTGGTTTTGACATCCTGGTTCCTCCTTTCTCAATCTTTCTTGATCACAACGAGCTTCAGTATTTCGAGCAACAGTTCTGCCATTGATGATCCTCCTTTCTTTGCGCTTACCTTCTTTCTGAAGGCCTATTATTTCTTTCCTCTTTTCAGTGCAAGGACAGGCATTTCCTCATTACTCATGATGCTCCTTGCATGAGGTGCAAACTTTTTTACCGTTACCATCGTGCTGGCTGTCATGCGTGCTGCCTGCCGGGGCGTCATTCCATTAATAGCGAAAACCACCACGTGATCATTTCTTTTCATCAACTGCCTCCTATTCCGATTTTGTTACAGATCCTCGTCATAATCATTCCTACGTTCTTTTCATGACCTGCGATGAATCCACCTCTGGCCTTTGGCGCGATCTGCTGTTTTGAAGCTATGATCTCCATTTTGATGCGGCGCGCCTGGCCTTCTGTAAGATTGCTGATCACCCCTGTCACCTTCTGATTTTTTTTGGCCATGACGTCCTCCTCTTCCGAAATATTGAAAACTCCGCCTAACGCACATTTACCGCCGGATTTAAAAAGTTGTAATCTCCACATCGGTTTTAGGATCCTTGATGCTGACAGTTCCATTTCCAAACCCAATCGTTACCTTATGCTCAAGATCAACACGGATAGCGCCATTGTCATCTTCAATCACCCTGATCATGTCGACTTCACCATTTTTCCTCTGAATAGCGATGATATTGCCGCTGAAACCGATTACCTTGTCCCCTTTTTTCAGGATATTGATTCTCATATGCTTATTCCCCCTTATTCACATTGGCGATAATGATGCTTGCCGCGATATCTACAATTGCATGTGCCAGGATGATAAACACTCCCCCAGGAATAATGATTCGTGCAATCTTCATGACATATCCTCCTGTGCTTTCGTTTCCGATTGTCCCCACTGCTCTGTTGATTGTCTCCACTCGCTTGCTACGCGAATATAGTACTGCATTGACTTGTATATTTCGATACAAATATATAATATTTATTTATACCAATAATTGGATTGCTCATATTAAATATTCCAAGTACATAAAGAGAGGGATAATTAGAAAAACCGTTTTAATTTCCTGTATAATGGGGCTAATAAGTGGATATTTCGGGTGATTATCGTTAGAATATAAATGAATTTGAAAATCAATCAGGTAAATGAAGTGTTATAAAGGGGTTATATTTGGAGGATGTTTTTATACCAATAATTTGTATATTATTATAGAAGGAGACATAAACAATGTCAGAAAAAGCCAACAGCAGGCACATCAAAAGATATAGTGGAACCGGCAATCCTATGTTCTTTCTTGATGATGATTCGGGTTTTCGGCAGCGAATCAGTGTCAGCAGACAAGTCCGCGATATCCTGGAAAATGATCGCTACAATTTCAGCTCAAACGGAGAGGTCATTGCCTCCTCAACATTTTATAACCGCGTGCTGACTAACATCCTAAGATTCAATCAGGAGCCGGATAAATTGCTTCATATTCACGGGATCCCTCTTCTGCCGGATGCAGATCCTGTCGCAGTATATGGGACTGCAGAATATCGCACCGACGGGATGGGGCTTCGCCCCACAAATAAACTGAGACAGTATCTGAACCAACTGCGCATGGATCCCGATCTTGGAGCTGACATCAGTGATAAGTATCACGGAAATCTTCTTCTCTTCCTCCGGACGCTTCTCTGTGAATATACAGCCCTTGCTCCTTTTGAAAGAGAGCGCATATATTACCTTGACATGTATAAGAAAACGGAAGAATTGATTGCTGCCGGAAACGGTATGACTCTGCAAGCACAGACTTCTGATGATTTCTACAGAATCCGCCCATATAAAGTGATGCCGGATGTTGAGAACCAATACAACTATCTTGTAGGACTCAGTGCATTAAATCATGATGAGCAGTTTCACTGTGCTTCTTTCAGACTTTCCCGCATCAGCGATATGAAGTCGTGTGTAATCGCTCTTGAGCCTCTCGAAAAGCAGGAAATAAAGGAACTAAAAGAAGAGATCTCCAAAAAGGGTGTCTCCTTTCTTCTTGGAGATCTCATAGACGTTCGTATCAGGCTTACTCCTAAAGGCATGGAGATTTTCAATCACACACAGCACCTTCGCCCCAGAATAAGCAGCATTAAGCATTTCAACGCAAAGCGGCAAGGTGAGGACCATGTTCCTCAGTGCACTACAGCAGACAGCAACAAGCTTATCCAGAAGTCCCAAAAAGAAGAATACTATGAACTTCAGTTTATATGTACAGAGCGTCAGGCTTACAATTACTTCTTCAAGTTTGGCGCAGAAGCAAGACTGCTTTCACCTGAAACTCTGGTGAAAGACTTTGAAAATGGATATTGGGAGGCACTGCGGAGATATACTAAACACTAAGGCAATCAGTCTCCCGTCCTTTCAAAGTTGATTCGTTGATTCCCTCTCTGAGAATCTCAATGACATCATCAATAGGCGGAAGCTCCTGCATGCAGCTGATTTCGGCCTCATTTTTCAGATACTCGATGGCCATTTTTTCTGTAGTATCCTGATTGTTATTCTCGCCCGCCGCATGGTTCATGTGATTGCGGATAATCTTGACGGCAAGGTAATATTCCATCCTATGAAGTGTTTCCTGGCGTTCATTGTGATCGCTGAAATTTACCTCGCCGGCACGAATTTTTCTCAGCGCTTCCACCTTCCTGCCGTATGTCGTGTTCTGTTTCTTTGCTGTAGTATCATCATTATCCTGACGTTCACCAGTTATGCAATATTCAAGGTAGCGTTTATTGTTGAGAGCATTGTTTATGAATCCCCTAATATTACCTGCAAGATTACATGGAACGTTTTGTCCTTCCATCGTAATCCGATTTCCTCGTTTGTCATACCATTGATCGATATCGTCCTGTATCCGCTTGATGCAATCCTGCTGCATGGGATATTTCTGCTTTTGCCTGTTTAATTGACGGTCACAAAACTCTTTGCCAATATGCCTATCTCCTGCAATGATCTCCTGTAGAATATTCTTTAAATCATTTACTTCTCTTTCTCTTGCCGCTTTATCATGATCAAGCGGCCACTGGAACAAATTCTCATAGAATGCCTTGGCTTGCGTTGAAGACGCCCGCCCTCCGCTCTTCTCATTCACACTGTCAAGTGAAATGGCACTCGGAACTAAACCTTTGTCGAAATAATACACCGGCATCTTCTCTACATAGAAAGTGACGGCCTGCTGGATCATGCGGTTATCCAGGCACCATGCGATCAGATCCGTATATTCCATGCGATTTCCAGTCAAGTGCATTTTCGTCTTGATCAGCGGTTGGAGAGATTTAAACAATTCTGAAGAGAGATCTGACTCTTCAATCTCCACTGTCAGCGCATCATCCAATGTTTTCAAGGAAGAGTCGATATCATCGACGTTGCACATCAAAACGGTGTCTGACACGTTCTGTATGGCTGAGATGATCTTCTTAACCGCAGCGCCGGAATTCTGATATATTCTGCCCAGTTCCTGTGCATTGCCTGTTGTCAGGAATTCATTGACGGCATTGATCTGCTGGAACATCTTGTATATGTAATTGATGTTCTTGATCTCATGATTTTGATAATCACTGTATATAATCGCTTTGCAGTGGATACCGGCAACTTCGAGATACCGCACGATCGTGGTCATCAGGAAACTGATATCACGAAACCCACCTGTATAGTCAATATATACATTCTTTTCTTCTGTTATTCCCCGATCGCCTGAATTAAGGCACTGTGCGATCTCCCTATAAATACGGCTCGCGTTGCGGTCTGCACTCTTTGAGCCCGCATGATCCTGGTCTTCACTGTTTCGGTCTGCTGTATTCTCAGCGTCCTGTTCATCGTACGAAATGGGAATAACCTCTATATGCCGGCTGTACTGATGCTGTCCTTCCAGTTCAAGGATCAGGCTCTGAAAGTGCTCAAAGGATGTCTTTCCGGTTTCACCCACCTTTTCATGTAATACCTTGTCGCTGCAGATCGTCAGAATCCGATCTATCCGGGGATTTGCGGTATCCTCTTTTACCAGATCAAAAAGGCAGCGGATGGGTGCTTCATTTGTTTGTATCCCTGTATATTCACTGCCATTCTGGTAAGTGTATTTCTGTTCTTGCACTGGATTGCCCAGACGATTTTTATCTTTGTAATCGCTGAGAAACAATAGAATCGTATTCATAGTTCTTCCATCCCCTCTCCATTTCTTGTGAAATAAGCACTGCAGTCAAATGACCGCAGTGCTTATTCTAATGATTACATTATAGCTATAAAAAAACTTTCCCTGGCTGTAATGTCTCTGTTCTTGCATTACTACCTTTATGCCCTCAGTCGGGCTCTCTCCATTTCTACGTTGCGCTGGATTGGTTCAATCACGAGGAGAACAACTGTGTCAATGCCCTTAATCGGGCTCTCTCCATTTCTACCGCAGGAACCATGGTCTCCGGTTATTCATTGGGGGTGTCAATGCCCTTAATCGGGCTCTCTCCATTTCTACCGCCACCAAGCGCGGCACGTTTACATTAGTTGAACGTGTGTCAATGCCCTTAATCGGGCTCTCTCCATTTCTACGTATGCATTGGGGTGGAGAACAAGGGTATGGCCTTTTCGTGTCAATGCCCTTAATCGGGCTCTCTCCATTTCTACCAGCAATGAATGCTTACAATGAATTTCTTGAAAACATGTGTCAATGCCCTTAATCGGGCTCTCTCCATTTCTACGAGGATGCAATCATGGGAAGATACACAACTGAAATGATTGTGTCAATGCCCTTAATCGGGCTCTCTCCATTTCTACATGATAAGAAGTGGTTCATTAAGGGAAGCGATGGCGATTTGTGTCAATGCCCTTAATCGGGCTCTCTCCATTTCTACAATGAATAACATGACAAATTGCGAAGTAATCAACATGTGTCAATGCCCTTAATCGGGCTCTCTCCATTTCTACGATGACGACTACGATGAAGTATGATTGGAGAAGATTATTGTGTCAATGCCCTTAATCGGGCTCTCTCCATTTCTACGGTACCCCCTAAAAAACCTTGTAAAATCAAGGTTTGTGAGGCCCGTTTTTGCACATTATTCGCGGAATATTCTGAAAACGTTCAAATTCAGCCCTTTCGAAATGGATTTTTGTACCCTCTTGTTATTAATTTATCAATCAGGGTAATTTACACTTTGAAGACTGCTTTTATGTCTCGTATCCTCATTCACAATTTGTAGAAATGAACATCCACGAGACTATTCTAGTCTCAGCCCACAGTCTCTGCAACGCTTATTTCAACTGTACGACCCGTCGCGCTGCCCAATGCTCATATTGATATATTTAGAAAGGATGTTATGTGCTACGCCAACCGTAAGTTCCGCAGGCAATAACTGTTCCCGCCTGATTCCCAGGTTGTAAAATATTCTGTGTAAGCCGCAGTTTTCACAGGACAAGTGGAGTGATCAGCATGCCGTTTCAGATTATCAGAAATGACATTACAAGGGTAACAGCAGATGCCGGGGAGTGGTCTGCAGGTATCTGCCTGCAGATCAATTATGAAAAAGATTGTCAGCATTATGTTGTTCGTGTTCTCCGGCGGCATTCTCTTCTCCAATTCCACGTCCACAGGTATCGAATGTCCCTGATTGGCGCGGATCTTCGTCATGTCCTCATTGAAAGCATAGCGCTGCTTATCATCTCTGCGGATGATCTCCTCCAGATCGGACATGGAAATATGATGTTTTCCGGATCTGTTGATGCCATCGATCAGATCCGCTGCTAATGCCGGTGTCACTGCATGTCCTCTGTTCCCTCATAACCGATTATAGGTAATTCCTCAGATCTTCTATCTCACTTCTATACAGAGTAACTTACAGATAATTCTTCGTAAGACCGCGGTTCCAGAAATATACCCTCCACTCAAGATAAATATCCTGAATTTCATGTCCCGGCTTAACATACAGGTATTGTGGATCGTCTCTCTTATCCTTCTTAGGATACAATTCGAAAACTAAATCTGGTTCGACAAAGCCAATTTCCTGTGGCTCAGAAATCCTGTCCTCCAGTAATGCTGTCAAAGCCTGCTCTAATTCCTCCACCTCAGCACATTCCATGATCGCATCATGATCTTTGTAGCAATTAAGTCGTCCAGGTGTGAAAAAACGATAGCCGCACACACACCACTCCTCATCCCTGTTTTCTTCCGTCCATGAGTGAAAGTTCTGTACTTCAAACCATATCTTTATTCCGCTGGCATCAAGTTCAAAACTCATCTTCTCCTCCACAGCATCCTATTGAGCCTTTAATAGAACATCTCCTGATTGTACGCACATGCATCCGTCCAAATGAACCCGACTGCATATATGTCATCAGACATACGAATTAAAGCTATACTTGATGTTATTCTGATCGCAAAGAGCCGTCATTTTCAGCAGGCCGCCCTTTCCGCTGAATTCTCGCTTCAGCGCATTCTCCGGATTATCCTCCCCTCCGATCAGTTTCAACAGTTTCTCCGCATTTCCGGCATCAAGGTCATACCAGTACTCATAGTCATCATCGCCCCAGAAATCGTCCACATCGGAGCCACCCTCGTCGCCGCTGAAATGCAGCCCATTATCATCTCCGGACACCCGGATGTGGATATTGCTTTGTTTGCCGCGGCTGTCACACAGCGTCAGATCAGAAAACTTCTTCATGTCAGTCTCCTTCCTCCCTTCACCTTTAGACTATGCAAAATGTCGCCGGCACAACAGCAAGCAGAAAAGGAACATGCTCTGATGCGAATTCGCGTTCATCTTGAACTGATAAATCTTTGCTAAAAAGTGCCATAACTTTTACTCTCGTCAGAAACAGCGGAACACCATCACATTACGACGATGCTCCGCTGAAAATTAATAATTACATGTATTCTTCCTTCGCTTCTTCATCAGCTTATAGCTTTTCTTATAAGCTACGGTGAATTTAACAGTCAGCACTTATTCTTCCAGAGCCTTTTTCAGGTCATCCATGCTCGTATAACCCGGAGTGTCAGAATCACGGGAAATACGCCTTGCCTCAGAAGCAGCATCAAGAACCTTCTGGTTATACTGAGGGACCTCGATAGTGAAAGGAATGCCACCTCTCCTCTCCATGCTCACAGCCTGATCATCGTCTCTTCCCGCTCCATGCTGTGCAGCAGAAGCGGTCCCGTGCCATCCTGATACAGCACCAGCTTTACAACATCCCTAGCTGCTGCATCATCTGGCAAAATCGCCGCAAGAGAATCATGCTCGTCATTCCTTCCCTCTGCCTGCTTCAGCAGTTCTGGATGAAACGCCAGCGTCCTCTCGTCCTCGAAGACCGCCGCATAGAGAATATCCGCCTCCACCAGATCCTGAAAGAAATGACTGCCGTACGACAGCTCCGGGTGGTATCCGGCGCCGGCAATCTCCACAATCATGTCAAATTCGCTGATATCAGCAAAAGTCGTGGGAACGCCGAGCTCAGGCGACGACGTCCCGATTCTTCCCGGTGCAAGCAGCGCCAGATGCAGTCCCCTGCCACGAAAATGCCAGTTGATCCGGCCGATCACGCCCGCCACCCGGGTCTTCCTGGCGTAAGGCATGTCCGTATAGGCATCCGGATCAATATACACAATTCCATCCAGCCGCTCCGTCCTGGTCAGTCCCATCGACGCATGTACGCAGTGCAGCAGCACGGAATCATCCTCCGCCCATGGCGTGCCAGCGTCTTGCTCGCCTCTCTGCCCCGCATCACCATCACCAGCCATCTCTCTCCCCAGCACCTGCAGGGGCCGGCACTGCAGCAAATTGATCACATACTCTCCATGCTCCGCCAGATTTACCGTGAACTCCGTGTCCACCGGCTGCCCGTACTCCTTCTGAATAACCGCAAGCATCAGCCGCATGTCCGCCATCAGATCCGCCCGCCTCACAAGCCCCCGGCAGGACAGAAACTCCACGGTTCGGTTCTCTCCTCTCTCCCGCAAAATCCGCTCGGCCTCGGTGTCATGCTCGAGCAGTGCCCGCGCAAGATATCCGGGCAGAAACCGGCGCACCTCCTTCAGCGTGAGCGGAACCACGCTGCGGCTTGCCTCATCCATCGCCTCCAGCCTCCGCTGGGAAAACTGATGCCGCTCCGCTGCATTCTTCGCGGCGGTGAGCTCCGGCTGATCGAGGCTCACCAGCCGCGGATAAGAACCTTCCGTCCGGTCCACCGCCGAAGTGCCGAGTCCTGCGACAAGCCGGAGCATCCCCGCCGATGGATCCAGCGTTTTCAGAAAGCAATACGGGCTGTATGAGAACCCGACGCCGGCTGCGCACGGCATATAATATGGGCCATAGTGCGACCCTGACACACGCTGAATCAGCAGTGACATCTGCTCCTCGCGCTTGTCAAGTCCACGCCGCTTGCGGTAACCCAGTGCCGTGCGGCTCATCGTGCTCGCATAGACCGTGCGCACCGCATTCTCCAGCTCACGCATCCGCTCCTCCAGCGTCCCCTTGTTTGAGCAGAAGACAGATTCATAAATCCCGGCAAACGCATTGCCGAATCCGTCCTCCAGAATACTGCTGGATCGCACGATAAACGGATCCCTGCCATAATACTCCAGGATACGCTCAAACGATTCCTCCAGCTCCCGCGAGAACGTTCCCTTCCGGAACGCCTCCGCAAGCTCTTCCGCAAGCGCAAAATATCCCTCATCCGTCCGCTGTCTAACCCGCAGCTCCCAGAACTGATTTTCCACAATATAGCTGTAGAACACATCTGAGCCGACGTAGAACGAATCGTGCGGCTCGAGCCGGCTGAAGAGCTCCGGTTGTTCATTCCGGATGATCGCGCGCGCCAGCAGCATCCCGCACGCCTTCCCGCCGATCATTCCTGTTCCGATCATCCTGTCATGCACGGCAAAATAATCGTCGGGCCGGAAATGTTTCCGAACGAGAGCGCGCATGCGTTCATCCCGCGTCATCATAATCTGACACATCCGGCTGCACTGCTCCCGGACGCCCTCTCCATCCTCGAAGCGCTCCCGTGTGTCGTCAAAAAAGCGTTCCCAGTAATCCCTGTTCCGCGGCGACGTTCCTCTGCCACGGCTGCGGCCCAGCAGCTGATAGAAGTGACTCGCCGCCACGCCATCCAGGATCGGGCAGAATTCTCCCGTGTCCGGCACATACCGATGCGGAAGAAACAGCGTGTCCGACTCCCGATTCCACACCTTCAGAGGACGGACATACAAGATGGTCTGGCCAGGGCACGAATCCGAAAACACATCCAGAAAAAGCTGCGTCGTCTCACGGATTTTGGCGATCGCCTCCGCGGAATGCATCCCGCGGAGCAGCGGAAAATACGCAACGGTGTTCCGTTCATACAGATACGGACAGGTCACGCGGAAGAAATTGCTCATCATCAGGTCCGTGGACCAGGCGGTCTGCAGCTCCGAGAGGCAGTCGAATAGGAAGAACGCCTCTCTCCCCGCCCGCTCGATGATATTGTGAATCTGCACTGTGAAAATCTCAAAGCGGTGCGACAGCGCAACAGGGACCACCTCCATCACCGGCTCTGTCGGCGCGTCCGGCGCAATTTCTTCCGGGCGGATCACCACCGACGGAATCTCTTCCAGCCAGCCAGAATAGGAGGATACCGGTGCGAAATGGACATAGAGCAGCCGACGGCCATCCCGCAGTGCCTTCCGCACAAATGGCTCGGCTATATACCGGAACTCCGCCGGATGGGACAGTCTCCAGACCACATTGTCGCCCAGACGGATGCTCTCCAGCTCTTCGTCCATCTCCGGAATGCCCGACTGAATCCGGTCAAATGCCGCCATGCTCATCCCTCCCCTCTTCGGACTGCTGTAACGTATCGCCCAGACCTGCCTTCCTGTCCCAAAGCTATAACTCCTCTGAATACCGGATAAATTCGCTCTCCCGGAGCATTTTCACCAGGCTGCTGCGCGTCTGCTCATCCGGCGCAATCACGGTCAGCGTTGCCACCGGTCCCTCTCCCTTGATCGAGCTCCTCGTGATATTGATGTTGTCCACCCTGACCCGGTGCTCATGCATCCACGACACCAGACTGTTTATGTCACTGTTGTTATAGAATTCCAGGTACAGATCGATCGTCCTCGAATGCCGGTGAATAAATTTATCCAGACGATCCAGTACAATCAGCGTGAAAATAATCATCGCTGTCGCGATCACCGTTCCCTCGATAAATCCGATCCCAATCGCAATACCCGCACAGGCACAGGCCCATAGGCCCGCTGCAGTCGTAAGGCCGCGCACCTGCTTCTTGCCGGTGATGATGATCGTGCCGACGCCCAGAAAGCCCACCCCGCTGATCACCTGCGCGCCGATCCGGTTGATATCCCCCTGACCAGGGAACGCGATGCTCACGTATTCACTTGTCATCGTCGCAAGCGCCGACCCAACACAGACCAGAACATGCGTCTTGATCCCGGCGCTCCGATTTTTAAGTTCCCGGTTCAGGCCAATGAGAATTCCGACGACCGCCGCAATGGCAAGCCGCAGCGTGATCGCCGCCCACCCCCATCCCTGTGTAATTCTGACGATCTCCTTCAGAAATGACATTCTCCGCCCCCTTCCCGCGTCCCTCCGGCATGTCCCAGCAACATCATCACAGATACTTCTCTCCCCACGCCTTCAGCTCAAGCAAAATCGGAATCATGGATTTTGCCCTGTCTGTCAGCATATATTCCACCCGCACAGGCATCTCCGCATATTGATGACGAAGCACCAGCCCATCCTCCTCCATTTCCCGGAGCGACTGTGCCAGCATTGTGCTCGTAATCCCGAAAATCTCCCGGCGCATCTCATTATACCGAACCCTTCCGCGATCATCGATCAGACACAGAATCAACACCTTCCACTTCCCGCCGATGATATCCAGCACCTTCTTGAGACCACACCCCTGCCCGGTGAGACTGCCGCACAGCGACTCCCTGCTATCCTTCCTGCCGTTGCCTGTCAAACTCTCGTCTTTCATATTTCCACCCCGTGTCGCGCTGCTTAGCTGCACTTCCATTCTCTCCCTATGAACACCTGATACCATATTTTTACGCCATAGTCAGTATTTCCTTACCTGCTTAGAATAATCTGCGTACTTGATAAGTATTCCGTATCTAATATAATGATTTCAGAGACAAAAGTCCAAACAGTACAATGATATCTAAAAATAAAAGCAATCAACATTCAAGGAGGATCCATATGGAATACAAATTTACCAACGCCAATTTCAAACAGGAAGTTCTGGAGAGCAGCGTCCCGGTCATGGTTGATTTTTACGCGGAATGGTGCGGTCCTTGCCGCATGATGGGACCGGTTGTCGAGAAACTCGCCGGTGAGTATGACGGCAGAGCCAGGATCGGAAAGGTCAACTCCGATGAGGAAGAGGAACTTGCAGGACAGTACAACGTCATGTCCATCCCCGACATCCTCTTCTTCAAGAACGGCAAAGTTGTCGATCAGGTCGTCGGCGCTGTCCCCGAATCCGTCCTCAGAGAAAAACTCGACGCCCTGCTCTGATCACCCGCAGAATTGTCCCGAACAAGCTAAACTCGTTAGGGACAAAACGGCCTCCCGGTCAACCCGGGAGGCCGTTTTCAATATTTCCTGCTCTCACTTCAGTACCTTGCTCAGGAAGTCCTGCAGCCTCGGGTTCTTCGGATGTGCGAAGAATTCCTCCGGTGCGTTTTCCTCCTGAATAACGCCCTGGTCGATAAAGAGCACCTTATTTGCAACCTGACGGGCAAAAGCCATTTCGTGTGTGACGACCACCATTGTCATGCCCTCCTCTGCCAGCTCGGTCATGACATCGAGCACCTCGCCGACCATCTCCGGGTCCAGCGCGGAGGTCGGCTCGTCGAACAGCATTACCTCCGGATTCATCTCAAGCGACCGCACGATGGCAATTCGCTGCTGCATTCCGCCGGAGAGACTGTGCGGATAGGCGTCCGCCTTGTCTGCCAGATTGACGCGGCGGAGCAGCTGCAGCGCCTTCTCCTGCGCCTCCTCTCTGTTCATCAGCCCGAGCTTGACTGGCGCCAGTGTAATATTGTCCATGATCGTCAGGTTGTGAAACAGATTGAAGTGCTGAAATACCATTCCCATCCGCTGCCGAACTTTATTGATGTCCGTCTTCGGGTCATTCACCTGTACATCATCAAGCCAGACCTCTCCGCCTGTCGGCACCTCCAGCAGATTCATGCACCGGAGGAACGTCGACTTGCCGCAGCCGGACGGACCGACCAGCACAATTTTCTGTCCCTTCTGAATCTCATAATTAATGCCGCGCAGCACATGATTGCTGCCAAAATCCTTCCTCAGATCCTTTACCCGGATCAAAGCCTGCTCTTCTGCCATCTTCGCGGTTTCCTTCCTTTCTCCGGCCCCACAGTGTCTGCCATGTCCACAGTCTCTGCGGACATCCGACTCAGCGCATGTCGCTTTCCTTCAGCTTATTCTCCAGTATGCCGAACAGAAACGACATCAGCTTGACGACGGCAAAATACATGACAGCGGCGCCCAGCAGCGGCATCATATACTGATACGTTGCACTCGACACCATGTCGGATGCATGCGTCAGTTCGGCGAGTCCGACCGCTCCTGCAATGGACGTTTCCTTCAGCAGCGTAATCACTTCATTCATCAGGGAAGGGAAGCAATTCTTGAATGCCTGCGGCAGCACGACATTTTTCAGCGTCTGAATTCTGGTCAGCCCAAGCGAGCGCCCGGCCTCCATCTGTCCCGGATCGACGGACTGAATACCGCCACGGATAATTTCAGCCACATAGGCACCGGAGTTGATGCCAAATGCCAGGCTGGCGACAAGAATCTTGTTCTTGGAAGCGGCCATGATCACATTCCACATGATGAGCAGCTGAATCATCGTCGGTGTTCCGCGAATGACATCGATATACACATAGGCAATCGCCGATCCCACCGTGCGTTTGCCCGAGCGGCCCCGCTTCATATTGAAGAGGCAGGCTAACGTGCCGAGAACAAGTCCCAGAAGAGCGGCAAATAAAGTGACCTCCAGCGTGCTCCCAAGGCCCTTGATATACAGCATCCATCGATTGTTCTTGACGAACGCCTTATAAAACTGTGAACTCAAGCTATCCATACGTCCTGCTCCTCAACACAAAGAGTGCCGGGGCGCCGTACCGGTGCCTCGGCCTTCCTTATCCTATCATATTTTGACCAGACGATACATCCTGCTGGCTTATTCCGCTTCGTAATTGTTGATATACTGCTCCAACAGCTTGTCATACGTCCCATCGGACTTCATATCTGCCAGCGTGCTGTTGATCGCATTCAGCATCACTTCGTCGTCCTTCGGCATTGCGATGCCATACTGCTCTACGTCAAAATTGAACTCAGAGCCATCGATCAGCTTCAGATCGCTGTACTGCTTCGTGAACGCCTCTCCGGGAATCTGATCGATCACAACCGCGTCATTCTTCCCATTCTCCAGATCAAGCACCGCCTGGTTGAAGCTCTTCACGGAGTTCACCTTCAGACCGTTGTCATTCGCCACCGTCTCGCCGGTCGTGCCAAGCTGGCATCCGACACTCGTGCACTTCTTCAGATCATCAAGCGTAGCAACCGTCGAATCGCTCTTCACCAGAACCGACTGCGTCGCATCGTAGTACGGATCCGAAAAATTTACAGCTTCCTTCCGCTCATCCGTGATCGTCATGCCCGTAGCCGCCACATCTGCTTTCGTGCCAAGCGCCGGGATAATCCCGTCAAAATCCATATCTGCGATCTCAACCTTGACTCCGAGCCGCGTCCCGATCTCATTGACCATGGCCACATCGAAGCCCGTCGCATTCGTCGGATTCGCCGTGATCGCCTTGAAGTCGTCCGTCCCGTCCCCAACATACTCAAACGGCGGGAACGTCGAATTCAGCGCCACCGTCAGTACGCCATCAGACAAATACTTTGAACCAGACAGATCCACCGCCGCACTCCCGGCCTCCGTCGAGACTGCCGCTGCCGCCTCTGTAGACGCAGCCGCTGCCTCTGTCGATGCCGCAGGCGCTCCTTCCGTGGATGCCGCCGCCGCTGTTGTCGTCGCAGCACCCGAAGCTGCCGTCGAACCGCTGCTGCTTCCACATGCTGCCAGTGAAAATGCCGTCATTCCTGCTAAAACCAGTGCAATTGCCTTCTTCATAATATTCTCCTCCTTGCGCCGGACATCACATCCACGTCCTGCTTCCCTTCATCTCTGAATTGACTGTATTATATGCATGGATTTTGCATAAATCAAGTATAATTTTTATAAATATACATTTTCCAGCAATTGTCCCTAACGAGTTTAGCTTGTTCGGTACAAAAATTGTCCCAAACAAGCTAAACTCGTTAGGGACAAAAATACCCCCGCGCTAAAGCAGACGCTCGCGCAGGGGTTCTGATCAGGCTTTCTTATTCTTGGCCGCCTCCATCTTCAGGTAGGCATTGATAAACAGGTCGATGTCTCCGTTGAGGACTGCGTCGGTGTTGGCCGTCTCCGCATCGGTGCGGGTGTCCTTCACGAGCTGGTACGGCTGAAGAACGTAGGAGCGGATCTGGCTGCCCCAGGCGTTGTCCTTGACTTCACCGCGGATCGCTGCAAGTTTCTTCTCCTCCTGCTCCAGCTGATACATGTACAGTCTGGCGCGCAGGATTTCAAACGCCTTATCCTTGTTCTGGAACTGAGACCGCTCATTCTGGCATGTCACGACGATCCCGGTCGGGAAATGGGTGATACGGATGGCTGACGAGGTTTTGTTGATGTGCTGTCCGCCGGCACCGCTGGAGCGATAGGTGTCGATGCGGATGTCGTCCGGGTTGATCTCCACGTTGATGGATTTGTCAATATCCGGCATGACCTCGCAGGAGACAAAACTCGTCTGCCGCTTGGCCTGCGCGTTGAATGGCGATATACGCACGAGCCGGTGGACGCCGCGCTCCGATTTGAGATATCCGTACGCATTCTCTCCGTTAATCTGGAAATCGACGTTTTTGATGCCGGCCTCGTCTCCCTCCACCATGTTGACCGTCTCCATGGTGAATCCGTGCTTGTCCGCCCACTTGCTGTACATCCGATACAGCATCGAGCACCAGTCGCAAGATTCTGTCCCACCTGCGCCCGCGTTCAGCGACAAAATCGCGTTGCAGTGGTCATATGGCCCTGTCAGGAGAGTTGTAAGCCGCATCTCCTCCAGCTTTTCTTCAAAATCGTCGAGTTCGCCGCGGACATCCGGCACTATCGCGGGATCGTTCTCTTCATTGCCCATCTCAATCAGATCCAGAATATCCTGATAGGACTTCGTGAGGCCGTCCGCCTCGTCCACCGTCTTCTGCAGATCCTTGAGCTGCTTCATCTTATCATTGGCTCTGTCGGCATCATTCCAGAAGTCCGGTGCCTCGGACTCCCGGGATAGTTCTTCGATGAGCTGCTTCTTCTTTCCCAGCTCGAGAGAATCGATCACTTCCGTGAGCTGATCCTTCCTCTGCTGCAGTTCTATTTTCATGGTGTCCAGTTCAACCATGGATTCCTCCTGCTCTTCCTCTGAGAAACTTTCACAATTCCTCCCATTTCGGGAGGCCGGTCAACGCTGTTACTGTGCCTGCTGCCCTGTCACGCCTTTCCCTCTTTCGCGAGGTCGCTCTGCATATGGCAATTCTTGTACTTCTTTCCGCTTCCGCACCAGCACGGATCGTTCGGGTAAATCTTCTTCTGCGCACGCTTTACAGGCGCCTTCGGCACGGACTCATCCTTGTTTGTGCCGGTGACCTTCGCCACCTGCTCCCGCTCTACATGGTTCTCGACGCGGACGTGCATCAGCAGCCGGATGGTGTCCTCCTGAATGGCTGTGCTCATCTCGTTGAACATCTCATAGCCGGCCAGTTTATACTCCACCTTCGGATCACGCTGCGCATAGGCCTGCGTGCCGATGCTCTGCTGCAGCTGCGCCATATCGTCGATGTGATCCATCCACTTCTGATCGATCACACGCAGCAGGCAGACACGCTCCAGCTCGCGGATTGCTTCCTCATTCGGGAACTCCGCTTCCTTTGCCTCGTAGAGCTTCACCGCCTCTTCCTTGAGCTGCTGCTTGATCCCATTCTTGGACTTGTCCGCCAGCCGGTCTCCTGTAATCTTTTCAAGCGGGATGATCGGCAGAAGCAGCTCATTGAGCTCTGTGAGATGCTCGTCGTCCAGTTCTCCCGCCTCGCCGATCGACGTGTCGACCGCGTTCTCAACGATGTCCGTGATCATCTTGTAGATGGACTCGCGCATGGACTCTCCATCCAGCACGCGCCGTCTCTCCGCGTAGATGATCTCACGCTGCTCATTGTTCACCGCATCGTAATCGAGCAGATTCTTGCGGATGCCAAAATTATTGGCTTCGATCTTCTTCTGTGCAGACTCAATCGCTCTCGACAGAGACTTGTGCGAGATCTCCTGCCCCTCCGGGATGCCCAGGCCGTTGAAAATACTGATCATCCGCTCCGAGCCGAAGAGTCTCATCAGATCGTCCTCGAGCGAGATGAAGAACTTGGATTCGCCGGGGTCGCCCTGTCGTCCGGAACGTCCGCGCAGCTGGTTGTCAATGCGGCGGGACTCATGGCGCTCTGTACCGACAATGTAAAGTCCGCCTGCTGCTCTCGCCTCGTCATCCAGCTTGATATCGGTGCCTCGCCCAGCCATGTTGGTCGCGATTGTGACCGCGCCGTGCCGCCCGGCCTCCGCGACAATGCCTGCCTCGAGCTCGTGGTATTTTGCATTCAGAACATTGTGCGGGATGCCCTCTTTCTTCAGCATCCGGGAAATTTCCTCGGAAGCCTCGATCGTGATCGTGCCGACCAGCACCGGCTGCCCCTTGTCGTGGCAGGCCCTGACCTGCGCGATGACGGCGGCGAGCTTCTCCTTCTTTGTCTTGAAGACCGCGTCCTGATGATCGATACGGATGACAGGCTTGTTTGTCGGGATCTCCACGACATCCATGCCGTAAATCTCGCGGAACTCCTGCTCCTCAGTGAGCGCAGTACCCGTCATACCGCACTTCTTGTCAAATTTATTGAAGAAATTCTGGAACGTGATGGTTGCAAGCGTCTTGGATTCCTGCTTGACCTTGACATGCTCCTTCGCCTCAATTGCCTGATGCAGCCCGTCGGAATACCGCCGTCCCGGCATCACACGCCCTGTGAACTCGTCGACGATGAGAACCTCATCGTCCTTCACAATATAATCATGATCCCGGTGCATCAGATAGTTCGCACGCAGCGCCAGAATGATACAGTGCTGAATCTCCAGATTATCCGGGTCCGCAAGGTTCGAAAGATGGAAAAACTTCTCAACCTTGGCAACGCCCTCCGCCGTGAGGTTCACGATCTTATCCTTCTCATTCACAAGGAAATCGCCGGTCTCCTCCTGCTCGATCCCCATGATGGCGTCGATCTTGGACAGATCCTCCACATCCTTGCCGCGCTTCATCTGCTTGGCCAGGATGTCACAGGCCTCGTAGATTTTGGTGGATTTTCCGCTCTGCCCGGAGATGATGAGCGGCGTTCTCGCCTCATCGATCAAAATACTATCCACCTCGTCGATGATGCAGTAGTGGAGCTCGCGGAGAACCAGCTGCTCCTTGTAGATTGCCATGTTGTCACGCAGGTAATCAAAGCCGAGCTCGTTATTCGTCACATAGGTGATGTCGCAGGCATAGGCCGCGCGCCGCTCATCGCTGTTCATCTGATTCAGAACCACGCCGCACGTCAGGCCCATGAACTGGTAGGCCTGTCCCATCCATTCGCAGTCACGCTTTGCCAGGTAGTCGTTGACGGTGACGACCATCGCGCCGCGCCCCTCCAAGGCATTGAGATAAGTCGGCAGCGTCGCCACCAGCGTCTTTCCTTCGCCGGTCTTCATCTCGGCGATCCGTCCCTGATGAAGAATGATACCGCCGATGATCTGCACCTCAAACGGCTCCATGCCGAGCGCTCTGCGGTCACCCTCCCGCATCGCCGCATAGGCCTCCGGCAGAATGTCGTCCAGCGTCTCCCCCTCCTTCAGCCTCTTCCGGAATTCCTCGGTCTTGCCGCGGAGTTCCTCATCCGAGAGTGCGGCCATCTGATCGCGGAGTGCGAGTACCTTATTCACGATCGGCCGGATTCTCTTCAGCTCATGATCACTGTGTGTGCCGAAAATTTTGTCGACAATCCTTGCCATGCAGAAAACTCCTTACCTGTTGCTGACGGTATCACAGCCACGATTGTGCGCGATGTTCCAGAGGCTGTTTTCCCCGCATATATCACTATGAACAAAAAACTACACGGATAACTATCATAATACAATCCGCGCATGCAAATCAAGAGCGCAGGGTGCCGCACAGTCCGCACCCGATGATGCGCGGTCACCGTAATCCATGGTTTGCAAGCAAGCTTGCACCATGGCTCATGGATCGTTGCCTTCACAAAGAATCCCTGCCGGAAGATATTCTTCCTGCAGGGATCCGCAAAATTCGTGCTGCCTCAGTATTTCTTTGCCTGTTCCTCGCCGTTCATCACGCGCAGCGCTCCCTGCGCCAGGGCGAGCAGCTCCGCCTCGCCGCCGTAGACCGTGACCGGAGCGATCCAGGATACCTTCTCCGCGATATGGCTCGTGATGTACTTGTCATACCCGATGCCGCCGGTCAGGATGATCTGATCCACCTTGCCGTTCAGCACCGCCGCCATGGCGCCGATGTTCTTGGCAATCTGATAGATGAAGGCATCTCTCACCAGGATAGCCTTCTCATTGCCCTCAGCGCACATTTTGTCCACATCGCGGGCGTCATTGGTTCCAAGATACGCGTTGAAACCACCTCCGCCGATCACTTTTTTCTTCATCTCCGCGTAGGTGTACTTGCCGGAGAAGCACATATTCACGAGAGAAAGCGCAGGAATGCCGTTTGCTCTTTCCGGAGAAAAGGCGCCGTCGCCGTTGAACGCGCCGAACACATCGATCATACGTCCATGGCTGTGGCAGCCGCAGGACGTTCCGCCGCCCATGTGCACAATGATGAGATTGAGATCCTCATATTTCCTGCCCACAGACTTCGCATAGCGACGCGCCATCGCCTTCTGATTCAGCGGATGGTCAATGGATACCCGCTCAATCTCCGGAATGCCGGAGATCCGGGCGACCGGTTCCATCTCGTCCACCACCACCGGATCAACGATATAGCTCGGAATGCCGAGCGCATCGCCGATCTCCCGCGCCAGAATACCGCCGAGATTGCTGGCATGCTCGCCGTACTCCGCCTTCTTCATCGTCTCGACGATCTCATCCGTCACCTCATACGTGCCGCCCTGAATTGGCTTCAGCAGGCCGCCGCGCCCGACGCAGACATTCAGACTGGACAGATCGATCTGATTCTCCTTTAACGCGTCCAGAATAATCTGCTTGCGGAAATCCTTCTGATCATAAACACTCGAGTATTTTGAAATCTCCTCCGTCGAATGACGAAGCGTCTTGTCCAAAATCTGCTCTTCGTCGTCAAAAACACCGATCTTCGTCGATGTGGAACCCGGATTGATAATAAGACTTCTGATAGCCATCACACCGCTCCTCGCTTTTCATATGGCGCCCCGCGCCTGAATTAATCTGCCACTCCCCGGAAGAATGCAGCGCATCTGCATTCTTCCGAAGTTGGGGCGCCCCGCGCCTGAATTAAGCTGTCATCCCCTGGAAGAATGCAGCGCAGCTGCATTCTTCCGAAGTTGGGGCGCCCCGCGCCCCAACTTCTCTTACCAGGGATTCTTCTTCAGATTCTCAGCCACCACAGCCGCTACCGCAATGCTGTTGACCTTGACCTCGACAGAATCGCTTCTGGAGGTAAGAACTACCGGTGCCTTCGTACCCATCAGAATATTGCCGTTCTCGACATGGTCAACCATGTGCACAATGGTCTTGTAGACCAGATTTCCGGCATGAATGTCCGGAAACAGAAGGATGTCGGCGTCACCGACGATCTTCCTGTCGAGAGCGCCCGGCTTGTGCTGCGCCGCCTCCGGCTCCAGGGCGAGGTCCATGGAAAGCGGACCGTCCACGATACAGCCGGTGATGCGTCCCTCTTCATTCCACTGTGTCAGCTGCGCCGCCTCCACCGTGACCGGCATCTTCGGATTGACCACCTCGACTGCTGCGAGCGGAGCAACCTTCGGATTCTCCACGCCGCAGGCATTCGCGACCTTCACCGTATAATTGATGATCTGCTCCTTCTCCTCGAGCGTCGGATACGGAAGGAACGCCACGTCGGTCAGGAACAGCAGCCTCTTATATTTCGGAATCTCGAAGATGCAGACATGGGACAGCGTCTTGCCCGTCCGCAGACCGACTTCCTTGTTCAGCACACTCTTGAGGAAGGACTTGGTCGGAAGCTCGCCCTTCATATACATATCCGCTTCGCCGTCGTGAACCATCTTCACGGCCTTGAGTGCCGCCTGCTCATCATCCTTCTCGTCCACAATCTTCATGTTCGTCAGATCGATGCTGCACTCCGATGCGATCGCACGGATTTTGTCCTCATCGCCGAACAGAACCGGATTAGCGACGCCCCTGGCCTGCGCCTGCTGCGCGGCCTTCAGGACATTCTCATCCTGCGCGACGCAGATAGAAAGAGTCTTGGTCGGAAGGGCCTTGACCTGAGCAATAATGTCTTCAAACGATGCACTCATGATGGATAGAACCTCCGTAAAAAGAATTGTAAATTTTCAGAAGACGCGGATACGGCTCTGCCGGCGGGATTCCCCTTCCCGGAGCTGACCCCGGCACGTCCTGATTCCCTGTCCCGCACTTCTCATAACCGTGCAAAATCATAGCATAAATGGCGGTTTCACACAATGAATCCGCAATCCTCCATGATTTCCCCAAAAATGAAATTTTAAATTCCACCATTAATACCAGAGGTAGACGTTAGTCTTGCACAGGTTGCGTTTACTCTTTCATACAATAGTACTATGATTG
>CACZJZ010000027.1 GCA_902781655.1 uncultured Lachnospiraceae bacterium
TTTTTGGAGTATTGTCGTTGTATTGTCACTGAACAGAAAGAGAGGCTGTAAACCCGCTAAATATAAGGGTCTACAGCCTCTCGCTTATCATTCCAGCTCAATCGTTCCCGGCGGCTTGGAGGTGAGGTCGTACATCACGCGATTGACGCCCTTGACCTCATTGATAATCCGGTTCATACAGGTCTGAAGTACACTCCACGGAATCTCAGCGGCCTCCGCAGTCATAAAATCAGAAGTCAGAACGCCACGCAGCACCACCGCATAGTCATAGGTGCGGAAGTCGCCCATGACACCGACAGACCGCATATTGGAGAGGGCGGCGAAGAACTGTCCCTTCCCCATATCGATGCCTGCTTTTGTGAGTTCCTCGCGGTAGATGGCGTCCGCTTCCTGTACGATACGAACCTTCTCCGGCGTCACTTCGCCGACGACACGGATGCCGAGGCCGGGGCCGGGGAACGGCTGTCGATATACGAGTTCACGCGGAATACCTAGCTCGAGGCCAACCTTTCTCACTTCGTCCTTGAACAGCGTGCGAAGCGGTTCGATCGGATTCTCATCGAAGCCGAGCTCTACAACCAGATCATGCGGCAGTCCGCCCACATTGTGATGCGATTTAATCACAGCGCTTCCGCTGCCGAAGCCGCCGCTCTCCACCACATCCGGGTAAATCGTGCCCTGCGCCATGTACCGGAAGCCTCCTGTGCCGGCCAGCCTCCTTGCTTCCTCGCCGAAGATTTCCACAAACTTCTCGCCGATCAGCTTGCGCTTCTTTTCAGGCTCTGTGACACCCTTCAGCATGGCAAAATATTCGTCTCCCGCATTCACGCGGATGAAATTGAGATTTCCGAACTTACCGTTCGGTCCGAATACAGCCTCTACCTCGTCCCCCTCGTTTTTGCGGAGCAGGCCATGATCCACAAAGACACAGTATAGCTGCCGTCCGATGGCCCTGGAGAGGAGTACTGCGGTGACGGTGGAATCCACCCCGCCGGATAGTCCCAGCAGAACGCGGTCGCTGCCGATCTTTTCCCTGAGTTCCCGAATTGTGGTTTCCGCAAAGGATGCCATCTGCCAGGTTCCGTGGCAGCCGCAGACATCCATCACAAAGTGACGCAGGATTTTGGTTCCCTCTTCTGTGTGCGCCACCTCTGGATGAAACTGGGTCGCATAGAGTCTCCGGACCGGATCCTCCATCGCTGCTACAGGGCACTCCGCCGTATGCGCGGTCACATGAAACCCTTCCGGCACCCGAGCTATGTAATCCGTATGGCTCATCCACGTGGTGGAGTCCTTTTTAACATCGCAGAAAAGGAGGGAGGCCGGGTCGTCAACCAGTGTCCTGGTATGGCCATATTCACTGACCGGAGCGGTCTTCACCTCCCCGCCCAGCTTGTACGCCATGAGCTGTGAGCCATAGCAGATGCCCAGGATCGGAATGCCGAGTGAAAACAGTTCCTTATCGCAGCTGGGCGATGATGCTTCGTACACGCTGTTCGGGCCGCCGGTCAGGATGATTCCCTTCGGATGCATGTCCCGCAGCTTTTCGAGAGAAATCGTGTGCGGCTGGATTTCACAGTACACATTGCACTCCCGCACACGCCGCGCAATGAGTTGTTTGTATTGTCCGCCAAAATCCAGAACGATGATGCGTTCGTTTTCCATGTTGTCTCCTCTCGCGCTGACTGTACTGATATTCACATGGATGGCCTCCTGCCCGGATGAATAGGCGATGCGTTCTGCCATCTGGTTTCTATGAATTCAGCCCGGTTCTGTCATCCTGCCGATTTCACTGCCTAGTTGATAATTCTCCGGATCGTCAGAATTGAGCGGTACGCCGCGTAGCCATACTTGATGCCGGTCGCCGGAGTGGAGGCATGGACAATCTGTCCATTTCCAATATAGATGGCGACATGTCCGCCGTAGCAAATCAGATCGCCCGGCTGTGCCTCAGCGAGGGAACTGACTTCCGTGCCGGCATTCATCTGCTCATAGGAGGTTCTCGGCAGGGAATAGCCGAACGCCTTATAGACGCTCTGGGTAAAACCGGAGCAGTCCGCTCCGTTCGTCAGACTCGTCCCTCCATAAACATACGGATTTCCTACAAACTGTTCCGCGTAGGAAACCACGTTGGATCCGCTCGCAGAGCCTGCTGCGGCATAGCTCTTCGTGGACGTCTGCGAGGATGCGGAGGAGCTTTCGGAAGAAGAGGAACCGGATGAGGATGTCTCCGTCTGGGTTCCGGTATCCGTCTGTCCTCCGTCCGTCGATGTTCCCGTTCCGGCAGCATCCGAGGAACCTGCAGAGGCACTGCTCTCCGCGGAGGAAGAGGAAGCTGCGGCTGCCGCCGCTTCCTGCTGCGCCCTGAGGGCTGCTTCCGCCTCCGCCTGCCGTTTCGCAGCCGCGGCTGCTGCCTCCTGTGCCTCGGCAGTGGAAATTTGCGCATTTTCCTGCTGCACCTGCTGCTTCAGCAGCGCAGCCTCGGACTGAGCCTCCGCAATCAGCTCGTCATAGTTGTCATATTTTGCCTGCAGCTCCGATTGCTGCGATTCCAGCTCGGTCTCATTTTCCTTCAGCTCCGCCTGGGTGGTCTCCAGCTCGGATTTCTCATCCTCCAGCGCCTTCTTGGCGTCTGCCACCTGCTGCACGGTCTGCTCGTACTTTTTCAGCATTTTGCGGTCGTAGTCATAAAGGCGTTCGACATACTCCGCTTTGTTGAGCGCATCGCCGAGAGAACTCGCCTGCAGAAGAAGCTGGACGTAACTGGTATTGCCCTTCTCATACATGAACTGGATGCGCTTCTTCATGGACTCATACTGCTGCTGCTCATCCGCTTTGGCTGCCTCGTATTCCTGCTGTTTGACCTTGATCTGATCCTCCAGATCGCTGATCTGATCCTGCATCATACTGATCGCAGTCATGTTCTCAGCGATCTCTTTTGTCTTCTGTGCAAGTTCCTCCGAGACGGAATCCTGCTCATTCTTCAGAGAGCTGGCCTTGTTTCTCGCGGAGTTCAGCTGACTCTGCGTCTGATTTCTTTTTTTCTTCAGCTCCGCACTGGTCGCTGCCTGAACTCTTGCTGCCGGCGTGAGAACGCCGGCGCTGCAGACAAGAGCCGCAGACAGCAAAATGACCGCTGCGGCGCGCCTGGCTATTCTTTTTTGATGGTGGAACGAAAACTGCATGCCTATACCTATGCCGTGATATTTTCAAATCACAGCTCACAGTTGCCGACTGTTCTGGGGAACGGCAGGACATCACGGATGTTGCCCATGCCGGTCAGATACATCACCGCACGTTCAAAGCCGAGTCCGAATCCGGAATGTCTCACAGAGCCGTACCTGCGCAGGTCCAGATAGTACTGATACTCAGAGAGGTTCATATGGAGTTCCTCCATCCGGCGGGTCAGCTTCTCCAGATCGTCCTCGCGCTGGCTTCCGCCGATGATCTCCCCGATACCCGGGACAAGGCAGTCCGCCGCGGCGACCGTCTTTCCATCCGGATTGAGCTTCATATAAAATGCCTTGATTTCCTTCGGATAGTCGGTCACGAAGACAGGCTTCTTAAATACCTTCTCCGTGAGATACCGCTCGTGCTCGGTCTGCAGATCACAGCCCCAGTATGCCTTGAAATCGAATTCCTCGTTGTGCTGCTCGAGAATTTTGACTGCATCTGTGTAAGTGACCCGGCCAAAATCCGACTCGGCGACATGGGTGAGTCTCTCGATCAGTCCCTTGTCGACAAACTGGTTGAAGAACTGCATCTCGTCAGGGCAGTTCGTCAACACATAGCGGATGACGTATTTGAGCATGGCCTCCGCGCAGTCCATGTCATCCGACAGATCGGCGAACGCCAGTTCCGGCTCAATCATCCAGAACTCCGCGGCATGGCGGGTCGTGTTCGACTTTTCCGCACGGAACGTCGGACCGAAGGTATAGACATTGCGGAACGCCATCGCATAGGTTTCGACGTTGAGCTGGCCGGAGACAGTCAGATTGACGGGCTTGCCGAAGAAGTCCTGGCTGTAGTCCACCTTCCCGTCCGGTGTCTTCGGCACGTTGTCAAGCGGCAGCGTCGTAACCTGGAACATCTCGCCGGCTCCCTCGGCGTCGCTCGAGGTGATCAGCGGCGTGTGCACATAGACAAATCCGTTTTCCTGGAAGAAACGGTGAATCGCATAGGCCGCGACCGAGCGGACCCGCATCACTGCCTGGAACGTGTTGGTCCTCACCCGCAGATGAGGCATGGTGCGGAGGAATTCCATGCTGTGCCGCTTTGCCTGCATCGGATAATCCGGCGTGGATTCTCCCTCAAGAAGGATCTCCTCCGCCTGCATCTCAAACGGCTGACGCGCCTGCGGCGTCAGAACAATCGTGCCGGTGGCGATGACCGACGCGCCGACATTTAATTTTGCCACACCGGCAAAGTCCAATGCTTTGTCCCCGGACTGTCTGGCCGCCTTTTCCTCCGCCGCCTCCGCTCCGGATGCAAGGCTGTCGCTGTAGACAATCTGCAGCGTCTGGAAGCAGGAACCGTCGCTGATCGTCAGAAATCCGATGTTCTTGCTGTCGCGGTTGCTGCGGACCCAGCCGCCTACAGTCACTTTCTTGCCGGCATAGCTGCTGATATCCGCACCGATTTTCTTCAGTTCCGTAAGTTCCAGATCCATTGGAAATTCCTCCATCTGTCCATAGCCATTCTGACATCTTCTGATCGGACAGCCAGTTCAGACAGCCTCTGGCCGGGCTGATGGCCGAGATGCCGCATGGCAAAATTCTGCGTCAGTCTGTATCCCGGACGCGTCAATATCCCATTCCGGCTCCGCTGTCACCGATTTCAGAAGACTCGCTGCTCTCCTCCGTGTCAGCCTCTGTGCTGGCTGTGGATGCTTCCGCGGCAGTCTCGTCTGCGGCGGCATCCTCCGTAGCGGCAGTCGAAGAGGACTCATCAGAAGCATTATCCGCGCTTTCGTCGGCGCTCAGGGTTTTGACCGTGGCGTGATCCACAAGCCAGTCAAGAACACGCTGGCTCATCAGATATTCCCGGTAGCTGTTGGAATTCTCCTCATCCTTCAGATAAGTATCCAGGTCACTGTAGCCTTCCTTTGCCGCCTCGGTGGAAAGCTCCGTCTTCAGCTCTCTGGTCGTGAGGTTCAGGTTTTCCTTATCCGCAATCGCCTGCAGGATGATGTACCGCCTGGCCATCTCGACAGCGTCATCGCGAATCCATTTATATTCCTTCGTCCCGGACGCCGCATTGGCCGCGGTCGTGGAGTCCGAAGCTGCCTCAGTCGAAGCCGTGGATGCGCTCTCCGTGCCGCCCTGGGCGGCATCGGAGCTGGACGAATCCGAACTGACAATATCCTGGATGGACGCAGCGGTAGACTGACTGCTCGAGACTTCCTCGCTGGTCACCGCACTGCTGCTCTGTGCGGCAGCTTCCGTAACAGCGGTATCCGATGTCTCCGCACCGGTTTTGTCCGAAGCGGACGACGACGCTTCAGACGCTGAAGAAGAAGTGCCGGCAGCTGCTGCCTGCTCCGTCCCTGCCGCCGCCGCATCCTCCGTGGAGCCCCCGGAGGACTCGTCGTCAAGTCCCATCAGTTTGGTGTAGGTGTCAAGGTCGATCCCATAGCTCTGTGAGAGCTGCTGGGTATAGGACTGCACCATATTGTCATAGTACCTCTGCACCATCTCTGCCGGCGGATCCTTGACAAAGGTGCAGCTCTTCAGAAGCTTCTTGACAATGGCCTCCTGAATATCTGACTTATGACTGTCGTCATAATAGCTCTGCATCTGTTTCCTGGTGTAGTCGCGATATGCATCGACCGTGCTCACGCCGTCGATATTCTGCTCTGCAACCCACTCGTCCGTCAGTTCTGGCGTCACCAGTTTTTCAATCTTGTTGATAGTGACCTTGAATACCACATCCTGTCCGGCGAGGTCGGTATTGCTGTAGTCTTTCGGGAAAGTCAGATTCAGCGTGACGTTCTCTCCCTTTTTGTGGCCGATCAGGCCGTCTTCAAAGCCATCGATGAACGAGCCGGACCCGATGGTCAGATCGTAATCCTCCGCCGAGCCGCCGCTGAATTCCTTGCCGTCCTTCGTTCCCGTGTAGTCAATGTTGACGGTATCGCCCTTCTTCACCGTGTCGTGATCGGTAACCTCCTGATAGGCCGCGCTGGAACTCAGCTTGTAATTGATGGTGCTTTCCACCATCTCGTCGGTGACCTCCGTCTCAGCAGGAACCTCCACCGTGACATGGTTATAGTCATCACTGAGTTCCACATAGTCGGATGCCTTGATATTTTTAAGATAAGCAAGGCTCTTCGTCTGTCCACAGCCAGCCAGGCTGACCACAGCCGCCGCTGCGAGCAAAAGCGCAGCAAATCTCTTCTTCATCGTTCTGATCCTTTCTATCCTCCCGAATCAGCGGACAATGCCCGCCGCCCAGGCTGTTCTGCGTCTGTCTGTGGTATCCGTTCGACAGACTCTGCAATTAACACAGTTTAGCACATTGAAAAAAGCAAAGGAAGAGCAGCGCCGAACGCAGAAGTGAAATATCTGCGAACAAAGTGTCGTCATTCCGCGGCCTGCCCGACAGACATGCCGTTTCATGAAACAGGCATGAACGACTTTCATCGCGTGAGACTTCACTCAAGGACTGATCAATGATAAGATGGTGCAGGAACCACCCGGGCGGTCGCAGTGCAGAACAGGCTGCGCTGGTTCAAGGCTGCGCTGATTCCAGAATTCCATTTTTCGGAGGTTAAGGTTGTGAGTACAGGTTGGATTGTTTTCTTTGTCATTCTGGGAATTCTGGTCGCAGCGACCATAGTTCTCTATTTTCTCGGCAAGCGCGCCGAGAAACGCCAGGCAGAGCAACAGGAGCAGATCGAAGCGCACAAGCAGACGGTTTCGCTTCTGGTCATCGACAAAAAGAAAATGCGGCTCCGGGACGCCGGACTGCCGCAGGCTGTCGTGGATCAGACGCCGAAGCTGCTGCGCCGCTCCAAGGTGCCGGTGGTCAAGGTAAAAGCCGGTCCCCAGATTCTCACACTGATTGCGGACGACAAAATATTCGACGACATTCCGGTCAAAAAAGAAGTGAAGGCACAGATCAGCGGCATCTACATGGTCGGCGTCAAGGGGCTGCACGGTGCGAAGGTCAGCCCGGCCGACAAGCCGAAGAAGAGCCGCTTCAAGCAGTGGGTGGAGAAGATGCAGGTCAAGGCCGGTGCAAAACCTGTGAAATAATCGATTCCGTTTTCTCAGGTACTTCCCTGACGGATCATCCCGCGGGCGCCATCTCAGGGCATTTTGTCCGGCGTGTCCTGCGGGATTTTTTCTGTCCGGATGGTCACGGAGCAGCGCACAGGCTCCCCCTTCTGATAAATCAGGTCATATTTTGCCCGCGCGTGTAGGTTGTCATTGACCGCGAGCGCCATCACATGGCTGGTCTGGATGGTCATGGGCAGCGTGCCGTACGGCGTGCGGTATGCAAGGCTGTGCGACAGACCGGTCTCAAAAACCATGCGGGAGGCATAATCCCCTGATTTTTCCACCGTGATCCTGTGATCGGAGACCACGATTCTGCTGGTAACCTTCTTTCCGGTGTCCTCCAGGGATTCCTCCGATACCAGAACATGGGATCCGTCAGACAGAATCTCATGCCGTGCGCGGCTCCGGCTTGTATTTTTTTCCGCTGTGCCGTCGGGATGCGTCTGCTCTCCCGTCACAGTCAGCCATACATATTCGCTCATGCTTACTCCTGCGCCGCGCATTCTGCGGCTTTCCCGGCTCGGCGGATCTGCGCCCACATTTTCTGCGGAAGCCAGGCGGAAAATGGCCCGTCTACCGCTTTCTCAGTTGTGCCAGAATGGCGGCCTCCTGCCTGTCGATATGCTTGTGCGACACTGCCACCGCCGTCTCCTCATCCCCGGATACGATCGCTTCCGTCAACTGCCTGTGCTCCCGGATGAGCTGATCATAGTTGCTGTCGTCCTTGATATACTCAAAGCGGTAGCGATACATCTGATCCGCAAGATGGTGCAGAATGTCGGTCAGCTGCCGGTTTCCGGATGCGCCGATGATCACTTCGTGAAAAGCCACATCGGCTTCCGCAATGGCGACCGATTCTCCTTCCAGCGCGGCATCCTCAAAATTGCTGCAGGATTCCCTTAGTTTCCTGCGATCCATGTCTGTCATTCTCTCGCAGGCGAGGCGGGCTGCGAGAGCATCGAGCGAGCGCCGGACCTCCAGCACATCCTTCAGCTCCTTCTCCGAAATCTGCGCCACCTGCGCGCCGCTCCGGGGAATAATCCGGACAAGTCCTTCATTCTCAAGTTTTCGGATTGCTTCCCGGATCGGTGTGCGCGACACATCCAGCCTATTCGCCAGATGAATTTCCATCAGGCGTTCCCCCGGTTTCAGTTCACCCGTGAGGATCTGTCTGCGAAGCTTGTTATAAACGGTTTCTCGGAGCGGCAGATACTGCTCATTCTCCTGTTCTGTCTGATCTGATTTCATTTCCTGTGTTCCACTTTCCAATTGGCCTGTCATCTGTGCCTTAGCCGGAGCCGCTGCTGCCATTATCCATATGCTTCCGGTGCGGCCAGTCTGCCATCTATGCCTGCGTCTGTGCGATCTGCCGGGTATCGATAAAGCCGGTGCAGAAGATATCCCACTCCGAAAGCATCGCATTTTGCTTAAGCCTGAGGAAGACCGACTCCGCCTGCTGCATCGTTTCAAACAGGGCAAAACAGGTGGGTCCGCTCCCGGTCATCATGACGCGGATCAATTTTCTGCCAGCGCCGGTCGATTCCGCCGTCAGAAGCAAAGTATCCTCTGCCACGGAAATCTCAGGAAAAGACCTGAGCGCGACTGGTTCCAGGACGTTCCATGCTATTCCCACTTCCATCATTTGCCGGAGGTCTCCTGCTTCATCCGCGCGGATCATCGCAGGGATATTCGGATGCCTTTCAATGGGGGAGGCATCCAGGGCGCGGTAGATCCACGGTGTGGAGACGCCGGCCGGAGGCTTCAGAATCACCACGCCACACTGCGGCGCCGGGCGAAGATCTGTGAGAATCTCCCCAATACCCTCGCATCGTTTCGTCCCCCCTGTGATACAGTACGGCACATCAGCTCCCAGCGTCACCGCGAGCTGCTCCAGCTCTTTGTCGGAAACAAAAGGGACACACAGCGCCCGCACACACCGCAGGGCGGCTGCCGCATCCGCGCTGCCGCCCGCCATACCCGCCGCCATGGGTATGCGCTTGACCAGTTCAGCCTCAAAGCCGCAGTGCAGCTGATACTTCTGCTGCATGGCGCGGATTGCCCGCACGACGAGATTGTCCTCCCCTGCGCTGAGCTGCCCGGTTTTCCTCTCATCCTCCGCCGCGATCCGCAGTGTCACCGCATCTGTCGTTTTCTCAGGAAGACAACGGACCGTCAATGTGTCGAAAAGGTCCACCGTCTGCATGATCATATCCACCAGATGATATCCGTCTGCGCGTCTGCCGGTGACATCCAGCCCCAGATTTAATTTGGCATATGCCTTCTGTGTCGTTTCCATAATCTGTTTCCACCTTCCGCAGCCTGCCCGTCACGTGTTTTACGCGTCCCTTACGGCGCCGATCAGGTCCCGCACGTCCTCGACATGATGCCGGCGGCAGTAATCCCTGATGCCGTCCACGACATGCTCCGTCGTGTGCGGATCATGAAAATTCATCATGCCGACGGCGACCGCTGTCGCGCCTGCCAGCAGGAACTCCACCGCATCCTCTCCGCTCGCAATTCCGCCCATCCCGATGATTGGAATTCTGACTGCCTTCGCGCACTGGTAGACCATACGCACCGCGACCGGCTTGATGCAGGGTCCGGAGAGTCCTCCGGTGCGGTTTGCGAGAACAAATCTCTGCCTCTCTACATCGATCTTCATGCCCGTGATCGTGTTGATCAGCGAAATGGCGTCCGCACCGCCCGCCTCTGCCGCTCTCGCAAGATCTGCGATACTGGTGACATTGGGGGTGAGCTTCATGATAATGGGCTGCCTGGCGATGCGCCGGATTCTGGCAGTCAGCGCCTCGAGGCAGGCTGGATCCTGCCCGAACTGCAGCGCTCCCCGCGTCACGTTTGGACAAGAGACATTGATCTCCAGCATGTCCACTGCCTTTTCCTGCCCCAGCCGCTCAACCACGCGCAGGTATTCCTCCTCCGTGTGCCCGCAGACATTGACAATGACACGCGTATTCTGTCTGGCAAGGAACGGGAGATCGCGCCTGACAAAGGTCTCCACGCCCGGATTCTGCAGACCGATGGCATTGAGCATGCCGCCGTACACCTCCGCCACGCGCGGCGTCGGGTTGCCCTCCCAGGGAATATCGGACACGCCCTTGGTGACCACCGCGCCGAGCCGGCCAAGATCGACAAAATCCGCGTATTCCTGACCTGATCCGAACGTGCCGGACGCCGTCATCACCGGGTTTTTCAGCTCAATTCCTGCTATCTCAACTGCAAAGTTCATCTGACTTCTCTACCCCTGTCCAGTCATGCCAGCTATACTGTCCTCAGATATCCACCTCGGAGGCCAGGAAAACCGGTCCCTCCGTGCACACCCGCGCATTGTTCACCTTCGAATGGTCGTCCCGGTGTACCGTCCGGCAGACACAGCCCAGGCACGCGCCCACGCCGCACGCCATCCGTTCCTCCAGCGAGAGATACGCCTCCGTCCCCCGCTCCTCCGCAAACTTCTTGACGCCGCGAAGCATCGGCATCGGACCGCAGGCCGCCACAATATCGAACTCCGTGCCGTCCTCCCTCACCGCATCGAGCACCGTACCATGGGTGCCGGCGCTCCCATCGTCCGTCGCGATCAGAACCCGGCCCGCCGTCTTTCGGAACTCCTCCAGCAGAAAGAAATCCGAGCTGCGGTACCCGAGTACCGCTATCACCTGTTTTGCCGTTCCATTCTCCCCGGCAAGCCTTGCCGCCAGCTCCAGCATGGGCGGAATGCCGATCCCGCCGCCGAGCAGGAGCACCCTCTTCCCACGGAAACGGGACAGATCATAGCCGTTGCCGAGTGCGCCGAGAACCCGCACCATACTGCTGGCCGGCTGTGCCGCCAGTTCCTGCGTTCCGCGTCCTGCGGTCCGATACACGATGACGAGGTCGCCCGTCTCCGGCTCCTGCCTGCACAGACTGATCGGCCTTGGAAGCAGTGCGGCCGGGTCATTCGGATAGATACCGAGGAACTGTCCGGGCAGCATCGTCCCAAAGCCATCCCCGTCCGGCGCATGCAGCACCGTCCGGTAAATTCCATCCGCCAGCTGCTCCGTCCGGCGGATTGTCATCAGAATCACTTTCTTCATGCTTTTCTCACCCTGCTCTGCCACTGCCAGCCATTACAGCTCTGCCCTGTCTCTCTCATAGGTTTCCGCGATGATGTCTCTCACCTCACCCGGCAGCTTCTTCCGGTCCGCCGGCCTGATGGTCTTTGTCTCGATCGGCCCGCCAAAATCCAGAATCACATGCTGCGGCTTTACAAACGGTTTGTGCGAATCAAAGATATCTCCGGTATTCACGATGGTCAGCGGCACGATCGGCGCCTGCGCACGGAGCGCTATCTTAAAGCTTCCCGTGTGGAACGGAAGCAGCGTCCCTTCCTCCCTGTTGCGGGTGCCCTCCGGATAGACCATGTATGAGACGCCGCTCTTCACGATGTCAATCGCCTGCATGATCGTCTCAAGCCCCTTCTCTGCACTGCTCCTGTCCAGGAAGAGACAATAAATGTCCTTCATCATGATGTTCAGCAGCGGAATCCGGCCAAGTTCCTGCTTGGCCAGCACGCCGGTCGGCGCGGGCAGGCAGGTATAGGCGGCAATCACGTCAAAAATGCTGCGGTGATTCGCATAATACACACAGGCGCGATCCTTCGGAATATTCTCCCTTCCCTTCACCGTGACACGCACGCCGCAGAGAAACAGCACGACGCGGAACCCGACCTTCACCCAGGCCTGCATGAATCGGTCCCGCGCTGCGGTGCTGCGCCGTCCGATCAGGAGATAGATCAGATGTACCGGCATACTGACAATCAGAAAGAGTACCGCCCACGCCACCGCCAATATTGCTCTTATCATCGCAGAATTCCTCCGGGAAACGCGGCGTTTCGTCTGCAAAATACAGTCTGCGCCGCCCCATTCCGTGCTATCATCATATCATCCCTGCGCTGCACTCCTTACAGCGCCATGGGGGCGATTCCGAACATAGAGACCTGTTCTTGTATACAAGAATCTCTTCCATTAAAGCACAAACAGCGCCATAAGGCAAAAAAGGAGTTTCATGCTGCTCATCAGAAATGGCAGACTTATCGATCCCGCCTCCGGGACACAGGGTATCCGCGATATCCTGATTCAAAACAGCACGATTGCGCGCATCGCGCCGTGTCTTCGGGACGGCGATCTGCCCCCGGCCAAAAATGAAAATGACAGTCTTTCCGTTCTCAATGCCGACGGACTTGTGGTCATGCCGGGTTTTGTCGATACGCACTCTCATTTCCGGGATCCCGGCTTTACAGAAAAGGAAGACCTTCAGACAGGCGCTGCTTCCGCCGCGGCGGGCGGCTACACCACCGTCATTCTGATGGGCAACACCCGTCCGCCAGTCTGTACCGTGGAAACGCTGCAGGATATTCTGCGGCGCGGCGCTCTGACACCGATCCATCTGCTGTCCTGCGCCAACGTCACCCGCAACATGGAGGGCCGGGAGCTCACCGATATGCGGTCGCTCCGCGCCGCGGGCGCCGCCTGTTTCACGGACGACGGCAGGCCGCTTCTCGATGCCGCGCTGCTTGGGCAGGCGCTCCGGACTGCCAGGGAGCTGGATGTGCCCGTCTCTCTCCATGAGGAGGACCCGGCATTTGTCCCGAACCCCGGTGTCAATGCCGGCGGGAGCGCCGCGGCCCGGCTTGGGCTCATCGGCGCGGACCGGAACGCTGAAATCTCCATGGTGCGCCGCGACCTGGAAATTGCGGTTCGTCTCGGTGCGCCGCTCTGCATTCAGCACATCTCTGCCGCGGAGTCCGTGGACCTTGTCCGCGCCGCCAGGAGACGGAATCCGCGCATCCACGCGGAGGCGACGCCGCATCATTTCTCCCTGACCGAGGAGGCCGTCATCCGGAAAGGGACACTCGCCCGCTGCAATCCGCCGCTCCGGCTGGAACGCGACCGGCAGGCCATCGTGGAGGCGCTGGCGGACGGCGTCATCGACATCATCGCCACCGATCATGCGCCGCACACCGCGGCAGAGAAGGCGCGTCCCTTTGCGCAGGCGCCGTCCGGGATGATCGGCCTCGAGACTGCCTTCTCGCTCGGCTTAAAGAATCTGGTTCTCCCGGGAGTGCTTCCGCTCCCCCAGCTCGTCGCGGACCTTACCGTTAATCCGGCCGCGTTCTATCATCTGCCGGCCGGGCGGATTGCCGCGGGCGCACCCGCGGATCTCTGCATTGCGGACCTTCATGCAACCTGGACCGTCGGGCCGGATTTTGCCTCCAAGGCATCCAACTCCCCGTTCATCGGAGAAACATTGCCCGGTGTCATCCGCTATACGATTGCAGGCGGACGGATCGTCTTCCAGTCGCAGTGCCGTCAGCCCAGACACTGAATCGAACCATCCATGATCCTGAGGTATTTGCAAGACCCATCGGTTCCATGTATGATTCAGGAGACAATGGGAGAAAAAAGCAGGAGGAGCCTATGAAAGGAATTACACTGCACAACGGCGGCGTCTATTACATCGGCGGCCGTCAGTGGATCGCAGACAGCGGCGAAGCAGCCGCCATGTCCGGTGTGGCCGGGCTGTCCATCACGCGGGACGAGGCCCGCAGGCAGACCATGGCATATCAGATTCTGTCCGCGCACAACACCTCGGACAGCGACCAGAATCTGCGCATTCGCTTTGACAAGCTGACCAGCCACGACATAACCTATGTCGGCATCATCCAGACCGCCAGAGCCTCAGGCCTGACCAGGTTTCCAATGCCCTACGCGCTGACGACCTGCCATAATTCTCTATGCGCCGTGGGCGGGACGATCAATGAGGACGACCATGTCTTCGGTCTCTCCGCTGCGAAAAAGTACGGCGGCATGTATGTCCCGCCGCATCTCGCGGTCATCCATCAGTTTGCCCGCGAAATGCTGGCAGAGTGCGGCGCCATGATTCTCGGCTCGGATTCCCACACCCGCTACGGTGCGCTCGGCACCATGGCGATGGGAGAGGGCGGCCCGGAGCTCGTCAAGCAGCTGCTCGGCCAGACCTATGACATCCGCTATCCGGAGGTAGTGGCCGTCAATCTGACCGGCACGCCCGTCCGCGGCGTCGGTCCGCAGGACGTGGCACTCGCTCTGATCGGTGCCGTATTCCAGACCGGCTTTGTCAAAAACAAGGTGCTCGAATTTGTCGGTCCCGGCATCGCAAACCTGTCCATGGATTTCCGCATCGGTATCGACGTCATGACGACGGAGACGACCTGCCTCAGCTCCATCTGGGAAACCGACGACCGCACGAAGAGCTGGTACGATATCCACGGACGGAGCGAGGCCTACCGCAGACTTGCTCCCGGCGCGGCTGCCTACTATGATGCCGTGGTGGACATCGACCTCTCCAAAATCCGCCCGATGATCGCGATGCCATTCCACCCGAGCCTTGCTTACCCCATCGAGGAGGTCAACGCCAATCTCCCGGATTATCTGCACGAGACGGAGGAGCGCGCGAAGACGGTCTTCGGCAGCGACGCGTCCTACTCTCTCATGGACAAAATCGTAGACGGCCGGCTTCTGGTCGATCAGGGCGTGATTGCGGGCTGCGCCGGCGGCGGCTTTGAAAATCTGTGTGCCGCAGCGGAAATTCTGGATGGAGCACGGACAGGAAACGGAGAGTTTGCGCTGGATGTCTATCCGGCCTCCATGCCGATTTATCTGGAACTCGTGAAAAACGGCTGTGCGGCAAAGCTTACCCTCGCAGGTGCGGTCATGAAGACCTGCTTCTGTGGTCCCTGCTTCGGTGCCGGCGACACTCCGGCGAACAACGGTTTCTCGATCCGCCATTCCACCCGGAACTTCCCGAACCGTGAGGGTTCTAAGCCGCAGAAGGGACAGGCTGCCTTCGTCGCGCTCATGGACGCCCGCTCCATCGCAGCAACCGCCGCAAACAAGGGCTTCCTCACACCGGCGACAGACCTGGACCGCGACATTCCGGTGTACACCTATCACTTTGACCGGAGCATCTATGAAAACCGGGTCTATGACTCAAAGGGCGTGGCGCATCCGGAGGAGAAGCTGATCCTCGGCCCGAATATCAAGGACTGGCCTTCGATGCGCGCGCTCCCGGAGAATCTGCTCCTCAAGGTGACCGCGGAAATCCACGACCCGGTCACCACCACCGATGAGCTGATTCCTTCCGGCGAGACATCGAGCTACCGCTCCAATCCGCTGGGTCTCGCGGAGTTCACGCTCTCCCGCCGCGTACCGGAGTATGTCGGCCTCGCGAAGGAAGTCCGCACCGCCGAGGAAGCCCTCGCGGGCGGCTCCTGCGCCGGGAAAGCCCTGCCGGAGCTCCGGCAGGTGATGCCTGTCATCAAGGCGCAGTTCCCGGATGTATCCCATGATAACATGGGGATCGGCTCCACCATTTTTGCCGTGAAGCCGGGCGACGGCTCCGCGCGCGAACAGGCTGCAAGCTGCCAGAAGGTGCTGGGCGGCTGGGCTAACATCGCGAACGAATACGCCACCAAACGCTACCGCAGCAATCTCATCAACTGGGGCATGCTCCCGTTCCTGATCCCGGCAGGCGATCTGCCGTTCCATAACCTCGACTGGCTGTTCTTCCCAGGAATCCGGAAGGCAGTCGCGGAGAAACAGGATGCCATCACCGGATATGCGGTGACCAGATCTGCCGCACCGGGAAGTCCCGAGGGCGGACACCTGACGCCCTTCACCGTGACGCTCGGCGATCTCACGGACGAGGAGCGCCAGATTATCCTGGACGGCTGTCTCATCAATTATAACCGGCAGAAATAAGGACCCGGTTCTGGCTTGTCGCACTCAAAAAGACCACCTGTGATTCGAAAGGATCACAGGTGGTCTTTTATTCATCGCTGTCCAGGAAATACCTTCTCAGTCCTCTGCCTTCCTCGCCGCGGTCTTTTTCGTGTGGCGGACCGGCTTGCCCGGATAGACAGGCGTGAGATGCCAGATGTCGCGGACATACTCCCGGATCGTCCGGTCGGAGGAGAACTTGCCCGCGCTGGCGGTGTTAAGAAGCGCCATCTTCGCCCATCTCTTCTGGTCGGAATACGCCTCGTCAATCCGGCGCTGCGCCGCTGCATAGGATTCAAAATCCTTGAGGATGAAGTAACGGTCAGCCGGACTGCCGTTCTCGCTCCTGAGCAGAGAGTCATACAGCGGGCGGAAGCGCTCCGGATCGTCCGGAGAATAAAAGCCATTGACCAGCTGCATCAGAACCTGGCGGACGTTCGGATCGTTGTTGAAAATCTCATACGGATCATAGCCGCCGTTCTTCTCGTAATTCATGACTTCTTCCGAGGTCAGGCCGAAGATGACCATGTTGTCCTGTCCGACCTCCTCGAGCATCTCTACGTTGGCGCCGTCCAGCGTGCCGATTGTGACCGCGCCGTTCAGCATCAGCTTCATGTTGCCTGTTCCGGAGGCCTCCTTGGACGCCGTCGAAATCTGCTCGGAGACATCCGCCGCGGCGAAGATGATCTCGCCGTTCGAGACCTTGTAATCCTCGATGAAGACGACCTTGATCATGTCGCCGATGGACTCGTCGTTATTGATGACGTCCGCCACCGAATTGATCAGCTTGATGGTCAGCTTCGCGTTGCGGTATCCGGCGGCCGCCTTGGCGCCGAAGATGAAGGTCCTCTTGTTCATCTTCATGCCCGGGTTTGCCTTGAGCTGATTGTACAGATACATCACATGCAGGATATTCAGCAGCTGTCTCTTATACTCATGCAGACGCTTGACCTGCACGTCGAAAATACTGTGCGGATCGACGACAATGCCGTTGTGATCCAGGATGTATTTTGCCAGGCGCTGCTTGTTGCGGTACTTGATCTGCATGAACTCCTTCTGCGCCCTCGCATCGTCCGCGTAGATCTTCAGTTCGGACAGCACCTCGAGGTTGGTGATCCAGTCCTCCCCGACCTTCTGGGTGATCCAGTCGGAGAGCAGCGGGTTGGCGTGCAGCAGGAAGCGGCGCTGTGTGATGCCGTTTGTCTTGTTATTGAACTTCTCCGGGTACATCTCATAAAAGTCGTGAAGCTCACGGCTCTTGAGAATTTCCGTGTGCAGACGCGCCACACCGTTCACAGAGAAGCCCGCGACGATCGCCATATTCGCCATGCGGACCTGTCCATCATAAATGATCGCCATCTTCCGGATCTTCTCATTGACATCGACGCCAGACCCGTCGTATTTTGCGTGAACCGCGAGCAGGAAGCGGCGGTTGATTTCCTCGACAATCTGATAGACGCGGGGAAGGAGCTTGGAGAACAGCTCGATCGGCCACTTCTCCAGCGCCTCCGCCATGATGGTGTGATTGGTGTATGCGCAGCAGTGCGTCGTAATCTCCCAGGCCTGGTCCCAGGTCAGCGCATATTCGTCCAGCAAAATCCGCATCAGCTCCGGCACGGTGAGCGTCGGGTGGGTGTCGTTCATCTGGAACACATACTTGTCCGGCAGCTTCATGAGGTCCGATTCTCTGGTGAGGAACTTCTTCACAGCCAGCTGAATCGAGGCGGATACGAAGAAATACTGCTGTCTGAGCCGCAGCTCCTTGCCCTGATAATGATCATCGCAGGGGTACAGGACCTCCGTGATGAGCTTGGCCATGTTCTCTTCCTCGACCGCCTTGGCATAATCCCCCTTGTCAAAGGACTCGAGGCGGAATTCCTCCATCGGCTCGGCGTCCCAGATCCGAAGCGTGTCGACAAAACCGTTTCCATATCCGATGACCGGCATGTCGTAGGGCACCGCCCTGACAGACTGGTAGCCCTCCTGACGGTACATGGTGCGGCCACCCTCGATCTGATAGCTCGAGACATATCCGCCGAAGTGGACCTCCTGCGTATACTCGGGCCGTTTGATCTCGAGCGGATTGCCGTTCCGGAGCCAGTTATCCGGCACTTCCACCTGATAGCCGTCCACAATTTTCTGCCGGAACATGCCGTAGTGATAGCGGATGCCGCAGCCGTATGCCGGGTAGTTCAGCGTCGCGAGGGAATCGAGGAAGCATGCTGCAAGACGACCAAGTCCGCCGTTGCCCAGCGCGGCATCCGGCTCCTCGTCCTCGATGGCATTGATGTCAAAGCCAAGCTCCTTCAGTGCCTCGGCGATCGGCTTGTATGCCATCAGATTGATGGCGTCGTTGCCGAACGCGCGGCCCATCAGGAACTCCATGGAAAGATAGACGACTTCCTTTGGATTCTGCTCCCCAAACGCTTTCTGCGTCCTCATCCAGCAGTCGATGATCTGATCGCGGAGCGCCATGGCCGACGCCTGAAACACCTGCTGCTTCGTCGCATCCTTGATTTCTCTCCGGTACATGGTCCGGATATTGTACTCCACACTGCGACGGAATAATTCCTTGTCAAAATGAAATGCCGGTCTCTTCGTCACCGCCATAGTCACCTCCGTGCCGCGTCCCCCGCGGCAATCAGATCTTCTGCACGCCGATGGTTACCTTCTCGCCGTTGATATCCCACTCCTTCTCGTGCTCCAGTGCCTCATTCCGTCCGATCCCGTCCGCCAGTACCTTCAACGTGATCATCCCGGCATTCTTCTCCGCGATGTCGGAGAGCTTGTCGTTCCCGGTGAGCGATACATGAATGTGATCCATCACCTCGAAGCCGGAATCCTTGCGCATGGTCTGAATTTTGGAGATCAGCTCATAGACATAGCCCTCCTCGATCAGCTCCGGCGTCAGATTCGTATCCAGCACAACCGTGACCGATCCGTCCTCCTGCGCGACAAAACCAGGCTGCTGGGTCATATCGATGAGCAGATCCTCCTTTGTCAGCAAAATCTGCGTATCGCCGTCCTGCAGCGTCAGCGCGCCCTGCGCATTCAGCTCGTCCATCGCCCTGTTGCCGTCCAGCTCAGAGAGCGCCTTCCGAATGAATCCGAGATGTCTGCCGTATTTTGGTCCGACCGTCTTGAGCTGCGGCTTGAAGGTATAGGTCGTATACGCCCGGACATCGTCCGTGAACGTCACCTCCTTCACATTCAGCTCGTCCCGGATGATTGCCTGATAGAAGTCCTCAAGCTTCTCCGGCGCCTTGACATACATGGCGCGGATCGGCTGGCGGTTCTTGATCGCCGAGGCATTTCTGCAGGCACGTCCGAGGACGACGATCTTCAGCACCTCGTCCATATCCTTTTCGAGTTCCGGATCGATCTTCGACTCATCCGCCACCGGATACCGGCAGAGATGAATGCTCTCCGGCGCATCCTTTTCGACGCTGCGCACGATGTTCTGATAAATTTCCTCCGTCATGAACGGAATCATCGGCGCGGCGCACAGGCAGACGTTCTTCAGCGCGGTGTACAGCGTCTCATAGGCATTGATCTTGTCCTGCTCCATACCCTTTGCCCAGAAACGCTCTCTGCCGCGGCGCACATACCAGTTTGACATGTCGTCGACAAAATCCTCGAGAACCGCGGCGGCTTCCGGGATCCTGTAGGCCGCGAGATTCCGGTCCGTATCCCGGATCATGGAATTCATCTTGGAGAGCAGCCACTTGTCCATGACGGACAGCTTGTCATAATCCAGCGAATATTTTGTCGGGTCGAACTGATCGATCTCCGCATACAGTATATAGAACGCGTAGGTATTCCAGAGCGTCCCGAGGAACTTGCTCTGTCCCTCCTTGACAGCCTTGCCGGAGAATTTCTTCGGCAGCCACGGCGCGCTGTTCGTGTAGAAATACCAGCGGATCGCGTCGGCGCCGTAGGTGTTCAGGGCCTCCATCGGATCGACGGCATTGCCCTTGGACTTACTCATCTTGTTGCCGTTCTCATCCAGCACAAGGCCCATCACGATGACATTCCTGAAGGCCGGCTTGTTGAAAAGAAGCGTTGCCTCCGCGTGCAGAGAATAGAACCAGCCGCGGGTCTGATCCACCGCTTCGGAAATGAAGCTTGCCGGGAACTGCTTCTCGAAGAGTTCCTTATTCTCAAAAGGATAGTGCAGCTCTGCGTACGGGCAGGCGCCGGAATCAAACCAGCAGTCGATCACCTCCGGCACGCGGTGCATGGTGCCGCCGCAGTCCGGGCAGGAGATAGTGAACCGATCCACGAACGGCCGATGCAGCTCTGTCGTCAGTGCTTTTTCATCACCGGAGAGTTCCGCCAGCTCTTTTCTTGAGCCGACGCAGATCTTTTTGCCGCAGTCCGGGCATTCCCAGACCGGAAGCGGGGTTCCCCAGAAACGGTCTCTCGAGAGCGCCCAGTCCTGAATATTCTC
>CACZJZ010000028.1 GCA_902781655.1 uncultured Lachnospiraceae bacterium
TATCGCCAAGTGGTAAGGCAACGGACTCTGACTCCGTCATTCCGTAGGTTCGAATCCTACTAGCCCAGCTGGCTTGTGAAGGCTTCCGCAGATGAATGTGGAAGCCTTCTTTTTTGTCCCTAACGAGTGAAAGTCCGGAATTCATCTGTTTCCTGAGGGGTGCTGGTTCTACGACATTTTTACGGATTTGATACTGGGAACACGGCGTAAATTCTGTCATACTGAGATTGTTGCTTATGAGGGGCCGCTATAGCGGCATATTCCAAGTGGAGGCAGTTATGCTGGAGAAAACGTTTCATCTAAAGGAGCATGGAACGACGGTGAAGACCGAGATTCTCGCGGGTCTCACCACATTCCTTACCATGGCTTACATTCTGGCCGTTAACCCGAACATCCTGGGCACGGTCATGGACCGCAGCGGCGTGTTCGTCGCGACGGCACTGGCATCGGCGATCGCCACGTTCATCATGGCGTTCCTGGCCAATTATCCGATTGCGCTGTCCGCAGGACTCGGGCTCAACGCCTATTTTGCATATACGGTATGTCTCGGTGAACTGGGAGGAGAGGAGAACGCGTTCACAATAGCTCTCACGGCTGTTCTGGTCGAGGGCATCATCTTTATCATTCTCTCCGCGTTCAAGGCGAGAGAGCAGATCATCAACGGTATTCCGATGAACTTAAAGAACGGCATTTCCGCCGGAATCGGTCTGTTCGTTGCCTTCATCGGCATGCAGAATGCCGGCATCATCGTGAAGAATGACTCGACGATCGTGGGACTCGGCAGCATGGGATCCGCGCCGGTCGCATTGGCTCTCATCGGATTCCTGATCATCCTTGCACTCGTGCATCACAAGGTGCCGGGCGCGGTGCTGATCGGCATCCTTGCTACCTGGGTGCTCGGCATGATCGCGCAGAGCATCGGCTGGTACGTTCCGGATCCGGATAACGGCGTCTACAGCGTCTTCCCGGATTTCTCCCAGGGACTGCAGCTTTCCGGCATCCAGAACACGGCGTTCCACTTCAATTTTGCATGGGCAGGATCGCATCTCATCCAGTTCATCGCCATCACGTTCTCGTTCCTGTATGTTGATCTGTTCGATACGGTTGGTACGGTCGTCGGTGTCGCTGACAAGGCCGGCCTCCTTGATAAGGACGGAAAGCTCCCCCGCGTCGGCAGAGTGCTGATGTCGGATGCGGTCGGAACGGTGGCGGGCGCGTGCCTCGGCACGTCCACGATCACTTCCTTCGTCGAGTCGAGCGCGGGTGTCGCCGCGGGCGGAAGAACCGGTCTTACCGCTCTGACAACGGGAGTGATGTTCATCGTTTCGCTGCTCGCGTCCCCGATCTTCCTCGCGATCCCGAGTTTTGCAACGGCTCCGGCGCTGATCTACGTCGGCATGCTGATGATTTCCTCGGTGAAGAAGATTGAGTTCAATGGGGATATCGCCGATGTCGCTGGCGCGTATATGGCGCTCATCATGATGCCGCTGGCATATTCGATTGCAACTGGCATCATGTTCGCCATTCTGACCTGGGTCATCATCAAGACCGTCGAGGGCAAGGCGAAGGAGATCAGCCCGGTCATGTGGGTGGTTTTTGTGCTGTTCGCGCTGCGGATTGTGACACTGGTGACGAATTTCCAGTGACATCCAGTCAGACTTAAGTCCTGCTGTGATTCCAAGTTCTTTTAAGACCGATGAACAGGCCTCCGGGCCAGCTCACCGGTCTTTTTGCTGCGCCCGGCGGCACGTTTCTAGCCGGTGAAAGTCCGGAATTGACTCAGAGTGACCATATACATGGCATCGGTCCAGCTTTTGGGGTACACTGGTTTCGTAAGGCTTATTCGAAATAGCTTCCGGCAATCGGTTTGTCGTTTCGATGGGTAAAACGGATCATGATATAAGGAGGGCTACTTTGGGGGCAGAGAATACAGAGGGCAAAATCCGTGTCGGCGTCATCGGCGCCGGCGCAATCAGCGGAATCTATCTCACGAATATGATTCAGCATTTTCCGCAGCTTGATGTCCGGGCGGTCAGTGCCGGGCACATCGAGCATGCGCAGGTGAAGGCGGCGCAGTTCCACATCGATGCCTGCACGACGGAGGAACTGCTGCGGAGGGAGGACATCGACATGGTGGTGGTTCTCACGCCGGTGGGGACGCACTATGATCTGATCCGGCAGGCGCTCCTTGCAGGAAAGCATGTCTACACGGAGAAGACGCTGACGGATGACCCTGCAAAGGCCGCAGAGTTGCTGAAACTCGCGGATGAAAGGAAACTGTATCTCGGCAGCGCGCCGGATACGTTCCTGGGGCCTGCGTGGCAGACGGCAAGGAAAGCCATCGATGAGGGGATGCTGGGTGAGATCCACTCCTTCGCGATTTCCGGGAACCGGTGCAACGACATCCTGCTGTCTATGTTTTCCTTCTTGCGGCAGCCCGGCGCCGGCATTCTCTATGACTATGCGGTCTACTACATGACGGCGCTTGTAAGTCTCCTGGGGCCGGTGGCGCGTGTCGCCGCGGTGACGGGGAGGCCGTATCCGACGCACCGGAATATCCTTCCGGAGAGTCCGGATTTCGGCAAAATGATGGACACGCCGAATGAGTCGCAGGTCTCGGCCCTTCTGCGCCTGCGGAGCGGCGTCACCGGAACGCTGCACATCGATGCGGACAGCGCGGCGCAGGATCAGGCGTACTTCACGATCTGCGGAACAAAGGGAATCCTGTACCTTACGGATCCGAACGGTTTCTGCGGGGAGATCCGGTTCCTGCCGTCCATGCCGAAGGACTTCGGCCACACGGAGTTTACGGTGCTGCCGCAGCAGACACCGAAGATGGAAAATATGCGCGGCATCGGGCCCGCGGAGATGGCGGATGCGATCCTCACCGGGCGGAAGAACCGTGCAAACAAGGAAATGGCATATCACGTCCTCGAGGTCCTGACCGCCATGCTGCAGGGCGGAGAAGAGGGAAAGTTTGTGGACATGGTCTCTACCTGTGAGCGGCCGGAGCCGATGCAAGAGGATTTATATGGTAAACTCCATTCCTGACGAGCTCTATGAGGCGACGGAGATCGACGGAGGGACGCCGCGGTGAAGGGATGAGAAAGCAGGAAGACAGGAGAAGGGGATAAGGTATGTGGCAGTTTGACAGACAGGCGTATGAAAAGAGGATGGCGTGGTTTACGCAGGCGAGATTCGGGATGTTCCTGCACTGGGGATTGTACTCCATTCCGGCGAGAGGCGAGTGGGTCCGGAGCACCGAGGAGATGCCGGAAGAGGAGTACATGAAGTATTTTGACGAGTTCAATCCGGTGGACTACGACCCGCGGAAATGGGCGAGGATGGCGAAGGAAGCGGGGATGAAGTATGTGGTGATGACGGCAAAGCACCACGACGGCTTCTGCCTCTTCGACAGTCAGTACACGGATTTCAAGGCGACCAACACGAAGGCCGGGCGCGATCTGATCCGGGAGTATGTCGACGCGGTGCGCGCCGAGGGGCTGAAGGTGGGCCTGTACTATTCGCTGCTCGACTGGCATCACCCCGATTTCCCGCAGTATGGGGACAGAAACGCGCCGATGCGGAATCATCCGGAATGCGGCAATGAGAACCGGCATTTTGAACGGTATGTGGAGTATTTCCATAATCAGGTGCGCGAGCTGTGCACCAATTACGGGAAAATTGATCTGCTGTGGTTTGATTTTTCCTATGATGATATGCGCGGCGAGAAGTGGGGCGCGTCGGAGCTGATCGGGATGGTCCGCTCGCTGCAGCCGGATGTCATTATCGATAACCGGCTGGAGGTGTCCGGGGAGGGGAGAGGCTCTCTCTGGGCCTGCGATCCGAAGCCATACCACGGCGATTTTGTGACGCCGGAGCAGATGATTCCGCCGGAGGGTATCCGGGATGTGCAGGGAAATCCGATGGCGTGGGAGTCCTGCCTTACGATGAACCGGAACTGGGGCTACTGCAGGACGGACCATCTCTTCAAGCCGGGTTCTCTGCTGATCCGCAAGCTGGTGGAGTGTGTGTCCAAGGGCGGCAACATGATTCTGAATGTCGGCCCTGACGCGAGGGGGAATTTCCCGAAGGAGTCGGTGCAGATTTTGCAGGAGTTCGCGGCATGGATGAAGAAGAACGGGGAGAGCATCTACGGGTGCACCTTCTCGGAGCTGCCGAAGCCGGAGTACGGAAGGATTACGCAGCGCGGGAAGAATCTGTACTTCCACATCTACGAGAATACCATCGGACCGCTGCCGCTCATCGGCGTGAAGCCGGATGAGGTGAAGGCAATCCGCGCCGTGGAGAGCGGATGCGAGATTCCGGTCTCGCACAGCTGGGTGCACAGCGATTATCCGGACACTTGCTTTGCGGATCTCGGGCCGGACCCTGTGCTGCCGGATCCGGTGGATTATGTGATCCGGGTAGAATTGAAGTAAGCGCGCAGAAAGACCGCTGGTGGGGTGCAGGAATTGTCTGGTAATTGTCCCTGACGAGATTAGCTTGTTTGGTACAATTTTGTACCAAACAAGCTAATCTCGTCAGGGACAATTATGTCCGGGAGGTAGGTATGGGCAGGAAGCCGGTTGTGGAGTATCGGCATTATGAGATGCCGGCGGGGACGTATGTATTTGCGCTGTACGGCGAGGGATGGGTGCGGCAGTACGGAGACGACAGGCCGAATCTTCATTTTCATAATTATCTGGAAATCGGAATGTGTCTGAACGGGACCGGGAGGATGGTGTTTGACCGGGAGGGGTTCCCATATGGGCCGGGGGATTTCACGATTATTCCGGCGCGGTTTCCGCATAATACGATTTCTGCGAAGGGGAAGTACAGTGCGTGGGAGTATTTGTTTGTGGATTCGACGTCGCTGATCCGGCGGATGACAGAAAACCGTGCGCTTGCATCGTCCCGGATGGAGAATTTGATGCAGGGCGGGGCGTTTCTGCTGAAGGAGTCGGATAATCCGCTTTTGTGCAGGGAGATTCAGCAGGTGTTCCGCCTCCAGAAGGAGAAGCCGGAGTATTACCAGATGGAGTCGAATGCGGTTTTGTCCTCTGTATGTATTCAGGTAATCCGGATGAATGAGAGCGGCGGGAAGGTGATACGTCCGGCGGCGGAGGAGTCCGCACTGGTGCGCCCGGCAATCGCGTATGCGCAGGAACACTATCGGGAGCAGATCCGGGTCAGCGATCTGGCGGATGCCTGCTGGCTGTCGGAATCCTATTTCAGGGCGGTGTTTCAGGAGCACATGAATATGTCGCCGATGGATTATGTCAATTCTGTGCGGATTCATTCCGCCTGTAAGCTGCTGTCCTCCTCAAATGAGAGCATTCATGCCATTGCGGCAAAATGCGGCTTTCGGAGCATGGCCACGTTTAACCGGAATTTCCAGAAATTTGTAGGAACGACCGGAGAAAAATGGCGGAAGGACCCGTCCAATTATCTTGCGGGAATTCGGGCAAGCCATGTGGATGTCTTCGATGGATGGGAGTGAGGGGGCACCGGGGATTACAACACGCTGGGGAGGACATTCCATAGCATCCGCGATCATCGAATATGATCAATGCGCAGTTGAAAATGAACATTATGACGGGCATGATGCTGTTATGATGTAGTCACATTGATGAATAATGTGATGGTAATGAAGCCGCATTAGTGCATTATTTATCAAATCGTCGGATAAAGCATGAATAATGCACAACGACGGACCTTTTTCAGCATGATATTGAGGCAAGGAGCGCAAGGATGAGTGGAAATGAAAAAGCAGCTGTAAGTCAGGCCGCGCCGGCTCTGAATAAACGGACGTGGTGGCAGACGTTCAAGAAGTATCGTGTGCTGACACTGATGTGCCTTCCGGCCATTGTGTTTTTCTTTGCATTTAACTATATGCCGCTTCCTGGTATTTATGTTGCATTTGTAAAGTATAACTACAGGAAGGGTATCTTTGGCAGCCCGTTTGTGGGTCTCAAGAATTTTGCATTCCTGGCAAAATCCGGCAAGCTGCTTTCGCTGACGAGAAACACGGTGCTGTACAATCTGGCATTCATCATTCTGGGCAATGTGCTGGCGGTGTTCATTTCCATCATTCTGAACGAGGTGCAGAGCCGCTGGTTCAAGAAGGTATCCCAGTCGATGATTCTGCTCCCGTATTTCATCTCCCAGGTTCTGGTGGGCATTCTGGTATACAGCCTGCTGAATTACGACACGGGTTTTGTGAACTCGATCCGGACGTCGCTGGGGCTGGATCGCTGGCAGCCGTATGCGGACCCGCTCTGCTGGCCGTGGCTGATGGTGCTGATCTATCTCTGGCAAAATACCGGATACAATTCGGTCGTCTACTTCGCGGCGATCTGCGGCATTGATTCCGAGATGATTGAGGCCTCCGAGGTGGACGGCGCAAACGGTTTCCAGAAGATCCGCTACATCATTCTGCCGTCCCTCAAGCCGACGATCGTCATCCTGCTGCTGTTCGCGCTGGGCGGCATTGTCAGAGGAAACTTCGGTCTGTTCTACAACATCATCGGAACGAATTCCCTTCTCTATGATACGACCGATATTATTGAGACCTACGTCTACCGCGCGACGATGACGGACTTTAACTTCTCCACAGCCTCCGCGGTCGGCCTGTATCAGTCGTTGATCGGATTTGCGATCGTCATGCTCGCGAACTTTACCATCAAGAAGATTGAACCGGATTACTCGCTGTTCTGACGGAAGATATGACATTGGCCGACCGGTAACCGGTGGCAGGATGACGGCGCATGGAAACGGCAGGAGAGAAATAAGGCTGAGGAGAGAAGCAGCATGAGTACCAGAAAAGAAGAAAAGGCAATCGAGAAAATCGCATTTCAGAATAAGAAAAAGATCAAGGTCGGCGCCTCGGAAATGTTCATCCGCGCCCTCGGGTATATTGTCACGACATTTTACGCCGTCTGCTGCGTGCTGCCGTTCCTGATCATCATCGGGACATCCTTTACCTCGGAGAGTGTCATCCGCCAGGAAGGGGTGCAGCTGATTCCGAAGGAGTTCACACTCCGCGCCTATAACATGGTGTGCGGCTCGGGCGCCATCTGGAAGTCCTATGCGCTGACGATCGGGATGACGGTGATCGGGACCTTTGTCGGTCTGATGATTATCGCCATGACGGGCTACGCCCTGCAGAGAAAGGATTATCCGTACCGGAACGTCATTTCGTTTTATATTTATTTCACCAGTCTGTTTTCGGCAGGCCTTGCCCCATACTACCTGCTGATGACGCAGACCTATCATCTGAAGGACAATTATCTGGCAGTGCTTCTGCCGCTTCTGATGTCGCCCTGGCTGATCATTCTGATGAAGAACTTCATCAAGCAGATCCCGCACGAGATCACGGAATCCGGCAAAATCGACGGGGCGGGAGACATGACGATTTTTCTGCATCTTGTTCTGCCGATGATCAAGCCGGCGCTGGCCACGATCGGCCTGTTCCTGGCCCTCGGCTACTGGAACGAGTGGTATCAGTCGTCGCTGTTCCTCTCCAGTAAGGTGACGGTGAAACCGCTTCAGTATACGTTGTATGAAATTGTCAACAAGCTTGACCAGCTGAGAAACTCTGTCGCAGGTCAGTATGTCACGGTGGCGGATATTCCGTCGGAGAGTATCAAGATGGCAAATGCCGTGCTGGCAACCGGTCCTATTATTCTGCTGTATCCGTTCGTTCAGAAATATTTCATCAGCGGAATTACCGTGGGAGCGGTCAAGGGATAAAGAGAGGCCGGCGGCATTGCAGCAATAAAGGGCGTTAAGCCCGGAAATATCATTTGGGAGGTTAAGAGTTATGAAGAAAAGAGCAGTAGCAATCATCCTGGCGGCGGCGACAGCGCTGTCGCTGGCCGCATGCGGCTCGTCCGGAAGCAGTACATCCGGCGGCGCTTCCTCTGCGGCATCGCAGGCGCAGGACACATCCGGGGCATCCACGGAGGCTGCTTCCCAGGCGGAGGAAGCCACATCGACCGCGGCAGCGGCGGATGCCGGCGATCCGTGGGCGGGCTGGAAGGACATCGATACGTCCGAGCATGTGGTGATCAACTACATGACGACCGGCGACAAGCCGTCCGGCGACGCAGCGAAACGGCTCGATGAGATGCTCGCCAAGCTGAACGCCATTCTGACGGAGAAATGCAATGCGGAGCTCCAGATCTACTACATCGGATGGACGGATTATCTCTCCAACTACAATCTGACCCTGGCGCAGATGGATGGCACAGTCGATCTCGTCGGGACATCCTCCGACTGGCTTGACGCGTGGAAGAATGCCAAGAACGGCGCTTTCCTGGAGCTGTCTCCGGAAATGCTGCAGACCTATGCGCCCGCGACCTGGGCGAGCGTCCCGCAGGAGCACTGGGATAACTGCAAGTATAATGGCGATATCTATCTGATGCCGGAGGATAACTACGCGCAGTGGGTCAATCATGGCTTCATTTACCGCAAGGACTGGGCACAGGAGGCTGGTCTCTCTGACGGTGTGAACAGCTGGGAGGATATGACCACGTATTTTGAAGGGGTCAAGAAGAATCATCCGGATGTGACACCGTGGAATTCGGATGGCACGCAGAATGTGCAGCTGGCCTCCGGCTGGGTCGCCTCTCATACGAACTTCGTCTCGATCGACGGCATCGCCAGCTCGGCCCTCTGGGGAGGCACCAAAGACGATCCGTACACCGTTGTGACTCCGGCCTATTCGGACAAGGATATGATGGTCAAATATGCGGAGTTCATGAAGCACTGGGATGAGATCGGCGTGTGGCCGACGGACGTGCTGAACAACGCGGCAGGGTCCGCAAATAAGGATCAGTACAGAGTAGGGCAGACGGCGGCGGAGCAGCATCACACGCAGACCTGGACAGACCTGTGCTCTCATACGGACGCCAATAAGATTTACCAGACAGACCCGAAGGCGGATTCCGGATTCTTCTACTTCGGCGAGGAGACGGGCAATGTCGTCGCCATGTCCATCACGCACGGCGCGATGGCTGTGTCCGCCGCTTCCGCGAATCCGGAGAGGGCGCTCATGGTTTACGACCTCATCCGTAATGACGCGGACTGCTACGATCTGTTCAATTATGGTATCAAGGGCGTTTCGTGGGACGTCAACGCGGATGGCCTGCGCATCACGCCGGACGGATACAACCCGGACACGGACAATATCAATGGCATGACGAATTTCTGGTGGGGCAGAAACGACGATCTGGAGATCAAGGATGCCACGAGGAACTGGGACGAGATCGATCCGCTGTATGAAAAGTATGACTCCATCAAGATCGATTATCCTTACGCCAGCTTCATCCCGGATGTCGATGCGATCCAGGGCGAGATCGACAACGTCAACGAGGTTTACGGCAACTATATGAAGCAGATCTCCTTCGGCAAGTACCAGGGTTCCGCGGAGGACATCGTCAATGAGATGGACGAAGCATTGAAGCAGGCCGGCATTGAAGAGGTGACGGCGGAGCTGCAGAGCCAGCTGGATGCACAGTACAAAAACAAGTAATAGTTTAAGGAGCAAAAATAGTGCGCTGCGGGGTAGTCTCGCAGCGCACTATTTTCATGCTCGTGACATGCCATTGCGGTGTCGGCGGGAGGAATCCCATTCGGGCAGTGCTTCCATGGGAAGTGGTGCCGCTGGCGATAAACCGTCATTCCCGGACTGTCATGCCCTGCCATTTTCTGGACCGCCAGCGATGCAGATAATTCAGGCCCCGGAACATTTCATCCATGGCAAACGCAATCCAGCAGCCTGCGAGTCCAAGGTGCATCTGAATTCCGAACAGCCAGGACAGCAGGATGCTGATGGACCAGCAGGAGAAGATTGCGATCCGCATCGGGAATACAACGTCGCCCGCTCCCTGCAGGGAGTTTGCCTCGATGTGGTTGAATGCCCGGAAGAGTTCCACGAAAATGTCGAGTCCCAGCAGGACCCTTCCGGTTCTGAGAATCTCGGGGTCATCCGTGAAGATCCGGAGCAGAGGCGAGCCGAACAGGAAGAACAGCAGGGAGAGGATCGCGTTCAGTGTCACGGTAACCTTCAGATTCTGAAGATTCAGGCGATAGGCCTGCTCGTATTTTCCGGCGCCGCAGAGCCAGCCGGTCAGGAGCGAGGAGGCCAGGCCGAGGGACAGACCGACGCAGTAGACATAGAATACGATATTGGAGACGTAAATTTTGGTGCTGATTGCCTTGACACCGATGGTGGCAATGATGGCGGTGGTGACCAGCTGGGAGACGGAGTATGAGAGGGAACTGATTCCGCCGGGCACACCGATCTTCAGGATGACAAGAATCTTCCGTAGCGATCGGAGAGAATGGCCGGTGAAATGGAGGGGAAGATGTGCCCGATGCAGAAGAAGCAGGGCGACCATGTGGGCACAGATCATGGCGATACAGTAGGACCATGCAATGCCGCGCACTCCCTTCGCAAAGGCAAGCTCCGGATGAAAGACGACGATATAGTTCAGCGCCGCATTGATACCATTCATGCAAAGATTCGCGAAAACGGAGTATTTTGGATACCCGTTGCTCTTGAATATGGCGTAGAGGATCGAATTGAGACCGTACACAAAGGAGAAGGAGATGGTGATCCGGTAGTAGGCGGCGGCTTCATCCAGTACCTCTCCCCGGATGTTCAGCATTGCCATCATGGCTCTTGCATTTGCGGACAGAATGATACTGCATAGCACGGAGATGCCAGCCATGCACATGAGAGCGCAAAATGCGGACTCGGAGGCGGCCTTTTTCCTGCCGGCCCCGATTTCCTGACTCATGACGATGGAACACCCGCTGCTGATCACGGTGTAGAAGGTATTGACCATACTGACGAACTGGCCGGCGCTGCCGACAGCGGCGACGGCGTCATCCGAGTAATAGGACAGAATAAAGGTGTTCACTGTCCCCATGAGGTTTACAAGGAACAGCTCGAAAAACATCGGGAGGAAGACATTCCACAAAGTCATTCGTCCCGATGCGGTTTCGACGCTTCCAAGATCCGGATCATAGATTTTCCTGAGAATGGACTTCGTTTTCATTTATTTGCAAACAGCATCGGTTCGAAGGTCAGAAGGAGAGGAGCGCCGGATGAAGATCCGGGGAGGAAGCCTCCGCCTGAATCCTGCTGTCTCCATTTCTCCGCACATAGGCAATGAGATGCCCGCGGAAGCTGCGTCTGGTATCGGAGAAATAGGGCGTGTCATCCTCAATATCTCCGCTTTCCATGCCAATCAGTTTTCCTCCATTGACCCGGAGCGCGATTTCTCTGGGATCGGTTGTGACAGGATTGCCTTCCTCGTCTTCAGTGGTAATCTCCAGCTGCTCAATCTGGTCTGCGGGATCCTGCACGTACTTTGCCGGAACCTCATATCGCTTGATCCGCAGACAGGATGCCCGCTTCTGGGTGGACAGCGTTTTGAAGAGCTCGCCGCTTCTGACGGAAAGGGTTCCTTCCTCGAAGGGAACGGTCCATTCCAGGTAGGCAGTCCCGGAAGAGGCTTCCTTTCGGCCAAGACTCTTCCCATTGAGAAAGAGCTCCGCGAAGGCAAGGTTGGTATGGCAGCGGACGGTGATTTTCTCTCCCTTCCGGTAATTCCAGTGTTCCTCCGGAGTCGGCCACGGGTCGTCGGATTCGGGGAAGGTCACCAGAGAGAGGACCGGCTCCTCTGACCAGTAGCTTTTCCTTCTGCTGTAGTCCGGCTTTTCAAATCCGCCGAGATCGAGCAGACCGGCGCCGGATGCGCGGGCGGGCCATCCTTTTGTCTCGCCCAGATAGTCGATTCCGGTCCAGAGGAATTGTCCGCTGATGTACTCGCAGTCGCGCACTGCTTTCCAGGCCTCAAAGGAATGGGAATTCTCACTGCCGAGGAAGGGGAGATGGGGAAATTCCCGGTGGCTTTCGGCGTACAGATGCTCTTTGTAGTTGTACCCGGCGACATCGAGCGCGTCCAGAAAACCGATGCGGGCGGAGAGCTCCGGAAATGCGGCGGCCAGCGTGACCGGATGATCCCTGTCCAGAGATCTGACCTCGGAGGCAAGCATGGCGGCGAGACCTCTGAGACGTTCCGCGTTTGGTCGGTTCGGGTTGTACATCCGCTCGGCAGCAGGCTTGTTGGCGTCGTTGTTTCCGGTCATGGTCTGGAACAGCGGATGACAGTAGGGATCGTTCGGATAGTCAATTTCGTTTCCAATACTCCAGAGAATGACGCAGGGATGGTTCCGATCCCTCTCGATCATCGCCCTGAGGTCCGCCTGATGGTTTGCGGGGAAGTCGAGATAGTAGCCCTCGTGAGCCGGTGGATAGACATTATGGCCGTGGGTCCATTTGTTCTTGGGCAGTTCCCATTCATCAAATGCCTCGTCCATCACGAGAAAGCCGAGTCTGTCGCAGAGCGTGTAAAGCTCCTGCATATGAGGATTGTGGCTCATCCGGATCGCGTTGCAGCCCATTTTTCTGAGCTTTTCCAGCCTCCGGTACCAGATTTCCTCCGTGGCGGCGGCGCCGAGCGCGCCGCAGTCGTCATGAACGCAGACACCCTTCAGCTTCATGGATTCTCCGTTGAGACAAAATCCGTGATTCGGGTCAAAATCTGCCTTTCGCACACCGACTTCGATGCGGACGCCGGAGACAGCGGTCTCCTTCGACTCCGCGATGGGAAGGACGGAAAGCTGATAAAGATCCGGATGCGCGGGACTCCAGAGGAGGGCAGAATCGAGTTCGAGCTGCTGACAATATTCTGCAGTCTGATGCGCCGGACAGGTGACAGGGACTGAGACGCAGGAGAAAGAGCCGTCTGGGAGGGCTTCTTCCGCGTCCGCCTGCCGGGATGCGGCTGTTTGAGGATTGGGGGAATGCCGACGGGAAATGTCACTGGCTGGATCAGCAGGAATCAGCTGATATTGTATTTTGCCGCAGAAGCTGGCATCCGAATCGTTATGAAGCAGGCTCCTGATTTCAACGGCTGCCTTTTGTCCGGAGATGGAAATGGTGCGGAACGCAATGTCGCGGGGAAGAATATAGATCGGCTCGCTTTCCACCAGGCGGACCTCCCGGATGATGCCGGAGCCGGTGAACCAGCGGCAGTCCGCACCGTCGGTGTGATCTACCTTTACGGCGATGACATTGTCCTGGCCTGGGCGGATCTCTTCCGTGACGTCAAAGGAAAAAGGGGTGAAGCCATTGGCGTGAAAACCCTTGTAAATTCCGTTGATATAGACGTAGGCGTGCTTGTAGACGCCGTCAAAGGATAGAAAGAATCTGCGGCCCTGCCCTTCCTGCTGCGGCAGGGAGAAGTGCCCGCGATACCAGCCGATTCCTCCCTTTACATAGCCGGTGCCGCTCGGATAGTCCGGAGAAAAAGGGAAGGACACAGACCAGTCATGCGGTACGCTGACTGGCTGAAAAGAGTCCTCGCTGTAGACAATCTGCCAGGGATCTCCATTCAGATCCCCGTGGTGAAAACACCAATGGATTGAAGCGGCGCTGGATTCTGTTGTTAGAAACGATAGTGTCTGTGTCATAACTCCCCTAATCCTCCGATGTTTCAAGCTTTTGCGGGTGTACTGTATGGCCTGGCTGAATTGAAAATCGAGATGCAGCGGGGAATCCTTTTCAGCTGCTGGCCTATGGGACTGATTATAGAGAACGGGCGGCAGAAAACCATGGATGCGAGGCACTTTTCTGGTAAACTGGCGACTATTTGCGAATGCCCGCGACGGTTCGCACCAGATTTTGCCGTGCCAGATTTTGCAGACAGTGATACAGTGAATATGCGGCGCGGCGCTCTGGCAAATTCACAGACAATGGGCGGACAGATGGCGGAGAAGCAGCGGGGAGAGATATGAGCGGTGTGGGGAATGAGAATGAATATTACTACTGCGAGGGGAAGACGCTGCCGGTTGTGCGGCTGATTGGCAGGGAGTCCCTTCCTGCGGATTGCATTCACAAGAAGCGGAAACCGGGTGAATTCATTATCTATCTTATCTTCTCGGGGGAATTGAATCTGCGGGAGGATGGGAGAGCATATCACCTGATCCCGGGCGATTTTATTATTCTGCATCCGGACAGGATTCATCAGGGAACACGGCCGGGCGCCTGCGGTTATTATTACATTCATGTGAATCCGGATTTCCTTACTTCCACGCGCTGGACGGACGACGCCATTTTGAAAGAAATGACAAGAATGCGGACCGACTCCCTTAACAGCAATCCCTATGACAGGGAAAAGGCGGTCAATGCTGCCTTTTATCTCCCCAAGTACTATAATTTTGCCCACTGTCAGAAATATCATGATCTGTGCCAGGAAATTGCAGAGAGCATACCGGTCTTCCGCAATCGGAGGGAATGCTATCAGCTGATGACATCCTGCAGGGTGATGGAATTCCTGATTCAAATCTCGCGGCTGTTCCTGGCAGACAGACTGCAGCTGCCGGGGGCACAGAAAAAAACCTTTGGCAAAATTGACCCGCTGATGAACTACCTCAACACCCGCTATCGCGACGACATCAGCAGCCATGAAATTGAAGAACGTTTTCAATGCAATTTTGACTACATTAACCGTGTCTTTAAAAAATATACGGGGCAGACGATTTTCGAATACCTCACAGGCGTCAGAGTCGGGCGCGCGATCGAACTCATGGCGAGTTCTTCCATGAAAATGGCGCAGATTGCTGAGGAGACAGGCTTCCAGGACCCGAGCTACTTCAGCAAGGTATTTCGCAGAGAAACGGGCATGTCGCCCTCGGATTACGCGCAGGAAAAGGACATCCGGGGGTGAATGCCCCTTGTGAACTCGTCAGGGACAATTATGTCCGGGAGGTAGATGATATGAAGAATCCGTTGTATAAGAGTTTCGGGTATGCGTTTCGCGGGATCGGGGCAACGATCCGGTCGGAGCGGAATATCAAGATTCATTGTGCGGCTGCGGCGCTGGTGGTGGTGTTCGGGCTGTGGCTCGGGCTGTCGAAGGTGGAGTGGATGATCTGTTTTGTTCTGTTTGGACAGGTGATCAGTCTGGAGCTGGTGAACACGGCGCTGGAGGCAGTGGTGGATCTGGTCACGCAGGAGTGGAAGCCGCTGGCGGGAAAGGCGAAGGACGCGGCTGCAGGGGCGGTTCTGGTTTCGGCGATTTTTGCTGCCGTGATCGGTCTGATGATTTTTGTGCCGAAGCTTGCGGCACTGGTGTGATTTCAGGGCCGTCGAAGGCGTAATTCTGCTGCGCCGGTGTAACAGCTGCCCTGGATTGACGGGTTACAAGCGGCGGCATTTCTCTTATAATAACAGTAAAGACAGCTGATGTTTCTGTTGTGCATATGCTGTCTAATGGGGACAGGTGGAAACTTCTTACTGGAAAGGCTGGGAGGTGTTGGTATGGATTTGACAGATGGATTCAAGAAACTGGCTCTTGCTGCGGTTGGTGCTGGCGCGATTACGTATGAGAAGACGTCGCAGCTTGTCGATCAACTGGTGAAGAAGGGCGAGATCACGGTGGATCAGGGCAAGGCAATGAACCAGGAACTCAGGCACAATGTGAAGGAAGCCGCAGAGAAGCAGAAGCAGGAGTTCAGGGACGCGGCAGCACGCGCAAGGGAAAGCGCTGCGTCAAAACAGACAGCAAAGGAGTCGAAGGAGGACGAGAGCCGCACGGTGGATTCCACGGCGACAGAGGTGATCGATGATGCGGCGAAGACGGCGAAGGACATCATCGACGTGGTGTCGAAGCTGTCTGCGGATCAGATCGCGGCTGTGAAAAAGGTGATCGATTCGCTGGATAAAACCGGGACCGAAGCACAGGACAGCACAGCGGAGAGTGCCGGCGCGGAGGATGAAGACACGTCGAAGGAAGACAGCGGAAACTGATCTGGACATGAGCAGGGACGAGAAGAAGGATAATTCTCAGCGGTTCCGTGAGATTCGGGAGGTGCTGCACCGGAACCGGATCACACGCGGCGTCACGCCGGAGAAACTCCGGATCATTCTGGAGGAGCTCGGGCCGACGTATATCAAGCTCGGACAGATTATGTCGCTGCATTCGGATATTCTGCCGAAGGCGTACTGTGACGAGCTGATGAAGCTGAACTCGGATGTCACACCGATGCCGTTTGATGTGGTTGAGGACGTAATTGATCACTCCTACCGGCAGGACTGGCGGGAGGTATTCGAGTCGATTGAGAAAGAGCCGCTTGGTTCGGCTTCCATCGCGCAGGTTCACCGGGCAAAGCTTCGGACGGGCGAGGATGTCATCGTCAAGGTGCAGCGGAAGGGCATCTATGATACGATGGCCCGGGATATCGGGCTGCTGCACCGGCTTGTGAAGCTGATGCCGCCGGTGGGAGATTTTCGGAACCTGGTTGATCTCGATATGGTGCTCGATGAGATGTGGGCCGTGGCGCAGGAGGAGATGGATTTCCTCAAGGAAGCGGCCAACATGGAGGAGTTTGCCCATAACAACCGGGATATCGTCTATGTGACGGAGCCAAAGGTGTATCACGAGTTCAGCACCAGCCGCGTCCTGGTCATGGATTATATAGGCGGCGTGCCGATCGACGATGTGGATTCGCTTCGCGCGCAGGGCTACGATCTCGATGAGGTCGGAACAAAATTCGCCAACAGTTTCATCAAGCAGGTGATGGACGACGGCTTCTTCCACGCGGATCCGCATCCGGGCAATGTGAAGGTGGCGGACGGCAAAATTGTCTGGATCGACATGGGCATGATGGGCCGCCTCACGGAGAAGGACCGCCGGACGATGGCCAGAGGTGTCCAGGGCATCGCGCTGCATGATGTGGCCATGGTCGAAAATGCGGTGCTGGAGATCGGCGATTTCCGCGGCAGGCCGGATCGCGGCCAGCTTTATCAGGACCTCAAAAAATTTCTGGCGGAATATGGTTCCGCTTCCATGGGAACGCTCGACATTGCAGAAGCGCTGCAGGCTCTCATGGAGATCATGAAGGCCAACAAAATTCGTCTGCCGCACGGTGTGACGATGCTCTGCCGGGGGCTGACTCATGTAGAGGGCGTTCTGGCCAAAATCAGTCCTGACATCAATATGATGCAGATCGCGGCGACGCGCTACACGGATGATCTGCTGCAGCATGTCGACTGGAAGAAGGAATGGGAGAAGAATGCGAGAATGCTGTACCGCTCTGCAAGAAAGGGAGCGGAGATCCCCGCGCTGATGACGGATGCGCTGAAGGAATATCTGGAGGGGCAGGCCACGGTGAATATTGACCTGCATTCCAGCGAGGACCTGAGTTTTGTCGTGTTCTCCTCCGTCCGGAACATCGTGATCGGAGTCTGTATCGCAGCGCTGCTTGTGTCGTCCAGCATCATCTGTGTGACGGATATGACGCCGAAGGTGTTCGGTATTCCACTTCTGGGATTTGCGGGCTATGCGTTTGCACTGGTCAGCAGTACTTTGCTGACGGTGCGCTACATCTATCACAAGCTGAAGAAAAAGTAAGGAAACATAGAAGATATGGCAGAGAGTTCGGAAAATAAAAATAAAAGGAAGAACGGCGGGGGAAAGATCATTTCCCGCCTGATCTTCGCTGCGCTTCTGATTGTCTTCCTTGTGTCGGGAGGCCTTTTCCTGCGCGATTTTCTGACATACAAAAAGGGCGAGAGCGACTATGCGGCAGTGAACGCCGCGATCACAGTGGAGGAGACTCCGGAGGCGGCTGAGGCAGCCGGAACGACGGAAAATGCTGCGGCGGACGATGAAGCCGGGGAGCAGGACGAGACAGGAGAGTATCCCGCACTGGCCATTGATTTTGACAAGCTCGGGAAGACGAATGCGGATTTTGTCGGCGTGCTCTATATCCCGGCGCTGGATCTTTATTATCCGGTGGCGCACAGCCACGACAATGCGGAGTATCTCCGCCGCACGTTCTCAGGGGATCAGAATCCGTGCGGCAGCATTTTCCTTGACAAGGCGGCATCGGCGGACTTCTCCGATCTGAACACGTTCATTTTCGGACACAACATGAAGAACGGGACGATGTTCGGGAGCCTGAAGCGGTTCTCCCGGGAGGAAGGACTGTGCGACGCCGATCCGTATATCTACCTGTATACGAAGGACGCCGTGCGGAAATACCATATCTTTTCGTATTCTGTCTGTTCCGTGAATGACGACCTCTACCGGAATTTCAGCGGAAAGGACGGATACGGCCCGTATGTGAAGCATGCGCAGAACCTCTCGGAATACCGCCCGGAGACGGACACATACAAGGATGATTTCAGCCAGTACCCGCCGATTCTCACACTGTCCACCTGCTACGGCACAGCGCATACCCAGAACTTTGTCGTATTCGGCGCGCTGACGGGAATATATGAAAATTCTCATTGACTTTTTAGCTGAGGGTATAGTATTATAACCCTTGCTGATGGCGAAAGCGCCGTCTTCCCAATATATCGAGGCGTGGCTCAGTTTGGTAGAGCGCTGCGTTCGGGACGCAGAGGTCGTGGGTTCGAATCCCGTCGCCTCGATTGCCGGAAACCCAGTAAAATAAAGGGTTTCCGGTTTTTTTATGCCCACTGGTTTTGCGAATTTGTCATTCCAAAGGGAATGACAGGGAATGACAAATCGATTATCCAATAAGCTTTCCTATCTCGCTCATAACTACGCTTCCGTTTCTGCAGGTGCCCCGTTTGGTCGAGAATCAAAAAGTATCCTGTCCGCTGTTGTCCGCCGGATGTCTTCCGAAAAATATCTCCCGATACAACAAGAATCCAGTATTTACGACGGACAGGATAATTACACGCCGCCTTCTTATTAAAAATCTTCAGTGCCCGAAGTGCACATGTTCCTGCACACTCGCCCTGCCCGCCAGCACATTACGATAATCGGCCAGGTTTTTGCGGAGAAGGTTCGGTGTGTCGAGCTCGTACGGACAGCGGGACGCGCAGAGCCTGCAATTCACGCAGTTATCAATCTTGTTCATTTCCTCCTGCCAGTGCGGGGAGAGCCACGCATCGGACGGTGCGCGGCGGATCATCAGAGACATACGGGCACACTGATTGATCTGGATACCGACCGTGCACGGCATACAATAGCCGCAGCCACGGCAGAAATCACCGGACAGCTCTTTCTGCTCCTTGTCAATGAATGCGGTGATCTCGCTGTCCATCCGCGGCGTATTATTCATGTAGGAGAGCCACTCAGTGAGCTCGCTCATGCGCTGAATACCCCAGATCGGCATCACATTGTCAAATTGGGACATAAATGCCATCGCGGCCTTCGAATTGTTGATCAGACCGCCGGCAAGCCCCTTCATCGCGATAAAACCGACGCCGTTTTCGCGGCAGGTTTTTACGAGCTCCAGCTCCTTCTCTCCTGCCAGATAGCTGAACGGGAACTGAACGGTCTCATAGAGACCGGACTTTGCGACTTCCACAGCAACGCCGATCTTGTGCGCCGTGCCGCCGATGTGATGAATGAGCCCCAGCTTCTTCGCCTCGAGCATCGCCTCATACATCCCTGTGCCGTCCCCCGGCTTGTAGCACTGTCCCATCTGATGAAACTGATAGACGTCGATATAAGGCGTCTTCATCTTCTCGAGCGACGTGTGCAGATCCTGCCAGAAGGCATCCGGAGTTTTGGCGGCTGTCTTCGTCGCGATGAAAATGTCTTTGCGGGCCGGCCTTACGTATCCGTCGTCCAGGTTCTCATTCGGAACCTGATTCGAACCCTTTCCCGGAGCAGCATCTGTCCAGCCGAATGCCGCGCCGATCTTCTCTTCTGAGTCGGAGTAAGCACGCGCTGTGTCGAAATACCGCATTCCGCCGGCATAGGCGGCGCGCAGAATTGTCACTGCCTCGTCCTTTGGCACACGCTGAATCGGCAGAGCGCCAAAACCATTCTGTGGCGCGATGATTCCTGTTTTTCCGATGGTAATCTGTTTCATTGCAGCCTCCCTTTCGATCGATTGCTATATCAAATCTGTGATGTGACCGTTCCTTTTCCTGACTGTTCCGGCACCTGACTGTTCTGGCACGAATCAGGCCGGAGACACCAGGAATTATCATCAATCAATGGAAAAACCATTCTGTGGTGTACTCGCTCCAGAAGTATATTCCAATGAGAATAATAGCATGTGTTAAATGTTAATTCTGGCTTTCTTTCGACGCGATCGTGATTTTGAAAAAGGCTGATCGGTTCCTGGTTTTGCCTTCCCGTTTCTTGTGGAAAATAGATATAATGAAGAACGTGCCTGTACGATGTTCAAGCCGATTCGATAGGGGGACTTGATGGATAGCAAGAGTTTTAACGAAGCGCCGCTTGCCGGAACATTTTTTAAATTCACGA
>CACZJZ010000029.1 GCA_902781655.1 uncultured Lachnospiraceae bacterium
GCCGGGAGTGCCGGAGGAGATTCTGCGGCATGTGCCGGACTATCGGATTACGATTCTGGCGCCGGGAGAGATGGAAGACCTGAGTGTATTCCGGACGGATCTGAAACAGGTGCTGAGGGCAGTGCAAGTAGAGAACGACCGGGAAGCGCTGCAAAAGCTCCTGACGGAGGATCCATCCTTCCGGTCAGTGGATCATGACGCGGCGGTGACGATACAGACGCTGACAAAGATGAGCCTGAGGATCCCGCCGGGAAAGGGGGCAGTGGATATGTGCAAGGCTGCAGAGGAGTGGAAGGAAGAACTGCTGACGCAGGGAAGAGCGGAGGGGGAGATCAAGGGAAGAGCGGAAGGAAAAGCGGAGGGAAGAGCGGAGGGAAGAGCGGAGGGAAGAGCGGAGGGAAAAGCAGAAGGTCTGGAAGAAGGGCAGGCTAAGACAACGCTCTTTGTTTACCGCAACTGCTTGAATCGTGGAATGTCACAGCAGGATGCGATTGCGATCTCAGGGATTACGAGCGAGCTTCTCAAGACAATTTCAGAGTGAGGAATGTTATTTGGAAATGGCGGGAGCGGGTAAAAAGATTTTTACCCGCTCCCGCCATTATATTTCTGAGAGCTTGCTGTGGAAATGATGATGGTTATTCCATTACTCCGGCCAGACTTCGCGTGCGATATCACGAACGAGAGCGAGTTTGTCCCACTGCTGCTGTTCCGTGAGGCGGTTGCCAATCTCGCAGGAGGCAAATCCGCACTGTGGGGAGAGGTACAGCCGGTCCAGAGGAAGATAGGCGGCTGCCTGCCGGATGCGGGAGATGATTTTTGTTTTGTCCTCCAGCTCCGGGAATTTTGTGGTAATGAGGCCGAGAACAACTTTTTTACCGTCAGGAACGGATGCAAGCGGTCCGAAGCCGCCGGCCCGGTCCGAATCATATTCGAGATAGTAGGCGCTTACATGCTCGCGCTGCAGGAGGTAGTTCGCGACGCCGTCGTAACCGCCGGACGCGGCATAGGTGGAGTGGAAATTGCCTCTGCAGATATGGGTGTTCACGGTGAGATCCGCGGGAAGGCCGTCGATGACAGCATTGTTAATATTGAGGTAGGCTTCGCTGATTCTCGCGATTCCGTCCTCGTCCGTGTCATAGAATGCGTGGCGCCTCGGATCGACCAGCATGCCCCAGGTGCAGTCATCCAGCTGCAGATTGCGGCAGCCGGCGGCGTAAAGATCCTGAATGAAAGCCTTGTAGGCGGTGACGATATCCTCGGTCAGCTGTCTGTCATCCTGATCGTCCGAATAGATCTTCCGGGTTGCCTCTCTGGCGAAGGGCATGGAGAACTGGGCGAGAAACTGCGCAGGCGCGGGGATAGTCTGCTTGGCGATATGGGATTCATCCTCCTGGGACTTGACAAACCGGAAATGGTCGAGAAACGGGTGCGTTCCCTTGTAAGCGATGCGCCCGGTGACAAAGGTGTCGTCAATCATCGCCGCTTCTCCGGCAAAGGGAAGGCCCGTCTTAGTAGGGGCGTGACCGATTCCGTCAAAGCCCCACATGAAATCGAGATGCCAGGTCGCGCGTCGAAATTCCCCATCGGTCAGAACGTGATAGCCGGCCTGTTTGATTTTGGCGATCTGGGCGAGGATTTCCCTGTCCTCAACGGCCTTCAGCTCATCGGCGTCGATGGAGCCGGCGGCAAAATTCTTTCTTGCTTCTTTCAGTGCCTCCGGGCGGAGGAAGCTTCCGACAAAATCATAGCGAAATGGTGTGGTCAGTGTGCTCATGCGATAACTCCTTCCAGAAAAATCAACTTTGGCGTCAGTGCTCTGCTGGAGGAAATTCTATCGCGGGGGAGAGTATTTTGAAAAATACAGGAAATTTACTGCTATCCATAAATTTAATTTATGGATAAAGTGATGGGAGGTAATGCTGCCATTCAGGGAAGCTGCCTTACAGACAGTTTTCACGGGGAGCAGTGACTATGGATGGTTTGTGGATGGTTTGATGTCTTATTCAGCGGACAGGCGCATTCCGGTCAGCGCGCAGAAGACCTATGGAGAAGACTGTGGTGACCGCTTCTGCCGCAAGCGGGGCAAACCAGATGCCATCCCCGCCAAGCAGCAGAACGAGGAGAGGAAGCGCGGCAATGAACGCCAGATAGCCACGCAGCACAGAGAGGAAGAGCGCCTTTCCTGGGCGGAGTATGGCGGAGAAATAGCCGGATGCCGCGATGTTTACCCAGGCAAAGGCAAGGGAGAGAATGTAAATCCTCAGCACATGGACCGACGAGGCGATCAGTTCTGTCCCTGCACTGCCTTTCGAGGCACTGATGTAAAAGTGAACCAGAACGGGTGCGCCCGCCTCAAATAAAAGCAGGGCGAGAGCAGCTACACAGGCGGAGAGGCGGAGCAGGCTGTGCAGGAGCAGGCGACAGCTCGGAAGATTCTTTTTCCCGTACTCATAACTGATCAGGGGCTGACTTCCCTGCGCGCCGCCGGTGATGCTCATGACGGCGAGCGTGTTGATGTAGGATGCGACGGCGAAGGAGATGAGCGCGTTATCATCGAGAAGATACACGATCGCGTGATTCATCACGAATGTCACGAAGCCCGCTGAAAGTTCAGTGAGTCCTGCTGAAAAGCCGTTTCGGAACACCTTGCCGGGCAGGGACCAGTCGGGATGGTGCCAGCAGAAGTGGAGACTGCCTTTCCGCTGCACGACAAAGTGAAACAGATAGACCGCGATCACACAGCACTGTACCAGAGAAGTCGCCAGGGCGGCGCCGGCAATGCCGCGGCGCAGAACAATCACAAACAGGTAATCCATGCCGATATTTCCGATGACAGAGAGCAGCACAATCATCGAAGCCTTGCGGGGAAAGCCGTCCGCCTTCATCAAAATTTCGAAGGTGTAGGAGAGCAGGAATGCAGGGATGAACGGAATGATCCAGGTGATATAATCCACCACCAGTGCCTGTGTCTGCGCGTCGGGGGCACCGAGAAACAGAGCGATCTGCGCACGGAGCGGAAAGAGCACGGCAATCATTCCGGCGGCGAGCAGCAGCTGCATCACGACGGTCTGCGTGAAGACGGCGCTTGCCCGTTTCCGGTTCCCGGCACCGAGGTTTACTGCAGTGAGCGCGGAACATCCTGCTGCAAACAGGAGGGAGATGGAGAAGAGCACCTGCATCAGCGGGAAAGCAAGGTTGACCGCCGTCAGCGCGGTGTCAGAGACACCTCTTGCCACGAATGCCGCATCTACCACGGTATAGAGGGAATAGACAAGCTGCGCGACCACAGAGGGGACAGCAAAATGCAGAAATTGAGTCTTTTGATTTGAAGTATGTTTTAAGAAAGTCATGATGGTAATCTCATCCTACCATATCTGCGTGTCTTCCGCCACTCTTCTGCCACTCCTCCCGTCATGGGTCATGGGTCATGCAGAGTCTGCGCGGTGGTCGAATCCCCCTGAATATGGTAAAATGCAGACGATTATTCTGAACTGGAGGCGTGCCATGATTCCTTTCAATGTTCCTCCCTATGCGGGACCGGAGATGGAGTGCCTGGAAAAGGCGGCAAAGATCAACCGCAAAATCTGCGGCGACGGCGAATTCACAAAGAAGGTCAGCGCGTGGCTGGAGGAGAGGACACAGGCTTCGCGGGTGTTTCTGACGACATCCTGCACAAGCGCACTGGAGATGGCAGCGCATCTGTCCGGTATCGGAGAGGGCGAGGAAGTGATCATGCCGTCCTATACGTTCGTCTCTACGGCGGACTGCTTTGTGCTGCGCCATGCCGTTCCGGTCTTTGTGGACATCCGCCCTGACACGATGAATATAGATGAACGGAAGATTGAGGATGCCATCACGGACAAAACACGTGTGATCGCGGTGGTGCATTACGCCGGTGTAGCCTGCGAGATGGACACGATTCTGGATATCGCGAGGCGCCACCATCTGATGGTCATTGAGGATAACGCACAGGGCATTCTGTCCACCTATAAGGGACATCCGCTCGGAACCATCGGAGATTTTGGCTGTCTGTCCTTCCATGAGACGAAGAACTATAGTATGGGGGAGGGCGGCGCTCTGCAGATGCGCGATCCGGACCGGATTGAGGATGCGGAGATCCTCCGGGAAAAGGGGACGAACCGGAGCAAGTTTTTCCGCGGGCAGATCGACAAGTATACGTGGATGAACTATGGATCATCCTATCTGCCGAGCGAGCTGAATGCAGCATATCTGTATGCACAGCTTACTGTGGCGGATGAGATTTTCAAGTGGCGCATGGACCGCTGGAACGAGTACCGGGAGCAGCTTGCGCCGCTCGCGGAGGACGGGCGTATCGAGTTGCCGGTCATTCCGGAGGATTGCACGCATAATGCACACATGTTTTATATCAAGTGTCGGGATCTCGAGGAGAGACAGGCGCTGATCGGGTTCCTGAAGGAGAAGGACATCCTGGCGGTATTTCACTATATTCCGCTTCATATCTCCCCCGCGGGCCGGCGGTTCGGCCGCTTCCACGGGGAAGATGAGTACACGACGAAGGAAAGCGAGCGGCTGCTTCGTCTGCCGATGTACTATGGACTCACGGCGGACCAGGTTTCCTATATCTGTGCCTGCGTAAAGGAATTCTACGATAAGCAGGGCAGGCAGGCTGCCGCAAACAGGTGAGACATCGCATGGGAAGTCTGTTCGGGAAAAAACAGAGGAAGAACGCCGCGGCGGACACTGAACGCTGCGGCACACCTGCGTCCGGAGGCACGGAAAATAAAAGGACAGAATGGCGCGCAGCAGGGCGGGTGCTGCTCGCCGCAGCTGGAGTGACTGCGGCAGTCTGGATTGGGCTGGCACTGGCGTGGGATTTTTATTTTGATCTGAATGATGACGTGCTCATGAAGGATATTCTGTCGGGGCGTTTCACTGGAACGCCGGAGAGCAGGAATATTCAGATGCTGTATCCCCTGAGCTGGCTGATCAGCCGTGTATACGGGTTGTTCCGCGGGCAGAGGCCGGATGTGTACGGGGCGTTTCTTCTTCTGCTGCAGGCTGTCTCATTCGGTCTTGTTCTCTTCCGGACAATCCGGATGGAGCAGAAGGCAGGTATTGCGGTCTGGATGCGTGTCATCTCAGCGCTGTCGGTGTGTCTGCCGATGGGCGTGCTGTGTCTGTATCACGCGGTGTTTGTGCAATACTCAGTGACCTGCGCGTTTCTTTGCGGCGCGGCGGCCTATCTGTTTATGACAATGGATCTGCCGGGTGACCCGGAGGCAGAGGGATATTTCAGAAGCTTTTTCAAGGCCTGCCTGCCGTCCGTCATTCTGGTGATGATCAGCTTTCCGCTCCGCTCAGAAATGACACTGCTTTGTCTGCCGCTCGTGCTGTGCGGCGCGCTCTTTGCCTATGTTCGGGCAACAAAGCGGGAAAGAGTCAGGGACTGCTTTGTTGGAAGGGGAGTCTTGGCAGTCTTTTTTGTGCTGATTCTTCTCGGCGCAGGTTTGGGTGCGGAGTGGACCGCAGACCGCGCGGCTCTGCGGGATCCGGACTGGCAGGAATTTCGGGCTTATTTCGATGCCCGGACGGAGCTGTATGATTTCTGCGGCGCGCCGCCGGTGCCGGATTATGACGAATACGAGGAAGCGTACCGGAAGGCCGGTGTGACCCGCGAGGAGACGGAGCTTCTTAACAATTATAATTTTGACCTGGATGATTCGATGGACGCGGCAAAGCTGGAGCAGGTGGTGCAGATCGCAAAATCCGCGCGCGCATCACAGACAACGCGTCAGCTGACGCTCCGGAACGCTGGCTGGAATTACCGCAATTCCATGGTGAGTCCGGCATATATGCCTTATAATGTGCTGGCAGCGGCGGGTTATCTGCTGCTTCTGCTGACGGCGGTCTCGGAGCTTCTGCACCGATCGCTGCGGCAGAAGGATCCGATTGTCGTGCGCCGGGCACGCCGGGATTTTATCCATGTCCTGTTCTGCGCGGTTTTTCTGTTCCTCGTGCGCACGGCGCTGTGGATGGCGATTATGATCGGAGGCCGGTTCCCGGACCGGATCACGCACAGCCTGTTTCTTGTGGAATTTATGATTCTGGCCGGTCTCATTCTGATCCGAGGCATGAGGGCGTCCGTGCTGACAAAGGAACCTGCGTCCTGGTCAGTGGATATTTTTGCCGCGCAGCTGATGCTGATCGCCGTATCCGCGCTGCTGCTGCCGGGGCAGGCGCGCAGGGTACAGACGGAGAGCCTTCGGCGCGAGCAGGTCAATCAGCCTTATCTTGCCTATCTGCAGTACTGTGCGGACCATACGGATAATTTTTATTTTACGGATGTCTATTCCACGGTGGATTTTTCGGAGAAGATGTTTGCCGCGTATCCGGATGACCGCGGCAGGGATAAGGCCGGGCAGGACGGCGCGATGCCGACAGCACATGATCTGTGCGGCGGATGGGCAGCGAAGAGTCCGCTCAGCCGGAAGAAGCTGGCGGCGTTCGGCTACAGCAGTGCGGCGCAGGCTTTGATCCGTGCGGATAATGCTTATTTTGTCGCGGAAAAGGGAATGGACACGACCTGGCTTGTGCGGTGGTATGCCTCTCAGGATATCACGGCAGCGGTGCGCCGGGCTGATATGATCGGAGACAGCTTTGATGTCTGGAAAGTTACAATATCTCATTGAATCAGAACGTCTGGGGCTGCGCTGGATGACGGAGGAGGACTGCGGGGATGTGGTCCGCTGGCGGAATCTGGAGCGGATCAGGCGCCATTATATTTACCGCAGACCGTTCACCCTGGAGGGCGAGCTATCCTATTATCAGAGTCAGGTTAAGCCGCAGCGCGTGATGCATTTCATGATCTGCCTGAAGGACTGGGGCGGGCGCGCAGCCGGCTGCGTCGTGATGAATCATCCGGATCCAGAGCACAACCGGGTGGAAAGCGGACTGTTCCTGGGAGAAGATGCCGCGCTCGGCCGTGGGTACGGACCGGAGGCACTCGGGCTTGGCGCCTCGTATGTCTTCGCGCACTGGCCTCTTTCCGGGGAGGCGGAGCCGACGCTGATGAGCCGGATTTTCACGGACAATCTTCCCTCAATCCGGACGCACGAGCGTGTGGGATACCGGCGTGTGGGGATTTTGCCGCAGGTCGTGTGCACGGACGGTACGTCGGCGGACATGGTCGTGATGGTGCTCAGGCGGGAGGACATACAGACATGCTGGTAAGCTTTGTCATACCCTGCTATCACTCTGAGCAGACGCTGGGAGCGGTCGTGGCGGAAATTGACGGGACAATGAACACAATGCCGGAATACACGTGGGAGATTATCTGCGTGAACGACGGCACACCGAACGCCTGCTGGAAGAAGATACAGGAGCTTTGCGCAGAAAAGCCGGACAGCAGGCATGGCATCTGCCTTGCGAAAAATTTTGGACAGCATGCGGCGCTGATGGCGGGGCTGCACGCGGCGAAGGGAGATCGGATCGTCTGTCTCGACGACGACGGGCAGACCCCGGCGAATGAGGTGGGACGCCTCCTTTGTGCCATCGACCGGGGAGCCGATGTGGTGTATGCAAAATATGAGCATAAGCAGCATTCGGGGTTCCGGAACTGGGGATCGCAGGTGAATGAGGCAATGCTGCATCAGATGCTGGGCAAGCCGAAGGAGCTGTATGTGTCCAGCTATTTTGCCATGCGGCGGTATGTGCTGAAGGAAGTGCTGCGCTACGAGAATTCCTACCCGTATCTGATCGGCCTGGTGCTGCGGACGACGACGAATGTAGTGAATGTCCCGGTGGATCATCGGAAACGGACGGTCGGCACCTCCGGATATACGCTCGGCAAGCTGTTCAGCCTGTGGATGAACGGATTCACCGCATTCTCAATCAAACCGCTTCGGATTGCCACGGTCGTGGGTTCCGTCTCGGCGGTCGTCGGCTTTCTCTATGGCATTTACACCATCGTCAAGCGGCTGGTGAATCCGAATGTGCCGGTGGGTTTTTCAGCGCTGATGAGTGCGATCGTTTTCTTCGGCGGTATGACCATTCTGATGGTTGGTCTGGCGGGCGAGTATATCGGCAGAACGTACATTTCCGTGAACAGCGCGCCGCAGTATGTCGTCCGTGAGACGACGGAAAAGGGTGTGGACGAACAGTGAGAACCGTGTCAAAACAAAAGGCGGCAGCGGTGATCCTGGGGATCGCGGCTGTGCTGCTCGTGATGGGCATCTGGCCGCTGCGCCTTTTTACAAGAGAACATTCCATGGGAATGGATGCCTCTCCGGCGGCATTCGCGGAACCGGTGGATACCGGGGAAGGAGTAGGGGAGTTTTTCCTCGCACAGGGAACGCATCTGCAGACGCTGTCCTTTTATCTGAAGGGAACCGAAGAGATCGAAGCGGGAAGCAACAGCGCCGGCGGCACGGATGCCGAGTTCCTGCTATACCGGATTGAGGATAACGGCGGAGTGACTCTGATCGCGCGGGAGCGCGTTCTGCTTCCGGCGCAGAGCGGCTGGGTCAGCGCCGGGATGGATGTGGATACCGAGCCGGGCCGCCAGTACATCGCTGCAGTCACGTCCGGCCTCCGTGCGCAGGACAGCTGGGGCGGGAGGGAAACCGGCGGCGCACCGGTCGTTGTCGCTCTTGAAACGCCGGCGGAGGAGAACAGTAGCTGGCTGCAGTACGCGTTTTATCACGCCTTTGGCGAGGGCGCGGACCCGGCTGCCTATGATGGCACAGAGGATGTGCATTCCGGGATTCCCGGATATTTTGTCATGACGGCGGTGACCTACGCGGAGCCGCTCGGAGTGCGGGGGTCGTTTCTTGCGTCGGCTGCCATCCTGCTATTCTGCGCCGGTATCTACGTTATTTTGAAGAAGAGCTTATTCCGTCCGCGGAATGGACAGGTGCCCCGGACGACGGTGCGGCGCGTCTGCCAGACGGTGCTTACGCCATGCATCCTTCTCGCAGGGAGCCTGGGTATCTGGGCAGTGGCGCGCGGGATGTTTGATTTCCGGTGGACAGATAATGCGCTCTATATCGCAGGCATTCTGATCCTGATGGCAGCCGGATTATATGCGTTGTATGGCACGGACCTTCGTCTGAATCCCCAGAATGGAGCGGCTGATGCAGCAGACCGGCAGACGAGGATTTCGGATCTGCTCCAGACGGTATTCACTGCAGTGACGCTCGCGTTCTGCTGTGATTACATGAATGGCCTTTATGATATCAACCACCGGGTCTCGGAGCGGGAGATGGCCTTTTTCTTCCTCCTCATGGTGCTCTCGACGTTTCGGGCGCGGGAACTCCGGAACCGGGGAACGCTCATCAGCGGAGCGGTATCTGCGTCGGCAGGCTGCCTTTATCTGGCGCGGCACTGGAGCAGTCCTGTCAAAGCGGGGGAGGGCGCCTCGTTGGAGAACCAGGCTCTTGTATTCGGCGTTCTCACCGCAGCGGCGTTTGCCGTGACCCTCACGAATGTGATCCGGCAGATCCTTGCAAGACGCGCTGACGGGGTCGGAGTGCGCGCCACTGCCGATGCCGGCGGAGGCGTGCCGACAGAAACAAGGGCAGCGGCACATGTCAGATGGCTTTATCTTGTGATTCTTGCGATATTTGCGCTCTGGATCGTGATCTTCCGCAACACGCGGCTCTGGCCGGTGACTCTGGCTGTGTTCGGCCTGCTGTTTTATCTGCGCTTCATCACCTGGGAGGACAGAGGGAGGTTTCTCACAAATTTTACCAACGGCATTGTGCTACAGTTTGTGGTGACGATGGTCTGGTGCCTGCTCAGGCGATACTTCCTCGCTTTCATTTATATCCGGTTTCCGATGCAGTTCCACACGGTGACTGTCACGGCGGAGTATCTCACCATGGTGGAGGCGGCGGCGCTCTCGCGGCTTCTGCAGAAATGGAAATCGCTGGAGGGCAGGCGTTTTGCGGAGCGGGCAGCGGGACTGTTCCCAGAGGCGGCATTTTTTACGGCGGTGACGGAGTATCTGATCTTTACCATGTCCCGCACCGGTGTGCTGGCGGCGGCAGTCACAGCGCTTCTTCTGCTGATCACCTTCGGTATGCGGCGGAGAGGAACGAGGCGTTATTTTGCCGCGGGAAAGACGGGTGCCGCGGTGCTTGCCATGATTCTGATGACCGCTGTGGGATTTCCGGCGCTCTTCACGGCGCAGCGCATCATCCCGACGGTGGTGGGGCGGCCCTTTACCTTTGACGGCGTGGAGCACTATACCTGGGATGATATTGCACGGGGCAGACACTGGGATTCCATCAACTGGGTCTGTATCGAGCGGTTCCGGATGGAATTTGATTATAAGATGCTCGGTATCGAAGGCGGGGAGTACGATCCGTATGCGCAGAAGCGCGAGTACGAGGAGAAGAGGCTGGAGAAGGAGCGCGCGCGCGGCGGAGAACTGATGCGCGGGAAAGATGATATTCTGGCGCTCTCAGTGGATGCAGATGCCATAGTGTCGGAGGATGTCACAGTCAATGCCGCCGCACCGGATCGAGATCCATACGAGTCGGATTATACCAACGGTCGTCTTGACATCTGGAGAAGCTATCTCGCCGCGCTCAATCTCACAGGTCATGATACGATGGGGACGACGCTTCACGGCAAAACGATGGTGCATGCGCACAACACGCTTTTGCAAGCAGCCTACGACTTCGGCATTCCGGGAGGGATGCTTCTTATGCTCGTTCTGCTGTGGACGTTCGCACGGGGAATCTGGTTCTGCCGCACGAATCCGGACAATCGGGACTGCATGGTTCCTATGGCACTGACTGTGGGGTATACTATGGCAGGCATAGTGGAGTGGCTGTTTGAGGTGAGCAATCCGTGCACCATGATGATGCTGCTTGTGATCGCGCCGCTTCTTGTCTCTTCGGGCTGCGGACGAAAAGAAACAGTGGAAGAGTAACAACAGGGGATGTGCTGTCAGACTGCGGTGTTCAGACTGTGCCTGACGAAGCAATCTGGTGAAATACAGAAAAAACAAAAGAGGGAGCACCTCTTAGGCGGAGTGGCGCTGGGCGTGCTCTGCGGGATACAGGTATCGATATGGATCAGAAGAAACAGGACAACCGCGCCACGCGCGGGACTGAGGAAAATACGGCGCCTCTCAGAAAACCGTTCAATTACAAGCTGTTATGGCGGCGGACAGCGCTGATGATCTACGATGTGATCAGCGTGATTCTTGCCAGTTATCTTGCCATCATTGTCCGCTACAATTTCCGGCTGGACGAGATACCGCGCGCGTTTCTCATACCCATCCGCAATTTCATGCCGCTGAGTATTCTCATGACACTCGGCCTGTTCTGGGTGTTTCGGATGTATCACAGTCTCTGGGCCTACGCCGGCGAGCAGGAGCTGCAGAATCTGGTCATCTCCTGCGTTCTGTCCGGCGTCGGCAATGCGGTTTTCCTGCAGCTCTTCCGCGTGGAGGGTTACCAGCCCGTGCCGCAGAGCTATTATTTTCTCTATACCTTCTTCCTGATTGCGTGTGAGTTTGTCAGCCGCTTTTCCTACCGCTATCTGCGGACCATGAAGCACAAGCGGGAGAACAGGGACAATGCCATTTCGGTGATGGTCATCGGCGCCGGCGAAGCCGCCAATATCATCATCAAGGAGATCATCGGCAGCCATTTCTCCACGATGACCATCCGCTGCGTCATCGATGATGACAGACTCAAGTGGGGCCGCTACATTCAGGGCGTCAAAATCATCGGCGGGCGGGACAAAATCAGGGAAGCCTGCGCGCTCTACGATATAGACCAGATTATTGTCGCGATGCCGAGTGTGCCGCGCGCCCAGATGAAGGAAATTCTGTCCATCTGTTCCGAGACCGGCTGCAAGGTACGGACGCTCCCCGGCATGTATCAGCTTGTAAACGGAGAGGTCAGCGTCAGCAAGCTGCGTGACGTGGAGATCGAGGATCTGCTCGGCAGAGAACCGGTGCAGGTGGATATCGGCTCCATCATCGGCTATGTGCAGAACAAGGTCGTGTGCGTGACAGGCGGCGGCGGATCGATCGGCTCGGAGCTCTGCCGGCAGATCGCCGGACACAAGCCGAAGCAGCTCATCATTCTGGATATTTATGAGAACAATGCTTACGATATTCAGCAGGAGCTGAAGATCACACATCCGGAGCTGAATCTGGTGGTGCTCATCGCATCCATCCGGAACACGCGCCGTATGAACTGGATTTTCGAGCATTACCGTCCGGACATCGTCTATCACGCGGCGGCGCACAAGCATGTGCCGCTGATGGAGGACTCTCCCTGTGAGGCGATCAAGAACAATGTCTTCGGGACGTTCAAGACAGCGCGCGCCGCGGCCATGAACGGCGTGCAGACCTTTGTCATGATCTCAACCGACAAGGCGGTGAATCCCACGAATATCATGGGAGCCTCCAAGCGCATCTGCGAGATGATCATTCAGTCCTTTGACCGCATGTATCCGGATACCAAGTTTGTGGCGGTCCGGTTCGGCAATGTGCTCGGCTCCAACGGCTCTGTCATTCCGCTGTTCCGAAAGCAGATCGCGGCAGGAGGACCGGTGACCGTCACCGATCCGAATATCATCCGGTACTTCATGACCATCCCGGAGGCGGTGTCATTGGTTCTGCAGGCAGGCGCCTATGCGAAGGGCGGGGAAATTTTTATCCTCGATATGGGAGAGCCGGTCAAAATTCTGGATCTGGCCGAAAATCTCATCCGCCTGTCCGGATACCGTGTCGGCGAGGACATCGAGATCAAATTCACGGGACTCCGACCCGGCGAGAAGTTGTATGAAGAGATGCTCATGAAGGAAGAGGGCATGAAGGAGACGGCCAATAGGCAGATTCATATCGGCAGGCCGATTGAATTCAACGAGGTACAGTTCCTGCGCGATCTGGAGGCACTGAAGGTGGCGGCGGAGAACGAGAGTCCGGATATCAGGCGGTACGTGAAGGCGATCGTACCGACCTATGTGACGCCGGAAGAGCGCCTCGCGCAGCAGAAGAATGCGGCAATGGAAGGAAAGGAATAATATGGAACACGATTTCCGGAAGGATCCGCGGTTTGCCGGACTTAGTCCCTTTGAGAAAAAGGTCTGGCTGAGTTCGCCCACGATGCATGGGGAAGAACTCACTTATATGAAAGAAGCATATGAGGCCAACTGGATGAGCACGGTTGGGAAAAATATCGATGAGGTCGAACGGCTCTGCGCGGAGACGACCGGCCGGAAATACGCGGTCGGTCTGTCCGCCGGAACAGCGGCGCTGCATCTTGGAATGAAAGCGCTCGGAGAGAGACTGTACGGACAGCCGCGGGTGGGGCACGGTACGCTGGAGGGACACCGGGTGTTCTGCTCAGACATGACCTTTGACGCGACGATCAATCCGGTGGCATACGAGGGCGGGGAGGCCGTGTTCATCGACACGGAACCCGATACCTGGAATATGGACCCGGAGGCGCTGGAACGGGCCTTCGCCCTGTATCCGGACGTGAAACTCGTGGTGACCGCGCATCTCTATGGAACGCCGGGAAAACTGCAGGAGATCGGAAATATCTGCCGCCGTCATGGAGCCCTGCTCCTCGAGGATGCGGCGGAATCGCTCGGCGCCACCTATGACGGGCGGGAGACAGGTACGTTCGGCGACATCTCGGTGCTTTCCTTCAATGGCAACAAGATCATCACCGGATCCTGCGGCGGCGCACTGCTGACGGATGACCGGGAGACGGCAGACAAGGTCAGAAAGTGGTCCACGCAGAGCCGTGAGGCGGCTCCGTGGTATCAGCACGAGGAGCTCGGGTACAATTATCGCATGAGCAATGTGACTGCCGGTGTGATCCGCGGCCAGTTCCCGCATCTGCGGGAGCATATTGCGCAGAAGAAGGCCATATACGGGCGCTACCGGGACGGACTGTCCGATCTGCCTGTCTCCATGAATCCGATTGATTTCTCCCGCAGCGAGCCGAACTACTGGCTGTCGTGTATGATTTTGCAGGAGGATGCCATGTGCCCGCAGGTGCGGGGCGAGAAGACGGCGCTCTATGTGACGGAGCCGGGAAAGAGCTGTCCGACGGAGATCCTCGACGCGATTGCCGCGTTCAACGCGGAGGGGCGGCCGATCTGGAAGCCGATGCATATGCAGCCGATCTACAGGATGCATGCCTTTGTGACGAGAGACGGAAACGGGCGCGCACGGAGCAATGCCTATATCGACGAGGGAAGGATCCGGGATGTCGGAATGGACATTTTCCGCCGCGGTCTGTGCCTGCCGAGCGACAACAAGATGACGAAGGAAGAGCAGGATCGGATCCTTGAGATCATTCACCGGTGCTTCGCCTGAATTATGCACAAACAGGGATTCTATGAAAAGTTCATCAAGAGGCCGCTCGATTTTCTGCTTGCGCTGCTTGCGGTGATCCTACTGTCCCCGATCCTACTGGCGACGGCGGTTCTGGTACGGGTGAAGCTCGGCAGTCCGGTGCTGTTCCGGCAGGAGCGGCCGGGGCGGTACGGACGGATTTTCCGGCTCATAAAATTCCGGACCATGACGGATGCCAGGGACGCGGACGGTACGCTGCTGCCGGACGCGGACAGGCTCACGCCCTTCGGCAGGAAGCTCCGCGCCACGAGCCTCGACGAGCTGCCGGAGCTGTTCAATGTCCTCAGGGGGGATATGAGTCTCGTCGGTCCGCGGCCGCTGCTGGTCCGGTATCTGCCGCGCTATAACGCGCACCAGGCAAGACGCCACGAGGTGAGGCCGGGATTTACCGGCCTTGCGCAGATCCACGGCAGGAACGCAATCTCCTGGGAGGAAAAATTCGACTGGGACGTGAAGTATGTGGATCATGTGACTTTTTTCGGAGACTGCCGCATTCTACTCGCCACGGTGAGAACTGTGCTCTCCCACGAGGGGATCAGCTCCGGAACGAGCGCGACGATGGAAGAATTCATGGGTACGCCGGAGCCGGAAGATACACGGCATGAGGAATCGCAATGAAAGAAATCCGAATTATATTCACGGGCGTCGGACGCCGGGTGGAGCTGATGCAGGCATTCCGGGCGGCCGCCTTTCACACCGGGTGCCGGCTCAGGCTGTATGGCGCCGACATGACCTTTACAGCGCCGGCGCTGTTTTACTGTGACGGCATGCGGCAGGTATGCAGCATGAAGGATCCGGATTATATCCCGGAGCCCGTCCGGATCTGCCGGGATGATTCGATTGACCTCGTGATCCCGACGATCGACACGGATCTCCTGATCTTATCTGAGCACACGGCGGATTTTGCAGCAGCGGTGGATGCTGCCGCCGGAGACGCTGGTATATGTGGGAGACAACGTGGCGAAGGATTTCCAGGCACCGAATCAGCTGGGAATGCAGAGTCTGCACTTTTGCAATCGGGAAGGGCTGTATTATACCGGCGAGCGGGAGTATCTGCCGCATGCAGACCGGTTTGAGACGCTGGCAGCGGTGCTTGCAGGTATGCGGAGCCCGGACCCGGCAGCCCGCGCTGCGGTGCGCGGCGAAGACTGCCCCGGACAGGGACGCTGAGGAGCGGAGACGGTTTGAAGACAATACTGATTTTGGGCAATTCTTCTGCAGGTCTGGTGAATTTCCGGCTGCAGCTTGTGAAAGCGCTCCGGCGTTCCTACCGGGTGGTGATTTCCCTGCCGGACGAGGTGCGGCGGGAAGAACTGGATGCGCTGGGCTGTGTTCTGGTCAGGACACCGATTGACCGGCGCGGCACGAACCCCGGGAAAGACCTGCGGCTGCTGCATGCATACCGGGAGCTGCTGCGGAATATTCAGCCGGATCTCGTGCTCACATACACCATCAAGCCAAATATTTATGGCGGCATGGCATGTGCGATGGCGGGCATTCCCTGTATCGCGACGGTGACGGGACTCGGAAGCGCCTTTGAAAAAAGCGGACCGGTGAGGACACTGGTGACGACGTTGTACCGGCAGGGACTGCGCCACGCCTCCTGTGTCTTCTTTCAGAATACACAGAATAAGAAGATCTTCGAGAATCTGGGCCTGCTGCATGGCCCGGCCCGGCTGGTGCCGGGGTCAGGTGTGGACCTCTCAGAGCACCGGGAGTTGCCGTATCCGGAGGACGGACAGGTCCGTTTCCTGTACATTGGCCGTATTATGCGGGAGAAGGGCGTCTTCGAATATCTGGAGGCGGCGCGCAGGCTCCACAGCCCGGAAGTCGTCTTCTACATGCTCGGGTATTTTGACGAAGATGTACGGCCAGCCTTTGAGCAGGCGGAGAAGGAAGGCGTCATCCGTCTCCTCGGCTTTCACACGAATGTGGACCAGTTTTACGGGGACTGTTCGGCCGTGGTGCTGCCGACCTATCACGAGGGCATGTCCAATGTCCTGATGGAAGCCTCGGCCTGCGGGCGTCCCGTGATCGCAACCCGCATCAGCGGATGCAGGGAGATTTTTGAAGAAGGGAAGACCGGGTTCGGATGTGATCCGGGCAGCGCGGATTCTCTGACGGAGGCACTGTCGCGCTTCCTTGCGATGCCGGTTCCGGAGAGGGCGGCCATGGGCCATGCGGCCCGCCTCAGGATGGAGCGGGAGTTTGACAGGCGCGGCGTGACAGCGGCCTACCTGGAGGAAGTGGAGAAGGCAATCTTTTACAAGAGAGCATGATCGGCGTTATAATCAATTGTCATGCGCGGGCCGGGAAGGACCGCGTCAGGGAGGATGCTATGGCACTGGATGTTTATGAGAAGCTTCTGCGCGGCGAGGACAAACTCGCGCTTGTCGGCCTTGGCTATGTCGGAATGCCGATTGCGGTCGCCTTCGCAAAGAAGATAAAGGTCATTGGCTTTGATTTCAACGAGAAGAAGATCGAGAAGTACAAGTCCGGCATCGATCCTACCGGAGAGGTGGGAGATGAGGAAGTGAAGAACACATCGGTGCAGTTCACCGCCGATCCGAAGAGCCTTAAAGAGGCGCGGTTCATCATCGTCGCGGTGCCGACGCCCGTCAATCCGGACCACACACCGGATCTTTCGCCGGTCGAAGGCGCCAGCCATTTTGTCGGACAGAACATTCAGCCCGGCACGGTCGTCGTGTTTGAGTCCACGGTTTATCCGGGCGTCACGGAAGAGACCTGCGTGCCGATCATCGAGAAGGAATCGGGACTGAAGTGCGGCGTCGACTGGAAGATCGGCTATTCTCCGGAGCGAATCAATCCCGGCGATAAGGTGCACCGGCTCAATACGATCCGGAAGATTGTCTCCGGCATGGATGAGGAGACGCTGGATACGGTCGCCAAAGTCTATGAACTGGTTGTCGATGCGGGCGTCTACCGCGCGGAGTCCATTCAGGTCGCGGAGGCCGCCAAGGTCATTGAGAATTCCCAGCGCGACATCAATATCGCGTTCATGAATGAATTGTCGATTATCTTCCACAAGATGGGCATCGACACCAAGGCGGTGCTCGAGGCTGCCGGAACAAAGTGGAATTTCCTGCCCTTCCAGCCGGGACTGGTCGGCGGGCACTGCATCGGAATCGACCCGTATTACCTCACCTACAGGGCGGAACAGTTCGGCTATCACAGTCAGATCATTCTGTCGGGACGCCGCATCAATGACGACATGGGCAAGTATGTCGCGGAATCGCTTGTGAAGGAGCTCATCCGCAATGACATCAACGTCAAGCACGCGCGTGTTGTCATCCTCGGCTTCACCTTCAAGGAAAACTGCCCGGACACCCGCAATTCCAAGGTGTTTGATATTGTGAAGGAACTCCGTGAGTACGGCATCGAGCCGATGATTGTCGATCCGGTGGGCGACGCGGAGGAGGCGAAGCATCTGTACGGCGTGACCTTCTCTTCCATGAGCGACATCCATGACTGCGACGCTGTGCTCATGGCGGTTAAGCATCAGCAGTTCGCCGCGTTCACGCCGGACGAACTGGCGAAATTCTACAATCCGAAGTATCAGACGAAGGTCTTTGTGGATCTCAAGGGCCTCTTTGACAGGAAGGATTTCCAGCAGCCGGAGTGGGATTACTGGAGACTGTGAGATCTCATTGAGATCGAACAGATTGCGGGATTTCTCCGGGCCTCTTTTTCTGTATCTGCATTTACTGCATAAACTGAGTTACCCGTGTCAATCACAGGCAGGTTATGGACTGGAAAATATGCATCAGAAACTTAAACTTCCCACATCAAAAGTGGGCTTGCACCTTGAAAACTCAATAGTTTAACCGGCAAAAATTTCTGCTCATGCGATATTGGCTGCCAACAGCGGTTTTCTCATATAATCCGGGAGCCTGCCTATGAAGTCGTCTGTGAATCTTGTGATTTGTTCCTCTGTTGCGTGGAAGATTGCCTTGAGACTTTCAATCATCGCATCCATTAGAATCTTCATGGAATGGTTGAATGTGATATCTGCCACTTCATCCACCATGAAATAGAACAGTTCTCCAAGGGTACGTTCATCTTCGTCATTACGTGTGGCAACTGACATCAGCATGTATCAGGTAAACACCAACGCTGCATGCGCCGTAAGAGCATCATATGACAGGCCGTGATACTCAGATCCGAGATTCAGAAAGCTCTTGTGTGTCTTGAAGAAGACTTCAATATCCCACCGTTTCCCATAGATGCGGATGATCTCTTCTTCGCTCAGGGACGTATCCGTGCAGATTAGCGCTAACCAGTC
>CACZJZ010000030.1 GCA_902781655.1 uncultured Lachnospiraceae bacterium
GGAGCCCGTCTCCTGCAGGGCTTTTCTTATGCCGAAATGGAGGTGACACAGGTGCCAAGAAAACCCAAGCGTCCCTGCTCCTTTCCGGGCTGCCCACGCTTGACTGACGGGCGCTTTTGTCCGGAGCACGAGAAGCTGGAGAACAAACGATATGAAAAGTACGACCGCGATCCTGCCAGCAAACGCAGGTACGGACGTGCATGGAAAAGAATCCGCGACCGTTACATGAACGCCCACCCACTCTGCGAGCGCTGCCTTATGGAAGGCAGGTACGTGAAGGCCGAGCAGGTACACCACATCAAACCGCTGGCTGAGGGAGGAAATCATAACGAAGAGAACCTGATGTCTCTTTGCACGGCCTGTCATGCGAAGATTCATGCAGATCGCGGAGACCGCTGGCACAACCGCTCTGACCGGTAGGGGCGGGTCAAATCTCTACGCCCTGTGCCCCGTGGAACGGGCGTGGGGTCACGTGTGCGCGTGCGCGGTTTCAAACGGGGAATATACCCCAGAAATGTGAGGTGATTATCATGGCTAAGGACGGTACCAACCGTGGCGGTGCCCGAATGGGTGCCGGAGCCAAAAAGAAGCCCTTGGTCGACAAGATCAATGAAGGCAATCCGGGCAAGAGAACGCTGACTGTCATCGACTTCGATTCGCACGCAGCCGATTTGGAAGGTCAACCGATGCCCAAGCCGTCAAAGCTCCTGTCTGCAAAACAAAAAGATGGGAAAAAGCTGCAGGCGGCAGAAATCTATAAGAACACATGGGAGTGGCTGCATGAACGCGGCTGCTCCTCTTTAGTTTCCCCTCAGCTACTTGAGCGCTATGCCATGAGCTGTGCAAGGTGGATTCAATGCGAGGAGGCCGTGACGGAGTTTGGCTTCCTTGCCAAGCACCCCACCACGGGAAACGCGATCCAGAGTCCATACGTTGCGATGGGACAGAACTATATGAGCCAGACCAACCGGCTCTGGATGGAGATCTACCAGATCGTGAAAGAAAATTGTGCCTCGGAGTACACCGGCATGAGTCCACAGGATGATGTGATGGAACGGCTGCTCAGGGCGAGGCGCGGAGAAATGTAAGAATCGGAGGAATGATTATGTTTGAAAAAGTAAATCCGGCTCATCCGGACAAAGTGGCTGACCGCATCGCCGGTGCACTCGTGGATCTGGCTTATGAAAAAGAATCCGATCCGAGGATCGCCGTCGAAGTCCTGATCGGTCACGGAACCTGCCACATCATTGCTGAGACATCAGTTAGTATCTCCCCTGATGAGGCAGCTGTAATCGTAAGCCGCATCGCAGGTAGCCTTGCTGTCGATTACTGCGAGGTGCCGCAGGATCAGCACCTGTCGGATAACCAGAAGGACGGCATCCGCTGCGGCGACAACGGGATCTTCAAAGGCGTCCCGGTAACCGATGAGCAGAAAGTCCTCTCCCGGATCGCAAGGGATCTGTATGAGAAATACGGCTGTGACGGCAAATACATTATTGATGAAGCCCGGCTGATCATCTGCCAGAGCAACGCAGCCTCAGATGATATTGCAGCTTCCTACCCCACTGCCGAGATAAATCCCCTCGGGGACTGGACTGGCGGCACGGACGTAGACTCCGGCGCTACCAACAGAAAACTCGGATCAGATATGGCCGACTCCGTGACTGGCGGTGGCCTGCATGGAAAGGATCTCAGCAAGGCTGATGTCAGCGTGAACATTTACGCTTGGCTGCAGGCACAGGAAACGGGCATTCCGGTCGAGGTCTCGCTGAGTGGGGTTTGGTATGAATATTGAAAAGAAAAATGTAAAAGACTTACTCCCGGCTGACTACAATCCCCGTAAGGATCTGCAGCCCGGAGATCCAGAATATGAAAAGCTGAAACGCTCCATTGAGCAGTTTGGCTATGTGGAGCCGGTCATATGGAATAAACAGACCGGACGTGTGGTCGGCGGTCACCAGCGCTTGAAGGTGCTCATCGATTCCGGCATTACCGAGGTTGATGTCGTTGTCGTTGATATGAACACAGAAAAAGAAAAAGCGCTCAACATCGCCCTGAACAAAATCAGCGGCGAATGGGATACGGACAAACTGGCTCTTGTGATCGCAGATCTGCAGGGTGCTGACTTTGACGTCTCCCTCACTGGTTTTGATCCGGAGGAACTGGACGACTTGTTCCATGACGATGTAAAAGGTGGCGTTAAGGAGGATGACTTTGATGTCGAGGCTGAGCTGGGGAAGCCGGTCTTCTCCAAAGCTGGCGACCTTTGGATGCTCGGCGAGCACCGCTTGCTTTGCGGCGACTCCACCAAGCCGGAAACCTATGAGCTTTTGATGAACGGAAAGAAGGCACAGCTGGTCGTAACTGATCCTCCCTACAACGTAGACTACAAAGGCACTGCCGGAAAGATCAAAAACGACAAGATGGCCGAGGATCAGTTTGAGCAGTTCCTGCTCGCTGCCTACAGCCAAATGTATGAGAGCATGACAGACGACGCCAGCATCTACGTCTTCCACTCCGACTCCCACGGTCTTGCCTTCCGTAAGGCCTTTGAGGAGGCAGGCTTTTATCTTTCCGGCTGCTGCATCTGGAAGAAGCAGTCGCTGGTGCTCGGAAGAAGTCCATACCAGTGGCAGCATGAACCGGTGCTTTTTGGCTGGAAGAAGAAAGGCAAGCATCAGTGGTATACCGGAAGAAAAGAGTCCACGATCTGGGAGTTTGATAAGCCGAAGAAGAACGCGGATCACCCGACCATGAAGCCGGTTGCACTTGTTGCTTATCCGATCATGAACTCAACCATGACTGGCTGCCTTGTGCTTGATCCGTTCGGCGGCTCCGGCAGCACACTCATTGCCTGCGAGCAGACCGGGCGTACCTGTTACACTGTTGAGCTTGATGAAAAGTTCTGTGATGTGATCGTAAAACGCTATATCGATCAGGTCGGATCAGCCGAGGGAGTTACCGTCTTAAGGGATGGGCTCACCTACCGTTTTGATGAGATCGATACAGGTGAAAATTCTCCTGAATAATAGCACAGATATATCCATAAAAGACTTGCTATTACTGGCTTTTAGAGTGATATATGTACTACCGAAAAAGCACAGAAAGCAAAGGAGGATTCAAAAATGATCGTACATTACAGAGTAAACGGAAAAGAAAGAAAAAGGCTGGCCGAGGTCATCGCCAAGGAAATCGGAGTCGATGCCATTTATCAGGGTGCACCGACCTTCTCCTACCAGATGGACTACTTCACAGTCGACCGCGAAGGCGCTCTGGTCTTCGACGATGAGAACTACAGCGACGAGGTCGAGAGAGTTTTTGACGCTATCGCCGCAGCAGGTTTCACCCCGGACGAGGATGAGGAAGATGAAGGCACCGGCCTTGCGATCCAGATGCCGATGATGACCGGCGACGAGATTTCCAGACTGGAAGCCCTGATCGAGTCCAAGGAAAGCCTGATCAAGAAAGCCATCGGCGCGGACAGCCTCGCAGTTGGCGAGAAGGACGGCAAGCTCGACTTCCCTTGGTTCAAGGGCGACGCGGAGCCGGACGAGATCATCGCCTACACCCACTTCGTGACAGCCCTCTGCCGGACAGCGAAGGAAGCCACACGCATCACCGGAAAAGACAAGCCGGTCGAGAATGAGAAGTACGCCTTCCGCTGCTTCCTCCTCCGGATCGGATTCATCGGTGATGAATACAAGGTCAGCCGCAAGCTCCTGCTCAAGAACTTCTCCGGAAGCTCCGCATGGAAAAGCGGCGCACCGGCAAAGGAGGTGCAGGCATGAGGATGATCAGACCAGAACAGCTGAGGCACCTACGTGAGACCTACCCTGCCGGTACACGCGTCGAGCTCATCCAGATGGATGATGTTCAGGCACCGCCTGCCGGTACCTGCGGCACGGTAACCGGGATTGATGATACCGGCAGCCTGATGGTGCGCTGGGATAACGGCTCCGGCCTGAATGTGATCTTCGGAGTTGATGTCGTCAGGAAGGTGGTGGACGCGAATGACTAATCTGATCCGCGAGCAGATCCTCGCCGTCCGGGACACCGGCCTTACCAACATGTTTGATATCCCAGCTGTCCAGAGGATTGCCTTTGACCTCGGTTACTATGAGCTGGTTGACTGGCTCACAGACCACCGGAAAGAGTATGAAAATTTCATCATGACAGGCGAGGAATAAGCCCTCCTCCAAGGGAGCCAGCAGGCTCTTTTGGTCGTTAAAAAAGATGTGAAATTATAGCAGAAATAACTTGCTATATCCTCAGAGTAGAGCGAATATACACATACCAAAAGACAAGGAGGAAAAACGAAAATGACAATCAACGAAGGAACCAGAAAATACAGACTGCCAAACCCGACCACCCCGGAAGACCTCGAATGCCGCTGGAGCAAGCTCCTGAACTTCGGAGACAAGGTGATCATCGCCGGATACTACTACAACGGCAAAGGCCAGCCTTCCTACTTCGGAGCAACCTACGAATACCTCACAGACGACACCACCTGCGAAGGCACCATCGGCTTGAGAGCAGTCAGCGAGGTTGAATTCGAAGATGACGGGCACGCGATGGCATGGGCGATGCAACAGTAAGGAGGCAAGAATCATGATGAAGACAAACAACGCATACTTTGAAAACCTGAGAAAGATCGCAGAAAAATGGGAACAGGAAAAGGCTGAACGCAAAGAGCGCAAAGCCCAGATCCTCGAGAACTACGGATGGGACTCGGAGGAGCTCAAGGCTTGGTACGAAGAGGATCAGGCAGCCACCTACCCGATTCCGCTGGGAGCCTGCAAAGCCTACCGCGCATTTCTGAGCACGCTGGAACATGGCGAGGATGAGATCGAAATGAACGACTTCCTCTGGGATCGCGAAGTCGATGATTTTGTGGAAGCCCTCCGGAAGGCCGGATTCGATAGCTTCATCTACACCAACCAGAGCACCGCGGTGATGGAAAACCTCCACGGCTTTGCCAAAGCAGGCTGCACCATGACAGGCCTGACAACGATCACAAGGCGCGAGCGCCGCTTTGGAGAATACAGGGATGAGGCGATCCTCGACATCCATTTCACCCTGTAAAAAACTTTGAAGATGTAGAAAATATGACTTGCTATTATCTCCGTTTAGAGTGATATATGTACATACCAAAAGAGAACCACGCAAAACGGAGGTAAACAAAATGAGAAACGCATACGAACTGAGAAACCACTTCTTCCTTGAAGACTACAACACAGCGATCACCAGAGAGGACTTCGAGACTTTCTTCACCAAGACAAAGGAAAAAGTCACCTTCACCTTTAACGGCTGGGACGGCAAGAGCTACGACGGCGAGAGCCGCACAGCAACGGTCTACCGCACCACCATCGAGGGATTGGAGAAGGCCACAGGAGAATACCACAAAAGAGCAAGCTGGCTGGTAGACGTCAAGAGGAAGTAAGAACGAGGCAAACTAAACACGCCAGTGAGCAGCCCGGATGGGGCTGTATCTCGTACAGGGAAGTCGCGCATGGCGGCTATTTTTTATGCCCTTTTGGAGGTGATGACCTATCAGAAAACTTGAAAATTATACACCGACACACTTCATGGCTGAGGATTCCTACTATGACGAGTACGCCGCTGACTTTGCTGTTGCCTTTATCGAGAGCCTTCAGCACACCAAGGGAGAATGGTATAAAAAGCCCTTTGAACTGATCGACTGGCAGGAGCAGATTGTGCGAGACGTATTCGGAACACTGAAGCCAAACGGCTACCGGCAGTTTACAACGGCCTACGTCGAGATCCCGAAGAAGATGGGCAAGTCCGAGCTTGCTGCCGCCATCGCGCTGTATCTTACCTGCGCGGACGGTGAACAGCGAGCCGAGGTCTATGGCTGTGCTGCCGACGTCAATCAGGCCAAGATCGTATTTGATGTGGCCGTGGATATGGTGATGCTCTGCCCGGCTCTCGAACGGCACGTTACCATCAACAAGTCCACACGTACCATCGTATATAATCCGACCAACAGCAAATACAAAGTCCTGTCGGCGGATGTGGCCAACAAGCACGGTTTCAATACCCACGGAGTGATCTTCGATGAGCTCCATACACAACCGAACAGGAAGCTATATGATGTCATGACCAAAGGCAGCGGCGATGCGAGAAAGCAGCCGCTTTTCTTTTTAATCACAACTGCCGGTGACAACACCAACTCCATCTGCTGGGAGGTGCACCAGAAGGCGCTGGACATCCTTGAAGGCCGCAAGATCGACAAGACCTTCTATCCGGTGATCTACGGCGCTTCCGAGGATGAAGACTGGACTGATCCCAAGGTCTGGGAAAAAGCGAACCCGTCACTGGGCATCACGGTGGATATCGAGAAGGTACAGGAAGCCTGCGAATCTGCCAAGCAGAATCCCGGCGAAGAGAATGCCTTCCGGCAGCTCCGCCTCAATCAATGGGTGAAGCAGTCCGTCCGCTGGATGCCAATGGACAAGTGGGATAAATGTGCATTTCCGGTCGATGAGAAGATGCTGGAAGGCCGGGTCTGCTATGGCGGCCTTGACCTCTCCTCCACCACGGACATCACAGCCTTTGTGCTGGTCTTTCCTCCGGAGGACGAGGACGATAAGTTTGCCGTGCTCCCATACTTCTGGGTGCCAGAGGATACGCTGGACATCCGTGTTCGGCGAGACCACGTTCCTTACGATCTGTGGGAGAAGCAAGGCTATCTCTTCACGACCGACGGCAACGTCGTCCACTACGGCTTCATTGAGCAATTCATCGAACATCTCGGTGAGCGCTTCAATATCCGGGAAATCGCGTTTGACCGCTGGGGAGCTGTCCAAATGGTGCAGAATCTCGAAGGCATGGGCTTCACGGTCGTGCCATTCGGTCAGGGCTTTAAAGATATGAGTCCTCCTACCAAGGAGCTCATGAAGCTGACGCTGGAACAGAAAATCGCGCACGGCGGCCACCCGGTACTGCGCTGGATGATGGACAACATCTTCATCCGCACCGACCCGGCTGGCAACATCAAAGCAGATAAGGAAAAATCCACAGAAAAGATCGACGGTGCCATCGCCACCATCATGGCGCTGGATCGTGCGATCCGCTGTGGCAACGATACGGGTGCATCGGTCTATGACAGTCGAGGCATCCTTTTCATTTGAGGAGGTATCAGATGAGTTTTTTATCAAGCATTTTCAGATCAAGGGATAAGCCAACGGACTCAACCTCCGGCAGCGCCTACCGCTTCTTTCTTGGCGGCACCACCTCCGGGAAGACGGTCACGGAACGCTCTGCCATGCAGATGACAGCAGTCTACTCCTGTGTACGCATCCTGTCAGAGGCAATCGCCGGTCTGCCGCTTCATCTGTACAAGTACAACGAGAAAGGCGGCAAGGAAAAAGCGCTGGATCATCCACTGTATTTCCTGCTCCATGATGAGCCGAATCCGGAAATGACATCCTTCATCTTCCGGGAAACGCTCATGACACATCTGCTCCTATGGGGCAATGCCTATGCGCAGGTGATCCGGAACGGTCGCGGCGAGGTCGTCGGGCTTTACCCTCTCATGCCAAACCGAATGACGGTCGACCGGGACGAGCACGGAAAGCTCTATTACAGCTATCAGGTCTCTAACGAGGATGCTCCGACCATGAAGACCGGAACCGTGATCCTACAGCCAAGCGATGTGCTCCACATACCCGGCCTCGGGTTTGATGGGCTTGTGGGCTATTCACCCATAGCAATGGCCAAGAATGCTATCGGCCTTGCCATCGCAACCGAGGAGTATGGCGCTAAGTTCTTCTCAAACGGTGCAACGCCGGGAGGCCTTTTAGAGTATCCGGGTACAGTGAAAGATCCCGACCGGGTGCGCGAGAGCTGGAACAAGGGCTTCTCCGGAAGCCAGAATGCCGGGAAGGTCGCGATTTTGGAAGAAGGCATGAAATACACGCCGATCTCCATCGCACCGGAGCAGGCGCAATTTTTGGAAACACGGAAATTTCAGATCAATGAAATCGCTCGAATTTTCCGGATACCCCCTCACATGATCGGGGATCTGGAAAAGTCGAGCTTTTCTAATATTGAGCAGCAATCACTGGAGTTTGTGAAATACACCCTCGACCCGTGGGTGGCCAGATGGGAGCAGGCTATTATCCGCTCCCTCCTCTCTCCGGATGAGAAAGCTCACTACTTTGTCAAGTTCAATGTCGACGGCCTCCTTCGCGGTGATTATCAGAGCCGTATGAATGGCTATGCTACCGCAAGGCAGAACGGCTGGATGAGCGCCAACGACATCAGAGAGCTTGAGAACCTTGACCGCATCCCTGCCGAGCTCGGCGGTGATCTATATCTCATCAACGGAAACATGACCAAGCTCGAAGATGCGGGTATTTTTGCGGCCTCGTCTGCCGCTGGAAAGGAGGAAGAATCCAATGAAGACGAAGAAGTTCTGGAACTGGAAAAACAGAACGGCAGTGAATCAGGAAACGCAGGAACCGGTGACAGAAAGGACGCTGTTCCTGAATGGCACCATCGCTGAAGAAAGCTGGTTTGACGATGATGTCACACCGGAGCTTTTCAGGGAGGAATTAAACTCCGGCAGTGGTGACATCACGGTCTGGATCAACTCTCCGGGCGGTGACTGCGTGGCCGCAGCACAGATCTACAACATGCTGATGGATTACAAGGGCGGCGTCACTGTGAAGATCGACGGCATTGCAGCCTCTGCTGCCTCCGTCATTGCGATGGCAGGCACTAAGGTGCTCATGTCCCCGGTCTCCATGATGATGATCCACAACCCGGCAACCATTGCCTTCGGTGACCACGCCGAGATGGAAAAAGCGATGGCCATGCTGGATGAAGTCAAAGAGTCCATCATCAACAGCTACGAGATCAAGACCGGCCTGTCCCGTGCCAAGCTCTCACACCTTATGGATGCGGAAACTTGGATGGACGCCAATAAAGCTGTGGAGCTTGGGTTTGCAGACGACATCTTAAGACGTGCTGAGGATGTGCCGGAAGATACGGCCAGCCCTGCTGAAGCGCTGCTGTTCTCACGCAAGGCGGTCAACGCCGCCCTCGTGAATAAGCTGGAAGCCAAATATCACATACCGAAAAGGGAGCCGGAAGCTCCTGAAGAACCCGGTCGCTTAGTCGACGATATCCTGCAGCGACTCGACACTATCTCAAAATTCATGTAATGAAGGAGGATTTTTACCATGACTATTTTAGAACTGATGCAGAAAAGAAATCAGGCACTGGCGGCGGCTCGCAATTTTGCTGAGTCCCACAGAACAGACAAGGGAACCCTCTCCGATGAGGATTCCGCAACCTACGACAAGATGGAGAAGGAAATCATGGACATGAGCCGTGAAATCTCCAGAATGCAGAGACAGGAAGCGATGGAGCATGAGCTCTCCCAGCCGGTCAACTCCCCGATCACGGGCAGACCTTATCAGCCTGCCAATGAACCGGAAAAGAAAACCGGTCGTGCCTCTGATGAGTACAGAAAAGGCATGCTGCAGGCTCTGCGCACCAACTTCCGTCAGATCAGCAATGTTCTGCAGGAAGGTATTGATGAGAACGGCGGCTACCTCGTCCCGGAGGAATATGACCACAGGCTCATCGATGTCCTGAATGAAGAGAACATCATGAGAAAGCTGGGTACCACGATCACAACCAGCGGCCAGCACAAGATCAACATCGCAGCGACCAAGCCTGCTGCGGCATGGATCGAGGAAGGCGAAGCACTGACCTTCGGTGATGCGACCTTCGACCAGATCATGCTGGATGCCTACAAGCTCCACGTAGCGATCAAGGTTACGGAAGAGCTGCTCTACGACAATGCCTTCCAGCTGGAGAACTACATCATCAACCAGTTCGGTATCGCTCTGGCCAACGCCGAAGAGGATGCTTTCCTGAATGGTGACGGCTCCGGCAAGCCGCTGGGTATCTTTGCCGAAAACGGCGGTGCGCAGGCAACTACGATCACTGCGAAAACAACCGTCGAGTCCGACGACATCATCAATCTGGTGTATGCCCTGAAGCGTCCGTATCGCAAGAACGCGAAGTTCATCCTGAACGATCAGACCATCGCATCCATCAGAAAGCTCAAGGACGAGAACGGTCAGTACATGTGGCAGCCTGCCCTTGTTGCCGGTGAGCCGGACAGACTCCTCGGCTATGAGTGCCTCACTTCTCCGTTCGCACCTGTTGCAGCTGCCGGTAAGCCGTTCATCGCATTCGGCGACTTCAAGTACTACAACATCGGCGACCGTGGTACCAGAAGTTTTCAGGAACTCAAGGAGCTCTTTGCTGGAAACGGCATGATCGGATATGTCGCAAAGGAAAGAGTCGATGGCAAGCTGATCCTTCCGGAGGCTGTCCAGCTTCTGAAGCTGAAGGGTACCGCTTCTTCTGGCAACTGATCATAGCATGGGCGGTGCTGCAATTCGCGGCATCGCCCTTTCAGAAATGAGGTGAAACGTATGCTGGTAACACTTGCAGAGGCAAAGGAATATCTCCGGGTGGATCATGATGACGAAAATACCCTGATCGAGCAGCTGATCACTGCGGCACAGAAGCTCTGCATGGACATCGTGCGGATTGACGATGAGGAGGTCTTTGAGAGCGACTTTCGGGAAGCCCGGATCGCCATCCTCTACTCCATCGGGTACCTGTATGAACACCGGGAGGAAGCCGACCACCACCAGCTTACCATGACGCTTCGCTCACTTCTGTTCGGAATGCGGAAGGAGGCCTTCTGATGAAGATTGGATTACTGAACATCCGGATCACCATCGAGAAGAATCAGGTCATAACAGATAAGTACGGCAACCACAAAAACACATGGGTGCCCTACTATAGCTGCTATGCGACTGCAAGCTCCGAGTCTCCGAAGGAAGAAACCGACGCAGGCCGGATCGTGGATGATTCCAAGATCGACTTCACCGTGCGCCACTGCCGGGCAGTCGACGCTCTTACCTCTACCGGCTACCGCGTCTTCTTCCGGGATGAGGCCTACAACATTCTCGGTATCGACCATATGAATTTCAAGCATAAGGCAGTAAAGCTCATCTGCCAGAAAGCGAGCCGGTCATGAAGAAGATCAAGGTTGAACAGCTGGCCGATGAGGTCATGAAGGAACTGGAGGATTATGCCAATACCACCACGCTTGGAATGAAGGCTGCGGTACAAAAAACCGGAAACACAGTGCGCAATGAAATCCGGGCTGGTGCTCCAAGCCGCACCGGAGCCTATGCCAAGAGCTGGTCGGTGAAGAATAGCAAACAGAACTCACATGCCTTTGAGGTCACGGTCTATTCCCGGAACCGGTATCAGCTGGCGCACCTTCTGGAGTTTGGCCACGCCAAGCGCGGTGGTGGCCGGGTGTCCGGCAGGTCTCACATCGCACCGGCAGAGCAGAAAGGCATCGAGGAGCTTGAACAAAATATCATAAGGAGTCTGCGTCATGGATAAGCTGTTAGAACTGATGGCGGAGATCGACATCCCTTCTGCCTATGACCATTTCGCAGAGGGTGAGTCGCCAGATCCGCCATTCATCACATACCTTCTGCCCGGAAGCGACAACTTCGCTGCGGATGGCAAGGTTTACTTCCGGATCACGGAAGTCCATATAGAGCTCTACACCGACGAAAAGAACCCGGAGGTGGAGGCGCTCGTCGAAACCGTGCTTGATGCGCACGGTATTTTTTATGACAAAACGGAGGTCTGGATTGACTCCGAGAAACTGTATGAGGTTCTTTATTCATTCGAAACGGAGGATTAAGACATGGGTAATAAAGTCAAATACAATCTGAAAAACGTTCATGCCGCCAAGCTGACTGAGACGGTCACGGATGGTGTGAAGTCCTTTTCCTACGGCACACCGAAAGCGATCCCCGGCGCTGTTTCCATCGCGCTGGACGCTGAGGGTGAAACCAGCCCGTTCTATGCTGACGGCATTGTGTATTTCCGTTCTGTGACCAACAACGGATACTCCGGCGACCTTGAGATGGCGCTGGTACCGGAATGGTTCAGGACAGAGATCCTGCAGGAGGAGCTGGACTCCAACGGCGTACTTGTCGAGAAGAACACCAACGCGGAAAGCGTGAAGTTCGCTCTGCTCTTCGAGTTTGACGGCGACGTCAATGCGATCCGCCACGTGCTGTACAACTGCAGTTCTTCCCGTCCGTCCATTGAGTCGGAAACCAAGGAAGATACCATCGAACCGGGCACGGAGAAACTCTCCATCACTGCCGACCCGAGAGCTGACGGCCTCGTGAAAGCGCGTACCGGCGATGGAACCGATCAGGCAACCTATGACAACTGGTACCAGTCGGTGTATATCTCTGCTGCAGCAACACAGGAGGAGAACAATGATTGAGAAAACAATTGATATCTGCGGCAAAGAGGTGAAGTTTAGGTCTTCAGCGACCATACCTCGCCTCTACCGCATCAAGTTCAAAAGGGACATCTTCAAAGACCTGACCAAGCTGGAGAAGGCATACAGCAAAAAGGCCAAGGATGATGACGATCTGGAAATCGATGATCTGGAGATCTTCGAAAACGTCGCCTACATCATGGCCTTTCATGCTGATCCGTCCATTCCGAAAACCATCGACGAATGGCTGGATCAGTTTGATATGTTCTCCATCTATCAGGTGCTCCCGGAGATCCTGACGCTCTGGGGTGAAAACCTGATCACGGATGTTGAAGCAAAAAAAGGATTAGCAGAAGTGAGCGGGAAATGACCACGCCACTGTTCCTTCTGCGCTGCGTAGAAATTGGGATATCAGTATCAGACCTCGATCTTCTGACCGTAGGTCTGGTACTGGATATATGGACAGAGAAAACAAACGATGGCGTGAAATACAGGCAGCTTGCTACACAGGAAGATTTCGATCGATTTTAAGGAGGTGAAGACCGGTGGCAAACAGAATCAAAGGCATTACTGTCGAGATTGGCGGCGATACTACTGGTCTCGACAAGGCGCTAAAAGGCGTCAACAACTCCATACGTACCACGCAGTCGAGCCTCCGCGATGTGAACAGGCTTTTAAAGCTCGACCCGAAAAACACCACCCTTCTCTCCCAGAAGCAGAAGATGCTGAAGGACTCCATCGGTGCGACCAAGGAAAAGCTGGAAGGACTGAAGGAAGCCCAGAAGCAGGCAAAGGAGCAGCTGGAACGCGGCGAGCTCGGGCAGGATAAATATGATGCCCTGCAGCGCGAAATCGTAGAGACAGAGAACGAGCTGAAGCGTCTGGAAAAAGAAGCAGCCTCCTGTGAGTCCAAGCTGGATAAGATGGCTGAGGTCGGCGGCAAGATGCAAAAGGCCGGTGACACTATTTCCGGTGCAGGTAAGAAGCTGCTGCCGGTGTCTGGCGCTGTTGCCGGGCTCGGAGCAATCTCCGTAAAGACCGCTGCTGACTTCGACACCTCCATGAGCAAGGTAGCTGCCGTGTCCGGTGCAACCGGTGAAAACTTTGATAAGCTGCGTGCCAAAGCCCGGGAAATGGGCTCCAAGACGAAGTTCTCTGCTTCTGAAGCAGCTGACGCCATGAACTATATGGCGATGGCCGGTTGGAAGACCGAGGATATGCTTTCCGGTGTCGAGGGCATCATGAACCTCGCCGCTGCATCCGGAGAGGATCTGGCGACTACATCGGATATCGTGACGGACGCGCTGACGGCATTCGGTCTGTCTGCGGAGGACTCAGGCCACTTTGCCGACGTCCTTGCTGCTGCATCCAGCAATGCCAATACGAACGTGTCCATGCTCGGCGAGTCCTTCAAATATGCAGCTCCGGTTGCAGGCTCGCTCGGCATCTCTGCTGAGGACACATCGGTTGCGCTTGGTCTGATGGCGAATGCCGGAATCAAGGCATCTCAGTCCGGTACGGCTCTCCGTACTGGTCTTACAAACCTTGCCAAGCCTACCAAGCAGATGCAGTCCTTCATGGACAAATACAATATAGCCCTTGTGGAAAATGACGACGGCTCCATCAATCTCAGAGAGACCATGATCTCCCTTCGTGACAAGATGGGCGGCCTTTCGGAATCCGAGCAGGCGGCTGCTGCATCGGCCATCTTCGGTAAGAACTCGATGGCTGGCTGGCTCGCCATTATCAATGCGTCGGATTCGGATTTCAACAAGCTGACCGGAGCGATCGATAACTGTGACGGCACTGCACTTAGCATGGCTGAAACCATGCAGGACAACCTCATGGGACAGATCACGATCTTAAAAAGCCAGCTGCAGGAGCTTGCCATATCCTTTGGCGATGCGCTAATGCCGATGATCCGGAGAGTCGTATCCGCGATTCAGGGCTTTGTCGATAAGCTCAATAACATGAGCGAGGGACAGCGCCGTGCGATCCTTATCGTTGGCGGCTTCATCGCTGCCCTTGCACCGATGCTGATAATCATCGGAACAGTGATATCGAAAGTTGGAATCGCCATACAGGGCTTTGCCGAGTTCGGCGGAGCCCTATCCAAGCTGTCCGGAGCGGTCAGCAAGGCCGGAGGCATGACGAGCATCCTGTCAAAGGCGATCGGCTTCCTGACATCCCCTATCGGCATTGTGATCGCGATTGTGGCAGTCCTCGTGGCTGCCTTTATTCATCTTTGGCGTACTAACGAGAAGTTCCGAAACTCCATGATCAAGATCTGGAACGGGATCAAGAACACCATCGGAAAGTTTGTCTCCGAGGTCAAGTCGCGGTTTGACAGCCTCGGTATCGACTTTGGAAAGATCGCAGCTACCATGAAAAAGATCTGGGAGGGCTTCTGCCAGATCCTCGCTCCGATTTTTGAAGGAGCATTCAAGATCATCGCTGCCGTGCTGAAAACGGTGCTGGATGTGATCATCGGCGTGCTCGATATCTTTATCGGCATCTTCACCGGTGACTGGAAGAAGGTCTGGCAGGGTGTGAAACGAATCTTCTCCGCCGTATGGACTGGGATTAAGAGCGTTCTCTCTGCAGCCCTGAATACGATAAAGAATGTGACGAATACCGTGCTGAGCTGGTTTGGCACCAACTGGAAGAAGATCTGGAATGGAATCAAAAGTTTCACATCAGGCCTTTGGAATGGACTCAAGTCACTGGCAGCTAAAGTGTTCAATGGAATAAAAACCGCGATACTGACGCCGATCCGGGCAGTGAAAAGCGGCCTCTCGTCCCTATGGAACGGAATCAAGAGCACCGCTTCTTCTGTATGGAGGAGCATCAAATCCACGGCCAGCTCTATCTGGAGCAGCATCAAGACTGCCGTAACCTCGCCTGTGCAGGCAATCAAATCCACGCTTTCATCTGCGTGGGGCAGCATTAAGTCTGCAGCGAGCTCGGCGTGGTCAAATATCAAGAATGCCATGATCTCACCGATCAATTCCGCAAAGTCAACGATCAGCGGAATCATCAGCAAGATCAAAGGCTTCTTCCCTCTTTCCATCGGCAGGATCTTCAGCAACCTGAAGCTGCCGCATATCAGTGTGTCCGGTGGTAAGGCACCATTCGGCATCGGAGGCAAAGGCTCTCTGCCTTCCTTCAGTGTCAGCTGGTATGCAAAGGCTATGGAAAAAGGAATGATCCTAAATAGCCCGACGATCTTTGGCATGAAGAACGGATCGCTGCTTGGCGGCGGTGAGGCCGGATCGGAAACAGTGGTCGGAACAGACTCACTGATGAATATGATCACATCGGCAGTATCCGGTGTCGGTGATGAAATTGTCGCAGCCCTGCTCTCTGCAGGAAAGACCGGTCACTCCGGTGATGTGAACATCAATGTGGAGGTCTCCGGCGCTGAGAATCCGGAGGAATGGGCTCGCAAGTTCGTGAAACAGATGAGACTGGAAATGAGGACGGTGTGATATGGGAAAGAAAACAAGTAAAAAGCCGAAAGGCCTATCTATAGCAAGGAACAATATGAAGTTCGCCTGCTCTTGGAAGAAAGGCGAATCATACAGTGACAAGCAGCAGTTTTCCTATCTGGTCAACCGTGCCGGGAAATCAGACAAATGGACAACTGCAGTCAACATCGGCAAAGCTGTAACCAGCAGGTCGGTGTCTCTGTCACTGTCAAACTACTTCCCTTACTCCGGCAAGCCGAAGATCACGGAATTCAAGTTCAGGGTAAGGGGTGTCTCAGATAAAGAAAAATGGTCAGACTGGGTAAGTCAGGCGTTCTCTATTGACGTCCCGGCAAAGCCCAGCCTGTCCGCCTCTCCAAGTGAGAGCACTTATAACCAGTGCACCTTCAGCTGGAGCGTCGATACGTCCAATACTCATAAGGTGTTCACCGACGTCGAGTATCAGACAAAGCTGGTCGAAAACTACGACTACGGTGGAGACAAAGGCTGGACTTCCGGCACTGGCGGTGCAAGCGGAAGCAAAACCTATACGGAATCAGCAGCTACGATCGCGTCCGGCTCCCATACCAGATGGTTCAGGGTACGCTCGCGTGGTGCTGCCGGGGTCAGCGAATGGCGCTACTCCTGCCGTGTTTACTCCGCGCCTTATGCTGCTTCGAATGTCAAGGCAAACGTCACCAATCAGGCTGGAGGCATGCAGGTGAAGGTCACTTGGTCGCAGACGAAAAACAACGCCTACCCGGTCGATTCGACAACAGCCGAATATGCCATCAAGGTACCCGAGGACGGCCTCACCTACAACGGCACCGCTGACGGAGTAATCGGAACAATGGCCGGTGCAGGCGGCGCGGCATCAGCATTCATCAGCCAGAGTCTTGCGAAGGACGAGTGCCTGTTTGTACGGGTAAGCACTACCCATCTGTACCAGACGACCTATAGCGGCTGGGTGCTTGCCAGCACTGGTTCCTTAAAAGATCCGGAGATCACTGATATACAGACGGATGATACTACCTTCCGGGCAACAGTCACGGCAAACAACCTCTCGGATGTTCCGGAATCATTCCTCGTGGTGCTTTTCAGGACTGGCTCCGATCCAGACAAGGAAGCCACGGTCGGCATCATACCTGCCGGGCAGACGCAGGTCGCTGTGCAGTGTCCGGACTGGTCTTCCGAGGAGTCTTACGAGTTTGGCGTCTATGCCTGCGTCGGAAGCTATACCAGTGTCACAAGGGCGGATGGCGTTGATGCCTATACGGTGACACCGCGCATGAAATCGGATGCTCCCGTCTGGCAAGGCGGTCAGGTTCCGCATGCTCCCGGGAATGTATCTGTGAACGCAACAGCGATCAGCGGCACCGTTAAGGTGGTCTGGGACTGGACATGGCGTGAGGCACAAAGCGCAGTCATCTCATGGGCTGACCATGAGGACGCATGGGAAAGCACCGCTGAGCCGGAAACCTATACGATCAATAACACCCATGCCGGTGAATGGAACGTGTCCGGCCTTGAAACCGGCAAGAGATGGTATTTCAGAGTGCGGCTCGTCAAAGGCTATGGGGAAAACGGTGTGTACGGTGCTTGGTCTGCACCTGCCATGATCGATCTGTCGTCGGCTCCGAGCGTACCTACGCTGACTCTATCCAAGGGTGTGATCACGGCGGATGGCAACCTGTCTGCCTTCTGGTCATATGTATCCGGAGATGGAACCGGACAGGCTTATGCTGAGATCTGTGAGGCAACAATCACAGGCGAAGGTGTCCAGCATGGCGATATCATTGCCAGCACCCAGACCGCGCAGCATATCACCCTGTATGCAGAAAAGCTCGGCTGGGCTTCCGGTGACACCCACTATCTATGCGTCAGAGTCGTATCCGGCTCCGGTCGTGTCTCCGACGAATGGTCTGATCCGGTACCGGTAATCATCGCTGAAGAGCTGACTGCTGTTATCGAAAGCACAAGCCTCGTGGGACAGGAAATCATTGTTGATGATAATTCCAGAACAGTTATGGCTCTTACAGCGCTGCCGCTTACGGCGACAATCACAGGCGCAGGCACGGGCGGTACGACCACCCTTGTCATTGAACGGGCTGAGGATTATCACATCGACAGGCCGGACGAGCAGGACTTCAACGGCTTTGAAGGGGAAACGATCCTGCTGTACTCACAGACGGGTGAAGACCCTATCACCATACGCCGGGAAGACCTGATCGGAAACCTTGATGATGGTGCGCAGTATCGGCTGGTGGCAACCGTGCAGGACAGCCTCGGCCAGAGCGATTCTGCAAGCATCGACTTTGAAGTCCACTGGTCACATCAGGCTGTAATCCCGGAAGGCACCGCATCCATATCCGGGACGGTTGCTTTCATCACGCCGATCGCACCGACAGGCTTCATGGAGGGAGATACCTGTGATATCTACAGGCTCTCAGCTGACAGACCTGAGCTTATTGTTTCCGGTGGAGCCTTTGGCGTGACCTACGTCGACCCTTACCCTGCCATTGGTGAGTTTGGAGGCCACCGGATTGTCTACCGCACCGCTGATGGGGATTACATCACTGCGGAGAACGAGATCGCTTGGCTGGATATCACGGCTGAGGACGGCGACGCTTTGAATATCGTCTACTCCCTGATCGACTTCGAGGGTGAACAGATCGAGTTTTACTACGATGTCACCCATTCCAATACATGGGAGAAGGACTTCAAGGAAACGAGGTATCTCGGTGGCTCCGTAACCGGCGACTGGAACAAAGCGATCGGCAGGACTGCATCCTTAAAGGGCTCAACCATAACCATAAAGGATCAGGACACGATGCGGAAGTTCAGACGCCTTGCAGTCTATCCGGGCATCTGTCATATCCGGACGGTCGATGGATCAAGCTTCAAGTGCGACATTCAGGTCAGCGAGGACAGACGCTATGATGCGAACACAATCCGCGCTGAATACAGCCTGTCAGTCACACGCGTTGATCCGGAGGAACTGGACGGCCTGACCTACGCCGAATGGATAAGCGAGGAGGTCTGATGCAATGAAATGGAATAATGGATATAGCGCAAGTTATTATGCATACATCATCGATCCGGTAAGCTGGAGGGAAAAAGAAAGGATCGAGATCACAGGAGGCAGTATCAGCAGGTCGGAAGACGGCCTGCGAGAATCTGCCGATATCGAGTGCAAGGCATACGAGCACGGGAAGGAACAATATATACGCGTCTACCTTGATGCGTGGCAGAACGGAGCGGCTTCTCATGAGCCGCTTTTTACTGGCCTTGCCACAAGTCCATCGAGGGATATTGACGGGTATTTCGAGAAGAACACGCTGGAATGCTACTCCGTCTTAAAGGCTGCCGATGACGTTCTCCTTGACCGGGGATATTACGTCCCAGCAGGTACTGACGGTTCAACAGTGATACGTGAACTTCTCTCCTGCTGTCCGGCACCTGTTATTACAAATAGTACTTCTCCATCGCTTCAGTCATCCATTATCGCAGAGGATGGTGAAACTCATCTTTCTATGACAGAGAAGGTGCTCGCAGCTATCGACTGGCGTATACGAATATATGGTGATGGAACAATAGAACTATGTGAAAAAGCCTCAGTCGATATCACAGGATTTGATCCTATAGAACAAGATGTCCTCGAACCGACGATCACCGTCAAATATGATTGGTATTCTTGTCCGAATGTGTTCAGGGCTGTGCATGAAGAACTGTCTGCTGTCGCCCGAGACGATTCACCAGATAGTCCACTATCGACTATACGACGAGGCCGAGAAGTTTGGTCTGAAGAAACCTCCTGCACTTTTAATACGGGAGAATCCATCAGTGAATATGCTGTCAGAAGACTTAGGGAGCTTCAGCAAATCAAGCTTACAGCAGAATATGACAGGCGTTTTCATCCGGACGTGCTGGTTGGAGATTTGATCAGGCTCCATTACCCGGTGCAGGGCTTAGACGGACTGTTCAGGATCAAAAGCCAGAACGTCGAACTTGGGTATAACGCGAAAACAACAGAGGAAGTGGAGGCAGTATGAGTATAAAAAAAGAATTTGTCGATGTCATAAAGTCATCGGGAAATAGAGAGACCAAGCCCTATGATACGCAGGCCACTGTTACAAGGGTGGAAGGCCAGACCGTATGGGTACATATTCCGGGCGGAGTCGATGAGACACCGATCAAAAGAACGATCAATGCCAAAGAGGGAGATGTCGTGCAAGTTCGGATATCGGGCGGATCTGCATGGCTTATGGGGAATGTTTCAGCTCCGCCCACTGATGATACGCAGGCACTTCTCGCGACGGAGCATGCAATGTCGGCAGCATCCGCTGCAGAAAGCGCAATTGCATCGGCTAAGACAGCAAATGAGGCGGCGACGAATGCAAAGGCGCAGGCCGCAAACGCCACCACATATGCAGGCGAGGCAAAAACGCAGGCGATCACAGCAACAGAATCCGCCAGAGTAGCAGGTGTTGCAGCATCGGTTGCACAGGCTGCGGCAGAGGCGGCACAGGGTGATATAGACGAGCAGAAGGAGTGGTTTTGGCATGATGCAAACGGCTCCCATATCCTTGGCGCTGATAGTGGATATCGAAATGATATTACTTCGATCGGGATGAACATCGTAGATACGAGCCGTGAGGTGGTCGTATCATCCTTTGGTGTTGATGAAGCATATATTGGCGAGAAAGGCAAAAATAACGTAACGATCACGGGATCAAGGCTCGCCCTTAACAACAACGGAAACGAAGTAGCCTACTTGAGCGGAGAACGTCTTTATAGCACGGACATTGTTGCGACGAATTTATTCATGCAGACAACGAATGCAGCAACCAGAGAACGTGTCGGAAAAGTCGGGTGGGTCATGAGATCAAATGGCCACCTGTCGCTAAGGAGGATGATATAAATGGCAACAGTATACGGAAACACATACACAGGTGACGGATACGGAGAACAGGTATATCTTGATTATTCTGTATCCCAGACGGGAAGTAAATTTACTGTTACAGCAAAAGCCGGAATAAAGGCAACGACAAAAGCGATATCCATCGATACGAGTGCTATGCTCGTCGACTCCGTAATGTGCGGTATCTATACGGGATCGTACCAGTCCACGGATTTTGACAGCAATCAGAAAGCCTTCACACTTTCAAAAGGCTCTACAAAGCAGCTTGTATCTAAGACGTTGACGTTTGATAAGAGCAAGACCGGATCGCAGGTCGTAACTGTTAAGGCATACAGCCTCATAAGCTGGCTTGGCCTTATAATGACGGAGGCCACCACATCAAACTCGTCCTATGTTGGAGTGAATCTTACGGTTCCGCAAAAGACAAGTTACGCCATAAAATTCAACGCCAATGGAGGAAGTGGTACAGCACCAACTGATCTTACAAAATGGGACAGTGAGACCGCATATCTGCCAAATAACACTTTTACCAGAAAGGGCTATGATTTCGTAGGCTGGGGAACAAGTGAATCTGGCGGCACGATTTATCTTGAAGGTGCAGCATACACAGGAAATGCTGCTGCAACGCTTTATGCTATTTGGAAATCCAATTACATCGCACCTACGTTAAGCAACCTGACAGCTACGAGGGTGGCTCTTGTTGATGAAGAATATGTTGAAACGGACGACGGAAACCTTGCGCACGTGAAATTCAACTACTCTGTGCCTTATGAAGATTATGAGGAACTTTCTCACACGATCAAAATAGGCATAAAAGCAACTGATGAAGATGAATATACCTATGTAAGCGTAGAAGGCGAATACGAGCTGGTCGATGCCGTTATTACAGGTATTGTCCTTGATACGGAGAAAGCTTATGACATCATCGCCGTGATCGAGGCTGAAGGCTATACGGCTGTTTCAAGACACACTTACATAGCCGCTGCCTATTACATCATAGATGTTAATACCGATGGCACAGCGATCGGTTTTGGAACGGCTGTAGATGACGAAGATAATGGTTTGATATCCGGCTTCCCTATCGCCATAAATGATGAATCCGGAGAAAAGGCTTTTTCTGTGGGGCTGGACGGGATTCCGCATTGCAGAAATGTAAACAGTGACTTCGGGACAATCTTCGATCTTATATATCCGGTCGGCTCAATATATATGAGCGTCAATGCAACAAATCCGGGCACCCTGTTTGGAGGAACATGGGAGCAGATACAGGACAAGTTCTTACTGGCCGCTGGCTCCTCATATGAAGCAGGAAGTGCAGGAGGCAGCGCTGATGCTTCCGTGATAGCCCATACACATACCGTCACGGGTACGGCTGCATCAAACGGTGCTCATACGCATAGCATGAATAAACAGTGGAGCGACGGCTCTGGTTCAAGTTCCGCTTACATGAAGACATCAAACAGAACTCTTACGACAAAAAGCACAGCATCTGCCGGAGCACACACTCATTCTGTAACAGGTACCGCTGCAAGCACGGGTGTAGCTGCAGCAGGAAAAAACATGCCGCCGTATCTTGCCGTCTATGTCTGGAAACGAACTGCATAAAGGAGGACGTAAAATTGAACTGCATAATCGCTTTACTCGCAGGAGTCTGCCTCGGCATTCCGCTGGGCTGGGCTCTCTTATTTTGCCTTGTTACTAAAGACATCTGGCCGAAAGAGCCGAAGTCAAAAGATGAATGGAAAGTCATGTAAAGGAGGAATTTGCTATGAAGGAATTTTGGTTGATGATTCAGGCCGTGTTCACAGGACTCGGCGGCTGGATCGGTTACTACTTGGGAGGATGTGATGGTCTATTGTATGCACTTATCGCTTTCGTTATAGTCGATTACCTGACTGGCGTCATGTGTGCAATAGCCGACAAGAAGCTGTCAAGCAACGTGGGATTCAAGGGCATCTGCAGAAAGGTGCTCATTTTTTTACTCGTCGGCATTGCCAACATCATCGATGTTCAGGTGATCGGGCAGATCGGAATCCTGCGAACAGCCGTTATCTTCTTTTATCTCTCCAATGAAGGCGTGAGCCTTCTGGAGAACGCCGGTCACCTTGGACTGCCGATCCCGGAACAGCTTAAGACTGTTCTGGAACAGCTCCATGACCGTGCCGGAAAGGATGGTGAGCAGTAATGGGATATACAAACAGCAAGCTGGTCGTCTACAAGAAGCTCTCTCCGAATCACTCCGGAAAGAGAACCCATGCCATCGACCGCATTACACCCCACTGTGTCGTAGGCCAGTGTACCGCAGAAGGCCTCGGAAGCTGGTTTACAAAGACATCCACGCAGGCCTCCAGCAATTACGGAATCGATAAGGATGGCCGCGTCGGGCTTTACGTTGAGGAGAAGAACCGCTCATGGTGCTCCTCCAGCAATGCCAATGACCAGAGAGCCGTGACGATCGAGTGCGCATCTGATACCAAGGAACCATACACGATGAACAGCAAGGTCTATGCGACGCTGGTCAAGCTCTGCGTGGACATCTGCAACCGCAACGGTAAGAAGAAGCTGATCTGGATCAGCAACAAGAGCAAGGCTCTGAATTATGTGCCGAAGTCCGATGAAATGATCCTGACGGTGCACCGCTGGTTTGCCAACAAGTCCTGCCCGGGCAACTGGCTCTACAGCAGGCTTGGCAAGCTGGCCACGGAAGTCACCAAGCAGCTCGGCAGTTCCACCGCTTCAGGCCTGAAAGCATCCAGCCTTAAGGATCTGTCCGATGCGGATGTGATCAAGAAGGTCGGTGCTCTCTTCACAGCAGATCAGAAGAAGACCGGAATCCTTGCCTCCGTCTCCTTCGCGCAGTTTATTCTGGAGTCCGGCTACGGCAAATCCGAACTGGCGCAGAAAGCCAATAACTGCTTTGGTATGAAGAAGTCCCTGTCCGGCAACACATGGTCTGGTTCCGTGTGGGATGGCAAGAGCGTCTATACCAAAAAGACGAAGGAACAGAATAAGGACGGATCGTACACCACGATTACTGCCGACTTCAGGAAGTATCCCTCTGTTGATGATTCCATTGCGGATCACTCCGCCTACCTATGATTCCATTGCGGATCACTCCGCCTACCTTCTCGGTGCCAAGAACGGCAGTAAGAAAAGGTATGCCGGTCTGAAGGGCTGCAAGGATTACAAGAAGGCGGCAAAGATCATCAAGGACGGCGGCTATGCGACCAGCCTCACCTATGTCGATAAGCTCTGCAGCATCATCGAAAAGTGGAAGCTGACGCAGTACGATGTAAAGTCCAGTTCTTCTTCCAAGAAGTCCGTCGACACCCTCGCCAAGGAAGTGATCGCTGGCAAATGGGGTAACGGTGAGGAACGGAAGCAGAAGCTCACCGCTGCCGGATATGATTACAATGCCGTTCAGAAAAGAGTCAATGAAATGCTGTCATAATTCTTTCTCGCCGCTTGTGGGCTCCGCGCCTGCAGGCGGCTCTTTTTTTTTCGTCAAATCGCCCTCCTTACCTCCAGTGGATAGTGAAGAACTTTCAGAAGCACCCCATCAAAGTGCCCTCTGAATGTCCGTACTACGAAGGAGGTGTCCTCATGACAGATACATTAAGCCCGGAAGTTAAGTCTGCCCTCTCCGGTATAACAACAGATCGCTTTTTTACCCCGGAGCAGTTTCAGAAAGATATCGACTATTACCGCGCCCAAATCATCACAAAAGCCCTACTCGATGCGGAACTGATCAGCTTGGAAGAATACCACAAATTGAGCGAATTGAACGCGCAATCTTTCTCTCCGTTTCTCGTGGATATATTTCCTAATACCGTTGATAATACTGCGGTTCAGAGGTAATATACGACACTACCAAAGGGAGGTGAAACAGTGAAAAAGGTCACGAAGATCAAGGCAAAGCAGACTCCTGCAGCGGAAAAAGCTAAACTGCGTGTTGCTGCCTACTGCCGCGTTTCCACTGACTCCGATGCGCAGCTCGAAAGTCTGGAAGCCCAGAAGCAGCATTACGAAAGCTACATCGCCTGTCGGGATGACTGGACGTTTGCCGGGCTCTACTACGATGAAGGCATCACCGGCACCAAGAAGGACAAGCGGCCTGAACTGATGCGGATGATCCGGGACTGCGAGGCTGGCAAGATCGATTATGTCATCACCAAGTCAATCAGCCGCTTCTCCCGGAATACAACCGACTGTCTGGAGATGGTAAGAAAGCTCCTCGCACTGAATATCCCGATCTACTTCGAGAAGGAAAACCTGAACACGGGCTCAATGGAAAGCGAGCTCTTCCTCGCTATCTTAAGCAGCATGGCTGAAGGCGAGTCTGTATCCATCTCGGAGAACAGCAAATGGTCGATCCAGAAACGCTTCAAAAACGGAACCTTCAAGATCAGCTACCCACCCTACGGCTATGATTGGGACGGTGAGCAGATGGTTGTAAATCCCGAGCAGGCCGAGAACGTTCGCTGGATTTTTGATCAGGTGTTGGCAGGCCGTGGCACACAGGACATCGCCAAGGATCTGAATGCTAAAGGAATCTGCACTAAGAAAGGAAATCGCTGGACTGCACATACGGTACGTACACTGATCGTCAACGAGAAGTACACCGGCGATGTGATATTCCAGAAAACCTACACGGACTCACAGTTCAACCGGCATGTGAATTACGGCGAGAGAGATCAGTATGCACTGACTGATCATCACGAGGCCATCGTCAGCCGGGAGGTTTTTGCGGCAGCCGGTGATGTGATTCGCCAGCATAGCAAAGAGAAAGGTATTGTCAAAGGCTGCGGCAAATACCTGAACCGCTACTGCTTCTCCGGCAAGATAATCTGCGGTGAATGCGGCGATGTCTTCAAGCGTCGGACGCATTACTGCAGCGAGTATAAATACATCGTCTGGACTTGCAGCACGCATCTCGATGACAAGAGCAAATGCTCCATGAAGTTCATCCACGATGATGCGCTGAAGGTTGCCTTTGTCACGATGATCAATAAGCTGATCTTCGCAAGGAAGCTGATCCTGAAGCCCTATGTGCAAGCACTGCGCAAGGGAAACAACGATGACTCCCTCCACCGGATTCAGGAGCTGCAGACACTGCTCATGGAAAACAGCCAGCAGAAAGAACGCCTGACCGGATTCATGGCACAGGGCTATATCGACCAGATCCTTTATAACGAGGAGATGAACACCCTGCTCGCGCAGGCAGACAGATACAACGCAGAAATCGAAATGCTGAGCAATAGCGTCAAGGGCGATGCCAGCCATATTCAGGCCGCAACTTCCCTGCTCCGCTTTACAGAGAAAAGCTCTATGCTCGACTTCTTCGATGAGCATCCGGGTGCTATCAAGGGAAAAGATCGCCTTTGAACTAAAATGCGGACTCACACTAACAGAAAGGATGTGAAAAAATGGGACACACCCCTTACGGATACCGGATCGAAAATGGGATCGCGGTCATCGACAATGATGCTGCGGACAGACTCCGTAACCTATACAAGAACTACCTTGCAGGCATGGGGCTCATGTCAGCTGCGGCAGAGGTCGGAATTGACGCCTATCACGGCAGTGTCAAGCGACTCCTGAGTAATAAACACTATCTCGGCGATGACTTCTACCCTGCCATCATCGACGAAGGCACCTTTAACAAGACACAGGAGGAGATCATGAGACGTGCGGAAGCCCTCGGAAGAACTGGCCGGAAGACAAAACCACGGGAGCTAAAACCCTTCAGGCGATTCAGGCTCGGAGAGCTCACTGAACACTTTGACAGCCCGGTGCAGCAGGCAGAATACATTTACAGCCAGATTGAAAGTGAGGTGAGCTGATGGCAAATGTAACCTTCATCCCAGCCAAACGGCAGGTCGGGAACAACATCAAGAAAGCTGAGAAGCCAAAGCTCCGAGTCGCGGCATACTGCAGAGTCAGTACTGACAGCGATGAGCAGGCCACCAGCTACGATGCACAGATTGAACATTACACGGAGTACATTTCCAAGAACCCAGAATGGGTGCTGGCTGGCATCTTCGCCGATGATGGTATTACCGGCACCAACACAAAGAAGCGTGACGAGTTTAACCGCATGATCGACGAATGCCATGCCGGGAACATCGACATGATCATCACCAAGTCGATCAGCCGGTTTGCGCGTAACACTCTTGACTGTCTGAAGTATATCCGGGAGCTCAAGGATAAGAACATTCCGGTCTACTTTGAAAAGGAGTCCATCAACACAATGGATTCCAAAGGTGAGGTTTTGCTCACCATCATGGCTTCCCTCGCCCAGCAGGAATCCCAGAGCCTCTCGCAGAACGTGAAGATGGGAATCCAGTATCGCTACCAGCAAGGCAAGGTACAGGTCAACCACAACCGCTTCCTTGGTTACACCAAAGACTCCGATGGCAATCTGGTCATCGAACCGGAGCAGGCCGAGATCGTTAAACGCATCTACCGGGAATACCTTGAAGGCAAAAGTATGGATAAGATTGCTGCCGGTCTGGAGGCTGACGGTATTCTCACAGGCGCAGGCAAAGAGCGATGGCACCCCAGCACCATAAAGAAGATCCTGACAAACGAGAAGTACATCGGTGATGCGCTGCTTCAGAAGACCTATACCACCGACTTCCTGACAAAGAAACGGATCAAGAACAACGGCACCATGCCGCAGTACTATGTGGAAGGTGATCACGAAGCAATCATACCGAAGGACATCTTCCTACTGGTGCAGGAGGAACTGGCCAGAAGACGCAGAGTGCACACCACCGAGAATGGCAAGCGCCGCTGCTACTCCTGCAAGCACTGTTTCGCACAGATCGTATTCTGCGGTGAATGTGGCGAGTATTACCGCCGAGTCCACTGGAACAACCGTGGCTGCAGGTCAATCGTCTGGCGGTGCTGCTCACGCCTTGAGAATACCGGCCACGCCTGCCGCAGCCGCACAGTTAATGAGGCCATTCTGGAGCAGGTAGTAGTCGACGCCATCAATCAAGTGCTCTGCCAGAAGAACGACTTTCTGAAAACTCACTGATCGCAACTCCCTCTCCCCGGAGGTCATCGATACCCGGCTACATGATCTGCAGAAAGAGCTTCTGAAAAAAGCAAACCAGAGCGCAGACTACGATGCCATCGCTGATGAGATCCTCCGGCTTCGGGATATGCGCAAGCAGTCCGAGGTTGACAGTGTCCTCCGTGATGACCAGATGAAACGGATCAAAGACCTGCAGGACTTCATCAAGAAGCAGGCCACCGACATCACAGAGTTTGATGAGGCGCTGGTCTCAAGGCACATCGCCAAGATCACCGTCTTCAAGGATCACTTCACCGTATACTTCAAGTCCGGTATCACAATCGATATCGAGGCATAATAAGAGCTCCCCACCGCCATATAGGCAGTGAGGAGCTTGGTCTGTCTTTGCCTATTTCCAATGCTTCAGTTGGGATAGGTAGCCATCATATTGTGTTCGTCTTTTGTCATCCGGAAGGTTGTCCGGATTAGGCATATGGCCTACCAGATAATCAAGCAAAGAGTCTTTTGATTTATATGCGAACTTCCCATCTGCATAACACCATTTGCAGAAGTCCTCATTAAAGCTCCCATCCGGTTCTTTGCTGATCATAGTATCTTCCGTTAAAGGCATGCCGCAACATTGGCAGACAAGTTGTCTCGGATTGCCGAGCAAAGTATTGATAGACACATCAAACTCCTTCGACAGCAGCTGAAGTGTATCCGTATTTGGCTGTGTCTCTCCTGTCTCCCAGCGGCTTACTGCCTGCCTTGTAACCATAACACGTTCTGCAAGCTGATCCTGAGAAAGACCGTGCTTTTCGCGCAGGTTTTTAATTGTATCCTGTACTGTCATTAATCCGCACCTCCATATTCATTGTTCATTTATATTATGAACTGCCCATGCAGACCTGACAAGCAACGTGCTGTTGCGTTCACTTCACTGATGTTGCCTTGATCGCACCCAGACAGTGGATTCTTACGACACGGTTTTCGTCGGTATCTGCTATTTCCTGCAAACGCTCCAGATATGGCTTTACGAACTCCGGTCTACGTTTGCCGAGAACACGAAAGATCTCCGGAGCTTCCATTCTGACTTTGTCATCCGAATCGTACAGCAGCTTCTCAAATACCGACATATGCTTCTCATAGATGTCCGGTGTGTTCGTGGCGATGTTTTCTGATGCCCATATGAAACCCAATCTGACCTTCGGCTCCTCATCAGAGACAAAACGGAACATATCTGTCCAGTACGGTTCAATTACCGAATAGTCTCCCCGTCCGATCCTGCCGAGAGCATTAACAGCACGTTCTCTCAAAAGCGGCTCCGGGCTGTCAAGAAATGAGGCGATTGCCGGAACTGCGTCTTGCACTTGGCGAGGATATGCAAGCCCCATCTCACCAAGCAGCCAGAGTGCTTTTGCTTGAATCTTCACGGATTCATGGTCAAGAAGAGAAGCAACATAGGGAATGCTCTCTTCCCATTTGTCGTTGTCATCTGTCAATATTCCAAGTTCTTTGTATAGTTCCGATTCCTTTAATCGTTTCTTCTCAATTCCCTCTACATCAAATCTAAGCCGGTAGAACTTTTGTAACCACTTTGGTTGAGAGTCAACATTTGATGCAAGCTTTAAAAGAGTACGCTTACCCACTCTACGATCCAAAATCGCAAACATTCGAACCACTGCATTTTCATCTTCCAAAGATTCCGCAATGCTCTGATTCAGATAGCGTTGAATATAACTTGGAATATAGTATGAATCAACGATTCCGTCCTGAGCAGTCCTTAGTTCCGCCTCCTTATCCAAGTACTCATATTCTGTTTCATATTCGTCCCAAGAAGCCCATTGCTCTACACCCCAATCTACTCGGAGCTTATCAAACACTTCATCGTAATGTGCCTCATTGAAAGGTGTTGCACGGAAGTATGCTTTCTCATCAACCTTCACTTCAAACAATGCCGCCTGATCGTGAGATTTGCGATAGAGAGTATAATAGTATCTTACCCGCCCCCGGAGTTTTAAGCAGAGCCTATCCTGCTCCAATATTTTTCTGATCTTACTCCATGATTCTGACATAAACCATTCCTCTTTATGATATCAATAGCTCTGATGTCCAAACAGCGCACTCAGCCCGATCTACTTCATGCTGCTGATGCACATCTCCTGAAACCCGCTATTTTCAAGGCTTTCGAGCCCTGACATCTAAATAGCCGTCTCAACCCTCGACATCTAAACAGCCCACTCAACCCTATGGTTTCTGACATCTAAATAGCCGCCTCAACCCCCGACATCTAAATGGCCTACTCAACCCTCCGGCAAAATGGCATGTAGATAAGTTTCCGTCGAGTGTTTTCCGTGCTAAGTGAGAGGCCGATTCGATAGGTGCTAATTCCACAAACCGCTTGTTTTCAAGCCTTTCAGCGCCTCTTATGTGTTTGCCTTAGACATCAATACTACGCACTCCACATG
>CACZJZ010000031.1 GCA_902781655.1 uncultured Lachnospiraceae bacterium
GGAAGCCTGCCGTGATGGTGGCTGACCACGATGGCGTCTGCGCCTGATTCTTCACAGATTGCGGCATCCCTTGTGCTGAGAACCCCCTTTGCCACAAACGGAACGCCAAGTTTATGTGCGAATTCCGTAAAACCTTCGATGTCCCGGGCTGTCAGTGTGCCCATTCTTTCACCGTCGACGACATCCGCGCCGCCGTCCGTCCCGATGCTGTGGTCGATATCGATGCCGACCGCGAAAGCCCTGTGTTTCACCGCAAAAGTTATCTGACTCCGGATCTTCTCGTGATCGGCGAAAGGCTTGATGATGCGAATCGTCTCAGCGCCGACGTCGGCAATTTTCGCGTAATCTGTATCCGTCTCCATTCCGACCCAGTTGACAATTCCCAGATCCTTTGCAGCCTTGGCGTATTCTTCCATTGGCTGATGATCGAGTCCTGCCTTGTTCAGATGGGAAAATGCCGGCATCATAATCGGTGAGGAGAATTTCCTGCCCCAGAGCTGCAGCGAAATATCTGCCTCATGCGTTCCGATGATACGCTCTTCTATGAGAATTTCATCCAGGAACCGCCTTGTGTGCCAGCTCGCATTTGACGCGTCCTTTGGCAGCGCCGGGATCAGTCCTTCGGGTCCCGGCCAGATTGCTTCTTTTTCCATATCTTACCTCCACGTGCCGCACGAAGCACGGCATCCAGAAGCAAAATCCACGCATGGGTTTTGCTTCAGTGCTTTTGTTCGTTCCGAATCAATTATACGCATAATTTAGCTGGAGATTGACCATGATGCAACTGTCGTTGTTATTGAGCATGACCTCGATGTTATTAAGAATGCCGATTACATCATTGACATGGGGCCGGGCGGCGGAAAGGAGGGCGGCAGGATCATCGCTTGCGGGACGCCGGATGAAATCAAACAGTCAGATGAAAGCATCACCGGGCATTACAAACACAATGCTGACCAAGGGACTCCGTGAACTTGAAGATGACGGTCTGATCACCAGAAAGCAGTTCAATGAGATTCCTCCTCATGTGGAGTATTCTCTGACGGAAATGGGAAAATCAGGATTTTGTCCCCGGGAGAAGAAGCAGCATACGATACAGTAATTTCACTGGAAGAAGATAAGGGAAAATTCCTGTAGGAATCATGCATCTTGTCAGACCAATTCTACTCTTACCCGGAGTGATCGCTGGCGGAGACCTTACGAAAGCCCGTTTCTCTGTCGATACTCCGTTGGCGTCATGCTGACAGCTTTCCGAAACTCAGCCGTAAAATAGCTCTGGGAGCTGAAGCCGAGTCCGCGGCAGATATTCTGGATCGAATCATTGCTGCTGAGAAGTGCGAGTTTGGCAAGCTCGAGACGCCTTGCCCGCTGGTACTGCTGTATCGTAAGACCCGTATGTTTTTTAAACTCTCTGGCCAGATAAGATTCGGAATAGCCCAATCCTTCTGCGATCTTCGGCACACTCGGTGTATTCTCCAGATGGGTGTCAAGATACTGGCGCAGCTTCTGCATGAGGGGAGGGGTCGCTTTCGCGCGGCAGTCATGAACTCGCTGAACAAAATCGTCCTGCATGGATGCGTTGATTTTGGTGACCTCCTCAAAGCTTCTCGCATTCTCCACACTGTTGATGTAACGGTCTGCGAGGGTATAGGAGACTTCCGGTGAAAGCCCTCCCCGAATCGCCGCTCTGGCACAAAGGGAGGTGAAAATGATCACAGCGTTTTTAAAATGCCGCAGGGTATCTCCGTTCCCGAGAGGGGCCATTCTCCCACGTCCAACGAGCTGGGCGGCGCGCTTGCGGTAGTCCAGATTTCCCTCTTCGATCAGGCGAAGCAGCTCCTGCTCCATTGCCCAGGTGCCGTGAGAGGAATTCCGCGGTTCTTCCTGCCTGACCGCATTTGAGGTGGAGTTCCGGTCGGCAAAACGGAAATCGCCCGGGTCCAGATGCTCTTCCCAAAGGCAGAAGTGCAGCATCAGCCCATAGTCCATGAAATGGTTGATGGGGAGCATGGGAAGCGCAGAGAGCTGCTGGCATAGCCTGCGCTTTTCTCTACCTGAGATTCCCAGCTCAGAGACGTCGGATTCCAGGCGGTAAGCGGCGATGTCCTCCATGAAGACCGGGCCGAGCAAATGGTAATTGCGAAGTTCGTTTTGTTCTTTTTCAAAATCCAGGAGCCAGAGCAGGTCGGCATAGCCGGTAATGACGACGGGAGAAGCGTCCCTTGCCAGAAGGGCGAACTCCTCCGGAGCCCCTGCTCCCAGGCCGAGCAGCGCCGGGATGTGTGGGGCGAAAGGACAGCTCGTGTCCGCAACCTGCAGCTCCCGGTTCAGAACGGTATAATTCAGCTCGAGACCGCAGCGCAGCAGCTCCCGGAAGAAGGAGAGCTTATGGGCAAGTTTCATAAATCTTCACACCTCATTTTGTGAACATCGCAGAAAAGCAGAAGAAGGCTCAATAAGCAATAAAAACAGCGAATAAATGATAAGGTATTTTCTCCCTTTTTGCTATAGTAAAATCACCAAAACCTAAAAACGATGAGGAGGGATTTTCCATGGCAAGAAAAGAGAAACTCAACGAGAAGGGCATACCCTACGGCGCCAGACAACGGATGCCCATCTGGTACGGCGGCGTGTGGTCCACCCGCGGCATTTCGGCGGCCATCAACGTGGTCCTGTGCATGAACATCGCGTTCTACTGCACGGATGTCGTCGGTCTGAACGCCACGGTCGTCGGCACGCTGTTCCTGGTTTCCAAGATCATAGATGCCTTCACTGACCTCGGCTTCGGCTTCATCCTGGACAGGACCCATACCAGGTGGGGCAAAGCCAGACCCTATGAGGTGTTCATCATCTTTGAGTGGCTGTTTGCCGCCCTGATGTTCATGGTTCCCAACGCCAGCCAGACTGTGCAGTATATCTGGCTGTTCATCATGTACACGATGGTCAACGCCGTCTGCGCCACGGCTCTCGGCGGCATCGACTCGGTTTACATGGCCCGTGCCTTCACCACCGAGCAGAACCAGATCAAGGCGATGTCTATCAACGGTTTTATCGTTATGTTCTGCTCCATCGTCTTCAACATCGTATTCCCGCGCTGGCTGGCTACGAGCGGCACCACGCAGGCCGGCTGGACGAAGCTTGTCATCTCTCTCGGCATCGTAATGTCCGTGATTGGCATCCTCCGCTTTATCTTCTGCAAGGAGATCGTGGTGGACGAGTCCACGGCTGACGGCAAGAAGGTTGCCAACGATCTGAGCCTGAAGGAATCTCTCGGCCTGGTCAGCAAGAACAAGTATCTCTATATCGTCGTGGGACTCATGCTCCTCACCTTCGTCGTCAACAACATGCAGACGGCGACCACCTACTACTTCAAGTACATCTATGGCGATCTGGCAGCCCAGGGTACCGCAGCCATCACCAGCATGGTTGTTGTTCCCGCGCTGATCTTCTTCCCCATGCTCTCCAGAAAATTCGGCACCACGAAGATTCTGCAGGCCTGCTGCCTGATCGGCATCGTCGGAATGCTCATTCGCACCATCGGCGGCCCCAATATGGCGACCATCATCATTGGCGGTCTGCTCTTCGGGATCGGCATTATGCCCATCTCCATGATGATCAACACCTACCTCATTGACTGCATGGACTACGGCGAGTGGAAGACCGGCGTACGCATCGAGGGACTGGTCGCCTCTATCGCAAACTTTGCCTCCAAGGTCGGCAACGGCATCGCCGTTGGTCTGGTTGGCCTGATCATGGGCCTCGCGGGCTATGATGGACTGGCCGCTACCCAGTCGCCATCCGCCAACAGCGCCATCGTGTTCCTATACAACATCCTGCCGATGATCCTGTTCGTCCTTATGTTCGTGCTGAGCCTGATGTACAAGGTGGACAGTATCCGCCCGCAGATGAACGCGGATCTGGCCGCGAGACATGGAGAAATCAAAGCGGGATAACGCAATATCAGGGATGTCAGATAACAATTAACATACGAACGCTACACTTTTCGCTCCGAAACAGGGCGACGGATATTGCATGGTATCCGGCGATCTCCATGATAAAGGGGTTGGAACTCAAGCAGTCGCATGACTTCTTCCCTGGAAAGAAGTGACGGCAGAGCGGGAAGTGAAAGGAGCACAGGCATGCAGAAAAATACGTTCAACAATGGCTGGACTTGCAACGGGAAAGCTGTCACGCTGCCGCATGACGCGCAGATCAGCGAGAAGCGCGGTGCGGACGTATCCAACAGCGGCCACGGGTATTTCCCCGGAGGCGTTTATACCTATGAAAAGGTCTTTACCGCTCCCGCTGAGTGGGAGGGAAAGGATATTCTCATCGAGTTCGAGGGCATATATAAAAACGCAACGGTTTCTCTCAACGGGAAAGAGCTCTGCTTCCATCCCTACGGCTACACGGGCTTCTTTGTGGAATTGACAGATTTGATTTACGACGGTGAGAACAAGCTGACCGTGGTTGCGGACAACTCCAGACTCCCCAACTCCCGCTGGTACTCCGGCTCCGGCATCTACCGCCCCGTGTGGCTGCACGTCTGCGAAAAGGGAGGCCTGCGCCCTGAGAGCGTGAAGATAAGCACAGTATCCATCGATCCTGCTGTCGTGAAGATCGAAAGCCCCGTTTCCGTCAAGGCGGATGTGGACGGCGTGAGCGGCGAGGGCACAAGCTTTGAGCTCACGATCCCCAACGCAAAGCTCTGGAGCGACGAAACGCCTTATCTCTATACCGCAAAGATCACGGCCGGTGAGAACGATGCGATAGAGATTCCCTTCGGCATCCGTCAGATCACCTGGTCGAACAAGGGACTGTTCATCAATGGCAGGGAGACTCTGCTGCGCGGCGGCTGCGTCCACCACGACAGTGGTATCCTCGGCGCCGCGACCTACGCCGAGAGCGAGGAACGACGGGTGCGCATCTTGAAGGAAAACGGCTTCAACGCGATTCGTTCCTCCCACAATCCGGCTTCCAGGGCGCTGCTGGACGCCTGCGACAAATACGGCATGTACGTCATGGACGAGACCTTCGACATGTGGTACAACCGCAAGAACCCCTATGACTATGGCGTCGACTTCAACGATTGGTGGGAGCGCGACACGACTGCTATGGTGGAGCGGGATTTCAAGCATCCCTCCGTCATTCTCTACTCCATCGGTAATGAGGTGGCCGAGCCCTTTGAGCAGAGGGGAATCGATGCCGGGAAGGCGCTGGTCGATCTCTGCCATAAACTCGACTCCACCCGTCCCGTCACCTGCGGCACGAATCTGATGATTATCAGCCGCGCCGCCAAGGGGCAGGGTATTTATCAGGACGGTGAACAGAAGACCGGCACCGGGGGCAAGAAGCAGAAGGAGGGCGGCAACGCAAGTCTCGCCTTCAACATCATGGCCTCCTTTATCGGCACCGGTATGAACAAGGGAGGCAACTCCAGAAAAGTGGATGCGCTGACCACGCCCTTCCTGGATTCTCTGGATATTGCGGGTTATAACTACGGATCCGGCCGCTATCCGCTGGAGAAGAAGGCCCACCCCAATCGCGTCGTCTTAGGCAGCGAGACCTTCCCGCAGGACATCTGGAAGAACTGGCAGATGGTGAAGAAGTACCCCTACCTCGTGGGCGACTTCATGTGGACGAGTTGGGACTATCTGGGCGAAGCCGGGATCGGGGCCTGGAGCTACACCGGCGGCATGCCCTTCAACAGGCCTTATCCCTGGGTGCTGGCGGGCGCGGGTGTCATTGATATCCTCGGTATCCCCGACGGCAGCTGCAAGTATGCCGCCACGGTCTGGGGGGTGGAAGGCAATCCCGTCATCGCGGTAAAGCCTGTGAATCACCCCGGTGTGCGCCCGTCGAAATCTGTCTGGCGCGGCACCAACGCGATCCTGAGCTGGAGCTGGGCGGGCTGCAAGGGGAATAAAGCCGAGGTCGAGGTCTACTCAGATCAGACCACGGTGGAGTTGCTTCTCAACGGCAAGAGCGCCGGCAGAAAAAAAGTAAAAGAATGCAGGGCAATTTTTAAGGTCAAGTACGTCCCTGGCACGGTCACGGCAGTGGCCTATGACGCCTCCGGCCGTGAAACCGGTCGCAGTGAGCTTATATCCGCCGCCGCGCCGCTGAAGATCGCGGTGCGGCCGGAGAAGGCAGATGTCAGGCCTGGCGGGATCGTGTATGTTCCCGTCAACATCGAGGACGCAAACGGCATCGTGGAATCCAACGCCGACCGGAAGCTGACCGTTACCGTCGAGGGCGGCGAACTGCTGGCCTTCGGCAGTGCCAACCCCTGCACTGAGGAGCAGTACCACACCGGCAGCTTCACAACCTATTACGGACGCGCCCTGGCAGTTGTCCGTGCGGGCGAGACCGGATTTGTCAAGGTGACTGCGACGGACGGCGACAAGACCGGCTCGTCAGAGATTGCCGTCAAGTGAAAGAAAATATGAAGGCAACACATTTACAAGTCGAATACCTGACCGAGCCTCTGGGACTCGGCAACCCGAAGCCCCGGTTTTATTGGCACGCGGAGGGCGGAATCACGCAGAGCGCCTATCAGATCGTGTGCAAACGGAATGAAAAGACTGTATGGGACAGCGGAAAAGTAGAAAGCGCTTCTATGACGCACATCCCCTATGCGGGACCTGACCTGCACAGCCGTGAACGTGTGAATTGGTGCGTGCGGCTCTGGGATGAAAACGGCGAGCCGGGAGAACTCACAAATAGCCACTTTGAACTTGGACTTTTGAACGAGAGCGACTGGACGGCCAAATGGATCTCCGGCGACTATAAGCCCGATCCCAAACGGCGCTATCCTGTGGACTGCTTCAGGAAGGATTTTGCCGCAAAGGAGGTCGTGAAGGCGCGGCTCTATGCCACGGCCCGCGGGGTCTATGATGTGACGGTAAATGGAAAACGCATCGAGGACTTTATCCTGGCTCCGGGATCGACGGATTATCGCAAGCGCATCCAGGTACAAACTTATGATGTGACGGAGTATATCAAAGAAAACAATACCATTGAACTGAGACTCGCTGATGGCTGGTATCGCGGCAGCGTGGCAGCCTACGGCGTCACGAACGTCTTTGGCACGCAGACCAGCGTACTTGCCCAGCTGGAGTTGACTCATGTCGACGGCAGCGTGCAAACGGTCATCACCGACGAGAGCTGGGCCTGGTCCAACGACGGCCCCATCCGCTTTGCCGATCTCAAGGACGGCGAGGTGTATAACGCGACCATGCAGCCGGGCTATTCCGGCAAGGCGCAGGTCGTGAAAGCGCCCAAGGGTGTGACGCTCTGCGCCTCAGACAACGTGCCCGTCACGGAGCATGAGCACTTCACCCCGACGCTGCTGCCCGGCAAGGTGCTGGACTTCGGACAGAATATCGCCGGGTCTTTGGCATTCCGCGTGAAGGGGAAGAGGGGACAGCGATTACGCATCGTATGCAGTGAGTATTACGATATAAAAACGCAGTCCGTCATCCGGAACGCTGTGGAGACGAAACCGGCTTCCGGCTGGACACGGCAGAAGCTGATCCTGAAGCTGCTTGCGCAGAAAGTCATTGGAGAGGCGGTGGATACCCCTCTGCAGGAGATCCTGTTCACCTGCTCGGGCGGCGAGGACGTCTATAAAACCAGCTTTACGGTCTTCGGCTTCCGCTACGCGCAGATCATCGGTGACGTGGACATCAGGCCCGAGGACTTCACTTCCATCGCGCTCTATTCCGACCTGGAACAGACAGGTGACTTCTCCTGCTCCGATGAGCGGGTGAATCAGCTGGTGAAAAACACCCGCTGGAGCATGAAGGGCAATTTCCTGGACGTACCCACCGACTGCCCCACACGGGAGCGGCTGGCCTGGACCGGTGACGCACAGGTGTTCTTCCATACCGGCGCCTATTTCATGGACACGGCCGCTTTTTTCAAGAAGTGGCTTCGCGACATGGCCGATGGCCAGTATAAAGACGGCTTTATCGGTGCTGTCATGCCCTATAGCGGCGTGGAGATGATGTACAAAGCCACCGGCGGTTCGGTCGGCTGGGCGGACGCGATCTATCTGATCCCGTATCGCTATTACAAGCGTTTCGGCGACAAAGAGCTGCTGCGCCGGTGCTGGCCGATGATGAAGAAGTACGCGGACACGCTGCTGAAAAGGATCGAGAAGGACGGCCACTATGTAAAGGGTGTCCACCTGGGCGAGTGGCTGGAGCCTGTGGAGTTCCGTGACAAAGTCAACGGCGCCCGTGCCAGGCACCCCGAGGAGGCCACGGCTTACCTCTATCTCACCATGCGCACGATGGCGGAGATCGCGTCCTTACTGGGCGAGCCCTGCGGCGATTACGAAAAAGCCGCCGGTCGCGCAAAGTTGGCTTATCCCAGGTACGCCGAGCTGGACACCAACCGCCAGGCAAAATTGGTGCGGCCGCTTGCTCTGGGGTTGCTGGACGGAGAGGAAAAGGAAAAAGTACAGGAGAGACTGATCAGGGCGGTGCAGGACTACCGTTATCGTGTTGGCACAGGCTTTCTTTCCACCCCTTTCCTGCTCGACGAGCTGACCAAAGCCGGAGCGGACGAAACGGCCTACCGGGTGCTGCTGAACCCTGAAAAGCCCGGCTGGCTCTATGAGGTGCTGCAGGGCGCTACCACGATCTGGGAGACCTGGGAAGGCTATGTTGGCAAAAACGCCGTTGACAAGGGCGACGCCGGAAGTCTGAACCACTATTCGCCCGGCGCGGTGTGCCAGTGGCTGTTCGATACCTGCGCGGGCATCCGCGTGGACGGAGAAAACCATTTTGTGATCGCCCCCATCCCCGGCGGGACGCTGACCCACGCCGAGGCCTGCTATAAGAGCCTGTATGGCGAGGTCACCAGTCGCTGGGAGAAGACCGAAAACAGCGTGACGTACACCATTACGATTCCCACCAACTGCACAGCCCAGATCCGTCTGCCGGGCAGAGAAGCGTTCACCGCGACAGCAGGAAAGCATCAATATTGAACGACACAGGAAGAAATGAATATGATCGCAGTATAGAGCTTCGGGCTGAAAAAAGAATTTGCACCCGATTTGACCGGAACCATCCGCAAGAACCACGAGATCGGCTTTGACGGTATCGAGCCGCTGATCCTGTTACAGGCGGAGTAGGGGAAAATGCCGAAAAACGTCTGGGTCCAGGACACCCAGCAGTGGTATACGGACAATCAGATGCCGGTGCTTTGCTATTCCAGCCTCGCGAGAGGTTTCTTCAGCGGGGAATTCAAAGCCTTCGACTATGAGGGGGCAAAGAGCGTTCTGGACGGTCCGGGGCAGAAAGGCTATCTCTGCGAGGAGAACATGCGCCGCCTGCGTCGTGCCGAAACCCTGGCGGAGCGGTACCATACCGCCGTCACCGATATCGCCCTGCGCTATGTGTTCGGCAGCAGCATGAACACCTTTGCCATCATGAGCACGACCAATCCCAAACGTCTGCCCGGCAATGTGGCGGCGGCCAATCATCCGCTCAGCAGAGAGGATGTGGCGTTTTTGGAAAATGATGAATAACTTTCTGTATCACTCTTAATCACACCTTGCTATTTTATTGTATTTATAATGAAATAGCATTATTATTCGTTTATCAGATGTGAAGGAGGCTCAGAAATGGCTAGCACGATTCAGATACGAGTAGATGATGATTTGAAAGCCAAATCCGATAAGCTGTTCAGAGAGCTTGGAACAGATACGACTTCTGCTGTCAGGATGTTTCTGACGCAGGCCGTGGCAAATAACGGATTTCCATTTGAGATAAAGAAAAAGACCGCTAATCCATATGTAACCTTAACTGAGGATGAGTTTCTAGATAAACTTGAAGTTTCCAGGAGACACGCCGAGCAAGGACTTGTTCGGGATGCAGATGAGGTGATATCGGATATGAGGGATAAGTATGGACTATAGAGTTCTCATCACATCAGATGCGGAAGCTGATCTGGAAGGGTTTATCAGATATCTTCTTTACGAGAAGAAAAATGAGCAGGCGGCAACCAATATCCTCAATGATTTCGAGGCAACAAAACAGACTCTGTCTAAAGTGGCGGCCAGTTTGAAACTTTGCGATAATTCGAAACTAAGTGCCCTGGGATACAGAAGGATGAATTTTCTGTCGCATAGATACTTTATGTTGTATCGGATTGAGGGAGAGACAGCAGTTGTGGATAATATTTTTCATGAACTGCAAGATTATGAGAGCAAAATTATCTGATTGATATGGTGATTCGATATAGTCTCAACTCGAATCATGCTTCTGCATCAGATCATAGGCGAAGCGACTGGCGGTTCCATCGGAGTACGAGATGAGGGTTTGTTGGATTCTGCACTGGCTTGCATTCCTTGAGATGAATGGTATACCTAAGGATGTCATCAGGCAGATCCGGATGGGGTATTTCTCCTTCTGCAGCAATCTCGATCTCCCTGCAAAAGAGATTTTTCTCGACTACCAGGAACGCTGGGACATTGAGCAGTGCTTCGACTATCTCAAGAACAGCATTATTTCAAGTGATTCCCATGCACACACGGACGATTACTTCCGGGGCTGGGTATTCCTGAATCACATCAGCCTGCTGTATTACTACGGCCTGTTAAACGCTCTCAGGAACGCGGGGTTCACGGACAAATATTCCGCGGAAGATGTCCTGAAACTCACGAAGAACATCTACCGTGTGGACAGCGGAGACAAACAGGGAATCAAAGTTTCCGCAATCCAGAAGAAGACAAAGAACGTGCTGGACACGCTCGGAGTCGATCTATTACGTAAAATTTGAGGTTACAATGTTATAATAAAATATCTGAAGGCACCGTAAATGAGTGAGAATGCGAATACTTAGGCGAGGTGAGAGAGAATGAAAGCAATTGTTCTGAACGCAAGCCTCAGGAAAGCATGGAATACCGCCAGACTATTAAAATCAGCGGCGGAGGGCGCAAAAAGCGCCGGCGCAGAGGTTGAATACATTGATCTGTACGATCTTGATTTCACCGGATGCAGAAGTTGTATGCTCTGCAAGAGAAAAGACGTGGAGCGGTGCCACTGCTACTGGAAAGATGACCTGGCACCCGTGATCGACAGAATTTTTCATGCGGACGAGCTTCTGATCGGCACACCTATATATCTCGGAAGACCGACAAGCCGGTATTTTGCATTGATGGAGCGGCTGCATTTCTGTTCGCTGTCATATGACGACTACAGCAATTATTTCATCGGGAAGATCAATGTTGGATTGTTCGTCAGCATGAATGCGACGAAGGAATTCTATGACAGCTTATATAAAGACAAATTTGAAGGTTATGCGAAAGAGTTGGAAATGCTGAATGGCAGAGTATGCCTCTACCCCTGCTATGATACGCTGCAGGTTTCCGATTATTCGCGGTTTAATATGGGAAGCTTCGACGAGAGCAGAAAGAAATTATCCCGCGAGAAGAATTTCCCTGAGGATCTGAAGAATGCCTATCAGATAGGACGGGACCTTCTGAACTGACTACAGATGTTTTTCTTCCCAGCGCGGAAGCTGCCTCTATTTTGGTCCGGGCGCGACCTGTTTGCCCGGACCAGAACTCTGATACGACTCTGGCTCTGCAGGCAGTTCTGTCAGAGTCTCTGCCAGATGCTTCATTGCTCTGTCAGATGCTCATTGCTGTACTTCCAGAAATATTCCCACCTACTTTATCTATTCCGCTTGCCTGGGTGCTCTTCCTCCAGCATAGCGTTCACCTCTTTGTCACAGGTCTGCCTTGATAAACGATTTACACCTCCGCGTCATCAGGATGCCATGCTGGCTGTAATTTCAAAGCACTCACTCATGTAGGAGTTTTTCAGAAAGTTTGGAAAGGACAGACATCGACAAAATGAGAAAAACTCTATATAAGTATTAATAAAATGAAATAAACTCAATATGTATATCTGCCTGTTACAGATAGAATTTATGACGCCGAATCTATCGCAGCTGAAAATAAACCTCGCTCAGAATGTAACGAAAACTGCCGCTCAAAGCCGTGCTTCGCGTGGCACGTGGAGGTAGACATGGAAGTATTACTTTCTGAACTCGAAACATATATGTACGACATTGTCGAGGTATGTACGAGCCTTCTCGAATTCTTTGGCATTGTCGTTCTGGTGACCTCTGCCGTCCGGGCGTTCATCCGCTGGATTCGGCGTGACCGCCAGAATATCCGCCTTGATCTCGCGCAGGGCATTGCGCTCGCCCTGGAATTCAAGATGGGCGGAGAGGTTCTTCGGACGGTAGTTGTCCGGGAATGGTCTGAACTTGGCATACTCGGGGCAATCATTGTGCTCCGCGCGATGCTGACCTTCCTGATTCACTGGGAGATCAAGAACGAGAAGAAGGACATGGCGGAAAATGCGCCCTCTGCGGCTTCGGAGGAGACTTTGCACAGGGACAAGTCCGCCTGAACTATATGAGAATAAAGCAGGTGTACTGGCTGCGGCCATCGTGAATGGCGATGGAAAGCACCACAACTGTCAGCGGTAGATCATCTTCTGGTATGCGGAGGGACTCATGCCCTTCTGCGCTTTGAACACGCGGGCAAAATAGGTGATGTCCGGGATGCCGACAGCGGAGGCGATGCTTGTGATGGAACCCGCGCCGACGTTGAGAAGGCCGATGGCCTGGTCAATCCGGCGGCTGTTTACGTAGTGGGTGAAGGTGACGCCCACTTCCCTCCGAAAGGTGGCCGCGAGGTAGCTCTTATTGAGCCCGAAGTGCTCCGCTGTGGATTGCAGGGTCAGTCCGGCATCGTCCAGGTGGGCGATGAGATAGGATACGACCTTTTGGATGATGGGAGAGTAGCCCTTCGTCTGACTGGTCCGCACCAGGCTGCAGTACCTTCGGAAAATGTCTCTGCGGATTGTACCGAGTTCCTGCATACTGATGGCGTTTTCAATGCGATAAGCCAGCTTGCGGATCGCAGGATATGCGCCTTCCGGGACTCTTCGGTGCGCATCAGTTTTACGCCGGTCACTGGCGGAGAGGCGTCATGTACCTCGTCTTCTGCTGGACCGGCATCCCGGCAGCGCTGTCGCTCATCGACTGGATGGCGGCACTGCCGATGCGGGCGGACGAAGAGGGGTATATCGAAATTTGAACACGGCGCAGCAATCATGCAATGTAGAACAGATTGGAGGAAAGCAATGTTATATCCTGTGTTGACAGCATCGAGAATGGTCAGTGATCTGTCCGGTATCTGGGACTTCAAACTGGACGACGGGAAAGGCTTTTCGGAAGAATGGTATCGGAAGCCTCTGGAGGATGCCACCACGATGCCGGTGCCGGCATCCTATAATGACCTGAAGGAGGGGATTTCCTTCCGGGATCACTACGGCTGGGTCTTCTATCAGCGGACGATCTCCGTGCCGGCGTACGTGCGGAACACGCAGCGGGTGGTGCTCCGGTGCGACGCGGTCACGCATCACGCGAGGGTCTATCTGAATGGAGAGATGATCTGCGAGCATCGCGGCGGGTTCCTGCCCTTTGAGGTAGAGGTCGGCGATCTGCTGACGAACGGCGACAATCTGCTCACGATCGCGGTGGACAACGTCATCGACTACACCACCCTGCCGGTCGGCGGCCAGGCGAACATGATGGGTGGCCTGTCCATGGCGGGTGCGGCGTACCACTCGGACAAGAAACAGAACAACCCGAATTTTGACTTCTTCAATTACTGCGGTATTACGCGGCCGGTGCGTCTGTATACCACGCCGAAGAATTACATCGCGGATGTGGCGCTGGTTCCGTCTGTGGAAGGACAGAATGCGGAGATCCGCTACAGCGTCGAGACGGTCGGCACCGGCGCCTGCAGAGTTGAGGTATATGACCGGGAAGGCAGGAGGGTGGCCAGCGCCGACGGCGCGGAGGGAACCTTGCGCATCGAGAACGTCCATCTCTGGCAGCCTCTCGCAGCGTATCTCTATCAGGTCAAAATCTGTTTTGCAGACGATGTGTATGAGCTGCCTTACGGCGTGCGGACAGTGAAGGTCGATGGAACGAAGTTCCTGATCAACGGAAGGCCGTTCTATTTCAAGGGGTATGGCAAGCACGAGGATACCTTCCCCGGCGGGCGCGGTCTGAATCTGCCGATGAATGTGAAGGATATTTCGCTCATGAAATGGCAGGGGGCCAACAGCTTCCGCTGCAGCCATTATCCGTACAGCGAGGAGATGATGCGGCTGTGCGACGAGGAGGGAATCGTGGTCATCGATGAGACCACCGCGGTCGGCGTGAATCTGAATTTTGGCGGCGGCGCGAACTTCAACGGGCAGAGGATCGGGACCTTCGACAGGGAGCACGGCGTGAAGACGCAGGAACATCACAGGGAGGTCATCCGCGATCTGATCGCGAGGGACCGGAATCACGCCTGCGTCGTGATGTGGAATATCGCGAACGAGCCGGATTCGTCAGGCGAGGGCGCTTATGAGTATTTCAAGCCGCTGTATGACCTGGCGCGCGAGCTCGATCCGGAGAAGCGGCCCTGCACGCTGACCTCAGTGCAGATGGCGGGCGGTCCGGAGTCGGATATTTCCGCAAAGTTGTCGGACGTGATCTGCCTCAACCGCTACTACGGGTGGTATTTCGGCGGGCCGGACCTCGAGGTGCCGGAGTTGGCGCTCCGCGACGAGCTGAAAGCCTGGGAGAAGCTTGGCAAACCGCTGATGTTCACGGAATACGGCGCGGACACGGTGATGGGCTTCCACGACACGACGCCGGTCATGTACACGGAGGAATATCAGGTCGACTATTACAAGATGAACAACAGAGTCTTCGATGAGTTTGCCTTCGTCGTCGGTGAGCAGGTATGGAACTTCGCGGATTTTGCAACGAGTCAGAGCCTGCTGCGGGTCCAGGGCAACAAGAAGGGGCTCTTCACGCGGGATCGCAAGCCGAAACTCGCGGCGCACTATTTCCGGGAGAGATGGCACAAGTGAGAGAAGAAACAGGATGAATATGTCCCGGTCCGCTTCGCTGAGATACAGCGGGGAGGGCCGGGCTTTTTGATGTCAATTCTGTGTATTGGTATCTTCAGCAGCAGGAACTTCCGTCAAGTGCCATTGCGATCGCTGTGGTTGGGAAAAACGGATTGTTAGCCAGTACGACCGGTATCACAGCGGAAATGATGGATCACGCTGGAAAGACTCAGATGGGAAGATCTGAATGCCAACAGGGTGGTTCATTCGGCTCGGCTATGTGGTATCCTTGATGCATCTGGAAATAATATGCTGTTTTCTCCTGTGCTCCGAAAGTATGAACGCGGTGCCGATACACCATGTTCAAACTGATATGTGCGTGATATATGTGCCTGGCGGCGCGGGATTCCGATGCGCGAGAAAGCAGGATGCTAATTTGAACGATGTTACCAATTTTATCTATGGGGAGGATGGGCATGAGAAGGAGAGAAGGGAATGCGCTGGTACAGCGAAGGGATAAGGAATTGCTGCGGATTGAGGCGTGGGGGCGCGACAGCTTTCGGGTGAGAGCGACGCAGCGGAGTGCGTTCCAGACGAATCCGGATTTGTCTGCGCTGGAAGAGAATCCGCCGGAAACGGATCAGGATGTTGTCTTTTTTGAAGAGGGTTCGAGTGAATTCCTGCAGAATGGCAGAATTCTCTGTGAGATAACCAGAACGGACAAGCTGATCTTTTATCGGGTCGATCAGAACGGAGAGAGAAAGGAACTGCTTCAGGAATACCAGCGCACGCGGGGCATGTCGGAGGAAGGCAGAAAGGAATTCAACAGTGCGCTGGAAATTGAACCGAGAACGTTTGTGTCCTACGAGGGCATGGACAACTATCGCCTCTATGCCCGCTTTGAGGCGGAGGAAGATGAAAAGCTGTTCGGAATGGGGCAGTATCAGCAGCCTTATCTTGATCTGAAAGGCTGCAGGCTGGAGCTGGCGCATCGGAATTCGCAGGCAAGTGTTCCATTTGTGATTTCCAGCCGCGGATACGGGATGCTCTGGAATAACCCATCCATCGGGGCGGTGACGTTTGGAAAGAATCTGACGGAATGGTACGCGGAGTCCACCAAACAGCTGGATTACTGGATCACCGCGGCGGACACACCGGCGGAAATTGAGCATCATTATGCGGATGTAACGGGGAAGGTTCCCATGATGCCGGAGTATGGACTCGGATTCTGGCAGTGCAAGCTCCGCTACAAAACGCAGGATGAGATCCTGCGGATTGCAAGGGAGTATAAACGCAGAAATCTTCCGATAGACGTCATAGTGGTAGATTTCTTCCACTGGCCGCATCAGGGCGACTGGGATTTTGACGCGGAATGCTGGCCGGACCCGGCAGGGATGGTGCGTGAGCTGGGAGAGATGGGAATTAAGCTCATGGTTTCCATCTGGCCGACTGTGGAGGAGGAGAGCGTCAATTATCAGGAGATGACAGAGGAAGGATTCCTTGCCCGATCAGAGCGGGGGAAACGAATCGGACAGCTGGGAAACGCGGCGCTGATCGATGTCACCTGTCCTGACGCGCGGCACTATGTGTGGGAGAAAATCAAAGAAAACTATTATGAGAAGGGAATCCGGATTTTCTGGCTGGATGAGGCGGAGCCGGAATTCACAGGATACGAGTATCAGCATTATCGGTATTTCCAGGGAGCAGATCTGGAGGTCGGGAATATCTATCCGAGGGAATATGCCCGTATGGCCTATGAGGGAATGGCGAAGGAGGGGCAGACCAATATCGTGAATCTGCTTCGCTGCGCCTGGGCGGGATCGCAGAAATACGGCGCGCTGGTGTGGTCCGGAGACATTGATTCTTCCTTCCGCTCGCTCAGAAATCAGCTGTGTGCCGGATTGAATATGGGACTCGCCGGGATTCCATGGTGGACGACGGATATCGGGGGCTTTCATGGAGGCAATATCCACGACCCGGCCTTCCATGAGCTGTTCGCCCGCTGGTTTGAGTTCGGGGCCTTCTGCCCGGTCATGCGTCTCCATGGGTTCCGGGAACCGTTCCAGGAACCGATGTCGGATCATGGCGGAGGAAAGGCGATCTCCGGCGCAGAGAATGAGGTGTGGAGCTATGGAAAAGAGGTTTACCGGATATGCTGTAAATATCTGGAAATAAGAGAGCTGCTTCGTCCATATATCCGGACCCTGATGGAAGCGGCTCACACCTCTGGCGATCCTGTCATGCGCCCTCTGTTCTATGATTTCCCGGAGGACACGGAAACGTGGAATCTGAAGGATGAGTATATGTTCGGACCGGATGTCCTGGCCGCGCCGATTCTGGAGATGGGCGAGAGGCAGAGGAAGGTATATCTTCCGGCAGGAACCTGGTATGACTTTTATACCGGGCAGGCGGTTCAGGGCGGAGAATCAGTGACGGCCGAAGCACCGCTGGATACGATGCCGGTTTATGTGCGGAATCGTGCCCTGGTATTGTCATAGGCCAATATTCCTGGTGCTTCGCGGCACGTGGAGGTAGAGATGGAAATCGCAGTGTTTTATCATCATCTCCGGGAAGCGGCGCGGGAGCAGAAGCTCACGGAGGAGGAGTCGCTTGCCTGGGCAGGGTCGCTCGGCATCCGGTTTGTGGAGCTGGATGGCAGCGAATTTTTGGATGACCAGGAGGCAGAGCGGCTCGCAGGGCTGCTCAGGGCGGCAGATCTTGGCGTGTCGGGCATTTATATGACGTATGACTGGCAGTCACATCCGGAGGACCTGAGGCAGTGCCGGCAGATTCGTCTCGGTCAGATCTTTGGCGCGAGGCATATTATGCCGATTCCGGGATTTTATGCGGACGGGCAGCAGGGATTGTCGGACAGGCAGCGGGAGCTGCAAAATATGATCCGCGGGATGAAACTGCTGTGTGCGGAGGCGGAGAAGGCCGGAATCGATGTGACAATGGAGGATTTTGACAATGCGAGGAGTCCGATCCGTAACATGGCGGGGATGGACGCCTTTCTTGAAGCGGTTCCGGCGCTGTCCATTACGCTGGACACGGGAAACTTCCGGTATAGCGCAGAGGACGCGCTCACAGCGCTCCATCATTTCGAGGAAAAATTTCCGGGCCGCGTGCGGCATGTACACTGTAAGGACCGTCTGATTCCGGATGGTGCGGAAGACGTAGAGGCACAGCCGGGGGAGAATGGCGGCCTGCGGCAGGCCGGGGAGAAACGCCGGGCGCAGCCCGGGTCCGCCGCGCTGCGGCGGCAGTATGGGGAACCGCTCATTGCCATGGACGGTGCGGCAATGTATCCGTGCGCCGTGGGAAAAGGCTGCATGCCGATTCCGCAGATTCTGGCGGAGCTTGCAGCAAAGGGATATGACGGTATTTTGTCGATGGAGTTCTTCGGCGCCGCGTCCTATACGGACTGCATCAGGGAGTCGGCGACGTTTCTGCGGCGGTTTGCGGCAGGGGTATAAATGATGATTCGTGTGACTGTGTGGAATGAAAATGTGCATGAGAGGGAGCTTCCGGAGATCGCGAAGGTGTACCCCGAAGGAATCCACGGCACAATTAAAAAATTTCTGGAAAAGGAACCGGATATTGAGGTGCGCACGGCGACGCTTGATCAGCCGGGATGCGCGTCAGGAGGAGATCACGGATGAAAATGTGAGGCTGGTCTGTCGGCAGGTGCATGCCGGGATGGGGCTGATCGCTCTTCACTCGGCGCATTACAGCAAGGTGATGCGTGAGCTGCTCGGCACGCCGATGACGCTGCACTGGAGAGAGCATGACAGCGAGAAGCTCTGGTGCGTGAATCCGGCGCATCCGATCGCGCGGGGCGTCGATCCGTGCATTGTGATACCGGACGAGGAGATGTACGGTGAGCCGTTCGGCATTCCGGAGCCCGACGAGGTGGTTTTTCTCGGCTGGTACAAGGGCGGGGAGGTGTTCCGGAGCGGCGTCACGTTCCACCGCGGCTACGGTAAAATTTTTTATTTTCAGCCGGGCCACGAGGAGCAGCCGGTCTATGAGATGCCGCAGATTCAGCGGATTATCACAAATGCGGTGCGCTGGGCGGCACCCGGCTACCGGGTGAAGGAATATCCGGACAATGTGCATGCGGTGTGAAAAGGCGGAGGACCGCTGCGAAATGGCTGAAAATAAGGCCGCTGGTCAGAATATCGACGAACAGGAGAGCAGAAGTCGACGAGCAGGAGAGGCAGAAATCGACGAGCGAGAGAGGCCGTATAGAGAAAGAACACATATATAGAGAACACATGTATTGAGAGAATCAAAGTATCTGGAAGAAATGAGGGCATGAGATGAACGCAAAGGAACGATATCAGGAATGGCTCGCAAAGCTGCCGGACGGCAGCGATATGAAGAAGGAGCTTCTGGCAATTGAGGGAAATGAGGCGGAGATCACGGACCGGTTCTATCAGGAGATCGTGTTCGGCACGGCCGGGCTGCGCGGTATCTGCGGCGCCGGTACCAACCGCATGAACGAACTGACGGTTGGCCGGGCGACGCAGGGGCTGGCAGCCTATATCATCCGGTCCGGAGAGGAACGGAGCCATGGCGTGGTCATTGCCTACGACTGCCGGCATCACTCCAGAGAATTTTCGGAACTCGCGGCACAGATTTTGGCGGGAAACGGGATCAAAACCTATCTCTTCCCGTCGCTTCGCCCGACGCCGGAGCTTTCGTATGCGGTGCGGAAGCTGGGATGCGCCGCCGGAATCAATATGACGGCCAGCCACAATCCGAAGGAGTACAACGGATATAAGGTGTACTGGAAGGACGGTGCGCAGATCTCCGGCGTGGTTTCGGACGGAATTCTCGCGGAGATCGAAAAGCTGTCGCTGTTTGATCCGTTCCCGGGACTGTCCGCCGCGGATGCGGAGAAGCAGGGACTTCTGTGCATGCTGGGGGAGGACATGGACCGCAGCTATCTCGATTACGTGGAGAGCATGGCACAGCGCGGCGCGGATGAGCTGGACCTGTCGGTGCCGATCGTCTACACACCGCTCAACGGCGCCGGCAGCATTCCGCTGACCCGCGTCATGGCGGAGCGGGGCTTTACGAATTTTGCTGTGGTGCCCGAGCAGAAGGACCCGGATCCGGACTTTACGACCGTGCCGTTCCCGAATCCGGAGAATCCGAAGGCCTTTGCGCTGGCAGAGAAGCTGGGAAAGGAGAAGGGCGCCGAGGTGCTGATCGCCACAGACCCGGACAGCGACCGCATGGCAGTGATGATCGCGGACGGCGATGGCGGATACATCGCGTTGAATGGAAATCAGACCGGCGCGATGCTGATCGCGTACATGGCGGAGGCGCAGACGGAGAAGGGGACGCTGCCCGCAAAGGCGGCGATGATCAAGTCGGTCGTGACAGGCGAGTTCGGACGGGCGATCTGTGAGGACCACGGGATCACGGTCTTCGAGACGCTGACCGGGTTCAAGAATATCTGCGGCAAAATTCCGGAGGTCCAGAAGGAAGGGTATACATATTTCTTCGGCTATGAGGAGAGCATTGGCTGCGCGCCGGGAGAGCAGGTCCGGGACAAGGATGGTATCTGCGCCGGCATGCTGATCTCGGAGATGGCGGCGTATTACCGGAAACGCGGCATGTCGATGGCGCAGGCACTGGACGCGCTGTACCGGAAATACGGATATTTTGCAGACGGCGCGGCGAGCATTGTGCTGACCGGGAAGGCCGGGCAGGAACGCATCGGGCGCATGATGATGCGGCTTCGCACGCTGAAGGACGAGAAGACGATCGACGGGACCGGGATTGATCATGTCATTGATTATCTCCATGGTTATGCGGACATTCCGCCGCAGAACTGCCTGCGGTTCTATATGACGGACGGCAGCTGGTTCGCGGCGCGGCCCTCCGGCACCGAGCCGAAGATCAAGTTCTACTATTATGCGGTCGATCAGGATAAGGATGTCTCCGCGGAGCGCGTGAAGAAACTCCAGAGCGCGGTGGAAAAGATTGTGAATGCGGTGGAGTGATGGTTTCGGGACATATGTGCCAGGGCGCCAATGTCCCGAAACGGAAGAAAGTTCCGCACATTCAGTCCTCGTTTCTGCATGACCGGAACTACTGTCCCGATATGAGAGAGAGCCCATGCTGGCATTTCTCCCGCGGATGCCGAAAAAGGCGCGGCGCGGGCATGGATCAGAGCGTGGCGCTGATACGTCAATACGCCGAAGATAAGAGGAGTGTCTATTGACGCCTGAGTGCAGCTGGTGTATTGTATATTTAAACAAATGAACGAATGTTCAAATATAAAATACAGGAGAAAGCGCGATGAACAGGCAGCAGACGGAATTGGAGCAGAACGAGGAAGCAAAGAGAACGGCGGCGGAAGCGCGGGAAGCCCATGAAGAAGGCGGGGACGGGGAAGAGGAGGAGATGGAGCCAAAGCAGAAGCTCCGGCAGATCCTCATCTCAGCGGCCCTCCTGCTGGCGGCATTTCTGATTGATCGGAACATGCCGGGACTTGCGATGTGGCAGCGGCTTCTGCTCTACCTGGTGCCGTACTTTGCGGCGGGCTTTGATGTGCTGAAGGAAGCCGGGGAGAGCATCGGACACGGCGAGGTGTTTAACGAGGATTTCCTCATGAGCATCGCGACGATCGGCGCGCTGGTCATCGGCTTTGTGCCGGGCGGCAGCCCGCAGTTTCCTGAGGCCGTGTTCGTCATGCTGTTTTTCCAGGTGGGCGAGCTTTTTGAGGGGATCGCGGAGGGAAACAGCAGGCGGGCGATTTCCCAGCTTCTCGACATCCGGCCGGATTTTGCCAATGTGGAACGGGACGGCGCGGTGGAGGTCGTCGCACCCGATGAAGTGCGGGTTGGTGAGGTTATTGTCATAAAGCCCGGCGAGAAGGTGCCGATGGACGGGACAGTGCTGGAAGGAAGCTCGAGTCTTGACACGGTGGCGCTGACGGGCGAGAGCGCGCCGCGCGACGTCGCCGCGGGAGACCAGATTTTGTCCGGATGCGTGAATCAGAGCGGCGTGCTGCGGGTGCGCGTGGGGAAGGCGTTCGGCGAGTCCACAGCCGCGAAGATTCTGGATCTGGTGGAGAACGCGGGCGAGGCAAAATCCAGGTCAGAGCATTTTATTTCGCGGTTTGCGCGGGTTTACACGCCGATTGTCGTGCTGGCAGCTGTGGTGCTCGCATTCGTGCCGCCGGTCCTGAGCGGAGATTTTGCCGCGAATTTTGCGACGTGGCTGCTGCGGGCGCTGACGTTCCTGATCGTATCCTGCCCGTGCGCGCTGGTCGTCTCGGTGCCGCTTGCGTTCTTCGGCGGGATCGGCGCGGCGTCCAAAATTGGTGTTCTGATCAAGGGCTCGTCATTCATGGACAGCCTCGCAAAGGCCGGAACTGTGGTATTTGATAAGACGGGGACGCTGACGAAGGGCGTGTTCGAGGTGACGACGCTGCACCCGGAGAAGATCAGCGAGAAGGAGCTGCTCCATCTCGCGGCGCACGTGGAGCGGTATTCGACGCACCCGATCGCGGTGTCGCTCCGGAATGCCTTTGGCAATGAGGATGACGGCTGCGAGGTGGAGGATGTCACCGAGGTGGCCGGGCAGGGAATCCGCGCCCGGGTCAACGGGCGGACCGTCTGCGTCGGCAACACGAAGATGATGGATGCGGTCGGCGCGGTGTGGAGAGACTGTGGGGAACCCGGCACGATCATTCATGTCGCGATTGACGGCGTCTATGCGGGCCACATTCATATCTCCGATGTGGTCAAGCCGGACGCGGCGGAGGCAATTGCGTCGCTGAAGAAGCTGGGCGTCCGCAAGACAGTGATGCTGACCGGCGACCGCGAGAAGGTTGCGGCGCGCGTGGCAGGGGAACTGGGCGTCGACGCGTATCATGCGGAACTGCTGCCGGCGGACAAGGTCAGGAATGTGGAAAAGCTCCTCGCGGAGAAGACCGGACCGGAGGACGGGACGCTCGTCTTCGTCGGCGACGGCATCAACGATGCGCCGGTGCTCGCGAGAGCGGACGTCGGCATCGCCATGGGAGCCATGGGCTCCGATGCGGCCATCGAGGCGGCGGATGTGGTGCTGATGGATGACAAGCCGAGTAAAATCGCCAGGGCGATCCGAATTTCCAGGAGAACCATCGCCATCGCAAGACAGAATATCGTGCTGGCCATCGTGATCAAAATTGCGATTCTGATTTTGGCGGCCCTTGGGCTGTGTCCGATGTGGCTTGCTGTGTTCGGCGATACCGGTGTACTCCTCATCTGTGTGCTGAATGCGGCGAGAACGCTGAAGGCCTGACGGGTTGAAAGCGGGGGGAGGTGCTGACGCATTTGGCAAAACCGCATCCGCGGATTTTGCCTCAGCGAGGTATGGGTTTGAAAGTGGCGTCGATACGCCACTTTCAAACAGCAGCAACGGTGCTGACGCACCGGCTGCCGCATTCGGCAAAACCGCATTCGCGGATTTTGCCTCAGCGAGGTACTAGAATGGAAGAGGAGTGCACCATTCCGGATGACAATGAAATAGAGACGCTCGCGGAACTATTCAAAATATTCGGAGACACCACGCGCATCCGCATTTTGTTTGCTCTGTGCGGAGAGGAGCGCAATGTTAGCGGGATTGCCGAAGCGCTCGACATGACACAGTCGGCTGTCTCGCACCAGCTGAAGATCCTGCGCACCGCACGGCTCATCCGTGCCCGCAGAGACGGCAAGCAGATATATTATTCCCTCGCCGATGAGCATGTGCATACCATCATCGGTGTGGGGAGAGAACATATTGAGGAATAAGTGCGGGGACAATTTCTGGGGGGGCGATGAGTATGGCTGTTGTGGGAGCTGTGATGGCGCCGCATCCGCCGCTGATTCTTCCGGAGGTCGGCAGAGGAGCGGAGAAGGAGATCGCGGAGACGGCGCGGGCGTATGAGGCGGCGGCAGATTTCGCTGCCTCGCTGGAGCCGGAGACGGTTGTACTGTCGTCGCCGCACAGCGTGATGTACTCGGACTATCTCCACATTTCACCGGGGACGCACGCGGAGGGTGATATGGCGCGGTTCGGCGCGCCGCAGGTGCGGATCGCGCGGGAGTATGACGAGGAACTGTCGGAGAGGATCTGTGCGCTCGCGAAGGAGGCGGAGATTCCGGCCGGGTATCTGGGCGAGCGGGATCCTGCCCTCGATCATGCGACGATCGTGCCGCTGTATTTTATTATGAAGAAATGGCGGAACTTCCGGCTGGTACGGCTCGGGATCTCGGGGATCAGTCTTGCGGATCACTACCGGCTCGGAATGCTGGTACAGCAGGCGGCGGAGGAGCTGGGGCGCCGCGTGGTTTATGTGGCGAGCGGAGATCTGTCGCACAAGCTGAAGGCGAACGGGCCGTACGGATTTGATCCGCATGGTCCGGTTTATGATGACAAAATCATGGATGTCTGCGGCAGGGCGGACTTTGAGAAGCTGCTTGAGTTCGACCCGGTGCTGCTGGAGAAGGCGGCGGAGTGCGGGCACAGATCCTTCGTGATTATGGCCGGGGCTCTGGACCGGCTCGCCGTGGAGCCGCACCGGCTGTGCCATCAGGATGTGACAGGCGTGGGATACGGTGTGTGTACGTACCGGGTGACCGGGAGAGACGCGGCGCGCAATTTTCTGGACCAGTACGAGGCAAAGGAGAAGGAAAGGCTCAGGCAGCGCCGGGTGAAGGAAGATCCGTACGTGGCTCTTGCGCGGGAGACGGTGGAGACCTTCGTCCAGGATGGACGCAAAATTCCCTATCCGGCGAAGGGAGAAGTGCCGGATGAGATGCGGACGCGGTCGGCTGGCGTCTTTGTGTCGCTCCATATCGCGGGGGAGCTGCGCGGCTGCATCGGGACAATCAGCCCGGTGCGGCGGAATATCGCAGAGGAAATTGTGAACAATGCCATCAGTGCATGCTCACGCGATCCGCGCTTTGATCCGGTGCGGGAGGAGGAGCTTCCATATCTTGAATATGGAGTGGATGTCCTTGACCCGCCGGAGGACATTGTATCCCCGGCACAGCTCGACGTGAAAAAGTACGGTGTCATTGTCTCCAGGGGAGAGCGCCGCGGTCTTCTCCTTCCGAATCTGGAGGGTGTTGACGACGTGCAGGAACAGATCCGCATCGCGAGAAAGAAAGCCGGGATTCCTGATTTTGAACGCGATGTAAAACTCCAGCGCTTTCAGGTCGTGAGACATGAGTAGCAGATAGAGACAGCGCTGGTCTGCCCCTGACAAGTTTTGATATGATCCCCTTTGCCTGTATGGGACGACTGTGTCATGCACAGGCTGACCTTGTCAGGAGGAAATTTCCGGGAGGCGGCGATGAGCGCGGTTTGTGACGTTTGTTTCAGGCATTGTCAGATCGGGGAGGGTGAAACCGGCTTCTGCAGTGCGAGGCGCTGTGTGAACGGAGAGGTTGTATGCGGCAGCTATGGGAAGCTGACGTCTCTTGCACTCGACCCGGTCGAGAAGAAGCCATTGCGGCGGTTTTATCCCGGCAGCCTGGTGGTTTCGGTGGGAAGCTATGGCTGCAGTCTGGACTGCCCGTTTTGTCAGAACAGCAGTATTTCCCGCAAGACGGATGACGCGGGCACACGGTTCGTCAGTCCGGAGGAGCTGGTGCGGATCACGAAGGAGGCAGGAAGCAGGTATCCGGACGTGATCGGTGTGGCCTACACGTATAATGAACCGCTCACGTTCTGGGAGTATGTGAGGGATGCCGGCAGACTGGTGCACGAGGCTGGCATGAAAAACGTGCTGGTCACGAGCGGCAACGGTTCGCTCCGGGTTTTGGAAGAAATCCTTCCGTACATGGACGCGATGAATATTGATCTGAAAGGTTTCCGCGAATCCTATTACCGGAATTTTCTGCACGGTGATCTGACCATGGTGAAGGAATTTATCTGGGAGGCGGCGTCCCGGAGTCACGTGGAGCTGACGACGCTGGTGGTTCCGGGGATGAACGATTCGGAGGAGGAGATCCGGGATGCTTCAGCATGGATTGCGTCTCTCGATGGAAAGGGTGAAATCCCGTATCATCTGAGCAGATATTTTCCGCGCTATCATCTGGACATTCCGGCGACACCGGTTGAACGGGTATACCATCTCGCGGATATCGCCAGGGAGAGACTCCGGTATGTATACACAGGGAACTGCTGACGCGCGGCAGCGATGAAACAGGCGGAATTGTCCCTGACGAGTTTAGCATGGTTGGGACAATTTTTGTCCCAACCATGCTAAACTCGTCAGGGACAATTTTCCGGAAGAGAGGAACTGAATCATGCAGCATATTACGGATGAGCATTACATTTACGAACATGCGGAGACAAATGTGCCGGCCGCCCATGCGTCGGACGGCGAGGTTGTGATTTTTGACACCAGGGACTGTTATAACCGGCTGGTGCAGAGGGAGGATATCTCCCTGGAGGAGCAGGTGGGAGACGAGCCGGACAATCCGGCCACGGGCCCGCTGTATGTGGACGGAGCGGAGCCCGGCGATGTGCTGGCTGTCGACATTCTCAAAATTGATGTCGCAGACCACGGCGTGGTCGCGATGGGAAGCGGTCCGTTCCGCGACCGCTCGGTTCCGGAGCGGTTTCACATTCTTCCGATCCGGGACGGTGTGACAGAATTTCATGGCGTTCACTGGCAGCTTCGGCCGATGATCGGCGTCATCGGCACTGCGGTGCCGGGCCGGAAGGTGGCGACCTTCGATGCCTTCGAGGGTGGCGGCAACATGGACAGCCGTGTGATCACAGAGAGGGTGACTGTGTGGCTGCCGGTCCGCGTCCCCGGCGCGATGCTCGCCATGGGAGATATTCATGCTTCAATGGGAGACGGCGAGGTCTGCGGGACAGGCCTCGAGGCAGACGGATCCATCACCGTCCGCGTTCGTGTCAGGAAGAATTTTGAACTCAACTGGCCTGTGACGGAGACACCGGACATGTTCTACGTCAACACCAATGCGAACAGCTGTGACGATGCGATCCGGGCCGCCTATATGGAAATGCGGCGCCTCATCGCCCGCGCCACTGGGTGGGACGAGACGGAGGCCGCGCTCTATATGACACTCCGCGGCACACTTGAGGCCAACCAGGCCTGCCTTGTGCCAAACGGCGGGGGCAACACCTTCCGCGTCGGCACGCCAAAATCCGCGGAACTCCCGCGGCTGATCTGACAGAGAAAGGCTTGCCGCGGGCGCAATAATTGTCCCTAACGAGTTTAGCCTGTTTGGGACAATTTCTGGAAGAATACCGGCGAAACAGTCCGCTCAAGGCGGAGTGTGAAGCCGGTAATTTTGTGTGCGGCGTCCTCCGTGAACTGGAGAGGCATGTCGATGAAGAGGGTGTCTTCCTTCAGCCCGGGAACGCGGAAGAGGTTTCCTGTGAGATGTTCGAGCGGAAGGAGCCATGCTTTGTAGGCGAGGAACAGACGGCTGTCTTTCTCACAGATGCGGTAGACGCCGTAGGCGTCGGAGCGGTAGGAACCGGCGCACTCCGTCGCGCTGTGGCGGAAACCGGCAGGGATGGCTGATGCAGAACCGTCTGCAGAGGCCACGGAGCTGTCCGGCGCATGATTTTCCGCGGATGCGGCGTCCATCTCAGGGCTATGAATCGCCGCGCCGTCCAAACCGGCGGCGCCGCACAGGTCCAGTTTCCAGCCCTCGCAGGAACCGGTGTTGTCGTTCTGGTAGGGGTGTAGTCTGTCAGCCCAGTCGATGGCGGGGAGGCCGAGGGCGCGGTCGATGGCGGTGTAGACCAGTTCCATCAGAAACGGTGTGACCGGCGCATGGTGGTTGCAGAGTGCAAACATGCCAAAATTCTGCCCCGGCAGGAAGCATTCGATGGAGGAGTAGCCCTCGATTTCGCCGCAGTGGTACCGCAGCGTCAGGCCGCGGTAGATGGTTGTCTTCCACGCCATGCCGTACTCGCCGATACCGGGAACTTCCGGAAATTTCCACGGGAAGGCGGACATGACGACGGCGGGGGTGTGCATTTCGTCCATGACGCGGGCGGAGTAGAGCTGCTTTCCCTCAAACTGTCCGTTCTGCAGATGGAGCGTGAGCCATTTCAGCATGTCGGCAGGGCATGAGTTGACGCCTGCGGCCGGCACGCCGACGTTCATTTCCCAGGCGGGCATCTCGGTGAGCCCGGTGAGCCATGGCTGGCTGCTCTTTTTGCTCTCCGGGATCGGCGTCCGCTCGAGATACCCCTTCGCCCAGTTGCTGGTTCTGCGCATCGCGGCGACGCTCAGCACGGTATGGGTCATGCCGAGCGGCGTCAAAATCCGCTCCTGCACGAGGTCCTCAAATTTTCTGCCGGTCACTTCCTCCGCGACGATGCCGATCAGGTTGTAGATGGTGTTGCTGTACTGCGCCTTGTAGCGGAATGGCTCGTTCGGCTCCAGAAACCGGATGCGGCGCAGATATTCCTTTCTGGTGATGGCGTCGTCCGGCCACATGGCGTCATGCCCGGCGATCCCGGTGCGGTGATACAGCATGTCGCGCAGTGTGCACTCCTTCGTGGCTGTCTCATCATAAAAGGAAAGCTCCGGCAGGTAGTCGTGCACAGGCCGGTCAAAATCCAGCACGCCCTCGTCGACCAGGGAGGCGATCACCGCGGAGCAGAAGGATTTTGAGCAGGAGGCGATGCCGCCGAGGGTCTCGCCGGTCATCGGCAGCCTCTCTGCGATGTCCCGGTATCCGAATCCTTCCACCTGCAGTGCTCTGCCGTCCTGACAGATGCTGAGCGTTACGCCGGGCACATTCCACCAGCGAAGCTCGCCTTCCACAAATTCGTCAGTCAAAATTTTCTCTTCCATGCCGGTCTCCTTCCAGGTTGTGTGTGAATGCAGTCATGTGATCAGCGGTTCAGAGCACGATTGCGGCGGGTCCGGTTCGTACAGCAGAGCTGTCACGGCTGCCGCTTCGTCTGTATCGCGTTGGAGCTTAGAGCATATTGTAATCGTTTCTGACTGCAGTGGCATGAAAAATATCCTTCAGAACTTCAGATATTCGCCCTGTCTGCGGTGGCATAAAACTATTCTGTCTGCAGTGGCATGATAAATATTGTTGACATAAACCCCATAGGGGTATATTATTTCATCGCAGTGAGATACCCAGGAGGGGTATTAAAGGACAAGAGGAAATGAAAATGGCACAGAAACAGACGAGAATCCAGAAAGCAGTGATCAACCAGGAAGCAGCGCCGAATCAGGAAGCGGCGCCGAACCGGGAAGCGGCGCCGAATCGCGAGACGGCACTGGATCAGGGCGCAGACATGAATCCGGATCAGCTTGCGGAGCTTGCAGAAAAGCAGGCGGAGGAAGAGACGGTCTGCTGCGGGTCCGGACGCCACAAGAAAAGAACGCCGGAGGAGCAGAGAGCGCTTCTGATTCGTCTCAAGAAGATAGAAGGGCAGATACGCGGATTGGAGAAAATGGTGGAGAACAATGCCTACTGCCCGGATATTCTGATTCAGTCCTCCGCGGCGGCCAGCGCACTGAACAGCTTCAACAAAATCCTGCTCGGGTGTCATATCCGCGGCTGTGTGGCGGAGGATATCCGGGACGGCAGAGATGAGACGATCGACGAGCTGTGCAATGTGCTGCAGAAGCTGATGAAGTAAGCGATTTCCGGAACAGCACAGGAACCGCCGATTCAAATGGAAGTGATTCATATGGAAGAAAGAAGGTCAAAGACGACAATGGAACATTACATTGTGACAGGCATGACGTGCGCGTCCTGCCAGGCCCATGTGGAGAAAGCTGTGGCAAAGGTGCCCGGCGTCAAATCGGTCAGCGTCTCCCTGCTGACCAATTCGATGGCTGTGGACGGGACGGCATCGGACGAACAGGTGATCAAGGCGGTGGAGGATGCCGGATACGGCGCAAGGCCGCAGGCGGCGGGAGGGAAACCGGCTGGCGCATTCGATGCGGGCGGATCCGGGCCAGCCGCGTCGGCCAGGCTGGCGGCTGAGGAGGAAGCACTGAAGGACACAGAGACGCCGAAGCTTGTGCGCCGGCTTGAATTGTCCATCGCTTTTCTGATCCTTCTGATGTATATCACGATGGGCCACAACATGCTGAACTGGCCGCTGCCGGGCTTTCTGGTGCACAACCACCTCGGCCTCGCGCTGACCCAGATGCTGCTCGCCCTGACGGTGATGATCATCAACCGGGCGTTCTTTATCTCCGGCTTCAAGTCGCTGTTCCACGGCGCGCCCAACATGGATGCCCTCGTGGCGCTCGGCTCCAGCGTCTCCTTCGGATGGTCCGTGTATATCTTCTACCGGATGACCTGGATGATCACCGGCGGCGCCGCCAACATGGACCTCATGGAGCTTTACCACAACGAATTATATTTTGAATCAGCAGCCATGATACCGGCGCTCATCACAGTCGGCAAGACGCTGGAATCCCTGTCGAAGGGACGCACGACGGATGCCCTGAAGAATCTGATGAAAATGGCGCCGAAGACCGCGGTGGTGGAACGCGGCGGCAGTGAGGTGACGGTCGGCATCGACGATGTCAGAATCGGCGATATCTTTGTGGTCAGGCCGGGCGAGGCCATTCCGGTGGATGGCGTGATCGTGGATGGCGAGACAGCGGTGGATGAGTCCGCGCTGACAGGAGAATCCGTCCCGGTGGATAAAACTGCCGGCGATGCGGTCAGTGCGGCGACAATCAATCAGTCCGGCTTCATCCGGGCGCAGGCGTCGCGCGTGGGAGAGGACACAACCTTTTCCCAGATCATTCAGATGGTCTCGGACGCGGCCGCGACCAAGGCGCCGATCGCGCGGATCGCGGACCGCGTGTCGGGTGTGTTTGTGCCCGCCGTGATCGCCATTGCGGCGCTGGTCTTCATCTGCTGGCTGTTTGCCGGACAGAACGTCGCCTTCTCGCTCGAGCGGGCCATCACCGTACTTGTCATCTCCTGCCCCTGCGCCCTTGGCCTCGCGACACCCGTCGCGATCATGGTGGGCAATGGCATGGGCGCCCGCAGCGGCGTGCTCTTCAAGACTTCCGAGGCGCTCGAGAACGCAGGCAAAATTCAGCTTGCCGCGCTTGACAAAACTGGTACGATTACGGAAGGAAGGCCGGAGGTCACGGACCTGATTCCCGCGGCGGGCGTCACGGAGAGTGAGCTTCTCCGCAAAGCGTATGCGCTGGAGAAGAAGAGCGAACATCCTCTTGCGCGGGCGATTGTCGCACATGTGGAGAACCACGCTGGCGCAGCCGGGGCGGGACAGAGCGGAGATGAAGTCACAGATTTTGCCGCGCTGTCAGGCAACGGGCTGGCGGGAAAGCTGGACGGACATGTGCTGCACGGAGGGTCTGGGCGGTTCATTGCGACGCTCGCTTCCATCCCGGCAGATCTCGCGGAGAAGGCGGACGCGCTGGCCGAGCAGGGCAGGACACCGCTGTATTTTGAGGAAGACGGAAGGCTTCTCGGCATCATCGCCGTGGCCGATGTGATCAAGCCGGATTCCGCGCAGGCGGTAAGGCAGCTGCAGAAGATGGGCATCGAGGTCGTGATGCTGACCGGAGACAATGCGCGCACGGCGAGAGCCATCGGAAAGCAGGCCGGTGTGGACCGCGTCGTCGCGGGCGTGCTGCCGGACGGAAAGGAAGCGGTCATCCGGGAGCTGCAGAAGCGGGGCCGGGTGGCGATGGTCGGAGACGGCATCAATGACGCGCCGGCACTCACCCGGGCGGACACCGGCATCGCGATCGGGGCAGGCACCGATGTGGCCATTGATTCGGCGGATGTCGTGCTGATGAATTCGAAGCTGACAGATGTCGCGGCGGCGGTGCGGCTGTCCAGGGCGACGCTCCGCAACATTCACGAGAATCTGTTCTGGGCCTTTGCCTACAATGTGATTCTCATTCCGGTGGCGGCGGGTATTTACCCGGGGGTTCGGATCAATCCGATGATCGGCGCGGCGGCCATGGCGCTCTCAAGCTTCACCGTCTGCATGAATGCGCTGAGGCTGAATCTGTTCCGGGTCCATGACGACTCTCACGACAGACCGCTCCGTCACAGGGCGCTGCCGGAGGAGCGCCGTCTGGAAACAGAGAAGAGACCGGCAGAGGAAGCAGCGGCAACGGGAGCAGAGGCAGCGGAAGCAACCATGGCGGAAGCTGCGGCACCGGGAGCAACCGCAACGGAAACATTGACAGCGGAAACATCGAAGAAAAAAGAGGAGGAAACAACGATGACTAAGACAGCGAAGATCCAGGGTATGATGTGCGAGCACTGCGAGATGCATGTGAAGAAGGCGCTCGAGGCGCTTGACGGTGTCGAGGGAGCGGTGGTATCCCATGAGAGCGGGACGGCCGTCATCACCGAGAGCCATGAGGTTCCGGAGGCGGAAATCAAAAAGGCCGTCGAGGACGCAGGGTACGAGTTTGTGAGCCTTTCCTGAGCGATTTGGCGCGGAACGGGAAAAAAGAAGAGATGGACAGGCGACTGGTCAGAAGCCATACCTTGCAGGGAGGCCTGCACCATGGCTTCTGGCGACCGCTCATCATCGAGTACGAAGCATGAGACGATGGCGGAGCCGCCGTATGGAATGGGGCAGATTTTATCTGCCCTATTCGACTGTAATAAGGAGAAGCGGGCGATGCGCAACACGGCAGAGGGAAACAAAGCAAAGAGCAGAATGCCGGAGATCGGCGAGGCGGTATTTGACATCGGATATCTGTTGTTTGATCTGGTGGCCGCCATCGTATTTTTTGTGAGGGCGGATGGCCGGACGGTCTTCCTGCTGTACGGCGCACTGGCGCTGATTCTGGGAGGCGGGGATGCGTTTCATCTGCTGCCGCGGGTGTCGAGAGCGCTGCATGGAACGACGGAGAAGACGGAGTGGCGTCTTGGCCTCGGTCTGGCAGTTTCCTCGGTGACCATGACCGTGTTTTATATTTTGCTGATGTATATCTGGAAAGCGACATTTCCAGCGATCGCCCTGCCGGCGCCGATTGCCGCGCTTGTCTGGGGGACGGCACTGCTGCGCATCGCGATCTGTCTTTTCCCGCAGAACAACTGGTTCCGGAAGGAGGGCAGTCCGCGCTGGTCGCTCTTCCGCAACGCGCCGTTTATCGTGACCGGCGTGTGTCTGGTGGTTCTCTACGTCATGTCCGGCAATGCCAATGGCTATGGTCTGTGGCGGATGGCCGCCGCGATTCTCATCAGCTTTGGCTGCTATCTTCCCGTGACCATCTGGGCGAAGAAAAGGCCTAAAATCGGTATGCTCATGATTCCCAAAACCTGCGCCTACATCTGGATGATCGCGATGGGGCTCGGGCTGCTCAGCAAAATCTGAGAGGACGGAGGATATCCTGATATTTATGGCCAACGGTTCCGGATGAATCGTGTGCGGGAATTTTACGATCGTTCCGATGTCTTTTTCGGTGGGGCGGAAATCGGTCTCGCGGAGAAACGGAAAGTAAAGTATGATAAGAAGGTAAAAACGACACCGGATAGCCGCAGGGCGTAGAACGTATGATGCGCCTTGCGCGCAGTCGGTGCGGTCAGGGGGCGAGACAAAGGGAGGGTAAACATGAGCCGTTATTTCTGTAATCCAGTCAACATGAGCTACCGCTATCAGTTTAATGAGGGGCAGGGAGGCGGCTTCTCTCTGAACCGTGAGGCGGCGGACCCGTCGATGATTTTGTTCAGGGGGAAGTACTACATTTTTCCGAGCATGACCTGCGGCTTTCTGGTCAGTGAGGATATGGTGAACTGGCGTCAGGTGCCGCTGAAGAATGTACCGACATATGATTATGCGCCGGATGTGCGCGCGATCGGAGACTGGATGTATTTCTGCGCGAGCCGGCGCGGGACAATCTGCGATTTCTACCGCACGAAGGATCCGGAGTCCGGGGAGTTCGAGCGGATCCCGGGGACATTCGATTTCTGGGACCCGGATCTGTTTCTGGATGATGACGGGAAACTCTATTTCTACTGGGGCTGCAGCAATGTCACGCCGATCTGGGGTGTGGAACTCGATCCGGAGACGATGCACCGGATCGGGGAGCCGAAGGTTCTCATCGGCGACAGCCATGACCGGCTGGGGTATGAGCGGATCGGAGAGGATCATCATCACCAGGCGGGAAGCGGCGCGGTCTTCAAAATCATGCAGACCATGATCGCGAAGCAGACAGGGTTGGAGCCGTCTCAGGTGACGGTGGAGATGGTGGAGAAGGCGCTTGAGGCGCTGCCGCCGGAGCAGCAGGAGATGGCGAAGGCAGCCTTGTCGGATGCTCCCTATATCGAGGGGGCCTGGATGACAAAATACGAGGGGAAGTATTATCTGCAGTATGCCTGCCCGGGGGCGGAATATAATGTCTACGCAGACGGCGTGTACGAGGGAGATTCCCCACTCGGACCGTTCCGGCCGGCGGCGAACAATCCGTTTTCCTACGAGCCGGGCGGATTCATGCCCGGCGCTGGACATGGTTCCACCATGCAGGATCGGGAGAGAAGCTGGTGGCACACCGCGACGATGCGGATCTCGGTAAACCACACGTTTGAGCGGCGCATCGGCATCTGGCCGGCCGGTTTTGACAGGGACGGAGAGCTGTTCTGCAACCAGCGGTACGGAGACTGGCCGACGGACGCCGACAGACTTGCGAAGGATCCCTTCGCGGAGCCTGACTGGATGCTGCTTTCCTATGGAAAGCCGGTCACGGCGTCCAGCGAGGAGTGCCCGGAGAAGGCGGCAGCGAACGCGGTCAATGAAAATGTGCAGAACTGGTGGAAGGCTGCCGCGGACGACACCGCACAGACGCTGACGGTGGATCTCGGGGAAGACTGCACGGTAAATGCCGTGCAGGTGAATTTTGCTGATGATTTTGGCACGGTAAAGGAGCTTCCGGCGGGCGCAAGCGCGCAGGGCGATCCCGGCCGCGGGCGGTATATCGAGGAGCGGGAATTCCGCACGAGGTGGCTGCTGGAGACGAGTGAGGACGGCGCGCACTATACAGTGCTGGAGGACAAACGGACGGCGGAGACGGATCTGCCGCACGACCTGGTTGTTCGGGCGGAGGGCGTGAAGGCGCGCTTTGTACGGCTCACCGTGACGGAGCTGCCTTATGGACAGAAGGCCTGCGTGTCGGGACTCCGCGTGTTCGGCCGCGGAAACGGCGCCGTGCCGGAGAAGGCCACGGCTGTCTCTGCGGTCCGCGATGAGGACCGGATGGGAATGACGGTCTCCTGGAAGGGAAACGGCACCGGATATGAGGTGCTCTGGGGGCACGATCCGGAGAAGCTCTATCATGATTACCGCGTGTTCGGCAGAGAAACGGTCGAAATCAGGGCGCTGTCGTCGGACCAGGACGCATACTGGGTGCGCGTGGATTCGTTCAATGAAAACGGGATTACCAGAGGCGAGACCATCAAGGCTGACTGATGGATCGGACTGTAAATTTATGAAGGAAAACAACTGCGCGTGCAGGTTCAGCAATCAGGGCGAATACTGTATTTCCAACATCCGGCTCTTTCGGGATCTGCCGGCAACGATTCAGGAGCAGCTGATCGGCAAGGCGGTGCACTCTTCTTATGCCAGGGGGAGCTTTCTGGTGGCGAACGGAGACGAGATCCGCTCCGCACTGATCATCCGGAGCGGGAAGGTCAAAATCTCCCGCTCCGAGGCCTCCGGGGAAGAGCATATTCTGGATGTGCTGCACGATGGGCAGGCAGTCTGGCACGGAATCTTTCTGAAGGACCATGTCTATCATTACGATGTGATCTGCCTGACGGATGTGAAGCTCTGCGAAATTCCGCGGGAGGAGCTGCTCTCTGTGTTTCGGGAGAATCCGCAGGTCACGATGAATCTGATCGGCATGCTGAGCACGGAGCTCGATGAGGCGGAGGAGAAGGCACTGCTGCTTTCCATCCGCGAGCCGAAGAAGCGGCTCGCGGAGTTCCTGCTGTATCGGGACCGCCGCTGCCTCGGCGGAGAAATTCATCTGAAGCTGGAGGACATCGCCGCCTCCGTTAATCTCCGCACCGAGACCGTGAGCCGGAACATCGCGCAGCTCGCAAGGGACGGGCTGATCGAGCGGAGGGGACGCGGCCGCCTGCGCGTGACGGATCGGGACAGACTGGCGGAGTTTGTCGCACAGCTGACGGAAACAAGGAAAAAACAGACGGATTGATTGTGCATAAAAGCCGCCGTTTCTGGAGACCACTCATCGTCGTATGCGAAGCGCGAGAGGTTTGCGGATTCATCTTGTCGGGCAGGGCAGGTTTCATCTGCCTTGCTTTGTTTTTCTCAATCATATTTGTTTCAATGAAAATTGCGGCAAGGAATCCTGTGGTTTTAACCACGGGGGGAATTGCCGCCCTCATTTTCAGCCCGCATGTACTGGTTCTGAATATAACGCTCTACTATGTCTTTACTCATATTTCCAAGTGTACTCATATAATAACTGTTGGACCAGAGATGTCCGCCCCACAATTTCTGATGCTTGATTTCTGGATGCTTCTTGAA
>CACZJZ010000032.1 GCA_902781655.1 uncultured Lachnospiraceae bacterium
GAGACTGTCGCGCGTGCCGGGGAGAAATCCTTCATCAAAGGCACTCGTATAGGAAATTTTGTCTTTATAATCCGGGCTGCCGGTCTCGAACATATGGGTAAGTTTCTGTTCGTTAGCCCACATCTGCGCATAGTCTTTTTTTCTTAATAAGTGTTCCGGAAAAGACGCTTCCTGCTCAGATTGTCCGATCATGCCGATTTGATCCTCACTGACATTTTCTTGATTGAGCGTGAAATGGAGCCAGACTGCCATCGACCGGAGTGCGGTCTCCGTCAGCACGTGGATGCCGGAATAGTGATCGAGAATCGCTTTCCTGAGTTCCACACGGTAATCCTGATCCTTCATTCTCGCGATGAGAACCTGCTGATCCTCATCCCCTAAAATGAAAGGACCGAGAATGATGATTTCCTGGAGTTCATCCCTGTCCCAGGCAAAGCCGACAATCCAGCGTATGCTGAGGTTTGTGTCAATCTCGGCCGGAGTTCTTCCGCCTTTTGCAAGATACCCCTTTACCTGCTCCTTGAAATCTGCCTTCTCGAGCATGTTCCAGACGGTGGATGTCTTCATCAGATGCATATTGCTGTCATACCGCCATACATCCATCGAATAGCGGCATCTCATCATAGAAAGAAAGAAATCCAGTCGTTCTTCTCTTGTCATTCGATGCTCTCCTCTCTGAATCCGGCCAGCTCCGGACCACGCTCCATCCATTTCCGGTCAGCGTATTCATCAGATTATTCACGAATTTATGAACATGTCTGCAAATCCATGCACCCCGTCCTGAATACACAATGCTAGAATTCATTATGAATTGATTGGGGAAATCCGCAAGCTTTGCGGGTAAATTCGCAAGTCCGATTGTTCCGACAGGCAGGGTAATCTTGCAGAAGCATTTGGATTGCGTCAACAAATTTGTTTTACCAAAACAGGGGGTAATCATGGGTATTCATCATTCAATTTCTGCCAGTGAGACAGATGGTGTTCACTACAGACGCGCTGCACTCTGGGAAATTATTCTCAGTTCCTGCGGCGCCATCTGCGGCATGTCTATCTACATTCTGATCGGTCTTGCCAGCTACAGTGCGAGCATCGGATACGGAATCACAACAACCATCATCGGCGTCATCCTGATGGGCACGAGAATCCTGGACGCCGTCACGGATCCGCTTCTTGCTTTCCTCTATGACAGGGTGAACACAAGGTTTGGAAAGATCCGGCTTCTTCTGATCCTTGGATATGCCATTGAAGCGCTGGCGCTGTGGGGGATGTTCACACTTCTTTCCAGCAAGGGGCACGGTATTGCAACCTTTTGTGCTCTGTACATCGTCTATGTGATTGGCTACACCATCAGCAACATGACTGCGCAGACCATCGGGCCGCTTCTCACCAACGATCCGAAACAGCGGCCGATCCTCGGCGTCTGGAATACAGCCTTCAATTATCTTGTACCGACGGCGCTGAGCATTATCCTGAATGTCGTCATCCTCGCCAGGTATGGGACCTACAATCAGGGATTTCTCTCGGCAGCATGCGCGCTTTGCCTGACGCTCGGCCTGGTGGGTACCGTTCTACAATGTATCGGGGCTTCACGCATCGACAAACCGGAGAATTTCCGCGGCACCCTGGCCAGGCAGGAGCACCTCTCTGTCCGCGATATGATTTCTGTTCTGAAGTACAATCGTCCGCTTCAGTGCTACATTGCCTCCGCTGCATCTGACAAAATAGCCCAGCAGGTCGCTTCACAGTCCATTATTGTCACACTGCTCAGCGGCGTCGTAATCGGAAATATGGGACTGTCCACGATTCTCAGTGCAATCAGTATGCTCCCATCCATCATCTTTGCCATCTTTGCGGCTCATTATGCCGGCCAAAACGGTTCCAGAAAGGGAATCGTCAGATGGACCGAGGTCTGCATCGCAATCTCCATTGTCCTTCTTGTTTTCTTTGCAGTCATTGACCCGAAGAAGATTGCAGTGATGATGAGCATTCCGATGATTCTATATGTTGCTTTCACAATTATTCTCAACGGGTCCAAGGTCTGTGTATCTACCTGCAACGCGGCGTTCATGGCAGACATCATAGACTACGAGCTTGACCGCAGCGGAAAATATATCCCGGCTGTTGTCGCTGGCACTTACAGCCTCATCGACAAGCTCATCTCCTCGGTCAGCTCCGTGATTGCCACCGGCTGCATCGCGCTCGTCGGCTATACAACAACCGTTCCGCAGCCCGGCGATACCTGCACGACCCCAATTTTCCTGATGACCATGTTTTTAAGTTACGGGCTTGCCATACTCGGCTGGATCTGCACCCTGGTCGCCATGCGCTTCTGCCATCTTGACCGCGAAGCGATGATTGGCGTACAGAAGCGGATCGAAGCCCGCAAGGAGGAACTGAAGAAGGAGGAAATCCGATGATTCTGCACTCTGAGATCGGACGTATCGATCTGGTCACACTCGCTCTTCCGCAATTCGTTAAGGTTCCCACAGCGGTCTACACTTCCACCGGAAGCGTCTTCGTAGACTACCGCAGGGAAGAGGATCAGCCGCTGACGGATTATCACCGCTTTGCCGTCATGAACGACAACGGGAGCGGTTTCCGTGAAATTTTCGCCGGGGTTATCCCGCAGAAGAAAAAGGCCAATGGCATCCGTTTCATGCCCTATTCCGACGGCAGAAGAATATTGCTCGGCGACTACGTTCTCGAATGCAGTCCGGATATCGATCATTGCACAGAGGCCCAAATTGTACCAATTCAGTACCCATGGGATCTTGAGAATAACCCGGGGATCTTCTGTCACTGGTCTGAAATCATTATCTCTCCGGATAATGAGCACATCTGCTGGACTTATCTGACCTATGGCGGCGCCGGCGCAGCCATAGGAAAACTCAGACGCGGGGAGGACTGCTATCTGATTGAAGATGCAAAACTCATCCACAGCACGAAGTCCTTCGAGCCTGATCCGGATCGTCCGGGCTTCATCCGCCTCCTTCCCTCACGGGGCGGAGAGGTGAAGCAATTTGTGCACGGAGGGAGCGCGATCTCACTCGTCGGTTCTGCGAATGGAACCTGTATTGCGGATTCCGTTGTTCAGGACCTGGAAAGCGGGACGGTCACTCCGGTCACACGAAATCCGGGCTACGATGAGACGACGCTTTTCTCCCCGGATGAAAAGCTCGGCATCACGATGACGACGAGATTTTCAGCCAAAACGAATTTTGACGTGCTCGGAATTCTTCCGAGGCCCTATTCCAGCATTGTCATACAGCCGCTGATTCAGACCATCTATCTGATCGGGGTCACCGAAGTGCGTCTGTTCCGCGACGGCAATGTCGGGCCGGCACTCATTGATCTTGCGCGCTCTGCGTCCGATCCCGGCTACAAGGGCACCGATCTTCACGATCCGGAGGAAAAGTGGGTCTATAACTCCCCGATGTCGTGGAGTCCGGACAGCAGAAATGTCATGTGGCGCGAGAATTTCCGCGGGAGCAGCGAAGCAAGAATCCGTGTTGCCCGTCTCTCCGATTATCAGCCATCAGAGGCGGTGCGCACCGTTCCGACACCGGATGCGATTCCCTATGGGATGGATGCCGGGCACCTCTTCCCGCTTCCGGAAGATGTCGTTTCATCCGGCAGGATCGCTGGAAAGCAAGCCGGCGAGGCAAGATTCTCCATTGACAATGGACAGGACGACTTCAGGGGAGCTATGTTCGGACCACATTTCAGCCGTGAGCTCGTCTACGATGACTTCAGCGACGATGGTATCCATTTCCTGGATGGCAGCGAAACGATTCAGATGAACGAGAAGGGCGAGACCATCTACACGGCAGATCTGAGGAGAACAGCCGGTGCATCCCGTGAAAAGGAGGGATTCATGAAGCTTCGCCTCACCTTCTCCAGAACATCTCTGGATGGATCCTCCCTTCCATCGCTGCTTTTTGATCCCGATGAGGACGGAAATCCCAGAAGCTTTGGAACCGCGGAATTCGGCGGAAGAACGATCCGGGTGGAGGATCTTCAATGATATTTTCAATTGCCTGTCGCACAGATCGCACTGGAAAGAAGGCCGTCTCATGGCAATGAAAGCAGTACAGCAGATCATGCTCGGTTCGGTTTGCCGGACTGAGCATGAGGCAGCGGACACACTAGACCGCATCCATGCACTGGGATATGAAGGCATTGAACTCAACGGGTTCATGATCCGGAAGACGTCTCCCATCGTGCGGCTACTCACACGGGCGGCGGGCATGCCCGTCGGGAAAGGCGGGAGTTATGACTGGGCAAAGCTGATCAGGGATTCCGGCCTTGCGGTGACTGCCGTTCATGAAGATCTCGGGATGATCGAGAGAGAGCCGGAGACTGTCCTGCGGGAAGCAGATTCCTTTGGCACCGACAAAATTGTGGTCACAGGGATGTATCGCTTTGACATGTCGAGCCAGAAGGCTGTTGCGGATCTTGCCGGACGGCTCAACAGAAGCGGCCGGATTCTCTCGAAAAGCGGCGTTCAGCTTCTCTATCACAACCATAACAGCGAGTTCCGGCGGCTTATACCTCCTGGGTGTCCCGAATCCGATGCCGATACCGATGCGGGAAAATCAGGTTCGTCCCTCTCGCCGGATGGGACACGATCTGGGAAAACAGATACCGCCTATGAGTATCTTATCGAACACACGGATCCGGAATTCGTAAATTTCGAGTTCGATTCCTACTGGCCGACCGAGGCCGGTGTGAATGTTCCATCGCTCATGAGACGGCTCGGCACGCGCATGAAATTATGGCATATCAATGACCGCGGCACGCGGATCAGCGGTCCGTCCATCACACCGATTTTGAAATCGGACTGCATGGAGCTGGGATATGGAAACATGGACCTCGAGATGCTGTCCCGGATTGCGCTCGAGAACAAAATCGACGCTGTGATCCTCGAGATGCACCGCAATTTTGCGGAGCATTCTCCGCTCACTTCCATCCGGCTGTCGTCCGGATTTATGAACAGTCATTTTCCGCATTCTGCGGCAGACACTTCAGAGTCAGACTGAAATCAACCCCAGTCTTTTGATGGCAATATTGAATATGAAAGATGATGTTGAGGTGAAGACTGATGTCATTACAGGAACAGAGATTTACCTTTGACTCCTCCGCAAAGTGGATCACTCCGGAGGAGAAGACCGATCCGGAAGTGCAGGCGCCGGCAGGGTACCTTCGGAGAACCTTTCCCTATTCGCGGAAGGCTGAAGGGGAAGGGAGACGCGCTGTTTTCTTCTGCACCGCGCATGGACTGTACAATGCCTGTCTCAACGGAAAGAAAATCGGAGACCGCGTCCTGGCTCCCGGCTGTGATGATTACAGGAAGCGGCTCTGCGTCCAGCAGTACGATGTGACGCAATTGCTTGTAGAAGGAGAGAATGAACTCACTGTCGTTCTAGGGGACGGATGGTATCGCGGCTGCATAGGCATCGACAGTACCAGAAATTTCTACGGGGACGACCTTTCCTTTCTCTGCGAGCTGATCACAGAACCACGGGGAGAAAAGGAGGGCAGCAGGACCGGGAACGAAGAGGAAAACGATCATCGGCTTCTTCTCGTCTCGGACGCCTCCTTTGAGGGTTCTCAGAGCGGCCCCATCCGGATGGCGGACCTCGAGGAAGGAGAGGTCTTCGATGCGAGGATGGAAGAGATTGCAGACTGGCATCCGGTCCGGGTTCTCGATCTGAACCAGGAACTCATTCTTTCGGATGCTCCGGCTATCCGGGAGAGGGAGAGCTTTGACGGGAAAATTCTGCATACACCGAACGGAGAAACGGTCATTGATTTCGGACAGAATCTCGCCGGATACACCGCACTCAGCGCGGACGCGCATGAGGGTCAGGAAATCAGGCTCATTCACGGGGAGGCCCTCGATGAGAATGGGAACTTTACCATTCAGAATTTCCAGCCCGATATCCGGAAGCCTGCGGATAAGAAACCAGAAGGAGCGGGGAGCACTTCTGCCGGGAAGTGCAAAATGGAGGGCAGCGGCGCGGCAGATGCCTCTGCAGCAGCGCGGTCTGAATTCCTCCCCGCAAGACAGAACAAGATGGGAGGAATCCGCCAGGAAATCCAGTATATCTGCAAGGAAGGACACAACGAATATCAGCCTTCCTTCTCAATTTTCGGGTTTCGGTACGCAAAACTGGTGACGGACATCCCTCTGGAAAAGCTCCGTTTCCGTTCCATCGCAGTCTATTCGGATATGGCGGAGAAAACAACCTTTGAATGCTCCGACGCGAAGGTAAACCGCCTCTTTCAGAACTGCATGTGGAGCATGAAATCAAATTTCTGCGACATTCCCACGGACTGTCCGACGAGAGAACGCGCAGGCTGGACCGGAGACGCAGGAGTTTTTGCGGCAGCGGGCCTTCGCCTCATGGAATGTGCGCCGGTCTATGAGAAATGGCTGGCGAACCTGCGGCTGAATCAGTTTGAGGACGGGGAACTGCCCTATATCTGTCCTCCCAACGGACCATCCGGCCAGATGGCCTCTCTGTTCCGTGCCTCGGTTGGCTGGGGAGATGCCTGCGTGATCGTGCCCTGGGAGATCTACCGTCTCGACGGCGATGTGGACGTACTGCGCGAAAACTATGAAATGATGACGAAATGGATTCATTTCCTCATGGCACGGGCAAAACAGAAGCGGAACCCGGATCCGTACGATGGTAATCCGTTGCAGGATTTCATCATCAACACCGGCATGGACTACGGCGAGTGGGCCGAGCCGGATGCAAACACCATGGCTGACATGCAGAGAGCCTTTGCCGTCGGACAGCCGGAGATCGCGACCGCATATTTTGCATATTCATCGGGACTGGTCTCCCGGATTGCCGGAATCCTCGGGCTTGAGGACGACCGCGCATTTTACAGTGAAATTGCCGCGAAGGCGAAAGACGCATGGAGAAGTCTCTACGTGAAGGACGGGCATATCAGGCCGGACCGTCCTGGCCGTCAGTGCTCCTATGTGCGGCCGATCGCATTCGGACTGCTGACGCCCGCGGAAGCGCAGACGGCAGCGGACGATCTGGCAGAGCTTGTCAGGGCAGGCGGAGACAGGCTGAACACCGGGTTTCTCTCAACACCGTACCTCTGCCCGGCGCTCACGGCGTATGGCCATGCCGACACTGCCTATCACCTTCTTCTGGGCGAAAACTGCCCGGGTTGGCTTTACGAGGTGAACCGTGGCGCCACGACTATCTGGGAAAACTGGGACGGGGTCCGCGAAGACGGATCGCTCTCCGGTTCTCTGAATCACTACTCGAAAGGGACCATCGCGCTGTGGCTGCTTGAAAACGTCTGCGGCATTCAGTATGACAAGGACGGACTAGTCATCGCGCCGAATCCGGATCCGACGTACACGCTCCGGTACGCAAGGGCGTCGTTCGCTTCCCCGGCAGGGAACATCTGCGCCGGATGGACTTACAGAGCAGAGAAATCCGCGGATGCATCCCATAGCCTTGCCTATCACGTTGAGATACCGGATGGCATGACCGCCAGAGTGCTCCTGCCTGGGAAAGAAGCCATCACTGTGCACGGCGGTGTGCATGAATTTGAGGGGGTAGGCGGGCTTACATATCGAAAAGTAGCTTTCTGATCTAAATTTCCTTATTGCGATAATACGATAGTTGAATTTATAACGGAATACCGTTACAATTTCTGAGAAGGGAGGTAACAGGTGATGACTTTACGTGATTCATTGCAAGAACAAAACATAACCATCTATCGGCTCTCCAAGAAGAGCGGCCTCCCCTATGCAACAGTGAACGACATTTGTAACGGCAAGACACGACTGGAAAATTGCACCGCAGAGACCGTTTTTAAGCTTGCCCGGGCACTGAATGTCTCCATGGAAGAATTACTCGTCTCCTGCCTTGCAAAACGGGCCAGCTTTGAAAACTTTAAGAGTTCAGTTTGCCACAGGGTAAAGGAGTTGGGCGATATAGATTTCATCATTAATACTCTCGAAAGCGGTGACATTCGCACATACTATGAATGGAAATGGTATCCAGAAAGCCTCTACCTGCTTGCAATGGTAGATTATCTCAGCAGAGAGAATGATGTTCCGCTGGACAGTGAGTATGATGACATCAGGAAATGCAAACTGGAAAAGCCGGTTTATCCTGCCAGCCTTCGTGCAGTAGCTGTTACAAACGGTGACAATAATATATTGAAAAGATCTGAAAAGACTGCCATTCCTGAGTTTATGCGGTTCAATATCGTAGAGAGTGAAGTTCGTAATGTCATCTGAGCAGAATGTAGAATTCACCAAAGAAAACATTGATATCTATCTCAGACTGGAAGCTGTTCCTCTCAAAAATCGCAGGCAGGAAGCGTACATGGCCAGGTTGACAGAATGCGTCCGGGAGGGTATGATTTTTGTCAATTGAAACTTTAGCGCGGCAAAGCATATGCGCGTTGACGCGGATATGCAATAAAGCAAGCGGAAGGGGAGGGAATGATTATGAAAAATAACAGATGGATTGCACTCGGCATGAGTGCGGTGATGGCCCTGGGACTTGCGGCCTGTGGCAGCGCAGGATCTTCGACGGGAAGCAGCACAGCAGGCGCTGCGGACAGCACAGCGGCTACTGAGTCGACTGCGGCAGCAGGAAATAGTGCGGCGGCCGGTGCCTCGGAAGCGGCGCCGGCGGCATCCGACAGGAAGTTCACGGTTGGCGTTCTGCAGCTGGTACAGCATCCGGCGCTCGACGCGGCGACGCAGGGCTTCGTGGATGTGCTGAAGGAAACGTACGGCGACAATGTGACGATCGACAGCCAGAACGCGGCGGGAGATTCCGCAACGTGCGCGACGATCGCGAATACGTTTGTTTCAAACAAGTATGATCTGATCATGGCGAACGCGACGCCTGCCCTGCAGGCGGCTGCCGCGGCGACGAGCGACATTCCGGTGCTCGGCACGTCGGTCACGGAGTACGGCGTGGCGCTTGGCATCGACAACTTCAGCGGCACGGTGGGTACGAATGTATCCGGCACGAGCGATCTTGCTCCGCTGGATCAGCAGGCCGCCATGTTCGCGGAGATTCTGCCGGACGCAAAGAAAATCGGTATCCTGTACTGCTCCGGGGAACCGAACTCGGTCTATCAGGCGGATGTCGTGAAGGACGCGCTCGAGAAGGCCGGGGACACCGTGACGGTTTACACGTTCACGGACTCCAACGATGTGGCTTCTGTAGCCCAGACGGCATGCAGCGAGAATGACGCGCTTTACATTCCGACCGACAACACAGCCGCTTCCTGCGCCGAGACCATCGACAATGTGGCGAAGCCGGCGGGTGTCCCGATCATCGTCGGCGAGGAGGGCATCTGCAAGGGTTGCGGCATCGCAACGCTGTCAATTGACTACACGCAGCTCGGCAGAAAGACCGGCGAGATGGCTGTCAAAATTCTGAATGGCGAGGAGAAGGTCTCTGAGATGCCGATCGAATACTACGACAACCCGGTCAAGGAGTACGACAAGGATCGCTGCGAGGCGCTCGGCATCACGGTTCCGGACGGATATCAGCCGATCGCGGAGTAAACGGGCGGGCTGACTAAATCTGAAAGACTGCCCGTGCTCCGGATAAATCCGCGGCGCAGAATCGAACAGAAATTTCAGGTACCATAGAGAAAACTGGCCCAGACAGGCGGCTTCGTTTTCTCTATGGTATTTCTGTGAAAGAACAGATAGTATTGTAATGTGAGGTTTGAAAATGGCGTCGATACGCCACTTTCAAACTGACATTGGTGCCGCTGGCACCAATGTTCCGATACGGAAGAAAGCCCATTCGGGCATTTCTCCCGCAGGTGCCGCAAGGAATGCGGCACGGGATATAGGCATAGGGGAAGGAGTACTTATGGCAGCATATTTTGCATCGCTGAGTCCGCTTGTCCTGCTGGGAAATATTCCGGCGGGCATCGCGCAGGGCCTGATCTGGGGTATTATGGCGCTCGGTGTGTATATCACGTTCCGGTTGTTGGATGTGGCGGATCTGACGGTGGATGGGACGTTCACGACCGGCGGCGCGGTGGCGGTCATGCTGATTCTCGGCGGGTGGAATCCCTGGGCGGCGCTGCTGGCAGCGCTTGCGGCCGGGCTGCTTGCCGGGCTGTGCACGGGACTTCTGCACACGGCGCTCGGCATTCCTGCCATCCTCGCGGGAATCCTGACGCAGTTTGCGCTGTATTCAATCAATCTTGCGATCATGGGATTCATGGCGAACAAGCCGGTCAGTGTCGATAAGTTCCCGCTGATTCTGTCGTCGCGCTATGTGCCGACGGCCATTCTGGTGGGCGTGATTCTGGCAGCGGCGGTGATCGCGGTGCTGTACTGGTTCTTCGGAACGGAGATCGGATCCGCAATCCGTTCAACAGGCTGCAATCCGGAGATGAGCAAGGCGCAGGGAATTAACATCAATGTGATGAAGGTGCTGGGTCTCGCGCTTTCGAACGGACTCGTCGCGCTGGCAGGCGGGCTGATGGCGCAGTTCCAGGGCTTTGCCGACATCAACATGGGCCGCGGCTCGATCGTCATCGGACTTGCCGCCGTCATCATCGGCGAGGTGCTCGGCGAGGCGGTTCTCGGGAAGAAGCTGAATTTTGCCGGACGTCTGGCGTTTGTCGTCGTCGGCGGCATCATCTATTATCTGGTCATCATTCTGGTGCTGTGGCTGAAGCTGAACTCAAATATGCTGAAGCTGTTCACGGCGGTGGTCGTCGCGATCTTCCTGGCTGTCCCGTATCTGCGAGGCCAGCAGAAGGCATCGTTCCGCAAGGCGGGGCGGATGTCGGCGCTCGGCGCAGCAAAGGGCTACCGGACAGAGGCGTCAAAATCCGGGAAGGAGGCAGACTGACGATGGCAGGAACGATGCTGGAGCTCAGACATATTTACAAGACCTTTAATCTGGGCACAATCAATGAGAAGAAGGCACTGATCGACGTCAGCCTGAAGCTGAACGACGGAGATTTTGTCACGGTCATCGGCGGAAACGGCGCGGGCAAATCGACGATGCTGAACGCGGTGGCCGGTGTGTGGCCGATCGATTCCGGCTCTATTTTCATCGACGGGAAGGATGTCACGGGGCTGCCGGATTATCAGCGGGCATCGCTCATCGGACGGGTGTTCCAGGATCCGATGACGGGCACGGCGGGCACGATGCAGATCGATGAGAACCTGGCGCTCGCGGCGAGGCGCGGCCACCGCCGCGGTCTCGGGTGGGGCGTCACCCGGGAGGAGCGAGAGCAGTACAGGGAGCGGCTGCGCGTGCTGGAGCTGGGGCTGGAGGACCGGATGACCTCGAAGGTCGGGCTGCTGTCCGGCGGACAGCGGCAGGCGCTGACGCTGCTGATGGCGACCCTGCAGAGGCCGAAGATTCTGCTGCTGGACGAGCACACGGCGGCGCTCGATCCGAAGACAGCGGAGAAGGTGCTGAACGCGACGGAGCGCATCGTCGGGGAGTCGCATCTGACGACACTGATGATCACGCACAACATGCGGGATGCCATCGCGCACGGCAACCGGCTGATTATGATGAACGAGGGACATATCGTCCTGGATGTGGCAGGAGAGGAGAAGAAACATCTCACCGTGGAGGATCTGCTTCATAAATTCAGTGTGGCCACGGATGAGGAGTTTTCGAATGACCAGGCACTGCTCAGTTAAGACAGAACTACAGATGCCGGCGGACGGCAGAGAATGTGTTCGCGGGAGAGATTCTAAGCCGGTTGGCGAAGAAGAGCACGTCAGCGGCAGAAAGGCAGAGCCGGCGGACGGCAGAAAAAGCAGCGGGGATAAGACCGGCGGAGCAGCAGGGAGCCGCCGCGCGGCGGCAGGTGCGTTTCTGAGTCTCTTCGGCGGCATATGCTGGGGACTGTCCGGTTCGATGGGTCAGTATCTCTTCACGGAGCAGGGCATGGATGCGCGCTGGCTGGTACCGATTCGGCTGGGCCTTGCGGGCGTCGTCCTGTTCGTCTACTGCCTGATCCGGTACCGGGAGCGGCTGTTCGCACCGTGGAAATCCGGGCGGGACAGGAGAGACCTGCTGATCTACGGCATTGCGGGAATCAGTCTCTGCCAGTTCCTGTACTTTTCCACCATTCAGCTGTCAACGGCAGGCGTCGGCACGATTCTGCAGGACCTCTCGCCGATCTTTATTCTGCTGGTGACTTGCAGACTGGAGCACCGCAGGCCGGGCGCGCGGGAGGTGCTCAGCATCGCGCTCGCCCTCGTCGGCGTGTTTCTGATCACGACGCACGGCAGTCTCACCCAAATGGCGGTGCGGCCCGCGGCGCTTCTGACGGGTGTGCTCTGCGCCGTCTGTGTGATGATTTACAACGTGGAGCCAAAACATCTCCTCTCGTCCTATCCGGTGACAATTCTGCAGGCGTGGGCGTTCCTGCTCGGGAGCGGCATTCTGATGGCGCTGTTTCGGCCGTGGGACTGGGGATACCATCCGACGGCCATGGGATATTTTGGCATCGCGTTCGTGGTGCTGGTCGGCAATGTGCTGGCGTTTACGAGCTACATGGCGGGCGTCGGCATGATCGGGCCGAACAAGGCGATTCTGTACGGCTTCTCGGAACCGATCACGGCCGCGGTGGTCGGCGTCCTGCTGTTTCACAGCGGCTTTACGGTCTGGGACGGTGTCGGGTTTGCGCTGGTGTTTCTGATGCTGTTCCTCATCTCCGGCAGGAAGTCAGCTTGAAAGAGGCGCGGATGCGCCATCTTCAAATCTCCCACGGGTGCCGCGGAGCGCGCGGGCAAGGTGGAACAGGTCTGAAAGCGGCGCCGGAACGGCTACGCAATCCGGCTTATACGGCGCCGGTACGTCTGCGTAATTCCAAGCGCCGGAGCGTTTTCGTAATCCTGCACGACAAACGGCGCGGGCAGGAGTATACTGGATTCGCACAAAACTCTTTCTATATGAGGAGGTCATCATGAAGAAGTTCTTCGAAGAGTTCCGTGAGTTCGCCCTGAAGGGCAACGTCATGGACATGGCAATCGGTGTTATCATCGGCGGTGCGTTTCAGAATATCGTCAAGGCGCTGATCGACGACATCATCAATCCGCTGATCGGTCTGCTGTTTCAGGCGGACTTCAGCAACGTCGTCATCCCGATGGGCAGCAGCGGCGTGAATCTGGCCATCGGCGCATTTATCTCCGTGGTCATCAACTTTATCCTGATGGCGCTTGTCCTGTTCCTGATGGTGAAGGGCATGAACCGCCTGCGCGACCTGACGCACAAGAAGGAAGCGGAGAAGCCTGCCGAGCCGGCAAAGCCCACACAGGAGGAGCTGCTGACACAGATTTTGGCAGAGCTGCAGAAGAAGGATGCAAAATAAGGTCTGACCCTCAGGCATTGTTTCAGGGGCGGCGATCCGGATGGGCAGGGGCGGAAACGCCGGCCTGACCGCGGGATTGCCGCTCCTTTTTATATGTGTTTGGTGTGATCAGCAGGAAGATGGCTGGTGTGAAAAGCAAGATCATTGTCATGATCAGGAGGAAGTCGATTGGCAGAGTCGCTGATGGACGCGCTGCGCGCGTATGATAAAACCTGTTACCCGCTCCACATGCCGGGGCACAAGCGGCGGCTCGATCCGTCCGGCGGTCTTCCCATCTCCATCGATGTTACGGAAGTGAACGGGATGGACGACCTTCATAATGCATCCGGTATCCTTGCGGAGGCGGAGACGCGGACGGCTGCCCTGTATGGCTCTCCTTGCTGCCGGTACCTGGTGGGCGGGAGCACAGTGGGGATTCTGTCCGCCATTCGCGCGTGCTGCAGCCGGAACGGCACGGTGCTCGCTGCCCGGAACTGTCACAAGTCGGTCTGGCATGCCGCCGAGCTGATGAATCTGACGACTGTCTTTCTGATGCCGGAGCGGATCGGGGCGTATGATCTCTTCGGCAGCGTCAGGCCGGAGGAGGTGGCGGCAGGGCTCCGGCAGCATCCGGAGGCGGAGGCCGTCGTGATCACCTCTCCGACCTATGAGGGAATTCTGTCAGACGTCCGCGCCATAGCGGCAATCTGTCATGCGGCCGGTGTCCCGCTGATCGTGGATGAGGCGCACGGCGCCCATCTGGGGCTTCAGGTGGGAAATTTTTCTGACCGGGAATTCTTTCCGCAGGGCGCTGTCTCCTGCGGCGCAGACGTGGTGATTCAGAGTGCGCACAAGACACTTCCCTGTCTGACTCAGACCTCATGGATGCACATCCAGGGAAACCTGGTGAGCGCAAAACGGGTGGACCACGAGCTCGATGTCTTTGAGACAAGCTCGCCCTCTTATCCCCTCATGGTGTCTCTTGACGCCGCGACGGGCTTCCTGACCCGGGAGGGCGGAGACTATATGCATCGCTGGGAGGAGTACCTCACTGCATTTGCGGAGAAGACGCGGGGACTCCGGCGTCTGTGGATTCCGGGCGTCACGGACCCGCTTCCGCAGACCGCTGCGTTTGCGAGAGATCCGGGCAAAATTCTGATTTCAGGCAAAGGCGCCGGTATGACCGGCGAGGCACTAGCGGCTATTCTGCGGGATCAATACCAGTTTGAGACAGAGATGGCGGTGGGGTGGAATGTCCTCGCGATGACGAGCATGGCGGACGATCCGGAAGAAATAAAGCGCTTCGCGGAGGTTTTGAGCGAAATTGACTCGGATAGTCTGAATAAAACGGAGCCATCGGCCCGAGAATGCATTACTGCGGCGGATATAGATATCGAAATTGAGGCGCGGGCAGACGCGGAGTTTTCAGCGGCGGCGACGGACCCTGGACAGACGGATCTCGCAGCCGCACCGCCCGCGGAGACGGTTATGACCATTGCGGAAGCGATGGAGCGGCCATCGGTTCCTGTGACAGAGGAAAGTGCGGCCGGCGCGGTCAGCGCGGAGTATCTGTGGGCTTACCCGCCGGGCGTTCCGCTGATCATGCCCGGCGAGCGCATCACAGACGGACTCCTCTGTACGCTGCGGGTGCTTCGCGCGGCCGGGACAGCCATTCATCACGAGGGACGCGCGCATGACAGCGTGCAGGACGGTATGATTCTGACAGTAAAAGCTGAGAAGGAAGACCCGAAGAAGGAGCAGAACAGAATATGATACCGATTGATCTGATCACCGGATTCCTTGGATCCGGCAAGACAACCTTTATTCGAAAGTATGTGGAGCATCTGCTAGAGGAGGACGGGCATCCCTGTGTTCTGGAGAATGATTACGGCGCCATCAACGTCGATACGCTGCTCCTGCGCGAGACGTTCGGGGACCGCTGCGGCGTGGAGATGGTTGTCGGAGGCGGGGATCCGGACTGTCACAGGCGCCGGTTCCGGACAAAGCTCATCGAGCTTGCCATGCTGGGATATGACCGGGTGATCGTGGAGCCGTCCGGTGTTTTCGACACGGACGAGTTCTTCGACCTGCTGTATGAGGATCCGTTTGACCGCTGGTACGAGGCAGGCTCGGTGCTGTCGATCGTCGATGCGGAGCTGCCGGATGTGCTGTCCGATGCGTCGGAGTATCTTCTCGCGTCTGAGGCGGCGGGAGCGGGCCTCATTGTGCCAAGCAAGGTGCAGCTATGCAAGACTAACCCAGTCAACGGATTGCTCCGCCATCTGAACCGCGCCCTCGCCGGTGCCGGATGCCGGAGAGTTCTGACGGAAAAGGATGTTCTGGCGAAGGACTGGGAGGGGCTGACGCCGGAAGACTGGAAGCGGCTCACAACCTGCGGCTATGTCCGGGCAGACCATGTGAAGCTCCCGGTGGACCGGGACGGCAGCTATTCCAATCTCTTCTATTTCAAGCTCTCCATGACACCGGAGAAGCTGATCGGCATTACAAAACAGCTCTTTGCCTCTCCGGACAAATACGGGGATGTGATCCGCGTGAAGGGCTTTCTGAAGAAGGCGGTAGATCAGGGAAAGACGGGCGATCTGAAGAAAACAGAAGATCCAGAGAAGACGGTTGATCCTAAGAAGACAGATGATCCTAAGGAGAAAGACGAACAGAAAGAAGGGAAGGGAGAGCAGGTCTGGTATGAGATCAACGCCTCCCGGGACAGCATCGACTTCCACGAGACGAAGATCGGGCAGGAGGTTGTGATTCTCGTCGGGGAGCACCTGAACAGTGAGGCGATCGGCGCACTGTTCGGGGAGACGAGGTCCGTGACGGACTATTCTATTTGACTGATAGAATGATTTTCGTCGATTTTATGATTTTTGATTGAATGATTTTTGATTTTTGAACTTATCCCGGAAAAAAAGAAAACTCGGCGCTAAGGAGAATTTGCGGAGGCTTTTGCCATTCTATACATGGCAGGAGCCTCCGTTTTATTTGATTTACGGAAATCCACCCGCTATGCATGGGAGACACGCGGCGGATTAACACCAGATTTACATTTGAAGAATTATTTCAGGTGTTTCAATCAATAAGGAAACAAATTTCGAAAAAATTAACAATATTGTGTATCACGAAAGGCCATTTAAGTAAAATTATTACCATTTGGGTAAGCGGTGTTGTTTCAAACTGTCAGAATACGATAATAGTTATTGTAGAGTATGTGAATGTTTCACGGAATACGCAGAGTGAAATCCTGAGTGTGATCGGCGGGAAGAGGATCGCTGATTGCACTCATCCGATTGGCATGGACAGAGTGGAGATTACTCTGCCGTTCGGTGAATCATCGAGTGATATAGCAGCAGGAAACAGCGGGAGGGAAGGCATATGTTTAAATAATGGTTTCCCAAATCTTGGTACTATAAGTTGCTGATCAGCTTTTAGAAGCATTTTTACGAGGCCTGCCACGTTTCCTCTTTGGAGGCGCTGGGACAG
>CACZJZ010000033.1 GCA_902781655.1 uncultured Lachnospiraceae bacterium
GCCGCCAGGAGCTGTCCTGCGAATGGCCCCGTGGTCAAGCGGTTAAGACATCGCCCTTTCACGGCGGTAACATGGGTCCGAATCCCGTCGGGGTCATTAATGAATAGGTGTGGTGACGTAGCCAAGTGGTAAGGCACGAGTCTGCAAAACTCCGATGCGCCGGTTCAAATCCGGCCGTCACCTCTTTTAAGAGATCTGTTGTGTATTCAGATCTCTTTTTTTGCATATTTTTGATGGAACGTCCAGGAGCAAACAGAATCGATCTTTGTATTCCAAATCATAAATACAGCAGCGAATACATTTCAGAAAGCTTAGAAAGTATCTTTACGAATGATCGGGAATCAGATATACTTGTTTAGTAAATAACTTTTACAAAAGATTACCCTGAAAGACGGAGGCAGATATGACGCAACTCGAACCCACGATTACAGAACGGCGGAGGGTGACGAGAAATACCATCTATCAGCTACTGTTTCATGCCAGGGAACCCGTGAGCAAGCAGCGGATTTCCCGGGAACTCGGTCTCAGCATGCCGACGATCCATCAGAATATCGGTGAGTTGATGAACGCGGGACTGGTACGGGCCGGACACATGCTGCGATCTACCGGCGGCAGACCGCCGGTTGCCTATGAAATCGATCCGAACTTCAGATTCTCCATCGGCGCGGCCATTACAGCAAATCATCTTCGCATTCTTGCCTGCAACCTGAGACAGGAAGAGCTTGCCTATAAAAGTATCCGCGTGGAAGGAAGAGATGCGGAAGCGATCGAAGGTAATCATCTGAAACGCGAAATCGACACCTTCCTTCGCGAATACCATCTGGATCGCAACAAACTGCTAGGCGTCGGGGTGACCATTCCTGGTATCTTTGATGAAAAAACAGATCAGGTAGTGCTTTCGCCGACCTTGAAAATGAAGAATATCAGCCTTCGTCAATTCCTGCGGGAGGAAGAGTATCCGGTGACGATAAGCAATGATTCGACCAGCGCCGGTGTGGCAGAAATTGCGCTCAATGACGGTTCTGTTCCACGAAACTTTGTTTGTCTGCTGCTCGAAAATGGGATTGGCGGCGCCATTGTCATTGACGGCAAGGTTTATGAGGGCGTGAACGGAAGAAGCGCAGAGTTCGGACATATGCGTATTGTACCGGATGGCAGGCAGTGTAACTGCGGGCAGAAGGGGTGCCTGGAGGCGTACTGCAGTGCTTTCCGCTTTACCCGTGATCTCGGCATTACAACAGACGAATTTTTCTCCGGTCTGCGGAATGGAAATGCTGAATACAAGGCTGTCTGGGAAGATATTTTACAGCATCTTGCCATGGGAATCGTAAATCTCAGGATGAGTTTTGACTGTGATATTATTCTGGGCGGATTTGTGACGGAATATATGAGGCCGTATCTGCCGGAACTGAGGAGCAGAGTGGCTCTGCAGGATCCATTCTCGGATGACGCAGATTACGTGCGGATTTCGACTGTTCCGCATGCCGCCATGCGCGGTGCAGCCTGGAAATTTACAGAGGATTTTATCAGGAGTATATAGAAGCACCGAAGGGTAAATGATTTGCCTTGCGGTACAAGCGGCACCAATGTCAGTTTGAAAGCAGCGTATCGCTTCTATTTCAAACTTATTACGCCTGTCAACAGCAGCTGCGCAGGGGTGCGAAGCGCTGTTATGGAAATATATGTCTCTAAGGAGGAGAAGAACATGAACAACATTCCTGTAATGAAGGTCGGTATTGTCGGAGTGAGCCGCGACTGCTTTCCGGCATCGCTGACGGAAAACCGGCTGAATGCCCTGGTGGAAGCGTATTCCAAAAAGTACAGCGCCGACGATATTTTCAGGGCTCCCACGATTATCATTGAGTCTGAGACCGATATGGTGAAGGCCCTGGGAGAGCTGAAGGATGCCGGCTGCAATGCACTTTGTGTCTATCTGGGCAATTTTGGCCCGGAGATTTCCGAGACTCTGCTCGCCAAACATTTTGACGGACCGAAGATGGTCATTGCGGCTGCCGAGGAGAGCCAGAAGGATCTGATCGACGGTCGCGGCGATGCGTACTGCGGCATGCTGAATGCGTCCTACAATCTCGCACTCCGCAATGTCAAGGCGTATATTCCGGAGAACCCGGTCGGCACGGCAGAGGAATGTGCAGATATGATTCACGAATTCCTTCCGATCGCCCGCGTCGCTTATGGCCTTGCCAACCTGAAGATCATTTCCTTCGGTCCGAGACCGGCGAACTTCCTTGCCTGCAACGCGCCGATCAAGCAGCTGTATAATCTCGGCGTCGAGATCGAAGAGGAGTCGGAGCTTGATCTGTTTGAGGCATTTCAGAAGCATGAGGGAGACGGGAGAATCCCGGAGGTCGCGGCAGACATGGCGGCTGAGATGCACTATGAGAAGGGCAAGGAACCCGCGATGCTCACCAAGCTGGCGCAGTATGAGCTGACGCTGAAGGATTGGGTCGAGGAGCACAGAGGATATCGCAAGTTTGTGGCTCTGACGACCAAGTGCTGGCCCGCGTTCCAGGATATGTTCCATTTTGTGCCCTGCTATGTGAACAGCCGACTGATGAAGCAGGGCATTCCGGTATCGTGCGAGGTGGATATTTATGGAACACTCTCCGAGTACATCGGACTGTGCGTGAGCCAGGATGAGGTGACGCTGCTTGATATCAATAATACAGTGCCGCATGACATGTACGAGGAGTCTATCCAGGGCAAGTTCGACTATAAGTTCACGGATACCTTTATGGGCTTCCACTGCGGCAATACCTGCAGCAACAAGCTGATCAATCCGAAGCTGTCCTTCCAGAGAATCATGTCCCGCACGCACCCGCAGGATTGGTGCGACGGCACGATTGAGGGCGACATTGCACCGAGCAAGATCACATTCTACCGGCTGCAGAGCACCGCAGACAACAAGCTGCGCGCTTACGCCGCGGAAGGAGAGGTACTTCCGGTTTCGACCAGATCGTTCGGCTCGATCGGCGTGTTTGCAATCCATGAGATGGGAAGATTCTACCGCTATGAGCTGATCGGAAAGAACTTCCCGCACCATGGCGCAGTGATGTTCGGTCACTATGGAAAGGCACTGTACGATGCACTGAAGTACATCGGTGTGGATCCCTCCGAGATCGGATACAATCAGCCTGCCGGAGTCCGTTATGAGGATGAGAACCCGTTTGCGTGATGCGGGGATATCGATGACCGCGCTGGCGCGGTCATCGATACAGGAAGAAGTAGAGAGCGCAGTATGGGGGATGAAAATGAAGATTTACAGTATACATGATCCTGAATTCAAGGAATACGGTCATGTTGTGACCGGGTATGAGGATCTGACTTCCGCGATCGCGCAGGCTATGACGGAAGCCACGCCCTGCCCGGAGGAAGGGACCGGTTATGTACCGGAGGAGCCGGCGCTGCAGAAGCTTGAGGCAGCAAAAAAGCTGGCCCCCTCTCTGTTCGGCGGACTTCCTGTGCAGTTCGGCTGGTGCAACGGACATAATACGAAGCTGAACTGCCTGGAGTATCATCGGAGCAGCGAATTTAACCTTGGCACAGAGGATTTCATTCTGCTTCTGGCAAAGCAGAGTGAGCTTACGGACTGGTCTCTGGACAGCACAGCGGTCAGGGCATTCAGAGTGCCGGCAGGCACACTGATTGAGGTTTATGCGACGACCATGCACTATGCACCCTGCCAGGCGTCGAAAGAGAGGGGCTTTCGTGTCCTGGTGGCGCTTCCGGAGGGAACCAACACGGAAATGCCGCAGACAGAGGGCAAATCTTCGGAAGACCGTCTGCTGTTCGCCCACAATAAGTGGCTGATTGCGCATGCAGACGCGCCGGAGGCAGGAAAGGGAGCCTTTGTCGGCATCCGCGGGGAGAACATTGATATCGCCGGAGAAATTTGAGAACGGTGTGCATCTGCTCCAGGGGTTGAAAAAAAGCCTCATTTCCGCCAAAATAGGTGGGAATCGAGGCTTTTTGCATGGAAGAAATAAACTGCACCCATCAGTGTGAACGCAATAAAAAACCAATGGATAAACCGATTTTTGAATTAAAGAACTGGCAGCTTCAGAATTATCCGGACTGGACCGGAATATCGGGAAATGTATACGGAAATCCGCGGTTTGCGGAGGGGTTCTGGATCAATACTTCCTGCATTGAACAGGTGGAGGCGGATGACGCCTCATTTCTGATGCATACTCATAACAGCATCTACCGGTGCCGGTTTGACTGCCGGGGACGTGACGCGGGAGAAGGCTTTGAGGAGCTTGAGCTTCTGAAGCGGATGGGCGTGGAGGAGGAGAAGGCGCAGGCTGTCATGCGTGCCATGGAGCGCGCGGTCCGCAATTCCAGGAGACGTCGCGAGGAGGACCTTCTCGCCCGGATTCCTGCGGAAGAGAACGCCGTGATTCTTGATCTTACCGCGGAGGATGAGTATTATTTCCGCGCTGTGGAGGTCCGGAAAGGAGACGAGCACCAGTTCTCAGAGGCCAGGAACATTCATGTCGGGCAGGCACAGGACTCTGTCTTTATCGGGAATCCCTATGGAGATGCTGACAGTATTCTGGCCAACATCAGCTTTCATTACCTGCCGCACGCCGGCAGCCGGCTCGAATTTACCGAATGGACTGGGGACTGCGGCACGGTTTATGTGAACAACAGCGGGCATTCGCCGCTGGAAGTGGATACGCCGTTCGGGCGCTTCGCGGTTCCGGGCGGCTGCTGTTATCCCATCACTCCGGAGGCAAAGGACGGAAGACTGACGGATCCAGTGCCGGCCGATACGGGAGAGATATGGAATACACAGATTGACGGAGCGGAATTTCGGAACCGGCTGTGAGAAGATGCTTCAGAAACGCGATTGACGTAATTTATAGCAGGCAGGCGCCAATGAGAGGCGCCTGCGCCTTTGAGCGGCCAGATCCATCTGAAGAACCGGGAGGTCAGTAGAGCTCAGGCAGGGAGGTATCTCTTCGCTTCAGAATGGGGGTCACTACCTTGTGTTCGACCGGGAGACGGCATTCAGGATCTTTCCGTCTCTTTTTAATCTGCCCAATCAGAATTTCCATTGTCTCCCGGGCAATGACATCTGTCTGCTGTCCGACAGAGGAAAAAGGCACAATTGCCTCGGTCGCAATACTGGAATTATCATATCCAACCAGGCAGTAATGCCTGCCGATGATGCGGTACCGCTGGAAATAGTATTTTTCAACAAGGACAGCAAACGTGTCATTCGCACAGAATATTCCAACCTTTTGATCGGAATGCCGCATTTCGATGGCGTCGATAATCCGTCCTATACCCCGATAATTATTCTCAATCCCTTTTCCCAGTTCCTGAATATACAATTCGTTGGGGAGCTTTTTGTCCCGACAGATGGTCTGGAACCCGACGAGGCGATTATAACCAGGTGTCTCCGGGCAAACCGGAATATCGATGAAGAAATAGGCATCACACTGGTTTTGGTACAGAAGGCTTGCTGCCTGGATGCCTCCCATCAGATTATCCGTGTTGACACTGGAGATAAAACGATCTTCCCGCTCGATGGTGACGACGGGAACCCCAAGGGCGGCGAGTTCAGAGGACGGGAGAGTGTGGCTCAGGATAATCAGTCCCTCAATGTTGTAGGACAAAAGCTCCCGGATGTAATTCTCTTCTCTTCTCTTGTTGCTGTCCCCGGAAAGAACAATGAATTTATAGCCAAAATCCGTGTACTGATTGAGAATAGACTGGAATACATCGGAATAATAAGGCATATACATGGAAGGCATGATGATGCCGATCAACTCCGTCTCCCCTTTTGCCAGAATTCTCCCTATCTTATTTTCCTGATAATTCAGTGCCTTCAAAGCATCTTCAATGATTTTCCTGTTTTCGGGAGTCAGATACTCGGGATTATTGAAGTATCTTGATATCGTTGTCTTGGAAAAATGCGTGTAATCCGCAATATCTGAAAAAGTAACTTTTTTGCCGCTCATCACAGTTCACCGTTATTGCTTTATTGAATTGATAGGTTGACGCCTGTAAGCGGTGCCTGTTGCGAAGGAGCATCTGCGGGCGTCAGTTTTATAATCAGGCGCATGCCTGACATTGTGAGTCATTATTATAGCATCAGTTCCATCTTTTTTAGGAAGTATCTGGGCACCCGGATTTTACCTGTGGAGCTCAAAGGGGCGTGGCGCGGGTATCAACAGGGCATATCCTGCCCCTATCATAATACGAAACAGCCACATTTCCAATCACAATAGTAACCGGTAAATTAAATAAAATGATTAAAATAAACCAAATTAATAACCATAATGCACACTATAACACACTTTTACGCAACAAATATTGGGCAATTGCCATAATTAATCAGATTTATATTGCACAGAATCGAGAAAAGAGGTATATTCTAGGTGTCTCTGATAGTAACCGGTAACTTTTACGATCAAACTTATCAGAAGGGGGAGGTAGATGAACATGAAGGCCGCAAACGGTCAGATGGCGGTCAGCCGGGAACTCCGGGCTGAATTCCGCAGGAAAAATCTCAAAAAGGTTCTTCGCTCATGGCAATTGTATGTTCTGCTGATTCCCGCCCTGATCTGGGCTGTGGTGTTCGCATATTACCCAATGTATGGCCTGATTATCGCCTTCAAGGACTACAAAATCAGGCTGGGTATTCTGGGCAGCCCCTGGGCAAATCCGTGGAATAAGTATTTTACACAGTTCTTCAGTACCAGCACAGCGGTCAATACGATAAAAAATACGCTGGTGATCAGTCTGGAGAGCATTGTTTTTGCGTTCCCGATTCCGGTCATTTTTGCCCTTCTCCTGAATCAGATTCAGAATCTGAAGGCAAGAAAGACAATACAGACGATCAGCTACGCGCCGTATTTCATGTCAAACGTCGTGGTGGTCAGTATTATCACTGTGTTCTTCTCGGCGACGGGCGTCATCAATCACATCCACACGACACTCAGCGGCGGAAGCCCGATTCTTTTCACCTCGCTTCCGAGATGGTTCCGCACCCTGTATATCGGATCGAACATCTGGCAGACGATGGGATTCAATGCCGTCATCTATATTGCCGCTCTGACATCAATCAGCCCGGACTATTACGAGGCAGCGAAAATCGACGGTGCGACCAAGTGGCAGATGGTGCGTTATATCGACATTCCGATGATTATGCCGACGGTTATTCTGATGCTGATTCTGCAGATTGGAAACATTATGAATGTCGGGTATGAAAAAGCATATCTGATGCAGAATGGCTCCAATACGATCGTCAGCGAACTGATTTCCACATATGTTTATAAGGTCGGTCTCCAGACGGCGCAGTACAGTTTTGCCACGGCAGTTGGTCTGTTTAACTCGCTGGTGAACTTTATCATTCTGATTATTGCCAATGAGATCGCAAAGAAACTGAGCGACATCAGCATATTCTAGGAGAAATAAAATGAAACAAACGACTGAGCGAATCCCGGTGCACAACATGAAAATGTCACGGGCAGACAAACGGTTTACGGTTATTCTGTTTATCATTATGTTTCTGGTCTGTGCGGTGATTGTCTATCCGCTGTACTACGTTCTCGTAGCTTCTCTGACAGATCCGGTGGTGGTCAATTCCGGAAAAATGCTGTTTTATCCGGAGAAAATCTACCTCAAGGGATATGCGACGACACTGGCTTATCAGCCGTTGTGGACTTCCTACAAGAACACCATCGTCTATACGTTTGTGGGAACCGTGATCGCGCTGATCTGCACCATTCCGGCGGGGTATGCGCTGTCCCGCAGAGATCTTCCGGGAAGACGCGGACTGATCTTTGTGTTTACGTTCACCATGTTCTTCAGCGGAGGAATTATTCCCCTTTATCTGACGATTAAGAGCCTTGGCATTTATAACTCGATTTGGGCGATGGTTCTGCCTGTCGCGGTTTCGGCATACAACCTGATCGTGTGCCGTTCGTTCTTTGAATCCAGCGTGCCGGATGAACTGCTGGAAGCGGCAAAGGTTGACGGCTGCTCCGATTTCCATTTCTTCTTCCGTATCGCAATTCCGATTTCCACTACCATCATCGCTGTTATGGCGCTGTTTTATGCAACAGCGATGTGGAATCAGTTCTTTAATGCACTGATGTTTTTACAGGACGACAGTAAGATGCCATTGCAGGTTATCCTGAGAAATCTGGTGCTGATGAATCAGGCGGATCAGATGGGATCCTCCGGAGATGCGATGGTGACGAAACAGAAGCTGGCCGAACAGCTCAAATACTGCATCGTCGTTGTCGCGGCGGCACCGCTGATGGCTGTATATCCGTTTATCCAGAAGTATTTTGCAAAGGGCGTCACAATCGGCGCTGTGAAGGGATGATTTGTTTTCACTTCCCTGTCGGCGAAATGAGGAGCGCTGCAGGGATTCAGTACTCAAATAAGGAGGAAGATATGAAAAAGAAGGCATTATCAGTAGTACTGTGCGCTGCGATGGCAGGCAGTGTGCTGGCGGGGTGCGGTAATTCGGGAGCTGGAGGAGGAACGGCATCGGAGTCCGCAGCGACCAATGCATCGCAGATGCAGCAGACTGTGACATCGACCATGTCGGCGGAAGACACGGGCCTTACGTCGGAGGAGCAGGAAGCAGTGGATGCCGGTCTGATTCAGCTGGATGGCACGCTCCCGATCATCAAGGATCCCAAGGCATTTGAAGAGAAATATGGAAAGATTTCCATGTTGCTGGTGAACAGTGCAGACCGCGTCATTGCCCCGGCAGATCTGGAGATGTGCAAAAAGTGGTTTGAAGATACCGGCGTCGAATTTGACTGGCAGGCGATTCCGTCAGAAGGCGCGCAGGAGAAAATCAATCTGATGCTGGCTTCCGGCGATGATCTCCCGGATGCATTCTGGAATTTTGGCGACGGCAAATCAGGAAATATCGTGGTCCAGTATGCGGATCAGGACATTTTCCTTCCGACAGAGGGGCTGATCAACGACTACATGCCCAATCTCAAGAAGATTCTGGATGATCATCCGACCTATCAGATGGAGATCACGGCGCCGAATGGACATACATACGGATTCCCTTATATCGAGGAAATGTATGGACTGGTGCTTACGGGAGGCCCGCTGCTGATCAACAAGACCTGGCTTGACCAGCTCGGACTGGAAGTGCCGACGACGGTAGATGATTTTGAAAAGTGCCTGATCGCGTTCCGGGATGGCGGCGACTTGAATGGCAATGGAAAAGCGGATGAAATTCCGATGGCTACCTGGTTCGGCGCAACCGATACATTTGGTTCCTATAACATGTTCTATCGTTTCACCGGCTGCTTCGGACAGGCTGATTCTTACTGCGGCGGCAACGCGTATGCGGATCATATGCGCCTGATTGACGGCAAGGTGGTATTCACCGCAAAGGATGAGGCGTTCCGGAAGACGGCGGAATTCTTCAACAAGCTTTATAATGAAAAGCTGATCTGGGAAGGATCCTTCGAGGCGGATGAGAGCGCTTCCTACAAATCCTCTCTGATCAAGGAAGACGTGGCAAGAATCGGCTGCTTCGGAACCTGGACGGATCAGGAAATCACGAATCTGGATGTCCATGACGAGTATGTTGCGGTTCCGAGACTGACAGGAGAAGCAGGAAAGTCTGGATTCCTCAACAACTATTCTCAGCTTCAGGATTCTTCTGACACTGCGATTACCACCAGCTGCAAATTCCCGCATGTGATTGCCCGCTTTGTTGACTATATGGTTGGCGATCCGGCCATCTCCATTCAGTCGAACTGGGGTGCAGTCGGCTGGAACTATAAGCTGGATGACAAGGGTATTCTCAGAACTCCTCTGGATGATAAGGGCAGATACGTCGCACAGCAGCCGGAGTATGATACGTTCGGTTCTGCACGTGTCAATTCCACGCCGTGCCGTGGTTCTATGATCGTTCTGGATGATTACTACGAGACAGTTGCCGGATATGCTTATGATGCTGTGCAGCTTCTTGAAAACCAGAAGACCAACGGTAAGGAAGATATTATGAAGGAATACACGGCAATCCCGCGTGTCCTGATGACGACCGATGAGCTGACCAGGCTGGCACAGATTCAGCCGACCGTTTCGGATATTGTGGACCGGTACATTAACACCTGGGTCACAGAGGGCGTGACGGATGACAACTGGAATTCGTACCTGTCTGAACTGGATGCAGCAGGCGTGAATGACATTGTCAGCATCTATCAGACGGCTGTCGACAGAAGCTCTTCTGCAAAATAAGGCAGACGGGGATGCGTGGTGACCAATGGAAAAAGCAGGGCACTATCGTGTAATGATGTGAGTTGGCGATATCATTGGGGGTGCGGAAAATCGCACCCCCTTTTCAGACCAGGAGGTTAAATTCATGAACAGCAACCAGAAGAACTGTTATCCGCACATCCATTTTGCGCCGCGGTTTGGATGGATGAATGATCCGAACGGGCTGGTGTTCCATGATGGCATATATGAGTTGTATTATCAGAGCAATCCGGATGGAATTGTCTGGGGCAACATGACATGGAGCCATGCGCGCAGCAAGGACCTTACGCACTGGCAGGAAATGGGAGCAGTGCTATATCCGGATGAGAATGGCGTGATGTTCTCCGGGTGTGGACTGATCAACGAGCGGGCGTGCAGAGGACTGCCGAAGGATGCGCTGCTCTTTCCTTACACGGCGGCAAAGGAGGACGGCTTCTCCATTCGCCTCGCTTACAGCACAGATGGGGGAAAAACGCTGCAGAAGCTTCCGGGAGAATTGACGGAGCGGATTGGCGTAGACAACCGTGATCCGAAGGTGTTCTGGCATGAGGAGAGTCGGGCATACATCATGGTGCTCTGGCTGAATGGCAATGATTTTGGCATTTTCCGCTCCGGAGATTTGCAGCGGTTTGATCTCGTCTCCCGCATTACGCTGCCGTTCGGTTATGAGTGCCCGGACTTCTTCCCGCTCCCTGTCACGGAGGAAGATGGCGGGAAGACGGAGGAACGGAGGTGGGTTTTCTGGACGGGAGACGGAACCTATTATGTGGGGGATTTTGACGGCTGGCACTTCAAACCGGATGATCTGACATTCCGGAGAAGAGCGTTCCTGAGCGATCTGCCCTATGCGGCGCAGACCTTTTCCGGCACAGAAGACGTGATTCAGATCAGCTGGTTGAGAACGAAATCGATCTGCAGGCAGACGACGGGTGCCGCCGGGCTTCCGAGAGTTCTGAGTCTGCTGAGAAGAGGAGACGCCTATCTTCTGCAGGAGACACTCCATCCGGCAATTCTGCAGAATACGACCGATGCGGGCAGTGCATCGGGAGCGGGGAGCGCACTGCTGATTGAGGAAGATAAGGCAGTTTGTTTTGATTTCTGCGCGAGTGGGACGTATACTGTCGAATTCGTCGACAGAGACGGCAATATTCTCCTGGAAATGGCACATCAAAGCGGAAGCAGGGAGATGATGTTTACCCAGGGAGAAGTGACGGAATTCCAGGGGTTCGGAGAGCATGGAGAATTCAGCCTGATCTGGGATCGCGGAATTCTGGAGATGCAGGCGGACCGCAGTACTCATGTTGCGGTGATTGATTTTCCGAATCTTCGCACAAAGTTCCTTGGCGGAATACGCGTTGTATCCGGCGATGTCGCGGTCAGGGCGAAAACGATTGTATAAGAATCATCCGCAACCGCGCAGGACGATGTCGAAACCGCTTGCGGAATCCGGTCCCGGATTTTAAGATTCTGTTGTAGAGGCATTTCTTATTGCCAGCAAAGCAGATGGGGAGGAAGTCATGGCAACGGAATTTATGGGGAAGGAGTTTCTGCTGAAGAACGAGACAGCGCGGCATCTGTATCATACGTATGCGGAAAAGCTGCCGATCATTGATTATCACTGTCATATTCCGCCGCGGGAGATTTATGAGGACAGGCGGTATCGGAATCTCACGGAGGCGTGGCTCGGAGGGCAGAACCCGGACGGATCGTATTTTGGCGATCATTATAAGTGGAGAGTGATGCGGTCGAACGGGGTGTCGGAGGAGCTGGTTACCGGAAATGCGGATCCGTACGAGCGTTTTCGGGCGTTTGCGGCGGCGCTGGAGATGGCGCCGGGCAACCCGATGCTGCACTGGAGCAATCTGGAGCTGCACAAGTATTTTGGCATCAGAGAGGCTCTGACAGAGGCAAATTCCAGGGAGATTTACGACAAGACGGCGGATATGCTGCAGCACGATCCGAATCTGACGGTGCGTGGAATTATCCGGCAGTCGGGGGTGGAGATGATCGGCACGACGGATGATCCGACGGACAGCCTGGAGTGGCATGAGAAGCTGGCACAGATCCCGGATCTGGGATTTCAGGTCTGTCCGTCCTTCCGACCGGACAGGGTTGTGAATATCCAGAAGGCGGGATTCATTGATGCGGTGAACGCGCTGGCGGCATGCGTCGGGAAATCTCAGCTCAGGTCGGTGGAGGAGGTGATCGACGCGCTGTATGCGCGGGTGGACTTCTTCAGGCAGCATGGCTGCCGCGCCTCGGATCACGGTGTGGATATGTTCCCGTACCGGGAGTGCACGATGGAGGAGGCTGACGATGTCTTCGCGAAGGCGATGGCCGGGGAAAAGCTGGATCCGGAGGAAGCGGAGAAATATCAGACCACAGTGCTGCTGGCGCTCGCGCGCAAGTATCGGAAAGAGAATATCGTGATGGAGATTCATTTCTCCGTGTCGCGCAACAACAATCAGAAGATGTTCGGGCGGCTCGGGCCGGACACGGGCTTTGACATGATTGCAAAATCGATGTGTTATCAGAAGCTCGCAAACTTCTGGTCCGCACTGGATGCCACGGATGAGCTGCCGCGGACGATTGTGTTTTCACTGGATGCGTCGGATCTCAATCAGCTGGCGAGCAGCATCGGCTGCTTCCAGAGCGATGAGATTCCGGGCAAGATGCAGCTCGGCGCGGCGTGGTGGTTCCTCGACACGAGAGACGGGATGGAGCAGCAGATGAAGGCACTCGGCAATCTCGGGCTGCTGGGGAATTTTGTCGGCATGCTGACGGATTCCAGATCGTTCCTGTCGTATCCGAGGCATGATTATTTCCGCCGCATCGCCTGCAACCTTCTGGGGCAGTGGGTCGAGGACGGGGAGTACCCGGAGGATGAGGCGGCGCTGAAACGGATTGTGGAAGGAATCTGCTATCGGAACGCGAAGCGATACTTCGGACTGGAATGAGCGTATGGAAGAAGATGTGGCAGCTTCTGGCGCGTCGTCCCGGGACGGGACGACGCGGAGCAGGCAAGGTGTGCGGCAGAAAGCGCCGCGCATGATCTGGGTGGATGTTGGCCGCGGAATAGCCATTCTGATGATTGTGGCATCGCACCTGATTCGAACGGGCCCGGTGACGGATTATCTGGGTTCCGCCGCGGTTGCGCTGTTCTTTTACCTCTCCGGTTATGTCTGTGACCCGCAGCAGTGTGTGAGACCGGGGAGCAGGGCAGCGTACTGGAGGAAACGCTTTCGGCGGATTTATCTTCCCTATGTGGGCGTCGGCGTGTTCAGTATTCTGCTCTATGCCGCCGGAGGCAGGTTCGCGGCCAGCAGACTCGGCGTGGCGGTCAGGGATACAGGGATTGTTCAGAATCTAGGCTATCTTCTGTATGCCAATTCCAAGGGCGGGAGAATGAAATGGAATGAGACGCTCTGGTTCCTGCCCTGTTTTATGATCGTCCTTCTGCTGGCAGCGCTGATTGAGGAGATTCTGGGCGTCTACCGGGTGTACGACGGCGGCACGCAGCGGCAGACACGGGAGCGGATTTTTCTGACGGTGGACAGTGTTCTGCTCGGATACCTGTTTTCGCAGGTGCTCAGGCTGGAACTGCCATGGCATGCGGAGACCGCTTTTACCATGGTGCTGTTTTATGAGGCGGGTATTCTGTGGAGATCGGCGGAGAGGCCGGCGTGGATGCGAAGGCGCGGTGCGCTCGCCGCTGTTTTTCTGGTGCTGTTTGCCGCGAGTGTGCTGCTCACGAGAGAAAATGATGTCAGGGCTGACGGACGGCTGAAGTCCGGCATCAGCATCCGGGGCGATATCTATCCGCACTTTCTGCTGTCGATGCTCATTCTGGCACTGTGCGTCGCCGCATTCTGTCTGCTTGCCGGATGGATGACCGGCTGGGAGGAGAAGCAGGGAGTGGCGAGTCGTGCCATGGCGTTTCTGGGACAGAGGTCCCTGAGTATCATGCTCTGGAACAAGTTTCCGGTTCTGGCAGTGCAGCTTGGACTGGGGATGATCAGTCCGCACGCCGCCCGATGGGTTGTGAAAAACAATACGATTCCGGGGATGCTGCTTGCGATTATCCTTGCTGTGCTGTGTGCACTGCTGTGCGTCGTCTGGAGCACTGGTCTGAAAGCAATGTGGAGACGGACCGCGGAGCGCTGCGCGAGAGGATGAACGGTACGCCGCATGTCCTGACAGAGCGTACTTTGAAGTGGACCGAGACAGGTTGCGGCAGAAAAACTCTTCGGGTATAATGGGCACGCCCTGCGGGGCGGAACATATGGCAGCTGCGGCAGGAACCGCCGCAGCTTTTTCTGCGCGGAGAAATCAATCGTTTCGGCCGCGCCGCTGCCGCAAGATTCGCGGCAGCAGGAGGATTTGGTATGTTAAATCAATATTCCAGGCTGGAATTTGTCCTTGGCCCGGACGCGCTGGCCACGCTTCGGACAAAACGGGTCGCCATCTTCGGAATCGGAGGCGTTGGCGGCAGTGTGGTGGAGGCGCTTGCACGGTGCGGCGTCGGAACGATGGATCTCATAGACGATGATAAGATCTGTCTTACGAACATCAACCGGCAGGTTCTGGCGACGCGCAGAACTGTCGGAAAATACAAGGTCGATGTGGCGGAGGAGCGGATTCACGATATTGACCCGACGATCGTGGTAAATAAGTATAAGATGTTTTACCTGCCTGACAGGGAGCTGGTGAAAAAGCCGGCGGCAGACCAGACCGCGCCGCTGACGGAGCGCGTTGCAGAGGAGCTTGCCGCGGCCGGACAGGAGGCCGCCGTTCCGGACATGCTGGATTTTGCCAGGTGGGACTATGTGGTGGATGCGATCGACACGGTGACCGGGAAGCTGGGAATCATTCTGGAGGCGCAGAGGGTCGGCGTGCCGGTGATTTCCTGCATGGGCTGCGGCAACCGCCTCGACCCGACAAAGCTCACGGTCTGCGATATTTATGAGACGAAGACGGACCCGCTTGCCCGGGTGATGCGCTATGAGCTGCGGAAGCGTGGTGTGAAGCAGCTGACAGTCGTCTATTCCACGGAACCGGCGATCCGGCCGATGGATGTGGATAATTCGTGTCTGTATCACTGTATCTGTCCGCCGGGGACGACGAGGCGGTGCACGGAGCGGCGGGATATCCCGGGATCGACGGCGTTTGTGCCGCCGGCGGCGGGGATGATCGCGGCGTCGGTGATCGTGCGGGAACTCACGGATTTTGACCCGGGCGACCGGGTGAAGGGCGGACAAAAGAACCCGAAGAATCAGAAGATCCGGGATAATCAGAAAAGGCAGCGGGAGAAGCAGAGAAAGCAGCAGGATAATCAGCGGAAATAGATGGGATAGTCAGAGAAAGCAGCAGGCGCGGCCTGCGATCAACAGGAGTAGCGGTCCACAAGGGTGGCCGCCACTTCTGTTTTTGTTATAGGGAGATTCGGATTCTCAATGCGGCGGACGAGGCGGAGGACGGCTTCCTCTCCGAGCGCACGTTTCGGAACGTTGATGGTCGTGAGCGGCGGGTCGATAACCTCGCCGGCGGGGAGGTTGTCGAATCCGACGATGGCGATGTCCTTCGGGATGCGTAAGCCGGCCTCCCTGAAGGCGCGCAGGGCGCCGGCTGCGATGTAGTCGTTCTCGGCAAAATAGCACCGCGCGAGGGGGTCTTTTCTTGCGAGGATCGTCTTCATGTCGGCGTATGCGCCGGTGAGAGACGGGGTCAGCTCGTGGACGATGCACTGGGAGGGGGACATACCTGCCTCGCGTATCGCCTTGTAGAAGCCGTCCGCACGCTCCCGGAAATTGTTGATCGGGAAGGAGGATTTGAGAAAGCCGGGCTGGGTTTTGCAGCGGGCGATGAGGTGGCGGGCGGCGAGATACGCGCCCTGTACGTTGTTGATGAGCACGGTGTCACAGAGGAAGGTCTCAAAATAGCTGTCCAGCAGGACGAACGGGACCTGCAGGGCGAGGAAGGGCCTGAGGTCTTCCGTGACCATCTCGGTGCCGAGGATCAGCACGCCGCGGCAGTCGGCGGAGAAGAAGGAGTAGAGATCGCGGCTCTCAAGATCGGACTCATACAGATAGGTGATGCGGAGCTTCCACCCGAGGTGGCTGCAGGTGTCGGCGATTCCATCCGTCAGTTCAGAGAAGAAGGGCGTGTCGCCGACGATGGCGCCGCTCTTTTTATATACCAGGAAATCAATTGAGCCGCCCTGCGCTTTT
>CACZJZ010000034.1 GCA_902781655.1 uncultured Lachnospiraceae bacterium
CACGACCTGAAAGATATAGAACTTCAGATAGTAAGATTCCTCGGAATTCCACAGGATCGGATGGTCCGGCGCCTGGGTGCGGAATTCCACCTGGCGGAGCCGCACATGCGCGTCATGGGCGGCTTCGCCGATTGTTTTCCGGAAGAGTTCGGGATCCATGAAGTGGGAACAGGAGCAGGTGACGAGGAAGCCGCCGTTTCTGGTGAGCCGCATGCCGCGCAGGTTGATTTCGCGGTAGCCGCGCACGGCGGCCCTGATTGAACTGCGTGATTTGGTGAAGGCGGGCGGATCGAGGATGACGACGTCGGCCTGTCTGCCCTGTGCCTCGAGTTCGGGCAGCAGGGCAAAGACGTCTGCGACCTGGTAGTCGATGCGGTCCGACAGTCCGTTGAGCGCGGCGTTTTCCTTTGCCTGTTCAATGGCGAGCGCGGAGGAATCCACACTGAGCACGTGTGCAGCGCCGGCCATGGCGGCATTGAGGCCGAAGGAGCCGGTGTGCGTGAAGAAATCCAGTACATCCGCACCGGGACACAGCCGCCAGATGGCCTTCCGGTTTTCCTTCTGGTCCAGGAAGAAGCCGGTCTTCTGGCCGTTTTCCACATCCACATAATATTGCACGCCGTTCTCACGGATTTTGACCTTGGTATCAAAGGGCGCGGTCAGGAAACCGCAGGTGCGGGGAAGCCCCTCCTTCTCGCGGACCTTGGCGTCGCTCCGCTCGTAGATGCCGCGGATCTGGATGCCGTCCGCGGCGAGCACGGTGCAGAGGGCCTCGAGAATGAGGCCTTTCAGACGGTCGGTGCCGAGTGCGAGCGACTCGATGACCAGAATATCCTCATATTTATCGATGGTGATGCCTGGCAGGAAATCCGCCTCGCCGAAGACGACGCGGCAGGAGGAGGTGTCAATGACTTTCTTCCGGTACTCCCAGGCGGCATGCACCAGGAAGGCGTTGGTAATTTTCTCCTCTTCGTGCCGGGAGAGCATCCGGATGCGGATGGCCGACCTGCGGTTGATGAAGCCATATCCGAGGAAATAGCCGTCAAAATCGCGGACCGTCAGGATGTCGCCGTCCTCAAACGAACCCTCCACCCGGTCGATTTCGTTGTCATAGATCCAGAGTCCGCCTGCCTTGAAAAAGCGGCCCTCCTTCGGGCGGATATAGGCGGTGGCGCGGACGCTGAGATCGGTTTCGTCGCTGAGATCATAATCCATGCGGATGGACATAGGGTTCCTCCTTATATTCTGTGGTCTGCTGTGACGGACGGTGCTGCGTGGCGCTCTGAGCCACCCTGAGCCGACCGACAGGATAAGTATACCGCAGTCTTTTTCAAATCTCTCTCTATCTGTGGTAAAATCAGCCTGAAGTATGTGGGTGCCGCAAAACGCGGCGCGGGGAATAGAAATGAAGCAGGGCGGTATGGCAAAAAGTCTGATTGAATACTCGGATGTTCTGAACAGGCCGGTGGAGGCGGGAATCTATGATTCCGAACGGGACGATTATCTTCCGGTGGCGCCGCACTGGCATTACTATATGGAAATTATTTTTATTGTGGCCGGGGCGATCCGCGTGGAAAATGACGGGGAAATTTACCACTGCAGGAAGGGAGATCTTCTGCTGGTCCGCCCGGAGGCAGTGCATGCGATCTACGCGGAGGGGGAGGAACACACCGTATATCGGTTCGTCAAATTTGACGCCAACTGTGTGCAGTCCGCCAATTCCTATGTGCCGAAGCTGGATGTGATTCTGCGGAACGCGGACAACGGACAGCACGCGCCGATGCTGCTGCGGGAGGAGACGATCTACCCCCTGCATTTCGGGGAGCATCTTGCACGGATCCACCAGGAGCTGCAGGAGCGGCGGTACGGCTATGATCTCATGGTCCAGAGTTATCTCGGACTGCTTCTGGTCAAAATCATGCGCATCTGGCGAAGGGCCGGCATTGACATGGATTCGGCTGTGCTGGCGGATTCCGATAAAATCACGCTGCACAATATCACGGCGTACATTGACGCCCACGCGGGCGAGGAACTCCGGGTGGAGCAGCTGGCCGGACTGTGCAGTATGAGCTATTCGTATTTTGCCAAGAGCTTTCACAACCTGTATGGACGGTCCTGCAAGGAATATATCGAGTTTATCCGCATCAGCAAGGCAGAGGAGCTTCTGCTCTTCACAGACTGCGATCTGTCCTATATCTCGCAGGAGACGGGGTTCGCGGACAGCTCGCATCTGATCAAGACATTCCGGCGGCTCAAGGGGATGACGCCCAGACAGTATAAGCTGCACAACCGGTCGAAGAAGGTTACTTTATAGAGATGGGGAGGCGTCGGGATGAAGCTGCTCAGTGCTATCGTTCCCTGCTACAACGAGGAGGAGAACGTCCGCTGCTTTTATGATGAATTTATGAAGAACAAGCCTTTCTTTGACCGCAAGGGACTGGATTATGAGCTGATTTTTGTGGATGACGGGTCGGGCGACGGGACGGCACAGGAGGTCCGCGGGGTCATCGCGGAGGACAGCCGGGTGCACCTCATCTCGTTTTCCAGGAATTTCGGCAAGGAAGCGGCCATGTACGCGGGAATGCAGGAGGCAAAGGGGGATTATGTGGCGATCATGGACGCCGATCTGCAGGATCCGCCGTCGCTCCTGCCGGAGCTCTATGGATACCTCGAGCAGGGCTATGACACGGCGGCCACCCGCCGCTCGGACCGGAAGGGGGAGCCGCGGATCCGATCCTGGTTCGCGCGGCGCTTTTATCGCCTGATCAATCGGATGTCGGACACTGAAATCGTCGACGGTGCGCGGGATTACCGGCTGATGAAGCGGCAGGTCGTGGATGCCATTCTGTCCCTGGCGGAGTATAACCGGTTCTCGAAGGGCATTTTCAGCTGGGTCGGCTTCCGGACGAAGTGGGTGGAATATGAAAATGTGGAGCGGCAGCACGGGCAGACCAAATGGTCGTTCTGGAAGCTGTTTGCCTATGCCATGGACGGCATCGTGGCGTTTTCCACGGCACCGCTCAAAATAGCCTCTGTCACGGGGAGCCTGTTCTGTCTTGTTTCCTTCGTGATGATTCTTGTCACGATCATCCGGAAACTCGTCTTCGGCGATCCGACGAGCGGATGGCCTTCCCTGGTCTGCATCATCTTTCTGGTCAGCGGCATTCAGATGCTCTGCCTCGGTGCGGTGGGGCAGTATCTGGAAAAGACCTACCTCGAGGTGAAGAAGAGGCCGCTGTACATTGTGAAGGAGAAAATCTGAGGCCGGCAGCTGCCAGTCTGCCCTCCTTCATGGTCCCGGAGGAAGTAATGGAAAAGAATCATCCGGGGCAGGAAGAGCAGAACCGGAAATTGGTTTCAGACACCGCAAATGGGACGCGGTACGGGCAAAGATATCGATATGGATGAAAAACCCTCAAAACTGACCTCGATCAAAAAAATCGCGGCGCTGCAGATGAGCTTTCTTGGTCTGCTGCTGCAGACCTGCCTCTATGCATGGGCATGGTTTCAGATGTACTATCCACTGGTCCGGCTGAAGCTGAAATTTTATCAGCGTGGCCATGCCCTGATTCTCATCATTTATCTGCTGCTCCTGGTGTTCTTTTCCCGCACCTGGGAAGGCAATAATGTCGGGTACAGCAAGCCGTTTGATGTGATTTTGTCTCAGATTTTCACGCTCTTCACGGCGGACGTTATCTCCTATTTTCAGATTTCGCTGATGCGGAACTGGATCGTTCCGGTCTGGCCGATGCTGCGCACCTTCCTTCTGCAGATGCTGGTGGCCATCGTCTGGGTATACCTGTCGGATTTTGTCTACCGGCGGGTGTTCCCTCCCCGCCGCATGCTGTTCATCCACGGGGACAGGCCGTCTGCGGATATGCTCGCAAAATTCGCCACGCACCCGGAGCGGTACCGGATCACGGGCAGCTTCTCCGCCAGTCAGGGTGCGGAAGCGGTGATCAGAGCCATTGAGGAGGGAAACTATCGCACGGTCGTTCTGTGGGAGATCCCGACGCCGGAGCGAAATGAGCTGATCAAATATTGCTACGGACACGGCGTCCGCATGTATGTGCTGCCCAAAATACCGGATGTTCTGATGAACGGATCCACCCAGATCCATGTGGTGGACACGACGCTCTATCTGACCAAGGAATATGCGCTGACGTTCGGGCAGCGGTTCTGGAAGCGGACGATTGATCTTGTCTGTGCGGCGATTCTGCTGGTCGTGACGTCGCCGATCTTTCTCGTCACGGCAATCTGCGTGAAGGCTTATGATCGCGGCCCGGTCTTCTATAAGCAGGTCCGCTGCACCAAGGATATGAAGGAGTTCCATATCATCAAGTTCCGCAGCATGAAGGTGAACGCGGAGAGCGACGGAAAGGCGAGGCTGGCCTCAAAGGAGGATGCGCGCATCACGCCGGTGGGCCGTTTTATCCGCAAGTGCCGGATTGATGAGCTGCCGCAGCTCATCAATATTCTCCGCGGAGAGATGTCGTTCATCGGCCCGCGGCCGGAGCGGCCCGAGATCATCCGGCAGTATCTCGGGGAAATGCCGGAATTTGCGTTCCGTACCCGCGTGAAGGCAGGACTCGCCGGCTACGCGCAGGTGTACGGCCGGTATAACACAACGCCGTATGACAAGCTGAAGCTGGACCTGACTTACATTCAGCATTATTCGGTGGGACTTGACCTGAAACTGATGCTGCTCACCCTCAAAATTCTGGTGCAGCCGGAGAGCACGGAGGGTGTGGCCGACGGGCAGATGACGGCGCTGAAGGAGCATGAGTCTGACCGGCAATGACGCGGCGTCTGATGACAGGGGTATGAGGAAGATCATGGACAATCGGCACCTGGAGGAGGAACTGAACGAGAGGGCACGCTGGCTTCGCATCCGGCGGAAGCTGTGGGTGATTCCCGTGGCAGCCGCGGCATGCGCGCTGCTCTGTGTTCTGATCTATACCCTTGCGATGACGGCGTTTGGGCCGGCGCGCACTTACCGTGCGGAGTCCAAGCTGTATCTGACCTTCGAGGAGGGACAGGACGAGGCGCAGGTGTACTACAATGGCGCGACCTGGACGGATCTTCTCACCGCGGACCCGGCGATCTCGGATGTCATCGTGCAGAATCTGCCGGACGGCACCGATCTCGACACGGTGCGGGCAGAGGCGACCGCAGAGATTCTCACGGATATCAGGCTGATGACGGTGACTGTTCAGGATGCCGATCCGGCGAGGGCGGAGGCAATTCTGGAGGCGGTTGACCGGGCACTGGTTCATTTCGGCGGAGAATCGGACATTTTTGCCAGCATTGAGCTCCTGTCCGCGCGGCCTGCCGCGCTGGTGGTCTATTCGTACCGAACACGGAACGCGGCGGCGCTGGGACTGCTGCTGGGTGCAGCCGGTGGATTCTTCTGGATTCTGCTGGCGGAAACGCTGGATGACGCGGCTTATGTGCCGGAGGATATGGAACGACGGTACGGCCTGCCGGTGGCCGGCGTGCTGCTCCGGGACGGCTCGTTCTACGGAACGACGAAACAAAATTATGACTATCTGATACAGAAGTGGTCGGATCCTGCGACGGCCAGCGCCAGTTCCGCGGAGGAAAAGGCTCCTGCGGCAAAAGGGGAGAGTGAGAGCGGCGCGGTGTCGGGCAGAATCATCCGCACTGCGGTCGGAAATACGGATTTTGCGGCGCTCCGCAGCGCAGCAGGCGTCATTGTGGAGATCCCCTTCGGTGTCCGGATGGGAACGCGGGTCGGGGCCTGTCTCTCGGATCTGCGGAAACAGGACGTGAGGGTCAGAGGGCTGCTGCTCACGGGAGCCGATGTGAAATTCCTGCAGGCGTATTACCGCGCAGGCGCTGCGGAGGATGGCTCGCGGCGGACAGGGGGAGACTGACCATGGCGGAGAAGCGTATGGAGGTTCTTGTCGCGGCCGTGGATGAGAATCCGATCATGCTGGCGGATCACATGAATCTGCAGACGGAGGCGATCATCTGCAATCAGTGCCACACCTACAGCGCGGAGGAATTTGAGCGGAACGGGCGGATCATCCGGGTGTTCAACTGGAATGAGCGCGGCGTCGGCCTCAACCGGAACAACGCGCTGATGCGCGCGGAGGCGGAATTTGTGCTCTTCTCGGACGAGGATATCGTCTACGAGGATGGCTACGAGGCCAAAATTCTTCAGGAATTTGAGAAGCATCCCGGCGCGGACATTTTGTTTTTTAATGTGCGGGCGGTGGAGAGCCGGCGCACCTACGAGAATGTCCGGTCCAGGCGCGTGCGATGGTATAATTACGGCCGCTATCCGACATACAGCATGTGCGCCCGGACGGAGAGCCTCCGGAAGGCCAACGTCACCTTCAGCCTCCTGTTCGGAGGGGGGGCAAAATACAGCAACGGAGAGGATTCTCTGTTTATCCACGACTGTCTCAGGAAACATCTCCGGCTCTGCGCCGTGCCGGTGACGATCGGCCGTGAGAGAAGGCGGGAGGAAATTGACTCGACCTGGTTTCACGGCTTCAATGAGAAGTTCTTCTATGACAGAGGCGTCCTGTATCATTACCTGTATGGCTGCATGGCGGTGCCATTTTCCCTGCGCTTTCTTCTGGCGCATCGGCGGGAGATGTGCCGGGAGATTCCGGTGCGGCAGGCGTTTGCCCTGATGCGGAAGGGAATCCGGGAGGCGTAGAACGCAGACGCGCTCCAAATCAGATTCGGGGAAAGCCTGTGCGGCTGTTTCCCGCGCGGATGCCGCAGAAGGATGCGGCATGGGGTATCACCATGGCTTTGTATCTCATCGTTACCATTCTGGCGCTGGCGGCGGCCCGCCTTGTGCTATCTCCGGACCCGCTTCCTGGACGGCTGTTCCACGCAGATGGCGCCGCGCAGAGGCGCCGCCCGGCATTTGACGGGCGCAGCCGCCGGACTCGGGCGGAGGCATGCTCCAGGATTGCGATGGCGCTGCTTTTCACGGCGCTGTTTCTTCCGCTCGCACTGCGGGTCAATACGGGAAACGATTACGCAAAATATGTGGATTTTATGCATCTTATCCGCAGTCATGCCTATGTGCCGACGGAGGCGGGCTTCAATGCCTTTGTCCGTGCGGTGTACGCGCTGAGCGGCTTTGAAAACTATCTGCTTGTCTTTGCCCTGATCGCGGCGGCGACGCTGGCACTCTTCCTGGCGGCCATCTGGCAGCAGGCGGATGACTTCGCGGCTTCGTTTTTCCTGTTCATGATGCTGGGTTATTACTTCCAGACCTACAATACGGTCCGGTACTATTTTGCCCTGTCTCTGGTGCTCTTCGCGTCCGGGTATCTGCTGCGCAGGGAATTCGCGCCGTTTGTCGTTCTTGTGCTGCTGGCTGCCCTGTTTCACAAATCGGCGCTTCTGGCGCTGCTTCTGTATCCTGTGGCGGCGCTTCCCTGGAAGAAATGGGTCTGGGCGGCGGGGGCAGTATTGTCCGTTTCTTTCCCATTGTTTCAAAATTTCTGGCTGCGAGTGGTGGTGAAGCTGTATCCGTCCTACGAGGACACGGAGTATCTGGCCGGCAGCGGCATCAATCCCACCAACATCGCACGCTGCGGCGCCGTGCTCCTGCTCGCGGCTGTGACCTGCCTGGGCGGGCGGAGGTCTGCCCAGGCAAAAGAGGAGATGTTGCTTCCGCAGGAAGAGACGCCGGGACAGGCACGACAGGAGCGGTTCTGGCTGCACCTGACAGTCATGGCACTCGCACTCTATGTGTTCTGCCAGTTTCTGCCCATTATCTCACGGATCGGCTATTATCTCACGCTGCCGCAGATCTTTTATATCCCGCGTCTGCTCCGGAAGATGCAGGAGGGCGGCACAGCGCGGAGAGCTGCGATGGGAAAGGCGTTCACCATTCTGACCGTGCTTGCGGCGGTACTGTATTTTGTGCTGTTTCTGGGAAAGCTGTCCCGTCCGGAGCTGCGAATCCTGCCGTACCACACGTTTTTGTTCACGGATATGCCGAAGACGCTGTCGCAGATGAGCGACTGAGGCGGATGATGCGGGGGAGCGCTGCCTGCACAGATGCCGCAGAGTATGCGGTATGGAGCTCATGATGAATCCTTTTTTCAGTATTATTGTGGTGACCTATAATGCCGGACCGCGGCTTGCCATGACGGTGAACAGCATTCTGGGCCAGACCTGCGGCTCGTTTGAGGTTCTGGTGAAGGATGGCGGCTCTGCGGACGGATCGCTGCAGCAGTGCCCGGAGGACCCGCGGATCCGAATTTTTGCAGGAAAGGACCGCGGTATCTATGACGCCATGAATTTTGCGGTGCGCCAGGCGGAAGGGGAATTCCTGTACTTTCTCAACACAGGAGACCGTCTGGCGGATGCCGGGGTGCTGGAGAAGGTGCGGCGGGAGATTCTGCGGCAGGGAGAATGCGGAAAAACGGGCTGCGGGGGACAAACTCCCATGCGACGGTTTATTCTGTATGGAGATGTGCTCGAGCGGCGGAGCGGTCAGGTGGCGGCGGCCAAGCCGGAGATGGATGATTTCGCACTGTTCCGGAACGTGCCCTGTCATCAGGCTTGCTTTTATTCCCGCGATTTATTTGCAGAGCGGGGGTTCGACACCGGCCTCACGGTGCGGGCGGATTATGAACATTTTCTGTGGTGCCATTACCGGGCGGGAGCGAGGATGGTCTATTTTCCGGAGACCATCGCGGAATATGAGGGCGGCGGCTTCTCGGAGACGAAGCGGAACCGTGCGGTATCCGCGCAGGAGCACCGGATGGTGACGCAGATGTACATGCCGATGCAAAAGGTTCTGCTCTACCGGGCGTATCTGGTTCTGACGCTGCAGCCGCTGCGGGAGAAGCTTGCGGCCAATCCGCATACGGCGCGGCTGTATGACGCGGTCCGGCGGCGGCGGTATCATCGAACGTAAGAATGTCCTGATACGGGAGAAAATCCATTCGGGCGTTTCTCCCGCGGATGCCGCAAGGATCGCGGCATGGGGTATAAGATTGAAAGTATTATGGCTTTGTAACATTATGCTTCCGGTCTTCGCAAAGGCGAACGGGCTTCCCTGCACAAATCGGGAGGGCTGGCTGTCCGGAAGCTTTGACCGTATCGTGGCGGCGCGGAGGGAGCGGGAGCGCGCGGCCGCCGGCGCGGAAAACGTCGCGGAGGAGAGCGGCAGCGGCGAGCATGTACCGCATGTGGTTTTCGGTGCGGCGCCTGCCTCTGTGCGGGAGAGCACAGGGCATCTTGCCCTCGACGACACGTCCGACCTGCATCTGGATCTTCCGGATCTGAATGAGGCGACGGGGCGGGACGCCCTGGGCGACGAGGCGCGGTACATCGATCTTGCAGTGTGCTGTCCTGTCCCGGCCTTCCTTGGAAGTGTCAGGCAGGAAGTGGACGGCGTGATTTTCTATGGGTTTCGGGAAGATCTCGGCCATCCCGAGCACTACGATCCGGGACTGGAGGAAGTGTTCGCGGATATTTTGCAGGATTACAGGCCGGACATTGTCCATATCTTCGGCACAGAATTTCCGCACACGCTTGCCATGACACGTGCGTTCCGCAATCCAGGACGCACTCTGATCGGCATTCAGGGCCTGTGCTGCAGCATTGCGGACGCCTATATGGCGGATCTGCCATACCGCGTTCAGCGCCGCGCCACCTTCCGGGACCGTGTGCGTCGGGATTCTCTGCGTCAGCAGCAGGCAAAATTTGTGCGGCGCGCGGCAGCAGAGGCGGCAGCCCTCCGACTGACCGGACATGTGACCGGGAGGACGGAACTGGACCGCAGGGAGACGGGCCGGATCAACCCGGAGGCGCTGTATCATCCGATGAATGAAACGATGCGCAGGCTTTTTTACGCAGGGCAGTGGGATACCGACCGCGCCGAGCCGTACAGCATATTTGTCGGGCAGGGCGACTATCCGCTCAAGGGGCTGCACTACATGCTCCAGGCGATGCCGGATATTCTTGCGGAATTTCCGAAAGCAAAACTCTACGTCGCCGGCATTTCCGTGATCGGTCCGGTTGGCGGTCTGTATCAGGACGCGCATCGTGTCCCGGAGTTTCTGCGGATCACTTCGTATGGAATTTATCTTCGGAAGTTGATCCGGGACCTTGGTCTGGAGGGACATGTTTTCATGACCGGTCCGCTGTCGGCGGAGGCGATGAAGCAGCGCTTTCTGGACTCTCAGGTCTTCGTCTGTCCGTCGATCATGGAAAATTCCCCGAATTCCCTCTGCGAGGCCATGCTGCTCGGGATGCCGGTGGTGGCAGCGCGGGTCGGCGGCATTCCGGATCTCATCACGGACCGGGAAAATGGACTGCTGTTCCCGGGCGGAGATCCGAAGCGTCTCGCGGCCTGTGTGAACCGCGTGCTCGGCGACCGGCAGCTCGCGTTTTCGCTGGGACACAGGGCGCGCAGAACAGCCCGGGTGCGCCATAACCCGGACACCAATTTCAAGCGGCTGGTCGAGATTTACCGGTCTATGATGGCGTAGGGGGCACTCCCGCGCGGACGCGGCGGGAAATACAGTCGGATGTGACATGAAGTTTATTTTTGTCTCTAATTACATCAATCATCATCAGATTCCATTCTGTGAGGCGATGCGGCGCCGTCTGGGGGAGAATTTCTGTTTTATTCAGACGGAGCCGATGGCGGAGGAGCGGGTCAGAATGGGCTGGGGCGTCGACCTTGCCCGGCTTCCGTACGTCCGGGTGCTCTATGGCGAGCCGGAGGCGGTCAGGCAGCTCGAACAGGAGATTCAGGACTGTGATATCGCTCTTTTCGGCTGGACGGAGCGAGAGGACCTGGCGCAGAGGAGACTGTCCGCCGGGAAGCCGGTGATCCGGGAGAGCGAGCGGCTTTACCGCGAGGGACAGTGGAAGGCGCTGTCTCCGCGGGGACTGCTCCGAAAGTATCATGATCACACGCGATGGAGAAGCGCAGAAGCCTATCTCCTGTGCAACGGCGCGTATGTCGCATCGGATTTTGCCATCGTGCATGCTTATCCGGGGAAAATGTTCCGATGGGGGTATTTCCCGGCGCTTCGAACGTACACAGAGGAGCAGCTGCGTGCGTGGAAGGGACCTGTCTGGAGAGGGGAGCCGGGGCCGCTGCGTCTGCTCTGGGCAGGCCGGTTTCTCGCGCTGAAGCACCCGGAGTTTGCTGTGCACTATGCGGCGCATCTCCGGGAACAGGGCATACCGTTTCATCTCGATATGATCGGAGAGGGAGAGCTGGCGGATGCGCTGCGGACCTATGTGAGGCAGAGCGGACTGGACGGGAACGTGACATTTCACGGATTTCTGCCGCCCGGAGAGGTGCGCGGCTATATGGAGCGGGCGGACCTGTTTCTGTTCACCAGCAACCATCTCGAGGGCTGGGGCGCCGTTCTCAATGAGGCGATGAACAGCGGCTGCGCGGTGGTGGCAGGATCCGAGGCCGGCGCGGTGCCGTTCCTTCTCCGGCAGAATCAGAACGGCCTGGTTTTCGATGGAGAGAACGAGGGCGATTTTACCGCGAAGACGGATTATCTGATCAGGCATCCGGAACGGATTGTGGCGCTCGGGATGGAGGCGTATCGGACGATCGAAACGACCTGGAACGCGGACTGCGCTGCGGAGCGGCTTGTGCGGTTTGCGGGTACAGTTCTGGGAGGCGTTCGGGAAGGCGGGTTCACCGTACCGGAGGACGGGCCGATGAGTCCGGCACCGGTGCTGCGGCCCTTCATGAAGGTGCCGGAGATTCGGGGGCAGGACCGCGGCATCTGACGAACATGCAGGAAGCACGCGGCGGGAGTGTGGAGATGAATTCACTGGAACAGGCAGGACAGGAGCAGGGTTGGCAGCCGGATATTTCCGTCGTCGTACCCGCGTATAACGCGGAACGGTTCCTGGCGCGCGCGGTCGATTCCATCCGCCGTCAGACGATGAAAAATATTGAAATTCTGCTCGTGGACGACGGATCAACGGATGGAACAGCTGCTCTCTGCCGCTCGCTCGCGGCAGAGGACAGCCGGATCCGGGTTCTGACGCGGCAGAACGGCGGCGCGGCAGCCGCACGGAACACCGGGATCCGCGCGGCATCCGGGCAATATGTCTGCTTCGTCGATGCCGACGATTATATTGAACCCGATTTTTGTGAGAATCTGCTGGATGCCGCCAGGAGGACCGCGGCGGCCGGCGATCATGCGCCGGACAGATTTCTGGTGCAGGCCGGGCGGGACGAGGTGGATGAGAAGCTCCGTCCGCTCGCGGCGGATCTGCCTCTTCCGGAGAAGGCGTATTTTGTCTCATCCCATGATTTCATCGAGGGACTCCTGCTTTATACCAGCGACAGCTCCTACTGCACAAAGCTCGTGCCGCGGAAACTACTGCTTGCCCATCTATTCCCGGAAGGAGAGACGGGGGAGGATTTTGTTCTGCATCTGCAGATGCTGCCCGATATCGACGGGGTTCTCCTCATCCCGAAGCCCGGGTACCACGTCGTGCACCGGGAGGGCTCCGTCACCCGCGGGAAACATGTCTTCTCCCGCGCGTATGAGGACGTGGTTCGCCACGCCGACCTGGTTGAGCGCACGATTGTTCCGCGCTATCCGGACCTGGCGCGGCAGGCCGTCCGGTTCGGGCTATACGTCCGCCTCGATTACATGCTCCACGTGCCGGTTGACGACATGCGCAGGGACAACGCCTTCTATCGGCATGTCATCCGCTACCTCCGGAGCCATGCCGGCGAGCGGCGCAGAAGTCCCTATCTCACCGCGCGGGACAAACGCGAGCTCCTTCTTCTCACATGGGCACCTGTCCTGACACGCAGACTGCACCGCCTGAGCATGCGGCTGCGCGGAAATTGTCCCTGACGAGTTTAGCTTGTTCGGGACAAACTATGGAATTCTGAAAAGGTGCGCTCTATAATGAGGGGGATTCCAAGCAGAGACTTGAGTTTGCCGCTGCTATTTGTTGCAGGGGCAGCGGAGCAGGAGGTAGCGATGGTACAGAAGAAGGATATTGACTGGGGAAGCCTTGGCTTCAGCTATGTGGTCACGGACAAGCGTTATGTCGCGAATTATCGGAACGGCGCCTGGGATGAGGGCGGTCTGATTTCGGACGACAAGGTTGTCATGAGCGAGGATGCCGGTGTTCTGCAGTATTCCCAGTCTGTCTTTGAAGGACTGAAGGCGTACACGACGGCGGATGGTCATATTGTCTGTTTCCGCCCGGATCTGAACGCGGAGAGGATGTACAATTCCGCGCTGCGTCTCGAGATGCCTCCGTATCCGAAGGATAAGTTTGTCGAGGCGGTGAAGCAGGTGATCGCCGGCAACGAGGCCTGGGTTCCGCCGTATGGCAGTGGTGCCACGCTTTATATCCGTCCGTATATGTTCGGTATCAGCCCGGTGATCGGTGTGAAGCCGGCGGAGGATTATCAATTCCGTATTTTTGTCACGCCGGTTGGACCTTATTTCAAGGGTGGCGCAAGGCCGATTGACATCAAGGTATCGGACTTTGACCGTGCAGCACCGCGCGGCACAGGCAATATCAAAGCGGGGCTGAACTATGCGATGAGTCTGCATGCGATTGTGCTGGCGCATAAGGAAGGCTTTGCCGAGAATATTTATCTTGATCCGGCGACGAGAACGAAGATTGAGGAGACCGGCGGAGCAAACACGATTTTTGTCGATGCGGACGGAAATCTTGTCATTCCGAAGAGTGATTCCATCCTGCCGTCCATCACGCGCCGCAGCATTCATTATGTGGCGGAGCATTATCTTGGACTTAAGGTGGACGAGCGCGAGGTGTATCTCGACGAGGTTCACAACTTCAGGGAAATGGGACTGTGCGGCACTGCGGCCGTGATCTGCCCGGTTCGTGCCATCAACGATCATGGAAAGGAAATTGTCTTTGAAGATAATAACCATGGTGTGATGGGACCGGTGCTTCAGAAGCTTTACGATACCCTTACCGGTATACAGATGGGCACCGTGGAGGCGCCGGAAGGCTGGATCTGCCAAATTGACTGATGATTTGGAAATGCCACGCCGGGCGGCGGATGAAGCGGCCCGGCGAATTAGAGGACTGTTGCAGAAATATCTGCGGCAGCCCTTTTCGTTTTCTATCAACTTTCTGGACAAGGGCCCGTCTTTTCGGATAAAAAGTGCTTGCCATGCGGCAGGATTTGTGTATAATCAGAAGCAACTTCAAAGCATACAATAAAAGTAGGAATTGGATAATATGTCCTCTGATGTCATACAATTGTTAATTCAATCTTTCCCGCGCATTCTTCTTCCGGGATTGCTGATGACCATTCCGCTGACGCTGATCGCGTTCGCACTGGCACTGGTTATCGCGGTTATCACGGCGCTGATTCAGTATGCGCGTGTCCCTGTGCTGCGTCAGATTGCCCGGTTTTATATTTGGATTATCCGGGGAACGCCGCTGCTTGTGCAGCTGATGGTCGGCTATTACGGCCCCTCCGCGTTTGGCTTTCACCCGAACGGGTTCACCGTGGCGGTCGCGGTCTTTGCCATCAACGAAGGCGCATACTGTGCCGAGACGATCCGCGGCAGCATCGAGGGCGTTCCGAAGGGACAGCTCGAGGCGGGCAGCTGTGTAGGCATGAGCTACATGCAGATTATGTGGCATATCGTGCTGCCGCAGGCCTTCCGCACGGCGTTCCCGGCCCTGTCCAATTCCATCATCGGCATGGTCAAGGATACGTCGCTTGCCTCAAACATCACGGTCACGGAGATGTTCCTCGCGACGCGGCAGATCGCGGGAAGGACATATCAGTTCCTTCCGCTTTATCTGGAGGTCGCGTTCGTTTACCTCATTTTCTCCACGGTTATGACATGGATCCAGAGATGGGGTGAGAAGAAGCTCAGCCGTTATGAGGGCAGGCAGCCCGTTGCAGCGCGCCGGAAGCGGAGCTGAGGCAAAGTTTCAAAGCGGCGCATGCGGCGAAAAGGCGGATATTTCGCAGAGAAGAGAGCAGGCAATGGCATTACTGGAAGTAAAAAATATTCATAAGACCTTTGACGAGCTGACCGTTCTGAACGGCGTTGATCTCACGGTGAACAAGGGCGACGTGGTCGCGATTCTCGGCCCTTCCGGCTCCGGAAAGACGACGCTCCTTCGATGTATTAACTTCCTGGAGCGGGCGGACGGAGGAACCATGGTGTTCGACGGCAGAACCGTTGACATGGCGCACGCGGATAAGAAGGAAATCCGCGAGATCCGGAGCCACACAGGATTTGTCTTTCAGAATTACAATCTTTTTTCCAATAAGACCGCACTGCAGAATGTGACGCTGGGCCTTCAGACAGCCAGAAAGATGCCGAGGGACAAGGCGGAGGAGATCGGCATGGAGATGCTGCGGAAGGTCGGCATGGCGGACCGGGCGGATCACTATCCGTCGCAGCTCTCCGGCGGACAGCAGCAGCGCGTCGCGATCGCGAGAGCGCTTGCCGACGATCCGGAGGTCATTTATTTTGACGAGCCGACCTCGGCGCTCGACCCGGAGCTGATCGGCGAGGTTCTGGAGGTGATGAGGAGCCTCGCGGCATCGGGCATCACGATGGTTGTGGTCACACATGAGATGACATTTGCAAGGGATGTGTCGAATCACGTCATTTTCATGGAAAAGGGCAAAATTGTGGAAGAAGGCCCATCGAAGGAGTTCTTCGCTCATCCGAGGGAGGAGAGAACCCGTACCTTCCTGCGGATGGTCGGAAATCGCACCGCGCCGAATGGCACGGGTATTGTTTCATAGCACAGTGGAACTGAAACTTTGACAGACAAGGGTGCCGCAAAGAGCGGCGGGGAGTAGAAAATGAAAAAACGTACCGTATCCATTTTGATGACAGCGATTCTTGCAGCGGGCGTGCTTGCCGGCTGCGGCAGCTCTTCCAGCGGAGCCGCTGGCAGCGCCTCCACCGACGAG
>CACZJZ010000035.1 GCA_902781655.1 uncultured Lachnospiraceae bacterium
CAGCCGCCCTTCAGCTTGACCGTCTTTCCATTGATCTGCAGGCCATGGCGCACATCCGCCGTGATCGTCCGGATGCCGGTGAGAACCGAAGTCTCGTCTGAGAACGCCTCGCCCTCCGCCAGCGGAACGACATGCGTGCGGAATTCTCCCACCGCCTCTGCGCGGACACTGAGACGATAAAGAGACGGATGCTCTGCGCTCCACAGCGCCGGTTCATCCAGCGTCAGCGTGTATTTTGCCGTCTCCCGCGCGTGCGGATTCACCTGCACTCTGGTTCTGCGCGAAATCACCTCCCTGCCGCTGCTCTCCTCCGACAAAGCAAACGTCACATCCACAAGGAGATTCCGGTCTGTGTCATTGGCCGCCTCCGCCTGCACCTTCAGGTAAGCCGTCTGCGCGCTGCCATCTGCCCTATACTCGATCCGGTCCGTGTACAGAAACAGCGAATCCTCCACCACGGACAGCTTCGACCCGTGGAGCAGCCAGACACTCCGGAAGAGCCCCGCACCGGAATACCAGCGCGAGTTCGGCTGCATACTCGGATTGACCGTGACACACAGAGCATTCTCCTCCCCGAAATAAAGATACGGCGTGATATCCGCACAGAACGGCGCATATCCGTAATGTTGCAGACAAACCCGGCAGCTGTTCACCTCCACCGTGGCATTCAACATCGCCCCTTCAAAATAAAGAAGGACCCTTTCCCCATCCCACTCCGCAGGAATACGAATCTGCTTCGTGTAATGCGCCACCCCGGCATTATAGAATCCGCTGGCTGTTCCCGCCGGCGCGTTCCGATCCACCTCCGACGCGATCATATAATCATGCGGCAGATCAACCGCCTGCCCATCCGCTCCCGGCACCAGCCCCTCATAAGGACTACATGCCCCCAGCCTGAATTCCCAGCCCCTGTCCAGATTTTCTCTCTTCATACCCTTCCTCCCGTTATTTTGTCCCTGACGAGTTTAGCTTGTTCGGGGCAATAATTGTCCCGAACAAGCTAAACTCGTCAGGGACAATTTCCCGGAACAACCTTATCTGGATTATCATAACGCATTATCCCGCGAGACTCCATGCCTGGATTTGCCACAATCCCTCTGCCATCTTTCGTATTGACATCTCTGTGTTTTAGTGTACTATGTTATTAGTTCACTAGTTCACAAAGAAAGGAGCTGCGATGCAATTTGACAATTCTCTGCCCATCTATCAACAGGTGGTGACAGCGATCAAAAAGGAAATCGCCGCCGGCAGAATCACTCCGGGTGAAAAGCTTCCGTCCTGCCGCGATCTCGCGTTGCAGTATCGGATCAATCCGAATACCGCCGCGCGTGTTTATCAGGTGCTGGAAGCAGACCATGTGGCCGAGACACGGCGGGGCACCGGCACATATGTGCGGGAGGATCCGTCCCTCCTGTCCGTCATGCGGAAAGAAATGGCTGACGGATATACCCGGTCCTATATTAGAGATATGGCCGATCTCGGTTACCACAAGGACGAGGTCCTGCGCTATCTCGAAGACTGGAACGTCCCCGAATCGGAGCCGTCGGATCTGCCGGAAAGGACATGAGGTCTGCCTTCCAATGACGGAGCCCCTCTCAATCCATCTTGAGGAGTCCCCGGCAGCCCACCCGGCAATCTTCATCTCCTGCCGCGCCTGCTGCGGCGCCACCTGTAAAACCGACCTCTGCAAAGAAAATAGAAAAGGAATAAGAAAAACAGAAAAGAAAGGAACAAATCATGCTGGAAACCAAGAATCTGGTCAAAAAATACGGCGGCAAAACTGCCCTGAACGATATTTCATTCCCAATCGAGCAGGGTAAGACCTACCTGCTCCTCGGTCCCAACGGGAGCGGCAAGACCACCTGGATGAAAACTGCCGCCTCCCTCTCCAAGCCGACCTCCGGCTCCGTCTTGTGGAACGGCACGCCCGTCGGCGTGGAAAGCAGAAAGGAAATCTCTTATATGCCCACGGAATCCTTCTTCTATCCCTGGATGATTGTGGCGGACGTCGGGGATTACTGTACGGATTTCTTCGAGGATTTTGACCTCGACCAGTTCCGCGATCTCATCCGGGACATGGAGCTTCCCGCTGACGCGAAGGTAAAGTCGCTCAGCTCCGGCATGAACGCCAAGCTCCGTCTCGCAGCCGCGATTTCCCGGAAAGCCCGCGTCTACCTGCTTGACGAGCCGCTCAACGGCATCGATCTCGTAGCCCGCGACGCCGTCATGAAGGCGGTGATCTCCGTGATGAGTCCGGACACAGCCGTGGTGATTTCCAGCCACCTGGTCGAGGAGGTCGAATCCTTTGTCAGCACGGCCATCTTTCTCCGCAATGGAAAGCTGCTGGAGATCACGGATACCGAAGACCTGCGCACCCGCACCGGCAAATCGCTCGCAGACCGCTACCGCGAGCTGATGCAATAATTTAAGAAAGGTTTGAACTAATCATGAGCAAATTATTAAAGTACGAATTCAAAAAATCCAAAAACGTCACCCTGGCCATTCTCCTCATCACCGCCATCGGAGAAGCCCTGTTCCTTGCCGGCAGCCTCGCGAAATCCGGATCCCTGCTTGCCTCCGGCGCCCTGATTCTCTCCTTCGCCGCCACCTTCGGCATTTTCATCATGGCAGTGCTCAGCATCGATATCCTGCACCGGGAACTCAACACCAACCAGAGCTATATGCTCTTCCTCACGCCAAGAAATTCCTATCAGATTCTTGGAAGCAAAATTCTCTCGAGCGCGATCTCCCTTTCTCTCATGACCGTGCTCTTCGCCGTCCTCGCCACCCTGGACCTGCTCCTGATCGGCATCCGCGAGGTCGGTATGCCCGCCCTTGCCGACGGAATCAGACGCGCCCTTGGCGACACCTACCTGTACATGCCGGCCGGCCTCATCAGGACCATCGCCACAGGCGCTGCAATCAGCTATGGTGCATGGCTCTTTCTCATCGTCACCGCCTATTTTGCGGATATCCTGCAGGCGACCGTGCTGCGCAGCAAAAAAGGCGCGGGTTGGATCAGCTTCCTCCTCTTCCTTGTCCTGGCTGGCGCCGTCGTCTTCCTGCAGAACAAACTCGCCCCTCTCGCGCCTCCTGTTGCAGAAACGGCCGTGCGCTCCTGTGTCTTTGCCGCTTTCATCGTCCTCTTCTTCTGCCTCGGCGGATGGATCATGGAACGCAGACTGAGCGTCTGACACATCTCTGCCACGAAATTGTCCCGTACAAGTTTAGCTTGTACGGGACAATTTTCGTAAATTTTCGTTTGCTGCACCATCCGCCAGCCTCTTGTATCAGGATAAGGGAATCGTCGAAACTCCATCATCATTATACATCTCATAATCCTCTGGAGCTGCGTCGTAGGCAAAATAAGAAAGCTTGCTATAGTCAATCTGTTCCACATCCTGTGCCGGCTGTGCAAGAGGCAGAACATGTCCCTTTCTCAGGAACATAACGGTCTCATTGAGCGCTACAGGAATATAATGATCCCCAGCTGGCAGAATTTCTTCCTCATAGTCCTCGCAGGAGCGAAACCGGATCAGCTTCATGTCCTCTGGAAGGTATACTGATCGTCCGTCTGCGTTCTGCTGATAGACTGGCGCAAGCATAATGCTCTCTCCAACGATAAGTTGATCCTCCACATGTTCTGCTCTTTCATCCCCAGGGTAAACAAAGGACAAAGGCATCATATACATTCCGCCGGACAGCGCAGCCTTCATAAACTCGCTGTAAATGTATGGAATAAGCGCATAGCGCAGGTTCACAAGATTTCGGAACCATTCGACATGTTCAAACCGATACAACTCCTGTCGGCGCGTTCCCTCAGCAGAGTGGTTCCGATACAGAGGAGTCATGATTGCCATTTCAAGCCAGCGAAGCATCAAATCCTCGGTACAATCCGCTCCGAAGCCGCCGATGTCAGATCCTGAATACAGAAATCCGCACATGTTTAAACCCGGCATCTGCTGAAAACTAAGAAGCAGATGACTCCACCAGGACTTGTTATCGCCGGTCCATACACCGCCGTACCGGTGCATTCCAATATAGGAGGCTCTGGAAAACATCAGGATCCGTTTGTCAGGAGAGTACCGCCGGAACGCTTCTCCCGCTGCCCTTGTCATGTAGTAACCATAGAGGTTATGTACTTTATCGTGGCGAACGAGCTGTCCATGGTAGCGGTGATAGAACCGCCGATAGTCTTCGGGGTTGTTATCAATTTTTCCTACGAGGTCCTTGAAGGCAAAAAAAGAACGAATATCGAGATTCTGGTCCCTATACAAATTGATCTTCCGGAAAACCTCTTTCAGATGGTCCTCCGTATAAAAGATGGCGGGCTCGTTCATATCATTCCAAAATCCATCCACGCCCTGCGAGAGCAGCCACTTGTACTTACTGCCAAACCACTCCCTCGCTTTTTCATCCAGGAAGTCCGGAAACTGCACTCTTCCAGGCCAGACCGCCGCAACCAGGTTTTCTCCATCTGCTTTTTTACAGAAGTACTGTTTTTCAACACCCTCCTCATAGACATCATACCCTTTTTCGATCTTGACTCCGGCATCAATAATCGGGACAAGATGGATTCCCTGCTCCTTCATCTGCCTCGTAAATTGATCGAAGTTTGGGAATGTTTTGGTATTGATCGTGAAGTCCTTGTAATGGTCCATGTAATCAATATCAAGGTATACGCTGTCAATCGGGATCTTCGCATCGCGATATGACTGAACGACCTCCCGGACCTCCTGCTCATCCCTGTAGCTCCACCGGCTCTGTCCGTAGCCAAACGCCCATTTGGGTGGAATATAACTGCTCCCGATCAGATTATGGAAGCTTCGTATTATTTCTGCAGGATTCTCCCCCTCAATCGTATAGATATTTGCATCAAAATCCTCAAACCGGATTTTTATCTGATCCATTTTGGAATATCCGATGTCAAACGACACCTTCCCCGGCGTGTCCACGAACATTCCATAGCTGTGCTTCCTGGAAAAAATGAGAAAGAAATTCTGGGAGGCATAAAGCGAATGCTTATCTTCCGTATGATTGGGATCATCACTATTGTTGCTCTCGTAGATCCATCCGCGCTTATTCATTCCACGGACAGACTCTCCCAGTCCATATACGATCTCATCCTCCGTGAGATCTCTGCACAGCGTCCCCCGCGCATCGTCCTGTCTCCATCCCGGAATACTGTTCCCCTCAACCGGAATCTCTCTGATCACTGCCTCGGTCTCGATCGGCGTTCCAAACCGAAAGTGCTTTACTGTTGTCATCCCTTTACTCCACCTGCTGTAATCCCCTGCTTCATCTGCGTCTGGGCAATAATATATACGACAATGATGGGAACCATAGAGATCAGACAGCCTGCCATCAGCACGTTGTATTCTGTCCCATACTGCCCATTCAGTGTATTCAGGGCCAATGTCAATGTCATTTTAGTTTTATCAGACAGCATGACCAGTGGCCACAGATAATCGTTCCAGGCTCCCATGAAGGTAGTGACCACAAGCGTTGCCAGCACCGGTTTTTCCATCGGCATGATGACTCTGAAATAAATCGTCCAGAGCGAGGCTCCATCAATCTTGGCTGCTTCCATAAAGTCATCCGGCAGAGATCTGAGATTCTGCACCAGCAGGAAAATGCTGAACGCCGAGAAAATGCTTGGCGAGATCACACTGGTATAAGTATTCGTCAGATTTAATCTGCTCATAATGATGAACAGCGGGATCAGCGTGATCTGCGTCGGAATCATCATGGACATCAGATACATTCTGAAGAAGGCTCCTGCCCCTTTGAATCGAATCTTCGCAATCGCAAATGCAGCCATCGAAGAGGACAACACGGTAATCACCGTGAAGGTGATACTTACAAACAGACTGTTCAGAATCGCTTTTCCAAACGGAAACAGAGAAAAGACCTTCCGGTACGACTGCAGGGTCGGATGGTGCGGGATCCACTGGATCGGCAGAGCCATCAGCGCCCCCTTCGATTTCAATGAGGTAATAATCATCCAGTAAAATGGGACGACAACAATCACTGCAAGTGCAACTGATACTACGTAAAATAATATATTCGACAACAGGCTGCTGCGTTTACGCCTCATAGTGTACCCACGCTTTCTGCGCCTTGAGTTGTACCATCGTCAGCACCAGGATGATCAGGAATAACAGCCAGGAAAACGCAGCTGCGTATCCCATCTTGAAATAGCTAAAGGCATAGGTGTAAATCCGTTCCACCGGCACCTGCGTAGCCCCATTCGGTCCGCCTTCCGTCATAATCTGCACTTGCGGAAAGAGCTGAAATGCATTAATCAGCGACATGATCAGGCAATAGAACAGGGTAGGTGATAACAGAGGGATTGTGATTCTGGTCAGCGTCACCCACTTCCCAGCCCCATCAATCTGCGCCGCTTCATAATAGCCCGTGTCAATTGTCCTGAGCCCGCCGAAGATATACAGTCCGTAGAACCCCATATCCTTCCATACGGAGGCGAGCACAATGCCCGGCATAGCCCAATACTTGTTGGTAAGCCAATCAGGCCCCTGAATTCCAAAGATCGAAAGGATGGAATTGAACACACCGTACTGGGAAGACAGTACCCACTTCCAGATCAAACTGGCAGCCACCCAGGAGGTGAGGACCGGAATGTAGTACAGGATGCGATAAAGTCCCGAAAGCTTCTTGCCACTGTTCAGGAGCAGTGCAACCATCATTGAGAAAAAGAAGGAGATCGGAAGGTACAGGGCAACGAAGTACATAACATGTCCTACTGCCGACCAAAATTCTCCCTGCGAGAGAAGCCTCTTATAGTTCTCCAGCCCGATGAACTGCCTTGACACCATAGAAAATGAGAACTTTCCCAGCCCGCTCCAGTCTGTGAAACTGAGCGCAATGGCAATCACCATAGGCAGAAGGCTGAACAGAACCATCCCGACCAGGCTCGGAAGCATAAATGGAATGGCCTGTATGATCTTTTTTCGTTCTTTATTCTTCATTGCCATCGATATCCATCCCAACCGGCAGTAGCGGCGGGCAGCAGTATCTCTACTGCCCGCCGCCATGGAAGCTGGTTCTCATTTGAGCTTGATTGCCGCTTCACACTGGCTCTGCGCATCATCTAGTGCTTCTTTGGCGGTGCACTCTCCTTTGGCCGCCTTGGAGATGCAGTCTGTTATGATATCCGACATCTGCTGATAATCATTGATGATCGGTGGCAGGACAATATCATTCAGGGAATCAAATACTGCCTGACGATTTTCCGGAGGAGTCTGCTCCAGGTAGCTGGAAAGTTTGCTGGTATCATCCAGCGCCGGCAGATCCCAGCCTGCATCGAGACGGATCTGCGCCGCATCTGAACTGGAAGCAAGCCAGGTGATCCATTTCTGCGCTGCTGCCTTTGCTTCCGCAGAGGCATCCTTATTAACCACAAGCGCGTTGGCAAAGAAGTGGGTCGCTTTCTGTGTCTCACCGGGTTCCACGCAGATATCCCAGTTGAAATCGCAGGCATCCTTGAACGTATTGAAGCACCAGGTCCCTGTCGGAATCATCCCGAGCCTTCCGCTCTCAAAGAGGTCCCAGTCCCCCATTCCGCCCATCTGCTCTTCGGTCGGCTGCACATTGGTCTTCTGCACCCGGTCCACCATGCTCTGCAGTGCAGTCACATTTTCTTCAGAGTTGATGGTAAACTCCGTCTTGTCCGCATCGAGAAGGCTTCCGCCATACTGTGCGGCAACCTTGTAAAACTCATTGTACGTCACTGGCTGATAAATCCCGTAAATGTCATCTCCAAGCGCCCGGATCTTCTCCGCAGCAGCATCCACGTCATCTCTCGTCCAGCTGTCTGACGGATAATCAATGCCCGCCTTATCAAAGAGATCCTTATTATACACGAGCACTACTGTGGAGAAGTTCTCCGGTAAGCCATACTGGGTCCCATCATACTGAAACGCCTGAAGAGCGGTCTGATTCATGCCTTCGGTATCCGCGCCGGTCAGTTCTTCCAGAATCCCCTGTGACGCATAGGTGCCAAAATTCTCGATGTTCATTTCAAGACAATCTGGTCCGGTTCCTCCGGCAATTCTCGTCTGCATGGTAGTGAAGTAGTCGTCCATCGCGATGGTCTCGATCTTCACCGTAATGTTCGGGTACGCCTTATGGAACGCCTCATACATCTTGTTCAGAGTCTCTTCGTTTCCGCCAGATGCATTGAAGTTTGCGTAGGTGATTGTGATCGGAGCGTCTGATTCCGAGTCATTCGACTCCGGGGATGCACTTTCCGCGGATGCACTTTCAGATGTTCCCGTTTGATTTTCATTTGCTGTCTGCTCTGTTGCACTCTTATCTTGCGATGACCCGCAGGCCGTCACCCCCGCAGCCAGTACTGCCGCAAGTCCCATCGATACCAATCTCTTAACTTTCATTTTCCCTCCCACATTAAATAATAGTTATTGGTATATTTTTAGGAAAAGACTCATTAAATCTCTTCCCTGTTTCCACTTTTTGTATCCCCACCCTGAAGATCAAGTCTCATCCAGTCCACAATCGCCATAGGCAATTTTGTAAACCTGTGCTGTATCCTTCTTGTATGGAATGCCGAATTTTCTGTCCTCTCCCAGCATTGAAATGCCGGTACCCTCGCGCAGATAGACCGGGAATCGCTCCTCTGAAAGAATCCGCTGCCCACCCGAATAACACATCCCGGAGAACAGTCCCATCCAGTTCCCCTCAGGCAGATATACTGCCCTGCGCTTCTTGTTCTCCTGCAGCAGCGGTGCCACCAGAAGTGCATCTCCGAACAGATACTCGTCCGTCTGAGTGACTGCCCTTATATCCTTTGGAAAATCCAAAAGAAGCGGCCGCATGATAGGAATGTTTTCCCGCACACTTTTCTGCGCAGTCTCCAGAATATATGGCATGAGGTTCATTCTGAGCCAGTGCCAATACCGAATTTCCTTCAACGTCCTGTCCGGATTCGCACTGTGCGCCGCAATATTCCAGGGACTGCGCTCATTGTTCAAATCCGTATTCTGATAGATATTCTGAAACTGCCCTCCGTCCGGCTCGGAGTGCCACTGCATGATCGGGCAGAAGCATGCAAACATAGTCGCGCGAAGATACAAATCCGCTGAAGGGATAGGACCGGCGAATCCGCCGATATCAAATCCCCAGAAGATGGCTCCGGACAGAGATGCCGAAAGTCCCGCTTCCACAGTTGCTGTGAACTCCTCATTCGTCGACATATGATCCCCGGCCCAGTACGCAGGGGTTGTCAGCATATCCCTGTACCCCGCTCTCGAGAAGAGGATGTTATCCTGCCCGATGAAACGACTGTACGCTCCAACATAATCCTGGCAGTATCGGTTTTTCTCCTGCCCCCCCGTCTTTTTATTGTGGCACGTGATGTTTTCCCGATAGATAAACTCCCCGCCATCCGTCTTAAAGCCATCCACTCCAATGTCCAGGAGATATTGCCGCTGCGCAAACCAGGATTCCGCTGTTTGCGGATTGGTGAAGTCCGGGATATAGGAACCCGCGAACCAATGTCCCTCCGGAATACGGTATGGCGTTCCATCCGCATTCATCACGCAAAGTTTTCTGACGACTGCGTTCTCCTTGTTCAACTCATTCTGTATACAGTGCGGTTCATTCTCTTCCTGCTGTTTATAGACCGGGATCTGCCACAAGACGAGATGCAGGTCTCTGCGGTGCAGATCTTGAATCATTCCGCGCGGATCATTCCAGTACGGACTTTTAGAGAAATCAAATTCCTCGTAGGAATGTCCCCTTCCGCCAGCCTTTGGCTGGTAAGATGCACCGTGGAAAATATAGAAGGTAGCCTCATCGGACCAGGCCTCCAGAACAATTACCGATGCCGGGAACTGATAACGCTCCAATATATCAATCTCTTCTTCTACATTCCTTTGCGAATTCCAGTGATTGGCTGAAATCCACGGTCCGAAGGCATAGTCTGGAAGCATTCGGCTTCCCCCGAGGCTTTTAAAATACTCCTGCTCTATCTCTTTCGGTTCCCCGCTAAAAAGGGTAACCGGGGCATTTTCCGGAATACAGCAGACGATTTTATTCTCCAGAAATTCGATCTGCATCGCCTCATCCGTATCAATGCTTAAACCAAATCCGGCATCCGTCAGGAAAAACGGCGCGGCAATATAAGCTTTGTCTCCCTGATTGCAGAATTTTTCCTCCACCTCGTTTAGATAGGTCTTTCCCTTCTGGTTAAGACCATTGAATCGTTCTCCCAGTCCGCCAGCAAACTTGTAATTGACAAAAAAAGTCCAAACTGCCTTCCCATTCCGCCCGTCCAGATTGATTCGCAAGTTGCCTGCCATGGCAATCTGAGAATAGTTGTCTTTGGTCAGTCTGATCATCACTTCAGTTCCTTTACGCTTTCTCTCTCAATGATTGACACCGGAAGGACGATGTCCTGCTGCCTGCTATTACCTCTGATTTCGTTGAGCAGAGAGTCAAATGCTTTTGCCCCCTTCTCTGCAATAGCCTGATGCACAGTGGTTAGTCCAGGCTCTAGGTAATTGGCAATTTCCAGATCATCAAAGCCAATGATAGATAAATCTTCCGGCACTGTTACCCGGTATGTATGCAGCCCTTTCATGAGACCAATTGCCATGACATCGGCCGTGCATACCAGTCCGGTCATTTCAGGAAGTGCCTTTGCAATATACGCGGCTGCCAGTCTCCCCTCTTCAAAACTGACCTTCCGCTCAAAAACCCATTGAGGATTCAAATTGATTCCTGCCTTTTCGAGCGCTTTCCGGTATCCCTGAAACCGTTTCTGCATAACACCATTTTCCTGAATATGTCCGCAGAGAAAACCGATCCTTCTATGTCCATTTCGAATCAGATAGGAAGTCGCCAGATAGCTCCCTTGCTCATCATCGATTCTCACATTGTCAAAGTCTTTTGTCTTACAGTAGCTATCAATTAAAACAACCGGAATTTTTGTCTCAGACAGCTTGCTGAGTATTCCATCCTGATACACACCAATGGCAATGATTCCGCTCAAATTTCTCTCATAAGCAATTCTGATGTAGTTATCATCCAAATCCGCGCATGAAATCACTACCTGATAACCCTGTTGTCTCGCTTCTCGCTCTATACTGCCGAGGATTTCTCCATAAAAGCTGTTTGCAAACACACTCTTGTTGTCGCCTTCTGTCTGCGGAACAACAACTCCGATCAATTGGGATCGATTGGATGCAAGTTCCTTGGCGTTCATGTTCGGATAATAGCCAAGCTCCTTGACTGCGCTCAGGATTGCCTCTTTCGTCTCATCAGAAATAGACTGCTGTTTTCCATTCAGAACATAGGAAACGGTTGCCGTGGAAACGCCCACATAATCCGCCACATCTTTTAATGTCACCTTACTGTTCATTGCAATTCGACTCCCGATAATTGGTTGTGAAGCTCAGCTTAACCGCTTAACTACTTAAGCGGTTAAGCTGAGTATAACTGCGCTCTTCCTGGATGTCAATCAATTTCTCATATATTTCTCTCGAATAATTTCTGGAAGATTGTGCGCCTGAATAAAGAAAAACCAGTTCACCATAAAAGATGAACTGGTCGATGCCATTGTCCCGAACAAGTTTAGCTTTTTCGTCTTCGGCTGGTGCTTTCCGCTTCCACACGGTGCCCCCGCCTTCAGCCCTTGCTTTTCCCCGCGCTGTCTCTCCGCAGACTGACCACGGCTGTAAAATCAGGGCTGCTCCGCAGCACCGAGGACAACATGGCGACGAGATCCGCGGGCTCCTCCTTCATTCCATTGTCGATCCAGTCACGGATGACACCGACAATCCCATATTTCATAAAGGTACCGGCGAACTGGATTTCCTGATCGGAAAACTTTCCGTCGTCCCATGTCACGCCCGCCAGGTTCTTGATGACCTCATCCGCAATCCGATACACCGCTTTCTCAATGCTCGGCCACCCCCTGGAAGCGCGCAGCTCCATTATCATTTTCTTATTCTTCCGCATCCGTTCCAGAAGCAGAATCAGCTTGTCGCCAACCACTGCGTCCTTATTCCCACTGTCGACTTCATATACAGCCTGTCGCATGATGTATTCAATCAGGTCATAAATATCCCCGAAATGATAATAAAATGTCATCCGGCTCACGCCGCATGCCTCCGTGATATCCCGGACCGTAATCTTGTCAAATGGCTTTGTCTCGAGTTCCTTCCGCAGAGAATCCCGCAGCGCCCTTTTCGTAATTTCAGACATCTCCTTACCTCTTGATACGAGTACGCATAACATCCCGCCGCAAGGCAGAACCGCCTGCAAAATAAAAACAGCCCGACTGATCAGAGGGGGATCACAGCCAGGCCGGCCGGCATTTCTGCCGACGATGGTTATTGTACTCCAACAGCCCTCGCTTTGCTCTAGTCAATAAATCTCAAATGTCAATATCTTAATCGTTCTCAGCGAAAGTAGTGGCATTTGCATTCCCTATTCTGCCACTTTCCTTTGAAAAAAGGAACTGCTTGTTTCAAAATTTTCTTGTTTTGTTTCAAAAGCATATCCGGTACCGCGCTTTTACGGCATCCGCGCAAGTGTCACCTCCGGGCTTTTCCCGGGATCGGGACGCCCTGTTCCTGTGGCAAAATCCTACGCTGGCAGGCGGGGTCGGGCCTTTCACCCTATAGAATGAGTGCGCCGCCGGGCGCACCAAAAAGCAGGGACCGGGCAGGCAGAAATTTTCTGCCTGTCCGGCCCCTGCTCCGTGATGTGCCTTTCTTACGCTGCCTTTCGGAATCTGATCCCGCTCAGATATCCAGCAGATCGCTGTACTCCTTCAGAGCGCCGTCCGTATTGTGCGCCAGAACGCGCTTCGCCAGAACTTTGCCGAGCTGCACGCCCTCCTGGTCGAAGCTGTTCACATTCCAGAGGAACCCCTGGAACATGATCTTATTTTCGAAATGCGCAAGCAGCGCGCCCAGAGACGCCGGTGTCAGCTGCTCGCCGATGATGATGCTGGACGGCCGGCCACCTTCAAAATTCTTGTTGCGGTTCTCGTCCTTCTTGCCGCAGGCAAACGCCACGATCTGCGCCGCGACATTCGCGCAGAGCTTCTGCTGGCTGGTGCTGCCGATCTGGCTCTTCCGGAAGCCGACAAACTGCAGCGGAATGATGTTTGTGCCCTGATGCAGAAGCTGATAGAACGAATGCTGGCCGTTCGTGCCGGGTTCGCCGAAAATCACCGGTCCGGTGACATAATCCAGCGGCTCGCCAAAGCGGTTGACCGACTTGCCGTTCGACTCCATATCGACCTGCTGCAGATGGGCCGGAAATCTCGACAGGGCCTGCGAGTACGGCAGTACGGCCGTTGCTTCCATGCCGAGCACATTTCGCTCGTAGACACCGATCAGGGCATCCAGCATATCCGGATTCTTCAGCGGATCCTTCTCCTTCGCGAGCTCATCCTCCGCGTGCGCGCCATCGAGGAACTCCGCGAACACCTCTGGTCCGAAGGCCAGGGACAGCACCGCGCCGCCGACTGCGGAAGAAGAGGAATACCGTCCGCCGATGTAATCATCCATAAAGAAAGCATCAAGGTATCCCGCATTCTTCGCCAGCGGAGACGTCTCACTTGTGACCGCGATCATGTGCTTCGCGGGATCAAGACCCTCCTTCTCCAGCGCATCCTTCACAAACGATTCATTCGTCAGCGTCTCCAGCGTCGTGCCGGATTTTGACACCAGGATGAAGATCGTGTGCGGAACATCCGTGGAAGCAAGCACCGCCGCCGCATCGTCCGGATCGACGTTCGAAATGAATTTTGCCGTCATCTTCAGATGACCGGTCACCCGTGCCCAGTTCTCCAGCGCGAGGTACATCGCTCTCGGGCCGAGATCGCTTCCGCCGATGCCGATCTGCACAACCGACGTGAACTTCTCCCCCTTCTCATTGACAATCTCGCCGCGGTGCACCTTCCCGGCAAAATCCGCGATGCGCTTCTGCTGCTCCACATAGAAGTCACGCTTGTTGACGCCATCCGCGATGACATCCCCGCCGAGCTGTCCTCTGCAGAGCTGATGCAGCACCAGGCGCTTCTCTCCCGTGTTGATCACCGCGCCGTTATACAGCTCCTCAAACTTCCCGGAGAGCTGCGCCTCCTCCGCGAGCTTCTTCAGCACCGACAGCGTCTCGTCATCCACTGCCTTCGCCGCATAGTTGTATGTCAGTCCTTCCGCCATGGGAACGCTGTATTCCTTCACGCGTTCCGCGCCGCTCTCTCCGCTCATCACGGCCGCGAGGTCCACGCGTCCGCACTTCTGCAGCTCCTCAAACGAAGCCAGAGTATCCAGATTTTTCCACTCAGCCATTGTATCTTCCTCCTGTATGCTGATACTGCTTTTCGCATTATACCATGCTTTTCGCCGCCATGGGAGCCATCCGCCATGCCGCGGTTCTCCTTGTCAATTTCAGATTTCGATCACCTGATCTCCCGCCACGATTTTGCCATGAATCTCCGGAAAACCGGCAGGTTGCGGGAGGCGACGAATGTGGTGCCAGCCCGGTTCCGCCGATGAAATACCCGCGATCGTTCGTGTCAGCTCATATACCGGCAATGCACTCCATGCGTGGCATGCACTTCTGCCATCCACGGGAACCTCGGGGCAGGTTGTATATCCTTTTGCGATCAGATCGATCCAGCCCTGCAACAGTTCGCGCGTTCTGCCATATAATCCTGTCTGCTCAAGCGCACGGAACAGCTCATAGCTCGCGGCAAAACTGCAGGGGATGACGTCCTTATCATCCAGCGCATGCGCCATCGCCGTCCTTGCCATCTCACCCTGCAACGCACCGCAGACAACAGCCCAGCTCTGCACATGCTGCGAGTATTTTTCTGTTTGTGGACCGTCCTTCAGCATACCGCGCTCCGGTGACATACAGTTGCGGATGACAGCCCTATTGATCTGTTTCTGCCTGTCTGTGTACTCCTTCGCTACCCCTTCTCTTCCAGTCGCCTCATACAGAACCGCACCACAGTAGAGTGCGTACGCATACATCAGACTGATGACCGTGATCGGAGCCACCCCGTTGCACGGAACGCCGGCATCGCCCCACTGCTCCTGCCAGTCTACAAACGGCCAGTAACCAATATCTCCGACCATCCCCGTCGCACTGTCCAGTCTCGAGGCGAAATATTCCAGAATGGTATCTACATCCGTTCTGTACCGTACAATCAATTCCGTGCGCCCCGTCTGCTGATAATAATCATAGAGCGCATAAATGTAATACAAGGAGAACGTAGAGATCACCTGCGGATAGGCACTTGGATATTTCCCCTGGATGAGACCGAATGGCTCCATGGAACAATGAAAGTCCTCCAGCGCTTTCTCTGCAAGGCGCAGATCAGTACTGACGCTATAGGAAAAAAGCATCTGCAGACGAGTATCCATGATGAACTCCATCTGCTCATAAAACGGGCAGTCCATGTATGTATCCATCATGCAGTTTTTCATTGTGCGCACACAGATATCATACAGCTGGGATACCCAGGGTGTATCGGAATGCAGTTCGGTCTGAATCACGAGCGGGTAGCCGGTTCTGTGATACGCCGGACGCTGGAGGCACAGCGCCTCGCCCTCTGTCTCAATCGTGATCTGAACAAAACGAAAGGTTCTCATCCAAAAGGGTTCATAGGTCACCGCACCACCGGGCAGGATAATACTATCCTGCTGTCCTCCGTCAAACGGCTCCCCCTCTTTCCAGCGGTTCAGAGGCAGATCGTGTCCATCTTTTGAAAACTTCTCAAAATATGTCAAATGGACATGTGCATTGTTCCCGCCCGAAAAGCGATAGACGGGGTAAGCACTCATGATCTCGCCTGCATGAAAGAGCAGAGTGGCAGTTGTGTGCGCTGCGATCATAACTGTCCCGGTTTCATCAAAAGCCGGTCCTGCCACCAGCTCAGTGAGCGTGCCCGGTATTTCCTCCAGCAGCGGAATCGGGCGCGGCGTCAGCCGCAGCTTCGGCAAAAATCCTACCAGGCGGTTGCGCGCACTCTCTGCCGCCGGATGCTTTACTTCCGGTATCCACCAATCGGTGTCATCAAAATCCGCCTTCTTCCAATCAACCGGAACCTGTCTCAGATCGATATGTTCAGTGATGGCGCCGAGATTTTGATTGATTTCTGCAGCAACGAGCGAAAAGGACGGATCGAAATAGACCTTCCATGGAGCAATCCCTGTCGTCAGAGTTTTCTCCTGACTTGCTCCGTTCCACGCACTCTCCATGCAGAATCGGTGACCAACCGGCGGGGAGGCCACCGCGAGCAGTGACGTTGCCGGATCGCTCTGATCATCCGCCTGATTCGGATCGCAGTACAATACGGCAGCCGCAATCACATTCTCTCCCTCGCGCAAATACGGAGCCAGATCAATTTCCTCATAATAGTGCCGGAAGCGGTCACCCTTACAGGGGCCGGACAATATGGCCTGCGCATTGACCCACAGACGATAGCGGGAATTTGCTGTGATGAGACACGGGAACGACGTCCTCCGCAGATCTTCTGCTGTCAAAGAGATCTGTAAGCGGAAATAAGCGAAATGATTATTGTCCTCCCCACGGAAAATATGCTGTGCGCGTATCTGTGCCTGCGACAGGCCAATCCACTGTGCCCTGCTCCACTCCATGTGAATTCTCCTCTGCTGTCTCGCCGATGGCTGCATCAGGCTCATTCCTGACATAAACATTCGGATGAAAGAAATTTCAGCCTGTATCCCTGCCTCGAACGCATCTCACAATTGCACCCCACTGATGTGACAATTGTGTACATCCGACACTCTGATCGTCAGTTCATATACCCCCGGGTGACAGGAGAAAACAATCGGAGCATTCATGAAACCTTCTCCACACAGCTCCTGATCCAGGTACAGCTGTAATCTGGCTGTGCCGTCTCCCCGCACACAAACTGTCTGCCCATCCTGTACCCTTATATATCGGATCACAGCCTCAGCACCATCCGTGAGATTGACGATACACTCCTGTCCTTCATACAGATCCAGATACGCACCGCCCTGTAATATGCAGCAGCGATATGCTTCTACCCATTCGCCGGCGCTGAAAGGATCGCCGGCCCCCTGAGAAGTCATGGGAACCTCCGCGATCCGCCCGTCTTCATCAAAATAAATCTTTTCACAACATACACGGCGCATGTTGACGGAATTGCGTGAGCTTCTATGATAAAACACATACCACTGCCCCTGAAATTCCTCGATCGATCCATGATTATTCCAGCTTGCCGGATCGCAGCCGCTATTATCAATAATCACGCCCTGATATGTAAAAGGTCCAAGCGGTGTTCTGGCGGTCGCATATCCCAGACAGGTCGGGCGGCCTCGTGAAATATCAGAGAAGACATAGTAGTAAAGATCTCCACGCTTTCGCATCGAAGATCCCTCATGGAAGAAATGGTTCTGCTCCGTCACAAGACCGGTAGTGATGGAGCTTTCATCCAGGCTCAGCATATCTTCCGTCAGCTTTGCGCCACAACCCGAGAACTGTCCCCAATAATAGTATGCTTGTCCGTCGTCATCGATAAAAACGGCTGGATCGATGCCCTGGGCCGCCAATCGCACCGGATTTCGAAATGGACCCTCCGGACGATCCGAAACAGCAACGCCCTCCGAACCGTCCGAAAAGCACATGTACAGGTAATATAAGCCATTTCTTTCGATTGCATCCGGTGCATATAAAAGCTTTATGTTCCCTGCCTGCTTTGCAATCTTGTCATACCACCGCTGCTTATATGCCTCGATCGACAGTTTCTGATCCTCCTCCGTAAGCTCCCGTTTCAGATGAATCGGTAATTCCGCAAAGCTATGTACGCCCTGCATTTGTGCCTTTGCCAGGTCAGCCATACTTCCGACCCATTTTGCCTGCCGCGTCTCAAATGAGGTGTCAGAAACAGTCCAGTGTTTCATGTCCGGCGTCGAAGCCACATGATATTCCCCACTGCAATAATAGTCTCTGCTTTCATCAAAGCTTCCATACAGATAAAGCTTCCCATCCGAAAACACATGCGCCTCTGCATCAGGAATATGAACATCCGGTGGCAAAAGCGGGTTACGCATATTCTGAGTTACCTTCCAGTTTACAAGCATGACTATTCTCCATATACTTGAGTCAGACTTTTATTTTGTCTCTTTCTTTTTAAATCTGTGGAGCAGGATCCACGTCCCGCTTTGCTCCGGATTTTCCGGAGCTGATACCTTTATCATATGCAGTAAGGGGAATGCAGAATATAGATACCTGTTCTGAAAACTTTGATTTTGTGTAATTATTCAGCGTTACAGAAACCCGTAAAATCCGGACGGCAGTTCGTCCGCCGACGGTTTCCCTTATTTATCCTGCAAAATCTGTGAGGAGGCGCAAATGATCTCTTCATTCAATCTGGCGAAGCTGAACCGGATCCTTGAGGATTTCTACACTGTCACGCACATCCGCATCACCGTGTTTGACACGAAATTCAGTGAAATAGCATCCTGTCCTGCAGGAAGAGCCTCCTTCTGCGAGCGGATCCGCACGGATCCCCATGCCCTTGCAGCGTGTCAGGAATGCGACCGCGCCGCCTGCCTGCGCGCGGCACGGCTGCACGGCCAGCCCTACATCTATAAGTGCCATGCCGGCCTGAATGAGGCCATCTTTCCAGTCGAGGTCGGCGGTATCGTCGCCGCCTATCTCCTGTTTGGCCATATATTCTCCTATTCCTCGCGCCAGAATGGATGGGCGGCAATCCGGGAAAAGTGCAAAAGATATCAGGTGAACCTTCCGAAACTTGAACAGGATTGTGCTTCCCTTCCCATGTGCAGCAGTGAATATATTCACGCCTGTGCTGACATGATGCAGGCTGTGGCCTCCTATCTGGTGATCGAGCGGGCTCTGTCCCTGCGGCACGAGGATCTTCCGGTACAGATCGACACGTACCTTCATGGCCATCTGGGTGCAAAAATAAGTGCCGGAACCATCTGCGCAGAATTTGGCATCAGCAGGACAAAACTCTATCAAATTTCAAGGGAAAGCTATGGATGCGGAATTGCAGACCAGATACGGAAACTCAGAATTGAAAAGGCAGAAGAGCTTCTGACAGACCGTCAGGATCTGTCCATCGACGAAGTCGCTTCTGCCGTAGGTTTCGATGACTACAATTATTTTATAACCGTTTTTACCCGTCTGACGGGAATGCCGCCCGGCAGATACCGCAGGACGCTGCACAGCAGGTAACCCTGCACGGACAGCGATCCAGGACGCGGGTGTCCTCAATTCAGGATGCAGGTAAATAGATGATCCTATCCGTCATGCCGCCTATATAAGGTTATTCCCGCTCCGCCCTGCGACATGGCGCATGAGACTGCAGATCGCCCAGGCGATACTCATCCCCATTGCGATGCCGAAGGCAATCAGAAACGTGATCATACCATACCGCAGGGCTGCTTCCTTTTCCCCCGCCACAATGGCATCCATGCAGTAATAGAGCGTGCTGCCCGGAATCAGCGGCACCGTCGAGGTGATGAAGAACAGCGTAGAGGGCGCCTTCATCACCCGCGCCAGAATCTCGGAACTGATTGCCGCAGCGAACCCGCCTGTCAGCGCAGGCAGAAAAACGGACGCGGATTGGAACATCTGCTGCGTGATCAGATAAACAGCCCAGCCGAGCGCCCCCACCACGGCGGTCAGCGGTACGTACCGCGCCCGCAGCCGGAAAATCAGGCTGAATCCGACGGTTCCCGCTGCCGCCATGATAATCTGTGTCCAGTTCAAAGCCATCTGTTTCCCTGCTCCATTCCGTTCAAAACATCTGCCCCGCCAGCCAGATCGCCGCGATAAATCCCATCGCCATCATCCCCGCCAGCAGCACCGCCTCGCAGAACCGAAGCAGCCCGGAGAGCGTATCCCCCAGCAGCATGTCCCGGATCGCATTGGTAAACATGATGCCTGGCACCAGAAGCATGATGTCGCCGATCATGATTTTGTCCATGTGCGTCGTCGGCACAAGGCGCGTCAGCACCGCAATGGTCAGACCTGACAGGAAGGACAAAATCAGCTGCGCCATAATCTGATTCATGCAGAGCGGAGAGATGGTCTCTACAAAGAGCCAGGTCAGTGCGCCGGCCGTCGCCGCCATCAGTCCGTCCAGTGCCGTCCCGCCGAAGAAGACCGCGAAGGCACCTGCGGCAAGCACGTAGCCCGTCAGGGACACCATCCGTTTTCTGGTGCAGAGTTTCGCCGCGTCTCTGCTATTCTGCATCTTCTCTGCCACATTCCGGTCTCTGGCAAGCAGGCCGGCGTGATACGCCGCGTCATGGAGGAAAGACATCCTGGCATTCTCACGCGGCAGAACCGCCTGCAGCCTCCTCTGGAATTCCTCCACCGGCGGCTGCCCGGCGCAGATTTCCCGGCTCAGCTCGTTCAGCGCCTCCAGCTCCGACATGTCATTTCCCACGGTCCCGCGGATGCGCTTTGTCTGCGTGCGCTGCAACCCCGGCGCATACTCCATCGTGATCACAATACTCGAGGTAATGACAAAAACGTTCATCGAACAGGCGCCGTAGGCAAAGCCGATACGGTTCAGCGTATCCTCGACGCGGAGAATTTCCGCGCCGCAGTCGATCATTGCCTCGCCCATCCGGAGCATGACAGCGAGCAGCCGATCTGCCCTCTGGGCGATTTCGTTCTGCTCTGCTCCTGTTTTCTCCTCCGTCCCGCAAGCTCCACTCATTTTCCGTTTCCGCTGCCTTTTTCCTGTTTTCTCCGGCTTCTCCGCCGCATAGTGAGTGTGCCCGCCGTCACGCCGGCCCCTGCGAGGAGAAGAAGCGGCAGATAGCGCCGCGTGTAAAACATATATACCGCCCCGTTGGTGGCCGACCCGTCTGTCGGAAGCGGCGCCTTCACAACGTCCTTCCAATACAGCATGTTCGTCTCATAGTGCGACGGATCATCCTCGTGCAGAATGATCAGACGTCCGCCGTGATCGCCGCCCGGCCCGTACAGAAAGAACCCGGTTCCGTCCGTATTCACCAGATCGATTCCTTCATATGTCCCCACAAAATCATTCGTATGGTCGTGGCCGAAGAACATGGCTCTGACATCTCCCATCTCCTTCATGGCTTCAAACTCGCCGCCGTTGTGATCCGGCGGACACGGGCATTCCCGGAGATTGCCAGCGCGAAAGCCTTCTCCCATGCGATAGTAATTCCGGTCCCAGGTCCCGAAGCCCCGGACGACATTCGGCTGTCCCTTCGCAGAGGCGTCCGTCACCGTCAGAAGATCATAGATTTCCGGAACAATGATATGCTGAAAGACATAGGCCGGCACCTTCGCGCCGCCGTTCCGGTCAGCGATTCTCTGGGATGTCTCCTCGTACCACTGAATCTGCTCCTCATGCACCCAGTCATAGGTCCCGTCCTGCTTCGGACAGTACGTTCCGCTGTCAATCATCCACAGATTGGCGAGCGGTTTCGTTCCATCCTCAGACCAGACAAGCATGTTATAGTTGCCGACCCCATACCCCGCACTGCCCTTCACCATCAGGCAGTCCGGATAAGACTGGTACCAGCCAAGCTGTGTCTCCTTCGACACTCCGCCCTCGTCGTCGTGATTTCCGAAGACCGCCGCAAACGGCACATGATGCTGCGCGATGATGTCGAGAATGGCCGCCAGGGCTGTCCTCGTCTTCTCCTCGTCATGTCCGATCGCCGGGCCGTGAATCTGATCCCCCAGGAGCAAAACAAGATCCGCGTCCGCGGCATCCAGTTCCGCATCCAGCATCGCGAGCGTTGCCTCCTGCGGCTTGTCGATATCCTGCGTATCCGTTACAACAAGAATACGGAATTCTCCGTTTTTCCGGAACCGCAGTGTCCCCTGTCCCGCATCCGGAAAGCCCTGAAACATTTTCTCCTCTGTCACCGTCTGACCTCCAGATCCGTTCCCATCCGTATTCCCGCTATTCTCCGCTGTGACGCCCGCCTGTGCCCTGACCACGAGAGCCGGCCCTGCTTCCCACGTACAGGCCGCGGTCAACATCACAAGAAACAGCGTCAGCAATCTTCCTGTCCAGCGCACAGCCTTCCCCATCCCCATGGCACAAATCCCCCTGCCCCTCAATCCGATGTGGAACTTTCCTCACCCCAGACAGGACCGCAGGAAGGCATCCGCCAGCTCCGGCCATGCCGCTGCCTCCGGGACCGGAACGCCCGGTTCGAACACCTGCCCCCCGCTGAACTGCCGGATGAGCTCCGATCTTGTCGGCTCCGGCAGCGGAATGGTCCCGTTCTTCACAGCCTCGACCACTCGCATATTCTGATCCATCGTATACGGCTCCCCAAACTTACCGGAAGCCCACTCTTCATTCGACAGCGACAGCCCGTGCTGCCCGTGCGAGAAGACGTGATGCGCGAACGGAATCCCTGCTTTCTTCAGCGCTTCCGCGAACAGATAGCTGTTTTCCACCGGCACCAGATCGTCCGTCGCCGTCTGCCAGAGAAAGCAGGGCGGTGTCTTGTCGTCCACCTGCTTCTCCAGGGAATAGTAATCAAGCTCCTCCTGACTGGCATCCTCTCCGAGCAGCGCGGTGAACGAATCCCTGTGCGCGTACTGCCCGCTTGTAATCACCGGATAGGACAAAATTGCCGCGGCAGGACGGATTTTGCCATGTACGCAGGCTGTTCCCACCAGATGAGCGCCGGCTGAGAAGCCGCATACAATCAGCCTCCCCGCATCCACCTTCCATTCCTTTGCGTGCTCTTTCAGACAGACAAGCGCCCGCTCCAGATCCTCCAGCGGAAGCCCCTTCAGCGGCGCAATTCCCACCAGATTCGTCGTATACGTCAGCACCGCTGCGTGATACCCCAGCCGGCAGAACCGCTTAGCCACAATCTCGCCCTCCGTCGGCGAAACCACACGGTACCCGCCGCCCGGAACCACAAGAACCAGCGGCAGCGCCTCCGCCGCGTCCTCCCTGAGATACAGCGTCAGCGTCGGAATAAAGCCGAACGCTCCCGCATACTGATACTCCCCTTCCTCATACAGCCTGATATGTTCCATTCGAATACCCTCCTACAATACACTTCCTGACAAGTTTAGCATGTTTGGTACAAAAAGGAGACTACAAACTGGACTGACTAGAAACATGCGCCGGGCGCACCAAAAAAGCGGAGCACGCTCCGCTTCTTCGCAGGCCGGCACAAACCAGCCGGTCACTTCATGATCATATCGCCGTCGGCGGGAAGCGGTTCTGCGCTCCCTCCCGGAGAAGTCTGATACCAGTAGCAGACACTGGTATAATCGTCATACCGCGGCCCAGTCCACCCCAGATTGTCGAGCGTCATGCGGAACGACTGATGAAACCACACCGGATCGGTCAGATGGAAGCGGTAGAACAGGAACCTTTGCTGCTGATTGTAGAACTCCCGGCTGTTCCCCAGAATCGCAAACATGCCCTGATACAGGCCGCAATATGTCTGATACTGATGCTGTTCGATATCATTTCCAAATCCGTACGCGCCGCCAAAATAGTCCTCCGTGCCGGTATAGTTAATCGTAGGCCAGGTGTCCCCGTCCAGATAGATCTTGGGCTCCCCCTCTACAAAGCAGGTATTGTTCCCGTTCAGACCGACCGCAAGCGTTATGCCGGCAAAACACCCCTCCGCGTCGCGGATGTCGAGTGCCTTGTACGCCCTTCCGCGGGTGACCGGATGCTCCTGTCGGTAAGCGGCATGGAAATACCAGCCCTTTCCTTCCTCACCATTGTCCGGACAGCGTACACCATACAGACCATTCAGCCCGGAAAGAGCTCCTTCGCCCCGGACTCCCTCGATCATATAGAACAGTGTCTCTTCCCGGCTTCCACGATTCTCCAGCGTCACGAGACAGTGTCTTAGAAACGGCATGACAAAATATGAATTCAGCCCTCTTCCCGGCGCGATGCTGAGGACCGCGGACTGATAGCAGGGATATCTTCCGTCCCGGTCTGTCCAGTTTTCATCGTAGGCCATCCCGAAGAAGGCAGAGATCGGCGCCTCGACAGCCGGGGTCTTCTCTCCTTCCCAGAAAATTCTCAGAATAAAGGAATGTCCCGTGTATCCCGTCATCCAGATGTGTGTCAAGACGCCCGGGCCATCGACCTCCGCGAGGACAGCGGTCTTTCCCGGGCCGATCTGAATACAGGGGCGGAGCTTTTCGCAGTCCGCTCCTCTGCTGCCCCCGCTGCGCTCTCCTGTCGGATTCTCTGCATCAGATCAAAGGCAGCTGCACTCCACGCCTGACAGACTCTCCTCCGCATGGAACCTCAGACATCTCTCTCCGCGAAATTCCGGAAAAAATTCAGCGGATCAGCTCTGCAGCTGTCACTGTGCCATCCTCCCGGATCGTAAGATGGAGTGCTGCGCTACCGTCTTCATCAGACTGCGCGTCTCCCCGAGGGATCAGTTCCACATATACTTCACCGGCATAGGAACCCGAGTCACCCGTGTACAGTTCTGTGCCATCTGCCTTGAGCCAGGTCTGCTGTGTATACAGATTTTGCACATCATAAATTGTGCAGGGATGTTGCCCCTCATCTTCCTTCCCTTTCCCCGTGAACCAGCCTGTATCAATCAGGCGCTGCGTGTTGTCGGGAAGATCCCGCCTGTTCGCAAATCCACAGTCGCTCAGCTCCGTCACCGCAAGGCTGGAATCCCGTCCATCCTCATAACGGTTGATTTCCGCACGAATAATCCCGCCATCGACATCGGACAGAACAAGGATCACGAACGATGCTGCCATCACAAATACAGCAGCCGGAACTGCATGATACTTTCTGAACACCCGGACAAGAGCCAGTACACTGACAACCAGCAGTGATGCCACAAACCAGAAAGACAGCACCCGCCGTGCCGTAAACCCGTACAGGCGAATATACACATAAATTTTCAGCATTGCCAGAAGCGCAAATCCAATACCGCTGAGTGAAAAAATACCCGTCAGCAGATGAAGCGCTCCTCTCCGGCGAAGCGGATTCTGCTCCCTTCCATGACCGGTATCAAGGAAAAAGCCAAAGAATCCCAGAATACAGAAATTCAGAATCAGTATTCGGCAGAGCTCGTAAAAGCCGTTCACTGCAAATTCCGAGGCAGAGGGCGCTGACAGCACCTGTCCGGAATTTCCGCCTCGTGTCAGAATCAGGATAAGCTCTGCCGCCTGCAGTGAAAAGAAAATCACATAGAGGATCGTCAGGGCGCCTATGACTATGCATGCGCTGAAAGCAGGAACACGGCGCACGGGTTCCATATTTTCCCGGAATCTGGCTTCGGAACCTTTTAGCCTGCGTCCACGAATAACCAGACTGCCGCAGACCATCGCGAACAGATAGCAACCCACAGGTATGGAAAGCAGGAGCTCCGGCGTTCGCCTGCCATGAAATAGCAGCCGGAACAATCTTCCCATTCCGCTGAAAAATGAGCTTCCTATCTGTCCGAAGTTGCGATCTGCCGCAGCAAGCTGTGACCAGGCGAAAAGAACAACACAGACTGCCACGGCGATACTCAGGATAATCGGGAGGGAAACCTTGTGTTTCGTGCGAAACGGTCTGGTAATGCCCTTGATCAGGCTCTTGATACGGAGCAGAACATTCACCGCTGGCACAGCAAACATCTGCGTCAGCATATCCATCGGCAAAAAGATGCTCGTACGGCCGGCAGTCAGCATATCTGTGCAAACCGCCGTATAATAGATTGCAGTCAGATGCCAGAGGCAGATCTGCCATATGCCAAGAGAGCCGGAATGCATGCCATGGATAGCAAGTGCTGCGCCCTGTGCCGCCAGTATCGCACCCCAGAACAAATGCTCCCGGGACGTCCTGCCCGCGCTCTCATGCCGGACTGTGCGGCTGACGATTTCTACCGCAGCCATAAATATCACTGTAAAAAGTAGAGCCGCAGGAATCGGAATGCCCGGAGCTCCGAAGTTCTCATGGAACAGCAGTACACGAATATAAAAATAAGCAATCGGATAGCTTGCCAGCGCTGAGATGAAGAGACAGGTTCCGCTGGCGTTCGATCTGTTGGTATTCATAGCTGAATTCTCCATATCATTTCCTGATCATTCCTTAAAGGACTTTGCTGATGCAGAATCCTCACGATACTCCAAAAGTTCCGCAGGCTGGCAGTTTAGCTCACGACAGAGGGCTTCCAGTGTTGAAAAGCGAATTGCCCTGGCCTTGTTGTTCTTCAGGATGGACAGATTGGCAGGGGTAATGCCGATTCTGTCGGCAAGTTCGCCGGCGCTGATTCCCCTCCTTGCCATCATCACATTCAGATTTACGTAAATTTGCCCCATGTTCAGACCTCAGATCGTATAGTCAAGCTCATCTTTCATTGAAACGGCGCGTTCGAACGCATCTCTGACAACACGCACAATCAGTGCCATAAACAGGATTCCTGCCGCAAGCGCGCTGAACATCCAATAGCTCAGGATTCCCATGAGAAGACAGCCCCCTGCAGCAAAGATGCAGCAGAGACTGATTCGATGAAGCGTCTGCACGTTCTGTCTTGTAAAAACATCACCCTGTGAGAGTCGTCCCAGAAAACGGAACATCATGATAAGCATAAGTAAAGCCAGAGATCCGCAAAAATATCCAATCGCAATCGTTACGCCGAATGCGTACTGCTTATCCGAGAGCAGAAAGTCATGGGCTTTTATGCCCCGCACAAACGCAGCTGTCAGCCATGGACCGCGCATCAGCATGACTGCGCAGATGATGAGCAGGATTACAACACAGACTCTTGTAATACGTATGTTCCGGGCGTTATGAACCGGCCCTCCGTTTTCATTCTTCGTCATAGACAGCCTCCACGAAAAATACCGCAAAATATAAGAGAGCTAAGCGGAAATGAGAAGGCTCCGCAGCTCCGCGTACCCTGCGCCCGCTCTCCGCAAGCTATGAGAAGTGTAGCATGCAGATAGATGTTTTTCAATATATATTTATCGTTTTTCAATAATAAACTATTGCTAAACGGCATTTTATGAAGAGTGAAGAGCGAATGCAGACAGGCTGAATGACCGGAGGATTAGACTCTTTTCATTCAACATCAAATTGCCTAATATTAACAAGCCGAGGGGAAGGGAAGGAAAGGAAATTCTATGAATAGAAAATCAGTCATATTCGCAGTTGTGCTTGCAGTTATGCTTGCAGTATGCGGCTGTCAGGCATCGGATTCTTCGGCCGCTGCATCATCCTCTGATGCAGTGGAACTCATCAAAAGCTGGTCCAGCAAGAAAGTCGCAGACAGCAACACTCACACCTTGTCCGCCCCGGTTGTCACAAAGGTAGCCAGCAGGGACAGTCAGATCACCGTCACCTGGCAGGCCGTCCAGGGTGCTTCCCAGTACAGCGTCTCATGGGGCAGAGCTGACACGCTGACTCAGGAGACATCTTTCACGTTCTCCAGTGACGAGGGTACCTGGCCGAACGACACCGTCGGTTCAGATCCTTTACAACTCCGCATCGGCGCAATGAACGACCAGGGAGAGGATTCTCCCTTTACGGACGTGGAAATCAGCCTCTATACAGGAACAATCACCTTTGCGTTCTATGACTTTGACAATAAAGACGTCAGAGTGGGGGAGTATGAAGCGGAGACGTCCCTCCCCTGCGGAATTCAGACATTAAATGCTGTCGGCAATACAGTCAATGCAGGGCCCCTGCAGTTGGGACAGGCGCCGGACGGCTGGTCATTCCGGGGGAGCTTCACGTTCGAGACAAAGCCGATTCTGGCAGATCAGGACAATACAGTATCCATTTTTGTCGTAAAACAGTAGTATCTCCCAGACATCCTGCGGAACCGCCTATTCTGCGTGAGCCACAACATAACGGATATCATCAAGATCAAAGTCTGTCATGTGCGCGACAAGGTCATAGCAGAGATTCAAGCCATGATAACTATTGGTGTGGATAACCATGCCGTCTCCGGTTTCCGGATCAAAAATAACAAAAGACTTGAATCCGCCATTATCTCCCCAGTGCCACAGCACTTCCCGGTACATGCCCCATCCAAGTCCCCACGACACACCGCGGGATACCGGGTTCCGGGACGAGCGGATTTTGCTGATTTTCTCCGGTTCTGCCATCAGATGCCGGACAAATGCTGTATAGTCATGAATCGTCGAATACAGTGTGAACGCTACGTTGGGCTCGATGGCCACACTCCTGCGGCAGGTATGTCGCGGCGGCTCAACTGCACCGTTCCCGTCAAAACTGCGGGACAGGGTCCGGTTCAGCGGTCCTGTCCAGATCATTGCCGCATCGCTCATTCCCAGAGGATTGAACAGATCCTCCTGTAGCAGAACATCGATGCGGGCGCCCATGATGTGTTCCACGATCTCCTGAAGGAAGGTATAGGCCTTCCCGGAGTAACTGAATGAGGTGCCCGGTGTACACCGCAGCGCAAGCGGCGCATCTCCCCAGTTTGGCAGTCCCGAAGCGTGCATCAGCACATGCCTGGCAGTCACCTTCTGAAACGCGGGATCATCAGATGGAAGGAGAATGGTCTGATCAGCATAGGTGACAAGCGGACGGTCAAGGTCAATCTTCCCTTGTTCTTCCAGGTTCAGCACATAATAAGCAAACACCGTTTTGGTCAGAGAAGCAATTTCAAAGTGTGTCTGCCCGTCTACCGGTCGTTTTTCATCCGGATCTGCCATTCCATAGCAAGCCGCATGGCTTACAGATCCGTTATGAATCAGCGCAGCAGCCGCACCGCGAACCAGGTATTTTTCCATGGCATTCTCTGCCGCCTGATTCAGTGTTACCCATCTGTCTGCAATAATTCTCATTGTTTTATTGGCGTCCCTTTACGCTTCTGTATCAAACCTCAGTTCCTTTTCAGAATGCTTCCCGCCCTTGCGCCGGTATGGGTGCCGTGGGATGCGGTCAGAACCCCGTTGACACAGACCTCTTCGATCCCCCTGCAGGCCTGTTCCGGATGCAGATAGTCGGGCGTATCCTCAATCGTATTATAGTCAAAAAGAACCAGATCCGCCTTCATTCCTTCCCGGATCAGCCCCCGGTCGGCAAGACCCATGCGCGCTGCTGACATACCGGTCATCTTGCTGATGGCCTTCTCCAGTGTGAGGATCCTTCTTTTTTTCACATAGCGGGCGAGGATTCTCGGGAATGTTCCGTAAATCCTTGGATGCGGCACGCCGGGGAAATTCAGAGTCTCATCCTCTCCGTCCGAGCATATCATGCCGAAGTCCTGGGAAAGAATATATTCGATATCCTCCTCGCACATGCCAAAATTCACTTCGTTGGATTTAAAATCCGAGTTCAGAACAACATCGAAGCAGGCATCTGCCGGATCCTTTCCGGTCGCCTCCGCAATCTCCGCAATCGACCTTCCGATCCACTGCTGGTTATCAGTGCCCTCTGCATAGGAGACGTAGATGTCGCCCCATCTCCCCTTGTGGTCTGCATCCGCTTCCTCGCGGAGTCTGGCCCTTGTCTTCGGATCACACAGGCGTTTCTTCAGCGCATCCTGCCCTCCCTCAAAAGCCCAGGAAGGAATGTTGGTTTCAAGACCTGACGCTGTCGCCTGGTACGGGTACTGATCAAAGGCGATGTCGAGTCCCCGCGCGCGGGCATTTATCACCAGCTGCATGGCTTCCTTCACTGCCGTGTGCCACATTTCCTTCCGGCACTCCTTGAAGTGGGAAATCTCAACGCGCACTCCGGTGTGCTCCGCCAGCGCAATTGCCTCTTTCACGGAATTGACCAGGGTCAGGCCTTCCCCGCGCATATGAGTTGTGTACATGGCGCCGTACGACTTGAGCCGGGCGGCAAGGGCTTCCAGTTCCCTGCTGGAAGCAAACGATCCCGGGGGATAGATGAGACCGGAGGACATACCGAACGCACCGGCATCCAGAGCTTCTTCCAGCAGCTTTTTTTCCTCTCTCAGCTCTGCCTGATCCGGTTCTCCCTGCCTGAATCCCATGACGGCCAGGCGGATATTGCCATGACCCACGAGAAATCCCAGGTTTGTGCTGTGTCCTGCTTTCTCAATGCAGGAGACGAATTCCGGCAGGGTGGAATAGGAAAGGGCATCCTCCGGATTCACATATTCACTGAGGTAATAGTGATAGTCACACTTCCGGTCCTGCCGGATCGGAAACGACGACATGCCGCAGTTGCCGCAGAGCTCGGTCGTCACTCCCTGCAGAATCCTGCTCTCGGCCCGTGGCGCGTGCAGCACCGTCAGGTCGCTGTGAGTGTGAATATCTATGAAACCAGGCGCCAGAATCTTCCCGGAGCCCTCCACAACTCTGGCGGCATCTGCGCCCGAAATGGTTCCGTCTCCCGGAACCACGGCCGTGATCGTATCGCCGGTCACGCCGACAGCGCCCAGGAAGGCAGGCTTGCCCGTTCCGTCCACAATCGTTACGTTCTGAAACAGGATATCGAAATCCATCTGGCCCCTGACTGTCCTTTCTTTAGCCTGAACCATTTACAGTAGCAGGATGATACGTATTAAAAACTAATGCGATTTTTATAGTGTCCTCTTTCATCAGTCTTTGATATTCCAGGCAATGTTTTATAGCAGTTCATTATACAGTGCATTTCCATTAAGTGCGTTTCTTCCTGCTGCCTGAAATTCAGCCTGGCATTTCTTAAGCCCAGATCCGTGAAGTAATACTTCTGAGGGATGCTGATATATTTTTGCGGATTCGTCAGGGACCCGACCGAAGAGGCGAGAACACTTACCAGAGAATCTAATATATCCTTTCTTCTTATATCATATCGCTCGAGTATATCTCTGAAATATACCTGTTCAAACAGATTCTTCAGATATGCCGCCTTGTCTTGTTCCTCCTGTATGGATACAACAAATGGCATCCCGCCTTATGTCATATACTCATTCCATGCATCATACTTGTCCTCTATACCACATGCAGGCTGGATCGACAGGTGATCCCGAGCTGTCATGGCAGGCAGCTCTGATGTTGATGATTATCTTGCAAAAATCAGCCGTCCGACCATCCCTACTTACAGACATTGTAGTTTGGTCGAACGGCTGACTCAAGTCAAGCACCAGACAGTTTAAGACCCCTGAAGGCAGGATGACAGGTTCTCTGACTCAACTTATTCTGTTGTCCGGGCTCCTGTACGTTCCGCGTTCTCCCTGCGGATCTGCGGCATCATCTTATCAAGCTTATAGAAATTCAGCAGAAGCAGCAGTCCAAAGAAAAAGCATGCAGGAATGATACCGAAGAGGGCACGAATCATGATCAGGGCTGAGTCCGTCTGTACGGAGGCACCGCCAATGTAACCGGCGGCAGAAAGGAGGACGCCGCAGAGGAATGTACCAAAACCGGACCCGAGCTTTGTGGCAAAGCCGTTGATTGCACCCAGTGTTCCTTCCATTCTCTGGCGTCCCTTCCACTCATTGTAGTCCGCACACTCGATGATCATAAGATTGAGCATCATCGAAATTGGCAGAGATCCGATTCCGCCGACAAGACCGGCAATACCAAGAATGATCAGGTTATCCTTGGCCAGGAAATTCAAAATACCTCCTGCAATTGAAAAGATAAGTCCCAGCTGGATCAGGCGGCGAACGGTAATCTTTTTCAGCAGTACAGGGTACAGGGCAAGGGTCAGCATGGAGACAACGGTAAACAGGGACATGATACCCATTACACTCATGTTTTTAACAATATAGGTATAGTAGTATGTGGATACGCCAAGACCTGCGGATATATTATTCACAAGAGAGACAGCAGCGATGATATAGATGTACTTGTTGCTCTTGAGCAGGGTAACGATATCCGCAAACTTTACCTGTTTAGAGCCGGCATCGACATCAAATTGTTCAGGGACAAAGATAAAGCGCATCAGCCCGATGATGCAAAGCGGCACTGCCAGCATCAGGACCATACGGCTCCATGCAGGAGCACTCTGGCCCGCCTTTGCCATCATCCCCGGATAAACAACATTAAAGATAATGACTCCGAAAACGGTGATCAGTCCGCCGAGGGAACTGAGGGTAACATAAGCGTCCTGGTCATTGAAAGCGCGGACCATATATGCTGTCTGGTTAGCGCTGAGCAGTGTGTTGAAAATCGACTGTGCCAGAGTATAGCAAATCACCACCCATGCGCACTTGACTACAGTTGTGAGATGCGCAGGTACAGAGAATGACAGCCAGGTAGTAAGCCACAGGCCAATGATCGCGAGCTCATAAGGTCTTCCCTTGCCAAGCTTCGTATGTGTCCTGTCAATCAGGTAGCCTGCAACGAGATCTGTCACCGCATCCACAATTTTGGAGGCAAACAAAAGAGTCGCTACAAGAGCCGGATTGAGCTGCAGCACTTCCGTGCAGTAGAATGTAATGTATCCGATCAATACGACCTGAATACCCGTCGACATGCCGCGAAGGTTCCAGCTGAAAAACTTCAGAGCACCAACTTTGCCTTTTTTCTGAGCTTTTTCTTTCGTCATCTTATTCCCTCCTTATTCTGAGACTACAACACGTACGCGATCCATATTCTGGACACGGGTAAAGAAATCGCCGGGCGTGCGGTTTGACATAATTTTGACTACCGGGAAATATGTACCTGGCTTCCCGAAGCAGTACTCACAGGAGGCCTGTGCCCTTCCTGTGCCATCGGACAGCCTTTCCGTTTCGGAAAACGTCCCTTTTGGTGCGAACTCGTCTGTGTTTTCAAAATCCCAGATGACATTTTCGAGAACTTCATTTCCTTCCGGAAGCTCCACCTGCACTTCAAACCTTACAGGCATGCCGCACTGAACCTCTGCCCGTTTTCCTCCGTTCGCAGTCAGCCTGACCAATGGTTGCAGGCCTTTACGTTCTGCAGCGCTCTCTGCAATCAGCACCTGCCCTCCGTTCATCTCATATCCGCTCGTTTCTCTGGGTTCTATGCCGCGCTCGACCCAGTCAGAAAGGTCCAGCAGGGCCTGATAAAGAGCTCCGGAGTAGCTGACAATATGCTGGTGATCCCCTCCGTTTCCTTCCGTGCAGTCAGTGTGCATGCAGTTTTCCATGTAATAGAGACGGAAATTCTCTTTTTCCGGTTTTCCGCTCTCTTTGGCGACCTCGTGTCTGTACCAGTCAGCCTGCCAGGGAAATGCCGACTCATCCATCAGGCTCTCGAGAACGATTGCCTTTCCATGGATCCTGCCGCTCTGCACAGATCCCGCGCCGCCTCTTGCGATGATCGGACCGACCTGAACAGGTCTCTGCGGATAGATGGGTGTTCCATCCTCCCCCCGGAATTGATCCCAGGCATGGAAATCTTCGCCCGGAACCTGATGCCTGTGATAAGTCTGTACGGCTATGTAGTCTGAATTATCAACTAGAACCTTCGTCTGGCTGCGGACCTGCTTAAGCATCGTCTCCAGATTTCTTCCGCCCATCGGATCAGGCTCCGCGACCAAAAGGCTGTAGCCAAGCCAGATGACGTTGATCTTTTCTCCGGCCAGATCTCCATCCAGAAAAGTGATTGTCAGCCCTCTTGTATAAGCATCTTCCGAAGGAAATTCGCGAAGTTCGAATACCGGGAAATTACCGCCCTTGCCGAGCTGATTCTTCCATGCCTCATCTACGCCGTAGGCATTATGCTCGTCAACCGTATCTCCGATGGATTTTAACTCGCGTTCAGGATGATAAATCTTTTCGATTACTGTCTCAAGATGGATGCGGTCACGGACAGCGCTGCTGTCCTTTTCTGTCCCCAGATATCCGGGTTTTGTCCAGAAATCCGTAAAGTAGGACGGATCCATTGCCGGGATGGCAGGATACAGGACAGGAAGCGCTCCATCCCCAAGGGTCTTCCAGACACACCAGGATTTCATCGGGAATCCCATCAGCGTCACTTCACGAAGGGCGTCCTTTTCCTCGTCATTCAGCACGGCGTAGGGGTCGCCGCTTCCGCCCGGCTCGACAGCATCCACGATCTCTTCAAACCGATGTCTTAAGATCCGCATGGCGTGAGCCCGGACTGTGAAAACATTGGGCATGGCGACCGGTGAACCGATAACAAAAGGAACTCCACCGTCCCAGATTCCTTCTGTACTCTCCAGACATCCCATGGTCTTGAAGCCGCCGCCGCTTCCTCCGAACACATAACCATAAGCACGCCCTGTTCCATACATTTCCGATGCAAGTCTGCGGCAATACCGGGCACAGGCTGCAGAACTGCGGTAAACAAGTGTTTCGTCTCCTCCGCCATTCACAACGCCGCCCATATTGGTATCTATAAAGATGCTGCCATGCTCGGCGCCAAACTTTATAGCATCTTCTTCACCCGTCTGCTGCATCGCAGTCATCTCATCCCCCTGTACGGGCATCATGCGCTGAAAGAACCGTCCTTTATATTTTTCCTTTTCGGGAAAATAAAAGGTAAACTTTGTCATTGTTCCTTCGAAACCGCCATGAACGCAGCGGTGTCTTGCCGGAACATCCCGCCACTCATCCAGATCAATGTACGGATTCTGAAACTGCGGATCCCTGTCACATTTTTCAGCTGTGTAGACCTCGTTTATTCCCATAAATTCCTTCCCCTTCCCTGTGTTTCAGGTGCTTTCCTTTGTGCCTTCACTATAACGCAGAAACAGGCTTCTGATTCTCATTTTTCTGCTGTTATATCCATAAATCTGTTATAATATTGCCATGAACACAAAATGGAACAGGAATAATACCGAACTGAGCAGCCTTCTGACGCACTTTTTCCACGCCCTCTCTGTCCCGACAGCGGTCCTGCAAGGCGGAAAAGTCGTTTTTTCCATGGCTGCAACCGCATTTGATCCGGAGCCGTCTTTTGCATTAATGGCTGCGCATATTCATCCGGACGAAATTCGAATACAGCTGTTTGCCCGTCTGCATTTTTTGTGTGGTTTTATTCCGATTCCCGGTTTTGACGGCGGGGTGCTTGTTGGACCTGTATGTGAGAGAAGGCCTGCCAATGAAGAGTATCTGGAATTGATGAACCTGATGAGAATGGACGCCGGCAGGCTGGCGGAATTGAAATACCGTTTTGAAAAGGCTCCTCTGTTCTCCTCTGCGCGATTTCAGGCTGTTCTTCGTTTCCTCGATTATCTGATCAACGATCGTGATGCGCCCTTAGAAAGCGTAGACCCTGTACCGGTAAAGGAATCCGTCCTTCAGAAGAAGCAGCTTCCCGACTCCACTTATCATGCTTCGTATAAAGTCGAACAGCTGCTCCTGGAGATGATCATGAAAGGCGATCCGGAGGGTTTGAAAAGTCATCTTCTCAATGTAGTCACTTCCGACGCTGAGACTTCGAATTTTGATGTTGATCCTCTGACCCAGGGACGCATTCTGTTTACCTCATCTGTGGCACTCTGTGCCCGGGCCGCTATTAAGGGAGGCATGGACTATGAACTGGCTCTCTCAATTTCGGATGACTATATAAAGCGCATATATAAAATCAGCGATCCCAACCAGATCCTACCTCTTCTGGGCATTATGATGCTGGAGTATGCAGAGCATGTATCCGCTGTGAGATTTCCAAATACTTCTCCGATCACCAGAGCTGCTCTCAGAGAAATAGACGCACACGTTGGGGAACTGATACGTATAGATGAACTGGCAGTTACACTCTCTGTCTCGGAGTCCCGCCTCTCTCACTGTTTCCGGCAGGAAATGGGCGTCAGCCTTAAGACCTGGATCCTTATGAGAAAAACCGAAGAGGCGAAAAAGCTGTTAAAACAAGGGTTCTCTGTTGAAGCAGCAGCGGACGCGCTCTCTTTCTCATCACCCACACATCTGAGCACAACATTTCGAAAAATAACAGGGCTCTCTCCACGGGAGTATATTAGGAAACACTGATTAAACTAGTGTTTCCTTAGAGCCTTCGGCGGATCGCAGTGCCGTCTTTACCCATTCTCAAGTTCTGACAGAAAGCGCCCGCTCTGACCTGCGAAGCGGCGGGATTCCAGGCTCAGTCAACTAACGTTCTCCTGCTCTCCTTTGTTAGGGTCGGGCAATAAGGGCCACTCTCGAGTCGGAAAGAAAGGGCCATTTTCAGTCGGATTAAAAGGGCCAATCGTATGTAAATGATAAGAGGTT
>CACZJZ010000036.1 GCA_902781655.1 uncultured Lachnospiraceae bacterium
GGACGCGGCACAAGATTTAGAAACGAAAATTCAGAAACAGCACTAGTGCGGAATTAAGTTCAAATGATACTTGCTTTTTCGCATCCGGGCTGATATTTTGAGACTACATTCCCTCGCGTCCGGGTGTCCGTCGGACACCGCCGAAGGAATTCGGACATTCTGTCCGGGCTCCCTGCCGGGAGCAATCTGATGGCAGCAGGTCTGCTGCCGCGATCTCCAGTTATTTCTATAAGAGCAAAAGGAACAGAACAGAGAAAGGCGGTGAGCATAGTATGCCGGACCGTTTGCTGATTCTTACCGTCCTGCTGACGGGGGCGGCGGCGACCGATCTCAGGAAGGGAAAGGTATATGATCTCTGGATCCTGCCGGCGTATCTGGCCGGGAGCCTGTGGCGCATCCAGAATCGTGCGTTGCTGCAGCATCTTTCTATCGCTTCTGGCGGAATGGTGTGTCTTCCCGGTCCGGTGCCGCTCTGGCAGTCGGCGCTCCACGCGTTCTTTCTACTTCCAATGACGGTGATTCTGGTGCTGCTGCCCCTCTGGCGATGGAAGGGACTCGGAGGGGGCGATGTCCGTCTTCTCGCTGCGGTAAGCCTGTTCCTCACTCCGGCTGAGTTTCTGACCGGATTATTCTGCGCCTTGATCCTGGGAGCTGGCATCGGAATAGTCGTCCTGCTTCGGTCCGGTGGAAGACAGCACCGCATCTGTTTTGCTGTTCCCGTCTTCATTTCCTATCTTTGCTGCCTCGGAGGAGTGCCATGGAACATAACGGCATTGTGATCTGCGATGGAGAACGCAGCTACGCGCTGCGCCTCATGGAGTATCTGAAGAGTCGAATCCCGGTTTATGATATCAGCGCGTTTTTCAGCGCGGAGAAGCTGCTGGCCTCCGTAGATCCTGCCAGAGTGGCGCTCCTTGTGATCGCGGAGAATGCCTACGACAGCCGGGTGAGGGAAACGGGATTCCCCAGGATGATGATTCTGAATGAATCCGGTGTATGCACGGAGAGACCGGAGAAATCTGTCAGTAAATATCAACCAGTGGAACAAATCTGTGAGATTCTTCTGCACATCTGTCAGGAGGAGGGAAGAAAGGACGGGGCACCGGCTCCTCCCTCCATCCGCCACCGCGGACCCATGCGTATGATCGGAGTCTACAGCCCGCTGGGAAGAGTTCTGCAGACAACCGTATCCTTTGGGATAGGGGAACTTCTGGCGGCAAAATACCGGACGCTGTACATGAATTTTGAAAACTTCAGCGGGCTGGATATCCTTCTCAACCGTCACTTCCGTGGCAGCGTCAGCGACCTCCTCTACTTTAATGAATGTGCAAAGGAAAAGCTTGCCGGCCAGCTGGCACTGATGGTGGAGGAGGTCGGCGGGCTCTCCATCCTGCCACCGATGCACTCCTTTATGGAATTGCAGAGCATCCGTCCGGATCAATGGCAGGCTCTGTTTCATACCATCGAACAGGTGACGGATTATGAATGGCTGATTCTGGATTTATCAGAGTCCACAGCCGGACTTCTCGACATTCTGCGGTCCTGCAGTGAGGTCATCACGCTCACACAGCCAGGCTGTCGGATTTCAGAGGCCAAAATGCAGGGATACCGTGCTGTTCTGCAGGAAAAGGGATATCAGGATGTCTATGCCAGGACCAGGCAGTGGACCCTGCCAAAATTTCATGAGCTGCCGACGGATTTTGCTCTCCTGACGAAAGGGGAGTTTGCGGAACAGCTGCGGAAGCTGCTGAGGGAGATGGATCGTGACGGAACCGGATATCCGCAGAAAACTATATGACAGCATCATGACGCGTATTGATTTCTCCCGTCAGGTATCGGATGCCGAAATTCTGGACCTCATTGACGATGAAATCGTGCGTCTGTCCCGGCAGAGCGGCATATTTCTTACGGACATGAAACAGCTTCGGCGGGAGCTGTTCTACTCCATCCGGAAACTGGATGTCCTGCAGGAACTGATTGAAGATCCGACGGTCACGGAAATCATGATCAACGGGAGCGATCAGATTTTTATTGAAAAGGACGGTGCGGTGCAGCCTTATCCTCAGCACTTCGCCTCAAGGCAGAAGCTGGAGGATGTTATACAGACCATTGTTGCGGACTGCAATCGGACGGTTAATTCCGCGGTTCCGATCGCGGACGCCCGTCTTCCGGGAGGAGCCCGCGTCAATATCGTGCTGCCTCCGGTGGCACTGAACGGGCCGATCGTTACCATCCGCCGATTTCCGGATCATCCGATTCGCATGGAGGATCTGCTCGCGTACGACACACTGTCTGATGAGATCGCAGCCTTTCTGGCCAAACTCGTCCGAGCCGGGTTCAATATTTTTATTTCCGGGGGAACCGGATCCGGGAAAACAACCTTTCTCGGCGCACTGTCGGATTTTATCCCGGTCTCGGAGCGGGTCATCACAATTGAGGACAATGCGGAGCTTCAGATCCGCCACATTCCCAATCTGGTCCGCCTGGAGGCGCGAAGCGCCAATCTGGAGGGCTGCGGCGAGATCACGATCCGCGATCTGATCCGTGCCTCTCTCCGCATGCGTCCGGATCGGATCATTGTCGGCGAGGTGCGGGGCGGAGAGGCAATCGACATGCTGCAGGCGATGAATACAGGGCATGACGGCTCTATGTCGACCGGGCACGCCAACAGCGCGCGGGACATGATGGCACGGCTTGAGACCATGGTTTTGATGGGAATGGACCTCCCGATCCCGGCAATCCGGGGACAGCTCGCGTCGGGGCTTGATCTGGTTGTGCATCTCGGGAGACTGCGGGATTGCAGCAGAAAGCTCCTGGCAGTGGATGAGGTATATGGAATCCGGGAGGGCGAAGTGCAACTCCTGCCGCTTTATCGATATCGGGAGGAGGACGAGGAAAATGGCAAAATTATCGGACACTGGCAGCGGGAAGGGGAGCTCCGGCATACAGAAAAACTCGCTGCGGCAGGAATTGCGCTCTGACCCGTGGATTCTGGCGGAGACGGTGCTGCTCGCGCTGTTTCTGAGCTGGTTTTTCTATCGAACCCCCTGGTGCGCTGTTGTGACAGCACCGCTTGTTTTGCCGCTCTGTCGACAGCGATCCCGGGAGCGGAGACAGAAGAGAAAAGAGATACTTGCGCTGGAATTTCGTGAGGCGCTCGGGAGCATGATTACAGCAATGAAGGCAGGAAGCTCTGCGGACAATGCAGTGCGGGAGACCTGCCGGGAGATGGCCTTTCTATATGGAAAGGGGAGCGAAATTTATCGGGAGTTTTATCTGATGCAGCAGGGGCTGGACAGCCATGTGCCTCTGGAGCAGCTGATGACGGAATTCGGGGAGCGCAGCAGCTTACCGGACATTCAGGAATTCGCCCAGACCTTTGCAATCGCAAAGAAGAATGGCGGAAGTATGACCGAAATCATGGCAAGAACCATCCAGCTTCTGCAGGACCGGATCGCGGTGGAGAAAGAAATATCCGTCCTGATCAGCGCGAGAAAACTGGAGCAGAGGATCATGATCATGGTCCCTTTCCTGATCGTTCTGTATCTCGGGGCAGCATCGGAGGGATTTTTCGATCCGCTCTATCACAATATGAAAGGGATCCTGGTCATGACGGGCTGCCTTGTCGCTTATACAGCAGCATGCCGCTGGTCATACCGGATTATGGATATCCGGGTGTAAGGCGCGAACAGAAGATGCATGGTGGGAAACAGGATGGGCAGGTGCAGCGCGCAGGTTCCGGTCGGAAAAGAAACTGCGGGTGAAACAGGCGGAATGGGAGATAGGAGAGGGAATGGTCTGGCTTTATCTTACAGTTTTATCTGGTTTTGGTCTCCTGGCCGTGTTTTCCCGCAGGGAAATGATCTTCACGGAGGAAGCGGTTTCTGTGCTGCAGCGTCCCTTCGAAAAAATGGCCATTCATCTGTACCGGGAGCTGCTCCGTCAGCCCGGGCTGGCCGGCCTCCGCCGCGTTATGCGTCCCGGGAGTGTGCGGGAGGAACTGCGGATCCTGGATCCCTCGACTGGCTATGAACGGAGTGAGCACGCCTATTTTGTCCGGAAAATCCGCTGCGCCCTGCTCCTGGTTTTTTGCGGAGACTGCCTTGCCCTCCTGCTTTCCGCTGCTGGCGGAGCAGGCGGACTCCTGCGGAACGGTGCGCTGGTGCGCCCGGAACCGGGGGAGATGGAGCAGAGCGCCGTGCTGACCGCGGAGGACAAAGCGGGGAGCAGGGAACAGTTTACGGTGCGGGTTCCCGCCAGAGCCTACACAAAGGAGGAGACGGACGGAATGGCAGAACAGGCCTTCCGGGTTCTGGACAAATCGCTTGTGGGAGAAAACCTGTCGCTCAAAGCAGTCAGCCAGAAACTCGAAATGCCGTCCTCCCTCCCGGGATTTCCATTCCAGATCACGTGGGAGAGCAGCAATTATGGGCTGATTGATTCCAATGGCACTGTTCTGAACAGCAGTCTTCCGGAAGGAACAAGAGCGCCGGTTGAACTCACGGCGGTACTGTCGTATGGAGACAGAAGATATGAGAAGAAATATCAGGCTGTTGTGGAGCCGGTTCCGCTCATCGGGGAGGACGCCTTCCGTCATGAGGTTGAGACGGCGCTGCAGCGCAGTCAGGAGGAGACGGAGGAACGCGGAGAGATGTTGCTTCCCTCCTCCGCGGGAGGCAGAACACTTGTGTGGACGGAACGGGCGGAGGATCGTAGTTTGCCGGTGTTTCTGTTTCTGACGGTTCTGGGTTTGTTTTCCTATCGGCTGACGGACCGTGAATTGCATGCGCGGGTAGAGCGGCGGAGCCGCGCACTACAGCTCGGATTTCCGCAGATGCTGAGTCAGCTTGTGCTGTATATCGGCGCGGGGATGAGTGTGAGAGCCGGATTTGTCTGCATGGGTGAGAACTACCGGGAGCAGAGGAGGAAAGGAGGGGGACGACATGAAGTCTATGAAGAAATTCTGATTATGTGTCATGAACTGGAGAGCGGGGTGCCGGAGACGGAGGCATACAGCCGTTTTGGCCGGAGATGCGGCCTGATTTCTTACTCCAGATTCTGCTCTCTGCTGGTACAGAATTTGCGTAAGGGCAGCAGTACCCTGCTTCTGTCGCTCAGGGAAGAAGCGGAGCAGGCCTTCGCTGACAGAAAGAATCTCGCCAGGCAAATGGGGGAAGAGGCAGGGACAAAATTATTGTTTCCCATGATTCTCATGCTGGCAGTCACAATGGTGATGATTATGGTGCCTGCTTACCGGAGCTTCTCCGGATAAAGGGAAACAGAGGACTTGAATGTAGCAAAAATGGAAAGACGCGGTGTGCCGCGCCGGAAGGAGTGCGTATGAACGGAAGAATAAAAACAACTGGGGATTTCAGAAGAAAACCTGTTAAGACAGAGAACGGCGGAATATTGCGTATGGGGGACTTTTTCGGGGATGAGAGCGGCATGGGGACCGTGGAAATCATACTGATCATAGTGGTTCTGATCGGACTTGTGATTATCTTCAAAAAGCAACTGACCACGCTGGTGAATAACGTATTCAAGAAGATCACGCAGGACAGCGGAACCGTGATGAATGGATAAGGTCTGCAGAATGAGGAACCTGCATGCTGCAGAGAATGGGCGGTGCGCAGCACAGCGGTGGCGCAGGGACGAGGAGGGACGGGATGAAAAATTCGCGGGAACGGGAAGCCGGGCTGCGGCATCTTGAAGATGCAGGGTCTCTGACTGTTTTTCTGGCGCTGTCTATGGGAATTATTCTGTCTCTTCTTCTGACGCTGATCGAAGGCGCGCGGAGAAATGCAGTGAAAATGCAGGTGGAACTTGTTCAGGAGACCGCGATGGAGTCTGCTCTGTCGGAGTTTCACCGGGAGCTTCTGAGGCAGTATGATCTTCTCTTTATTGATACATCATACGGAACGGAAGACGGGAGCGGAAAGCTGCTCAGCGAACATCTCAGGACCTGCATGGATCGCAACTTTTCAATAGGAGGCGCAGCTGTCCCGGACAGGCAGACATTCACCGGTATTCGGACCGAATCCGTGGAGGTTACTGGAACACGTTATGCAGCAGATGATGACTGCAGGGCGCTTCGTGAGCAGGTGATGGCCTATATGTCGGCGGAACCGATTGGTGAGACTGTGGCAAAGGTGCTTTCTATGGCGGATCAATTTGAAGGGCTGGGGCCGGATATGACTGTCTGGGAACGAAATCAGAAGGAATATGCCGGGCAGGTGGACGAAATGTTTGACACCTCCAGACGGCGGTTTAATCAGAGAAGAGAGGAACGCCGGACGCGGAGGAACAGACCGGCAGCAGGTACCGAATCGGAGGAATCCGGGGAAACGGCTTCTGATGCGGCGGGGCTGCCGGATACCGTGGATACATCTGACATTGATGCAGAGGAGGAACGGGCGGAGTCGGATGAGAAGACCGGATTCATCCGGTCACTGAAGAACATCCGGAATGATGTCATTCTCGGATGGGTTCTGGACAGCACGGACGGACTCTCCCAGAAAGAGACAGATCCCTCTGTTCTTCTGTCTCACCGCGGATTCCGGACCGGGACGGGTTTTGACGTCGCGAATACACACCATTATCAACGGGCGGATGCCATGATTTTTGACACATGGCTTTTTGAGAAATGCGGCAGCTTCTGTGATCCGTGGAAGGATGGAGCGCTCTCCTATCAGCTGGAATATATTCTGTTCGGCGGAGAAACAGACAGGGACAATCTGAGCGCTATGGTTATGCGTCTTCTTCTGGCGCGGGAAGCAGTCAATCTGCCCTGCCTCCTGGCAGATGGGAAACGGTGTCGGGAGGCAGAGGTACTGTCGGCAGCGGTCTGCACTCTGCTACTGGTGCCGGAGGCGGAGGAGGCGGTGAAAGGGCTGATTCTGACTGCCTGGGCGGGAGTGGAAAGCGCCCGGGATGTGGAAACACTGCTGAAGGGAGGACGTGTTCTGATGATAAAGCACTCCTCTGACTGGAAGACATCGCTCTGGAGTCTGGTGTTCCCGGAATTGGCGAGCCACGGAGAAAGCGGGGGCAGTGGCGTGTCATACCGCGATTTTCTTCATGTTTTTCTGTTCCTGGAGAACGGATCCACGAAGAATTTCCGCCTGATGGACGTCTGCGAAATGGATATCCGGAAGACGGATGGAAACAGCAGTTTCTGCATGGATAACTGTCTTGACAGCTTCGGGATCAGGACGGTTTGCGTCAGCTCTTTCGGATATCGTTTTATATCGGAGGGAGAGATTTCCTATAACTGAACGGCCGGAGAAGGGGAGGAGGCGGTGCGGGAATGCCCTTTTGGCGGAAGAATTGTCCTGCAAATCTATTGATTGCAATGTCTCTCCGGGCAGCAGGCTCCGGTAAAAGGGTATTGCTGTGCCGCCTCCGGGATGCGGGAAGCATGACGGTGGAAGCGGCTTTCGTTCTGCCGCTGTTCCTGTTCTTCATGGCGGAAATTATGACTGTGTTCGATATGATCCGGCTTCAGTCCGGGATGATGGCGGCCCTTCGTGAGGCGGGAACGCAGATTGTGGAGTACTGCTATTACTACAGAAGCGGGCTTGGAGATCTGCTTGATCTGGAAGCTGGAGATGAGACGTATGCGGGTGAGACGGGCGGGGATTTTGGACTGGCAGAGACGGCGGGATCTTTTCTGCTGTCGGAGACTTGGCTGCGTGACCGCGTGGAGCAGGACCTTGGGGCGGATTATCTGAATCACACCTGTCTTGAGGGCGGGGCGGGGAGCATTTCGTATCTGCAGAGCCGGATTCTTTCCGGCGGAGATGACGTGGATCTGATCGCCGATTATCGGGTCCGCCCGATGTTTTCCCTGTTTGGGATCTCCGCAATCCCGACGCAGAGCCGATACTACAGCCACGCGTGGGTTGGCTGGTCGGTTGGTGGAGAACTGGAGGATCACAACAAGGAGGAAGAGGAACCGAAGGTCTATGTGACGGCAGCGGGCACGGTCTATCACTGCGATCGGAACTGCACGTATTTGCGTCCGTCGATCCAGACCGTGGATGCCTCTGCACTTCTGCTGCTTCGCAACCGGAGCGGAGAGAAATATTATCCCTGTGAGATTTGTCACCCTGCGGCTGCCGGGCAGGTGATGATCACACACGACGGTAATCGCTATCACGGGACATCCACCTGCTCCGGGATCAAGCGATCCGTGCGGGAAGTTCCGCTTTCCGCCGTGGAGGGGACCATGCCGGCCTGCTCAAAGTGTGGAAAATAACGCGCTGATATAACAAAAAAGGGCCGTCCATGCCGGATTAGAGAAAAGGTTCTGGAAGGTACAGGGCACAGGGAAGACGACATGTGAGGAGGGGAAAATAGCATGAACACTATATTGACCGGAAGCAGACCGGGGGTGATACTTTCGTTTCTGTTCCTGCTTCCTGCCGGGATATGGGACTGGAAGACACGGACGATACCTCGGCTACTGAGTCTGGCGGGGATGCTGGCCGGCGCTGTCTATGCCGCCTTCTGTATCGGAATGGGAGACAGGAGTGTGCAGGGACTTGTTCTGTCTCTTCTTCCAGGACTGTTTCTTGTCGGTGTGGCTGTACTGACCAGCGGCAAAATCGGCATCGGGGATGGCTTTGCTTTTCTCACAGTAGGCCTACTGTCAGGGTTTGAATTGTCAGCTCTGATTCTGGCGGGAGGACTTGTGATGGCAGCGCTGACGGGGCTGTTTTTGTTGATTCTGCATAAGGCCGGTCGTAATACGAGACTTCCGTTTCTTCCATTCAGTTTGATTGCCTGTGGGGAAATACTCTATGTTCTGTTCCGAAATGGGGCTGTATGACGCTGTGGGGTGGGATGGAAGAAAAAGGGCGTGGCCGGCTTACTTCACAGTCGAGGCGTCCTTTCTTGCCAGCTTCACTGTCATTTTGCTTGTTGTGGTGATATATCTGGCGTTTTATCAGTATGACCGCTGTGTTCTTGCACAGGATCTCTACCTGCTCTGCTTCCGGGAAAGTCTCCTCCGGGATAAGGAAAACCGGACGGCGGGGCAGGAGGAACTGGCACAGCGCCAGTTTGGGGTGAAATACTTTATGACTGGAAGGATCAGCGCGGAGATGGAGGATGTGGACAACCGGATCAGGTGCTCCGCAGAGGCGTCGTTTTATAATCGTGTATTTCACGGTTCTGCATTGATGCCGGGAGAAAACTGGGAACTGCGCGCATCGTCCTCTGCACGGAAGGCAGATCCGCCGTTCCACATCCGCCGCTTTCGCAGAGTGCGCGCGTTACTCAGGAAGGCATCGGGCGCAGGAGGAAAGCATGACGGAATATGACAGGGGAAACGGGCTGTCCGCAAGTGTGCCGTCACAGGATGCGGAGACATGCCGGGATGGGATCGATGAAGCAGGCGGGATCATGGATTATTCGTCTGGCGAAGAGAAAAGTGGAATCGGCTATTATCGGGATAATGACCACACCTATGCGATTCTGGCCTGCAGCGGCAGGGAGAGCGATTACCGATACCGGATGATCGCGGCCAATCATATCGACGGACTTCTCCCCGGTACCTGCAGGTCGATTGACGGCAGAGGCTGTCTTTATCTGGATGTCACATCCAGACAGAATCTTGTCGCCCTGCAGTCGAACGGCCTGATTCCGGGGTCGGATATTGTTTCGCTATTGCAGAGTCTGATTCAGACACAGGCAAATCTTTCAAAATATTTGCTCCATCACACAGGACTGCTGCTGAATCCGGAACTGATCTGCCGGGATGATAAGGACGGCTGGCTTTTTGCCTATTATCCGGAGGAGCCTGCACCGGAAGAGTATAAGGGGAGCCTGTCCTCACTGGCGGATTATCTGGCGTATCATGTAGATCCGGAGGACAAACGGACAGCTGCGCTGTGTTATCAACTCAGCACGCTTGCAGAAAATCCAAATTTTACCTTAAAGGAAGAGCTCCTTGCGGATTTCGAAAAGACGGAACAGGATAGTCCAGACTCCTGTGCCATTTCGGAGAAGAGCCGGGATGAACAGCAGGAGTGGCAGAACATAATCAGTCCGGAGCAGGAGCTGCGGGAACTGGATCTGGCAGCAGGTGCAGCAAGAGCAGAAAAAACGTGCGGGACAGAAGGAGTCGTAACACGAAGCAGTATGGCAATATCCTGCTTCTTCTGCGCTCTTCTGGCGGCGGTACTGCTGTGGGCCGACAAGGCGCTCCGCCTTCGCGGTATTGAGAGAATCGGCTGTGAGGCAGGCGCGGCGACCTGCCTCTGTGCAGGCGTGTTTCTTCTGATCCGCATGCTGTGGCGGTGCGGAAAGAGGCGTTTTCCGCGAGAGACAGACTGACGTCGCATAGGGCGGATTGTGGTATTATAGGCGAAGAAATAGTAATGTGGCGTTGGTACATAGCGTTCAAACAGCGGCATGGGCTGAGGCTTGCATGCAGCGGGAGAGCACTCCCAACGGGAAAAGATGCAGCGGCAAAGGAGGTCGGGGAACAGATGAAGGATGATCATTGCATTTTCTGCAGAATCGCAAACGGAGAAATTCCGGCGAGAACGTTATATGAGGATGAACGGTTCCGTGTGATCCTGGATAACGGACCTGCAACCAGAGGGCATGCGCTGATTTTGCCGAAGGAACATTATGCGGATATCTATGCACTGCCAGATGACCTTGCTGCTGACGCCATGGTGCTGGCCAGGAAAATGGCGGGACGGATGCATGAGAAGCTTCACTGCGATGGATTCAACATTGTCCAGAATAATGGGACGGTTGCGGGACAGACTGTCTTTCATTTTCATATACATCTGATTCCCCGGTACAAGGGAGACGGCCAGACAATCGGCTGGCAGCCGGGCAGTCCTTCTGCAGAGGAACTGGACCAGACGCTTCAGGATATTCTGGTAGAATAAGGAGCGGTGGCACGAGCCCTGAGGACAACAGTATGCGGGAAATTAATGTGGCAGCGATCACATCATGTGTCAGACAAATGTGTATGGATGCAAATTACCATCTGTCGCCGGATATGCAGGCCAGGCTGTTTGAGGCCGCGGAGACGGAACAGTCTCCGCTTGGTCGTCAGATTCTGGAAAAACTGAAGGAGAATCTTGAAATAGCAGCAGCTGATCAGATTCCAATCTGTCAGGATACCGGTATGGCTGTGGTTTTCGTGGAAGTGGGGCAGGAGGTTCATCTCACAGGAGGCGATGTCTCGTCGGCAATTCAGGAAGGCGTCCGGCGGGGGTACCAGGATGGGTATCTGCGCAAGTCTATCGTGCGGGATCCACTGACAAGAGTTAATACCGGAGATAATACGCCGGCGGTTATTCATTATACGATTGTTCCCGGAGAACAGGTGCGAATCACAGTAGCTCCGAAGGGGTTCGGCAGCGAAAACAAGAGCCGGTTATTTATGCTGGTTCCGGCAGATGGTGTGGATGGCGTGAAGAAAGCGGTGCTGCAGACAGTGAGGGAAGCGGGGCCGAATGCCTGTCCTCCCATGGCGGTAGGCGTTGGAATTGGCGGCAATTTTGAAAAGTGTGCATGTCTGGCCAAGCAGGCACTGCTGATTCCGACGGATCAGCAGTCAGAAGACCCGCAGATCAGAAAGCTGGAGCAAGAGCTTTTGGCAGAAATCAATAAGACTGGAATTGGGCCTGCAGGGCTTGGGGGGACGGTCACCGCGCTTGCCCTCCACGTCAAGACATATCCAACGCATATTGCAGGACTTCCAGTGGCAGTCAATATCTGCTGTCACGTGAACAGGCACGAAACTATGGTGTTATAGCGAAAGCACGGTACGGGCAAGAATATTACCAAAGCATACACAGCCGGCATGACGGCACAGGAGAATTCATGGACTGCAGAATTTCCACTCCGTTTACAAAGGAGAAGGCGGCAGAACTGCATATCGGCGATATGGTTTACCTGACGGGGACAATTTATACGGCGAGGGATGCCGCACATAAGAGAATGATGGAGGCAATCAGACAGGGAAGACCCCTGCCTTTTGATCTGCACAACAGCATTATTTACTATATGGGTCCGACTCCGGCGCGGGACGGAAGACCGATCGGCTCGGCAGGACCCACTACCGCCGGAAGGATGGACGCGTATGCACCGACGCTTCTTGACCTTGGAGAAACCGGTATGATTGGAAAAGGGCGGAGAAATGAGGCGGTGCGGCAGGCAGTGATCCGAAATGGCGCAGTTTATTTTGCGGCGATCGGAGGAGCTGGCGCGCTTCTCTCCAAGGCAATCACCAGCGCAGAGGTGGTGGCATATGAGGATCTCGGGACAGAGGCAGTGCGGAAACTGACGGTGCAGGAGTTTCCTGTGATTGTGGTGATGGACAGCAAAGGAAACGATCTATATGAAATAGCAGCTTCTAAATATTGTACGGAATAGCTGTGACGTACCACCAAATCGTGCGGATTGACAAAGAAAGACCCCTTCTATATAATAAACAATGCGCTGCCGAGAAAGGCGGTCCAATCACGTTCCTGAAACGTGATGATACATGTTTGACAGGAGTCAGGCACTGGAGAAATACTCAAGTGGCTCAAGAGGCGCCCCTGCTAAGGGTGTAGGTCGGGAAACCGGCGCGCGGGTTCAAATCCCGCTTTCTCCGTCTCATTTGAAACATCAAAATTTTAAAATTTGTTGTTGCAAATGAAGAACGCCAATGATATAATCGGCGATGCCGCTGTGAAAGCGGGAGACACAAAATCAGGATTCAAAAAGAAATTTAAAATTCTTCTTGACAATCAATCAATCCTGAGTTATGATGTCAGAGTTGCGGCTGAGGAAGCCAAGACAAAGAAAGACCTGCCGGGCAGGCCTGCCGGTCGCGAGATCGGAGCGAAAAAATTGACAAACGAACAGAAATGCAACCCTGAAGATTCCAAGATCCGGGCCAGAACACTGCAGCAGTGATGCAAGGTGCGGGCTGGCGAAGGATCGGGAGAA
>CACZJZ010000037.1 GCA_902781655.1 uncultured Lachnospiraceae bacterium
GCCGGGAGTGCCGGAGGAGATTCTGCGGCATGTGCCGGACTATCGGATTACGATTCTGGCGCCGGGAGAGATGGAAGACCTGAGTGTATTCCGGACGGACCTTAAGCAGGTGCTGAGGGCAGTGCAGGTAGAGAACGACCGGGAAGCGCTGCAAAAGCTCCTGACGGAGGATCCATCCTTCCGGTCAGTGGATCATGACGCGGCGGTGACGATTCGGACGCTGACCAGGATGAATCTGAGGATCCCGCCGGGGAAGGAGACAGTGGATATGTGCAAGGCTGCAGAGGAATGGAAGGAAGAACTGCTGACGCAGGGAAAAGCAGAGGGGTATAATGAGAAAACATTGATTGTTTATCGCAACTGTTTGAACCGTGGAATGTCACAGCAGGATGCGATTGCAATCTCAGGGATTACGAGCGAACTTCTCAATACAATTTCAAAGTAAGGAATAGTATTCAGAAATGGCGGGAGCAGGTGAAGAATTTTTACCAGCTTCCGCTATTTTCTTTCAGAGATCTTGTTAAGAAGTATTAGTTGCTAAAAAAGGAATAAGATTGACGCTGTACAATATGGTATTGATACTTAACCGCCCTCTTTGGCTTCTGGGATAGATAAGTGAAGAAATGAGAAAGAGGAAAATGGTAAAATAGGGGAAATGTACCAGTTTCGGATGAGCAAGACGGACGGAGAAAAGAACTGTCCCCGGAACATTTCGTGGCATAAGCCGGAAAGGGCGCAAACAGATAGAAGGAAAATATCGGAAGCATGGAGGAACGACGTATATGACTCATATCACATCGATCGAGAAACAGACGGATAACCGGTTTCTGAACATGTATCATCTGACCTTCCGGGACAGACTGGGTGGTGATGGCAATTATTATTTCTGCACACGCAACAGCGACGAGAATCTGAAGATCCGGACGCACAACATGAAGGCGGACGGGATCTGTATATACGCACTGACGCGGGAGAAGGAGCCGAGGCTGGTGCTGATCAGGGAATATCGCTTTCCACTCGACGCAGAGATTTATTCGCTGCCGGCGGGGCTGATCGATCCCGGTGAGACGCCGGGACAGGCCGCGGCACGTGAAATGGAGGAGGAGACAGGACTGATCTTCACGGAATATACCGGCGGCGAGGCGTTTTGCAGGAGGCCGTTCTTCCTGGTGCCCGGATTCTCGGATGAGCCGGGATGCGCCATATTCGGCACAGTGGAAGGAACGCCGAATCTCCGGGAGAACGAGAGCACGGAGTATATTCAGATTCACATTGCGGATAAGGCGGAGGTGCGGCGCATTCTTGCAGAGGAGCGCACTTCGGTCCGGACAGCGTTTCTGATGTGGAATTATCTCAATTCCAGCCCGGCGGAACCGTTCCGGTTTCTGGAGTGCAGGGAAGATAAATAGGGGATGATGACGGTGTAAAAAGCAAGTAACATCGCACGCTCCAGTCCTGAGCTTGAAGGGTAGAAATGAAGGCCAGGAAAAATAAGTAGGGATAAGCATAGAAATCTGTAACAAGGAACATCAAGGGGGTATCAACTATGGAGTTCACATTGCCATCAACCAAATGGATCTGGGTTCCGGGGGAGGAGAGCATGCGGTTTGCGGAGCCGCGGCTTGCGCTGTTCCGCAGGAGCTTCACCGTTCCGCAGGTCAGGCTGGAGGAGATTCGGGAGAGGGGACTCAGGATCCGGATTTCCGCGGACACACGGTATAAGCTGTATTGCAATGGCAAATTACTGCAGATCGGTCCGTCGAAGGGGGACGATAAGGAGTGGTTCTATGACGAGGTTGATCTGACCTCGTCGCTTCGCGCGGGAGAGAATGTGCTGGCCGCCGGGGTGCTGCACTATCCGGTGGAGCGGAGGATGGGCAATCACAGTCTGTTCCGGACGAATACGCCGGGACTCTATATTGAGGAACTGAGGGAAGGTGACCCGGAGCCGACAGAGCAGACAACGATGAGTCTGGCGCAGGATGCGGCGGGCCCGAAGGCGGGCGGCAGGCTCGGCCTCACAGCGGACGGGCAGTGGAAGTGCCGCTTCGCGGATCGTTATCATATTGTGTCGGAGTCGCCTGGCTTTGCGCCGCTGCAGATCCTGGAACGGGCGGAGGGGGATACCGCGCTGCATGGCTGGAAAAGGCCGGGTTTTGACGACAGCAGCTGGGAGGCGGCAAGACCCTACAATATTTTCGAGATCAGCACGGCGGTCGTGCCGGGTAATCTGCTGAAACGCACGATTCCATATATGTACCGCGCTGGGAAGACTTTCGCCGGGGTGCACCATGCGGTCGAAACGGACATCCCGGTGGAGCAGTGGAACGCCTTCCTGCGTGAGAGAGTGACGCTTGCCATACCGCCGCACCGGACGGAGATTGTGGAGATCGACGCGGGCCTTGAGGAGACAGGATTTCTCTCACTCCGCATGTGCGGCGGCGCGGGCGCTCATGTTCAGATTCTGTGCGCGGAATGCTATGTCTACGCGGATCCGGAGCGGGAAAAGGATCCGTTTTACCTGCCGAAAAAGGGGGACAGGACAGATTTTGCAAAGGGTGTGCTGCGCGGCTATACGGACGAGTACACGGCCGCTGGCTGTGGCACGGCGGACGAGCCGGAGCGGTATGAACCGTTCTGGTTCCGCACCTTCCGATACATCCGCCTTGCTGTGACGACGGGAGATGAGCCGCTCCAGCTGCTTGGCTTTGACTACGAGGAGACAGGCTATCCACTTGAGGTGAAGACACACGTCAAGACCTCCGACCCGACGCTCGACGCGGTATGGAAGATCAGCGAAACGACGCTACGGCGCTGCATGCAGGAGACTTACACGGACTGTCCGTTCTATGAGCAGTTGCAGTACGCGATGGATTCGCGCTCACAGATCCTCTACACCTACATGGTCTCGGCGGACGACCGGCTTGCGCGCAAGTGCATGCGCGATTTCAAGAAGTCGCAGCGCTATGACGGCATGATCAACTGCGATTATCCGTGCTATGAACCGAACGTGATCCCGGGCTTCTCCATTTATTACATTCTGATGCTCCATGATCACATGATGTTCTTCGGCGACAAGGCCTTTCTACGCGAATTTCCAGGCTGCATCGACGGTATTCTGCATTTCTTCGACGCCCGGCTGACGTCGGATGGCCTGGTCGGCAAAATCGGCGGCGAGAACGGGAATACGCGGTACTGGTCGTTCATCGACTGGACGACACAGTGGGACAGCACCCGCGGTGTGCCGACCGCAACCCGCCGCGGGCCGATCACGATGGAAAGTCTGCTGTATATTCTCGGACTCGATGCGGCGGCGGATATCATGACATATCTCGACAGAACGTCGACAGCGGAGGAGTACCGGCGGCGGGCCGATCAGGTCAGGGAGGCTGTGCGGGAACACTGCACGGGTGAGCACGGCATGATCATGGATGGGCCGGGCGTTCCGGAGTACAGCCAGCACGGCCAGGTATTTGCCATTCTGACCGGAACCATCGACACCGCGCAGGGAAGACAGAATCTTCTGGAGACGCTGGACCACAAGGAGCAGTACGCGCAGTGCAGCGTCGCCATGGCATATTATCTCTTCCGTGCGATGCAGAAGACAGGGCTTTATGAGCGGACGGATGAAATCTGGAACATCTGGCGGGATATGGTGCGCTGTCATCTGACGACCTGCGTCGAGGACGGCGTGAACGGGCGGAGCGACTGCCATGCTTGGGGATCCCTTGCGCTGTACGAGCTGCCGGCGGTCATTCTCGGCGTCGCTCCCGCTGCGCCGGGTTTTGCCGAGGTGAGCGTGCATCCCGAACCCGGATTCCTGACCTCGGCGGAGGGAGATGTCGTCACGCCGCGCGGTACGCTGCATGTCGCGTGGACAAAGGATGCCGGGACGGGAGAAACGCTGGTATCGAAGGAATGGGTTACCAAATCCGGAGGCGCCTTCCGCGCGTAAGGTGGAGAGAGCACGGCAGAAAAAGATATTTCTTCAAAAGAGTTTCCTTAAAAATATATTAGGTACCTTGACATATTAAGAGACAGGAAATATCTTAATATGTAAGGTACCTAATTAAATGAGAGAAACAGAAGGAGGAGAAATACCCATGAATCAGGATAGGAATACGATGGCAGAGGAAAGGTGTCCCATGTGTCCGAATCATTGTTCTGCGGATGCGCCGCGCTGCGGCCGCGGAAGAGCTTATTTTGCCGGAAAGGACGGAGACACCGGTTCGGAGGAATATGTGTCCCGCCAGCAGGAGGAAGGAGAAGAACACGGGTATCACCACGGCGGACCGGATCACTTCCGTGGAGGGCGCGATGGCCATGGCTGGCACGGAGGCCACGACGGTCACGGTGGGTGCAGGCATCCGCACGATGACGGTTTCCGGCATGCCTGCGCACCGGAGGATACGATATACGGACTGATGCGGCAGGCTGGACATTACCTTTTCCACCGGGCGCGCGGAAACGAAGCCCATGGACAGGAACGAATTCTCCGGATTCTCTCGAAGGCCGGCGGGATGTCCCAGAAAGAGCTGCAGTGCATGCTTGGGATTCAGCCCGGGTCCGTGAGCGAAATTCTGAACAAAATGGAGGAAAAAGGCCTGATTGCACGCACGCGAAGCAGCGAGGACGCGAGGCGGGTGGATCTCGTCCTGACGGATCAGGGGAAAGAGAAGGCCGTCGCGGCCGAAAAGGATGATACAGAGGAATTGTTTGGGGTCCTCACGGCGGAGGAGCAGCAGCTGCTGAAGAGACTGATGACAAAGCTCGTCTCTTCCTGGCTGAAAGATCCGGAAGAAGAGGCATGAGAGAGTCGGACAGCCCGGCTCAGTCAGGTCGCTTTTCCGGCGAACTGCGTCATGTACAGCCGATAGTAGGCGCCCCGTGCAGCAAGGAGCTGCGCGTGGCTTCCGGTCTCGACGATGCGGCCATGGTCCATGACGACAATTTCATCGGCATCCTGAATGGTGGAAAGGCGGTGCGCAATGATGAGACTGGTGCGATTTTTCATCAGGTTCACCATCGCGTCCTGAATTTTCTTCTCAGTTCTTGTGTCAACACTGGAGGTGGCCTCATCCAGAATCAGTATGCGCGGATCGGAGAGAAAGGCTCTGCCGATGGCGAGAAGCTGGCGCTGTCCCTGGGAAAGACTGGCGCCGGCTTGAACAAGAACCGTATCATAGCCATCCGGGAAAACTGCTTTGCGTAGATGATAAACGCGGAGATGACACCTATGGTGATATAGCCGCGGACGGCAAACCACGCGCCGAATACGGCAACGATGACGAACGTGCAGTTATTCAGCATATTCATGACAGGGCCGATGGAGCCGCCGAGTACATCGGCGATGATCCCTGTCCGGCACAGACTGTCGCTCTCTTTCTCAAAATCCGCGATCACCGCCTCCTGCTGGTTGTACGCCGTGACCGTGCGGAAATCGGTTACTTTCTCCTCCACCTCTCCGTTCACCGCGCCGAGCAGGATCTGACGGCGCACATAGACGCGGCTCATGTACTTTCCGAGGAAGGTGATGACCACCACAACCGCGATGATGGTGATGCAGGACAGCAGGGTCAGCGGGACATTGTAGTACAGCATGAACGCGATCGTTCCGATCAGGGTCAGAATTCCGGAGAACATGGTGGACAGGGAGCTGGAGATGACGTCGGAAATATTTTCCGCGTCGTTGGTCAGCCGGCTCATGATGTCTCCATGGGAGTGGCTGTCCAGATATCTGAGCGGGAGATCGACGATTTTGCCGAACAGATCGTTCCGGAGTTTCCGGATGATGCGTTGGGAGAGGGCTGCGCTGATGTAACCCTGGATGAGCAGGGAGATTCCATAGAGCAGATAGGCGGCCGCCATCCCGAACAGAGTCCGCGGAATGATTCCAAAATTCGTGCTGCTGATCGCGTCGATGGCGCTGCTCTGCAGGGCGGGGGCGACGACACTGGCGACCACGCCGAGCACCGTCGTGAACATCAGGGAGATGACCATGGGGAGCTCGGAACGGAAATACCGTATGAGTCGGCTTATCGTTTTCTTTCTGTCGGCGGGTTTCTCCGACGCGCCCCGGTCCTCGGGGAAGCGTCTGCCAAAGCCGCGCGAGGCGACTCTGGATGAAGGGGCGGAATTTGTCGTGCTCATGCTGTCATACCTCCCTGCCCGAGCTGCGAATCGCAGATGTCGCGGTAGACCGGACATGATTCATAAAGCTGATCGTGCGTACCAAGAGCCAGGATCGTGCCCTTGTCTAGCACGGCGATGCGGTCGGCGTGGCGGACCGATGCGATCCGCTGTGCGATGATGATCCGGGTCATCCGGTCGTGTTGTGCGGAGAGCGCGCGGTTCAGCGCCGCCTCCGTCTCAAGATCGAGGGCGCTGGTGGAATCGTCCATGATCAGAATCTCCGATCTGCGGAGCAGCGCGCGGGCAATGGCAATTCTCTGGCGCTGGCCTCCGGACAGGCTCATGCCGCCCTCCGCGACTGCCGTGTCGTAGCCGTCCGGCTGCTGCATGATGAAATCGTCCGCCTGGGCGGTGACGGCGGCGGCGCGGATCTCTTCTGCGGATGCGCCGGGTCTGCCGATGGCGATATTGTCCCGGATGGTGGTGCTGAAGAGCTCGCTCTTCTGGAGAACGACCGTGACCTTGTCCCTAAGCTCCTTCAGCGGATACTGGCGCACATCCCTTCCGTCCACGAGGACGGAACCCTCCGTGGCATCGTAGAAGCGTGGGATGAGAGAGGCGAGCGTGCTCTTGCCGCAGCCGGTGGCGCCGACGATAGCCAGCGTCTCCCCAGCCCGGATGTCGAGATTGATGTCATGCAGCACTCTCGCGCGGACTCCCGGGTAGGAGAAGGAGACGCCGCGGAAGGAGACCGTCCCTGCGACCGGCGGCTCAGGAACAACGCTGCTGTTCGTCTGTTGTTCCTGAGCCTTCGCTCCTCCGTCCTGGATCACAGGCTCTGTTTTCAAAATTTCGCCGATGCGTCTCGAGGAAGCAATCCCGCGGGAGAGAGTCTGAAAAATCATCGCGAGCATCATCATGCCGTTCAGAATCTGTGACATATAGGTGACGGCGGCCATGATGGTACCAGGCTGCATTGCTCCTGCCCGGGCGCGTCCCGCCCCGATCCATAGAATCGCGACAATGGCGAGGTTGATGATGATATTCATGACGGGACGAAGCCACGAAATCAGGACGAGCACCTTCATCTGTGTATCCACAAGACTCTGGTTGGCGTCCTCAAATCTTTTCTTCTCACGGTTCTCCTGCACAAAGGCTCTGACGACACGGATACCGTTCACATTCTCTTCGATGACGCTGTTCATGTGATCAAGTTTTGCCTGAAGAACGGCGAACATCGGACTGGTGCGGATGATGATGAGGGCGGTGAACACAAGAATCATCGGGATGGCGATCCACACGACGGTACGGAAAGAGAGGTCGAGGGAGAGCAGACACCAGCTGCCCACGACGGAGTACATGAGACAGCGGACGGCGCCGCGCATGAACTGCATGACAAAATTCTGGATCTGGGTGATGTCATTGGTCACCCGGGTGATGAGGGAGCCGGTGGAGAAGGTATCGGTCTGCGCAAAGGAAAAGTGCATGATTCTGCGGAAACTTGCTTTGCGCAGATCGTTGGCGTAATTCTGGCAGCACAGATTGGCGAAGAGACCGCACAGAACGCCGCTGATGCCTCCCAGGGCGACGACGAGGATCATCTTCAGGCCCTCCCGCCTAATCAGCGCGATATCGGGAGAGCCGCCTGTTCCGCCCAGGATGCCGTCATCGACAATGACGGCCATCACGCCGGGCTGATAGAGATCAGCGCTGACCTCCAGTACCATGAAAAGAGCGGCTGCAATTCCCATCCACCAGTATCTCTTCATATAATTCAGCATGGATTGCTTCTCCCGCATAGAACGTTTTTCTCCTGACTCCTGTTGCTGCGCTTTGATACCTGAATCACAATATAGCAGAAGTTCTGAAAATATGTAAGGTACCTTGATAAAAAATATGCGGATCCGCTTCCTATTGCCTTATCCGCGGCAATCTGCGAAAATGAATCTGTAAACAGCGGCGGATTGAGTAGCAGGAGAGAAGCCGTTCCGGGCATTTTTCGCGGGAGCGGTTAAAAGTGCGGCACGGAGCATGAATCTGGCAGAGATATGTTTTCCTGCGTACGCTTTTGTGTTACCATATCTGTCGTGGCTGTGAAAACAGCGTAACTTTTTTCAGGTCCGGCGCAGTCCGGAAAAGAAAGGGAGAAGTTCATGAAAAAGCAGGTAATTGCAGCAGCACTTTCCGCTGTGATGGCGATCGGCATGGTCGGATGCGGCTCGGGCGCATCCTCCAATTCCGCGGCCTCCACAGCATCTGAGGCAGCGTCCACCGCTGCGACAGAAGCGGCAGTCGCTTCCACAGAGGCAGCAGATGCCACTTCCGCGGCGCCGGTTGCGGATGGCTCCGACTTCTCTGTCGGCCTTGTCGCCGATGTCGGCGGTGTCAACGATGGTTCCTTCAACCAGTCCGCATGGGCAGGCCTCCAGAAGGCATCGCAGGATCTCGGCATCAAGGCAAACTACCTTGAGTCCAGCGGAGATGCAGACTATAAGCCGAACATCGAAGCCTTCATGGATGAGGACACGGATCTCATCATCTGCGTCGGCTATATGCTGGCGGATGCTCTCCGCGAGGAAGCAACCGCAAATCCGGATCAGAAGTTCGCAATCATCGATGATGCTTCCTGCGCTGATCTTCCGAATGTCACCTGCCTGATGTTCAAGCAGGAGCAGGCTTCCTACCTTGTCGGCGTTGTCGCCGGCATGATGACGAAGACCAACAACGTCGGTTTCATCCTTGGCATGGCTTCCGACACAATGCATCTGTTCGGCTATGGCTATGTGGCAGGCGTTCTTGACACCAATCCGGACTGCAAGATTCAGCAGATGAACGCGAACTCCTTCGCGGATCCGGCAACCGGCAAATCCGATGCCAACTCCATGATCACCAACGGCGCTGACATTATCTTCCATGCAGCAGGCGGCACCGGCAACGGCGTCATCGAGGGCTGCCAGGAGGGCGGCATCTACGCCATCGGCGTTGACTCCGACCAGTCCAGCATCGCTCCGAAGACGGTCATCACTTCTGCTATGAAGAGAGTGGATAACGCCGTGTACGATGCTTCCAAGAACGCGATGGATGGCACTCTGCAGGCTGGTGTTGTCACGTATGATATCACCAACGGCGGCGTCGATATCGCACCGACGACCGATCTTCTGACCGATGATGTGATCACGAAGGTCAATCAGGTCAAGCAGGATATGATCGACGGCAAGATTACCGTTCCGTCCAGCAAGGACGAGTTTGATGCCAAGTATGGCGACGACGCATATCAGCTGGATAACTGATCGGGAAAACCGGCAGAAAGGCCGATTGAAAAGCAATAGTGCCTAAAGGGAACCCATAGAAGAACCCTGCGGAAAGACTTCCGCAGGGTTCTTTTTATGCTATAATTCATATTCCGGTCTTTAACACCCAGTAAAAATAGTGAGTCCCGGAAGTGCTGAAAAATCAATACTTCCGGGACTTTTCTTCCGATTTTGTAGTTTACACTT
>CACZJZ010000038.1 GCA_902781655.1 uncultured Lachnospiraceae bacterium
GATTCCTTGCACTTCTCAATGAAAGGCTCCAGACCATAGGCCATGATCTGTTCCTTCTGATTCTTCTCCGAGATGCCGATTTCCTTCTGCACCTCAAGCTCCACCGGAAGGCCGTGCGTATCCCAGCCGGCCTTTCTCGGAACCTGCTCTCCCTTCATCGTATGATAGCGGGGAATCATATCCTTGATGACACGGGTTTCCACATGACCGATATGCGGCTTGCCGTTTGCCGTCGGCGGGCCGTCATAAAACATATAAATCGGATGACCTTCGTTTTCCTTGACACTCTTCTCGAAGATCTGATGATCCGACCAGAACTTTGCCGTATTCTCTTCGCGCTGCACGAAATTCAGATCGGGATTGACTTTCTTATACATAGCTTCGTCCTCTTTTCCTAAGGATACCGTAATCGCTGTGATTGTAAGACGCGCCGCGGGGGGTAGTCAATGGTTTGAATCGGAATCAAGGCATTGCATGCCTTGATTCCGATTCAAACGCAAGAATTGCGCAATGCGCAATTCTTGCAGGGTATCGCACGCCGGCACTATGTGCCTGTAGAATGACTCAAACGTCAGATTGCGCAGCGCGCAATCTGACACGCTTTACCAGGCACAGTGTGCCTTGTTTCCGATTCAAACGCCTGCCGGCAACATGCCGTTTGGACAGCCCGGAAGAATGCGGAAATGGAGGCTGAAAGCCTCCGTTTCCGCATTCTTTTGGCTGAATTGATATCACCGCATCCTGCGGTGATATCAATTTAGCCCAGCCACTTATGCTGAAACTCAGCCGCTTTTTCTCTGATCCATCCGCTCTTGGCGACGCCGTCCACCCATTCCTGCGGAATATTCTCCTTTCCGTAGTAGGCGCCGGCGAGACCGCCCGCCACGCAGGCGATGGTATCGGTATCTCCGCCGAGGTTCACCGCTTTCAGTACGCAGTCTTTATAATTATCCGTATTGAGGAAGCACCAGAGCGCAGCCTCGAGCGTATCCACGACATAGCCGGTGGATCGGATGTCCTCCTCCGGAAGGGCCTTGAACGCCTCGACATCGCCGAGTCTCGAGAAGGTGCTGAACTCGCCGCGGACCTCGTCATAATCCTTCACAAAGGACCGGTGATTCTCCATGGCCTCCTCATCGAGCTTCTTCTCCTCCTCGGTCTCGTCCGCGCTGTCTGCGATGGCGCGGGGTCCGCGGTAAAAGAGATCAAGATCATTCATCGCCTCCTGCACCACTGCTTCCTTTTTCTTCAATCCCATCGACAAGACGGCAGAGCGGAGCGTGACCGCATAGATCTCGCAGGCCAGCTTGCAGCGCGGATGCGCGTGGGTGAGGGAGGATGCCTGATGAATCATGTAGCGGTCCGCCTCATCAAACGTATGTCCGCGACGCAGAAGCAGCAGCGCGAAAGGGGCGATGCGCATCAGGGATCCGTTCCCGCAGCTGTCCTCTTCGGTCAGTCCGCACTGCAGCGCGGGCTTGTTCGCCGCGTAGGCCATGATCGCCGCATCGCAGGTATTGCCCACGCCGAAAGCCTCTCCGTCATCCGCCGTGTAGGCGCCCCGCATTCTCCAGGCGAAGAAACGGTCCATCACGTCTGTGAAATCAAGCTGCGTTCCCTCCGCCAGGCTGCACAGGGACGCGAGCAGGAGACTGCTGTCGTCCGACCACGTGCCGGCCGGCTTGTGATGCGTGCCGTCGCCGCGCAGGTCCGTCACCGGATCAGCTGCCCGATCCTCCCGGGTGGAAAACTCGACCGGCACGCCAAGCGCATCTCCGATTACGGCTCCGAGCACCGTGCTCTCCGCGATTTCCGGTCCGCGATGCTTTGCCTGCGTCTCCACCACCTTCCGGATTGCCGCGGCTCTTGCCTGCTTCATCGCTTCCTCCGCAGCTGCCTTTCTCTTTGCCTGGATTTCCGGATCCTTGTCCGCCTGCTCATCCTTCAGAATTGCCTGCGCCGCCTGCTGGCTGAGATAGAGCCGATGTTCCCCGAACGCATTGATCATGATGCCGCTGATTTCCGGCCGCTTCGAAACAATCGTCAGAAAGTCCTGAATCGGCATGAGCACGGTCGGACTGTTGATGTTCTGTTCCCGTCCTTTGTTGACCTCTGCCGGCGAGGTAAACATCGCTGCGAACAGCTTGTCATTGGTTCCCTTCAGAGTGTTGAGCCTGAAGCCGCGCACCCGGACCGGCTTTCCATCCGCTCCCTTTCCGATCTGATCGACGGGAACCGCCGCGGCAAGAATGCGCGTTCCGCTCTCCGCCTGCTTCTTGATGGACAGCAGAATCCCCAGCATGCGGTTTCGATCCTTTTTGTCCTCATAGTAAACGCTGATGGCCTTTTCAATCTCGTCGCAGCCCTTCATCATCTGCTCCGGGGTCAGTGTAAATTTTGCCATGATTCCTCCATGCCGGGCTGCCGCGGCGCTCTCTGTATTTGTCCGTCATCCCGCCATCCGTCACACGGCTGTCCCGCGTGAACTCTTCCGAATGATGAACAATGCTCCCATATATTGAAGAAACAGCCAAATGTAAGGATACTACAAAACGCCCCTCCGCGCACGAAAAAAGGGATTTCCCGCAGGAAATCCCCTGTTGCATGGCAATAGAGCCTTTTTATAAAACGCCGCTTTATTTCACATCTGCAGCGGCAGTCTGGTCTCTGCCATGTACTGCGAAGTCTCACTCTGTCGTCAGATCATCTGTTCTTTTTTCCCGGCCAGAGCTTTCCCGCCAGCACCGTCAGCAGCATCGTGACCGCCATGTCCGGCAGCGTACTGCCGACCGGCGTATCCACGGTCATCAGCCACCGGTACAGGGCAAAGCCGACCGCCCATAGCACCAGTCCGCGCACATCCACGCCGCGGTCTGACCGGTCCTGATGAAGGACAAAATAATCGGCGATCTGCACCGCGATCATCGGCGCGAACACGGATCCGATGAGATAGAGGAAGCCGGTGATGTCGTCCATCCGGAAGCACACCGCACCGATGATGCCGACCACGGTCACCGCAATGGCGACCGTTCTTCCCTTCACGTGCGGTGTCAGCGACTCCGCCGAGATGCCGGCGGACCAGGCATCCAGGAAGGTGGTCGTCACCGTGCTGAGAATCAGAATAATCAGCGCCGCGATGCCAAGTCCTGCCCGCACCATGACCCTGGCGATGTCGCTCTCCCCGGTGAAAATCGCGGCGCCCATGCCGATAAAGTACATCCAGCAGGAGACCGCGCCGTAGGTCACAACGCTGGCGAGCGTCGCACGCGCGGGCCGCACCGCCTCTCTCGTATAATCACTGATGAGCGGGAGCCAGGAGAGCGGCATTGCCACGGCGAGCTCAACCGCGGCGCCGAAGCTCATGGCGTCCGCGGCAGCTGCCGTGCCGGCCGCGCCCTTCCCGGTGAAGATGATGACGGACAGAACGATCGTCAGAATAAACAGCGCTGTCATGGAAATCTTGTTCAGAACACCGAGATTCGTGATGCCGACCACGATCCACAGCACAATCAGGCCGCCGATCACGAGGCACCAGATCCACCGGCCTGCCGCAAAAATCTCATCGGTCGCAAGCGCGCCGTCATAGATCATGATCGCGGTCCAGCCGACGAGCTGCAGCACATTGAGCGCCGCGAAGAACAGCCCTCCCTTTGCCCCGAAGCTCATTTTGACCGTCTCCATGGCGCTCTTTCCGGTCTGCCCGCCAATCAGCCCTGCAAAATACATCAGCGCGCAGCCGATGAGATGCCCCAGCAGAATCGCAGCGGTGCCGCGTATCATGCCCAAAGAGGCAAAATAGGTCCCGGTCAGAATTTCCGCAATGGATACGCCGGCACCGAACCAGATGAGGGAGGACTGAAACGCCGTGAGCTTTTTCATGCGCGGCCCCCTTTCTGCGGCTTCGCCGCATCGTTCCGGTCCGCAGTGCCCGTCTTTGAAGCTGCAGTCCCAGCCTCCGAAGCAGCCGGTGCCTCCTCCATGAACCTGCCGTGCTGGTCAAAGGCGTGATTCATCGGACCGCTGCCGTGTCCCAGATCCAGCATGGCGCCGAGCGCTCCGGAGATGTATTCTTTGGCGCGCGCGACAGACGTTTCAAGATCAAAACCCTTGGCCAGATTGGCCGCGATCGCGCTGGAAAGCGTACAGCCGGTTCCATGTGTGTTGGGATTGTCGATGCGTTTCCCCATAAACCAGCGATACCCGCTCTCCGCAAACAGAAGATCATTGGCATCATTCAGGCTGTGGCCGCCCTTGCACAGCACGGCGCAGTGATACCGGTCATAGATGCTCTCCGCCGCACGGATCATGTCCTCCGCGGAGCGGATCTCCAGCCCGGAGAGGACCTCCGCCTCCGGGATATTCGGCGTGATGACCGTGGCGATCGGAAGAAGCTCCTCCTTCAGAGTGCTCACTGCCTCATCGCTGATGAGTTTTGCTCCGCTCGTCGCGACCATCACCGGATCGACGACAACATAGCTGGGCGCATACTGCCGCAGCTTCTTTGCGATACTGCGGATCAGCGGACTTGCGGATACCATGCCGATTTTGACCGCGTCCGGGAAAATATCGGTGAAGACCGCGTCGATCTGTGCCTCCAGAAACTCCGGTGTACTGTCAAGGATTGCTGTCACGCCGGTCGTATTCTGAGCAGTGAGCGCAGTGACCGCGCTCATGGCAAACACGCCGTTTGCCATCATCGTCTTGATATCTGCCTGAATGCCGGCGCCTCCGCTGGAATCACTTCCGGCGATTGTTAATGCTGTTCTCATCGCTGAGTCCTTTCCGGGCTTTCCGCCCTGGCATTATTTTATAGAGCGGCAGAAGGTGGTGCCCCCGGTCTGCCGCTGTGATACCTCTGTGTTCCCTTATACTGTCCTGGCCGTGGTGTTCTTCTCCGCCTTTCCGTCCTCCAGGAGTCCCTTCAGATAGCCGAGCGCACCGGACTTCTTCAAAATACCGATCAATACCGCTGCGAGAATCGTGCCGCCGGCCGTGCTGATGAGGAAGGGAACGACAAACGTAAAGAGCGCCGCCGTCTCATTGCCCATCAGGAATTTTGCCACCGGGAAGCAGACCATTCCGCCGATCACGCCGGTTCCGAGGACCTCGGCAAAATAGGTCGGTACCAGCTTCTTCCACTTCCAGTAGACGACGCCGCAGAGCAGCGCGCCGATCATGCTGCCCGGGAAAGCCAGCAGCGTCCCCGTGCCGATCAGATTCCGGATGAGGGAGATGCAGAACGCGATGCCGACGCCCCAGAAGGGTCCGAGCAGAACCGCTGCAAATACATTTACCATATGCTGCAGCGGCGCGCATTTTGACCCGAATACCGGAAATGTGAAATACGGCGACAGCACTACCACAACCGCCGTCAGCATGCCAGAGACAACCAGTTTTCTGATATTTTTATTCATCCTTATCCCCTTGCCGCGTCCTTTGCGGCTTCCATCATCTACTCCTGCACCGCCAGCGCCTTGACCTTCGCAAGTGCCTTTGACACCGCCGGAATACAGAGAATTACCGTCGTGATGGCCGCCTCCACGCCGATATACAGACCGTTGTATGCCGCAGAGTAGGCAAACGGACTCATCCCGTAATCCGCCGCGTAGGAGCCGAAGAAGATCACACCGGACAGCGTGGCGAAGCACCAGCGGCCGAATACCGCCAGCAGATACCCCTTGAGAAGGCCGTGTTTTGCCTTGTGAAAAACGCCGGAAAGACCCAGCGCGCCGAAGGCGAAAATATAATCCACCAGCATCTGCGGCACACTGATGATGTACGGATCCACCACCAGCTGCAGAATGCCGTAGGCCACACCGCAGAGAATGCCGCTGCCAAGCCCGTACCAATAGCCGATCAGCGTGATGAAGAACATCGAGAACAGCGTGATACTGCCGCCCATCGGCAGATGCAGAAACTTGATGAACGAGGTGACAAACTGCCTTCCGATCCGCCTTCATCAGGAAACAGGCGAGCAGAAGCGCCGCGATCATCACCATCACCAGCACCGTGTATCCGCCCGTCGTCAGATTGTAGGAACCATCCTCCGAGAGCGTCGCAAACAAACCGCCAAGCATCCTTACAGACATAAAAAAGTCCTCCTTCCAATTCTGCACGGAGGGGGACTTTATCATTCCATACCAAATAAACAGCCGAAGCCGGATATTCTCTGGAATCTGCTTCCTTTCGCCGGTATTGTCCGGATCAAGTAATAAGGGTCGTCTTCTCTGCCATTGGCAGGAAGATTTCTCAGCAATAGCTCCCCTAGCCGTTATTCAATTCGTTCGCTATCTTACACCCGGGAATTGTCCCTGACAAGTTTAGCTTGTTTGGGACAAAATCCGCCTTTTCTCAGCAGTCTGTCAGTTCTTCTCCCACTTCCAGTTCGCGACCTCCGGGAGATCCTGACCGTATTCGTGGATGTACTGTTTGTGCTCCACGAGCTTGTCGCTCATCTTCTGGTAGAGGTAGGCGCCCTTGTTGCCGAGCTGCGGCAGGTAGCGGAGCGCAGTCTGCACGAGGTGGAACCGGTCGATGTCATTCTGTACGCGGACATCAAACGGCGTGGTGATGGTGCCTTCCTCCTTGTACCCGCGGACGTGAATCAGGCGGTTGTTGTGACGGCGGTAGGTCAGCTCATGAATCAGGCCGGCATAGCCGTGGAAATTGAAGATGACCGGCTTGTCCTTCGTGAAGAGCATATCGTACTCCTCGTCCGTGAGGCCGTGCGGATGCTCGCTGTGCGGCTGGAGCTTGAAGAGGTCCACGACATTGATGAAGCGGATTTTGACATCCGGCAGCTCTCTGTTCAGAATGCTGACGGCCGCCAGCGCCTCCAGCGTCGGGGTCTCGCCGGCGCAGGCAAACACGATGTCAGGATCCTGTCCCTGGTCGTTCGACGCCCATTCCCAGATACCGATGCCCTGGGTACAGTGTCTGACTGCCTCGGACATCGACAGCCACTGCGGGCGGGGATGCTTGGAGGCCACAATGACGTTGACATAGTTCTTGCTGCGCAGGCAGTGGTCCATGGTGGACAGCAGGCAGTTGGTGTCCGGCGGCAGATAGATGCGGACGACATCCGCCTTTTTGTTGGCGATGTGGTCCATGAATCCCGGATCCTGGTGCGTGAAGCCGTTGTGGTCCTGCTGCCAGACGGTGGAGCACATGATCAGGTTGAGCGACGCGATCTCCTCACGCCAGGAGAGCTGGTTGCAGACCTTCAGCCATTTTGCGTGCTGTGCCGCCATGGAATCGATGATTCTCGCAAAACTCTCGTAGGTCGCGAAGAATCCGTGCCTGCCGGTCAGGAGGTAGCCCTCGAGCCAGCCCTCGCACATATGCTCGGACAGCATGGAATCCATGACGCGGCCGTACGGATCGAGATGGTCGTCCGTGTCCAGGTGTTCGGAGTTCCAGTCGCGGTTCTGCACGTCAAAAACATGGTTCAGCCGGTTGGAGTTGGTCTCATCCGGCCCGAAGATGCGGAAATTCTTCGCGTCGTCGTTCAGCTTGAAGATATCGCGCACGAACTTGCCGAGCTCGGTCATATCCTGCCCGTCCTTCGCGCCGTGCTTCTCGCCGATGTCAAAGGCATAGTCGCGGAAATCAGGCATGCGCAGATCGCGCAGCAGCTTGCCGCCGTTGCCGTGCGGATTGGCCCCGATGCGGTGCTCTCCGGTCGGCGCGAGCGCCGCCAGCTCCGGCAGGAGATGTCCCTTTTTATCGAACAGCTCCTCCGGATGGTAGCTGTGGAGCCAGTCCGAAAGAATCTGCAGATGCTCCGGCTTGTCCATCATGACCGGGACCTGATGCGCCAGGAAATTTCCTTCGATCCGGTTGCCGTCGACCACCTTCGGCCCGGTCCAGCCCTTCGGCGTGCGCAGCACGATCATCGGCCACACCGGCCTCGTCGTGTCGCCGGTCTCCCGCGCGTGCTTCTGAATCGCACGGATGGATTCGATGACGGTATCCATCGTCTCCGCCATCTTCCGGTGCATCGTCATCGGATCGTCGCCTTCGACAAAATATGGCTCCCACCCGCAGCCATGGAAGAAGTCCGTGATCTCCTGATGGCTCATGCGGGCAAAAATCGTCGGATTCGCGATCTTATATCCGTTCAGATGCAGAATCGGCAGCACCGCACCGTCGCTGACCGGATTCAGGAATTTGTTGGACTGCCAGCTCGTGGCAAGCGGACCGGTTTCCGCCTCGCCGTCGCCGACCGTGACCGCCGCAATCAGATCCGGATTGTCGAAGACCGCTCCGAATGCGTGTGCGATGGAATAGCCCAGCTCGCCGCCCTCATTGATCGAACCCGGCGTCTCCGGCGCGCAGTGCGACGGCACGCCGCCTGGGAAAGAGAACTGCTTGAACAGCTTCTGCATGCCGGCCTCGTCCTGCGAGATGTTCGGATACACCTCACTGTAGGTGCCGTCGAGATAATCATTCGCAATATAGAAATTTCCTCCGTGTCCGGGCCCGGAGAGCAGGATCAGGTCCAGATCGTACCGCTTGATTGCCCGGTTCAGATGCACGAAGACAAAATTCTGTCCCGGCACCGTGCCCCAGTGTCCGACGATCTTCTTCTTGATCATATCCCAGGTCAGCGGCTCCTTCAGCAGCGGGTTGGACAGCAGATACAGCTGGCAGGCGCTCAGATAATTGGCCGCGCGCCAGTACCGGTTCATCCTCTCCAGCAGCTCGTCCGTGATCGGTCCCTTCTCCGGAATCGTTCCGGTGGTACATTCACTCATATCAGTCTCCCTTCTTAACTCTCTTGCAAGTAATAGTTCGTGAAAGCTACGCCCTTATTCTACCGTATGGCCGCTTGTTCTGCGAGATAAGTTATGCTTTCCTCAGTATTGCAGCACCAAATAATCACTGCCGGGACTCTTCCTGCTCTATTCCTCCGCAGCCAGATACGTCAAAAATCTCATTATCTTCAACAATATCTGATACGGCCTGTCCGGCCCCAGGCATAATCTGTGCACAGCAGGCCTTTCTGCCGAATCCTTCACCACTTCCGATAGGGGCATTTCTGCCGGCGGACTGCCGCGCGCAGCTCGACATAGCATCCGCACGCCTCGCAGGTCCCGGCATTTAGTCTGCCACAGGCGCGGCAGGCGTCGAGACGCCTTTCATATTCCGCAGGCGGCGTCCTGGTTTCCCTGTCCATGCGCGCCAGCACAGACACGAGGTCGCGCTGGTACGCCTCCGGGTCCGCCTCCTCAAGCAGGCAGCGGCGGCAGAAGCGAGGGTTCTTCTTTTCTTCCCGGTTCTCACTCATCCTGCTGTCCCCCGCTGTGTTCCTTCCCATATCGGCAGATATCGCACAGGCAGCACATGCCGCACTGCGGGCGTCTCGCGATGCAGACGGCGCGCCCATGATCCACCAGCCGGTGACAGAGCTGGTTTCCTTCCTCCGGCGGAATGATCGCCCGCAGCGCCCGCTCCACCTTTTCGGGTTCCTTTATTCCATCGACAAGTCCGATGAGATTGGAAAGCCGGATACAGTGCGTGTCCGTGACGATTGCCGGCTTGCCGAACACATCCCCGAGCACCAGATTTGCGCTCTTGCGGCCGACGCCCGGCAGCCTCAGCAGCTCCTCCATCGTGTCCGGAACCAGATCGTGGTACTCCGTGTGCAGCACCTTCATGCACGCTGAAATATCGCGGGCCTTGCTGCGGCCCAGGCCGCAGGGCCTCACGATCTCCTCAATTTCCTCCACCGGCGCCGCGGCAAGTGCCGCCACCGTCGGGAATTTTGCATAGAGCAGCGGTGTCGTCTGATCGACCCGCTTATCCGTGCACTGCGCCGCCAGGCGCACGCTCACCAATAGCTGCCAGGCGTCCTGATACGACAGCGTACAGTGCGTGTCCGGATATTCCTTTTTCAGCCGCCGGATCACCTCCAGCGCGAGCTGCTTTTTCTGCTCCTCGTTCATGTCGTTCTCCTGCCGCACCGTCTGCGGCACCCGCTTTTGCGGGGTTATATTTTTCTGTCCCTCCGCGCCGGATCAGTCAGAAATTCAGACAGTCTGGTGAGCCAGTTCATGACGGTAACCTCCGCCAGGGCAAAGACAAGACACAGTGCCGCCGCCTTCAGCGAAATGCTGGTCAAACTGAACAGAACCTTGAAATTAGCCGCACTCACCACAATGCTGAGAACACAGATGGCCAGCACCGCGACATGATAAGAATTGGCCGGCAGAGAAATGCGCCACAGGATCATAAATCCGATGAAGGACAGCAGGTAGGTGCTGGCCGTCGACACATCCCCCGACGGAATGCTGAAAAGCTCGCCAAACAACACCATGAGCGCGATGGAGAAAAAGCTCGTCAGCGCCGCCGGCAGTGCCTGAATCAGCGTCGTGGTCAGGAAACGTCCCTTCTGCCTGGTCTGGTTGTCCTCGAGTGCCAGAAGAAACGCCGGAATGCCGATGTTGAACATGGAAATCAGCGAGATCTGGCTCGGATTGAGCGGATAGACAAAGCCGCCCGCAATGGAGAAAATCGCCAGCAGCAGCGAGAAGATGTTCTTGTACAGGAACAGCGTGGCAGAGCGGGTGATATTGTTCACATCTCTGCGCCCCTCCCCGACGATATCCTTCATTCTTGCAAAATCCGAATCCAGCAACACCACCTGCGCCGCCTGCCTCGCCGCGTCCGAACCCGTTCCCATAGCAATGGAGCAGTCCGCCTCCTTCATGGCGAGAATATCATTCACGCCGTCTCCGGTCATGGCAACCCTGTGTTTTGTTCTGCGCAATGCCCGGACGATTTCCTTTTTCTGCTCCGGCTTCACACGTCCAAAGACTGTGAAACGCTGCACCGCATCCTCGATGTCCTCCCGGGTGACAAGGTGCGTGGCATCCACATAACGGTCTGCATCCGCTATGTCGGCTTTCATGGCAACCCGGGAGACAGTCAGCGGATTGTCCCCGGAGATCACCTTCACCTGCACATCGCGCTCATGGAACCACCGGAATATCTCCGGCGCATTCTCCCGGATCTCATTGTCCATAGCAAGGAAGAGCGCCGGTCTGCCGTCCTCCGTCAGCACGAGCACACGTTCCCCTCGCATCTGGTGCTCTTCCATGATTCCGAGGTTTTTTTGCCGTTCCTCCCCGCCGAGGAGATATTCCGGCGCGCCAAAGCGATACAGATGATCTTCTGTCTGCACTTCCGAATATTTGACAGAGGACCGGAACGGCTCAAGGCGGACGGCCGCAAGCGGAGACGCCGCGCCGCAGTATGCGCGGACCGCCTGCATGGTGCTGTTTGCATCCGGCACTGTCTGTGCGTAACTTGCAAGAAGCGCAAGTGCCGCTTTTTCTCTCTGTCCGCGGGCCGCGGAGTAAACCGCATCGTTTCTGGCGGCTCCTGCCTCGGCGCTTTCTGCCTGCTTTGCTGTCTTTCCATCCGGACCGACAGGCAGAAAAATCCCGCTCACCGTCATATTATCGCTCGTGATGGTGCCGGTTTTGTCCACACAGAGCACGTCTACACGCGCGAGGGATTCCATGCTGCGCATGTCGTGGAGCAAAACCTTTTTCCCGGCTAGTCTTGCCGCACTCATGGCAAACGCCACTGTTGCCAGCAGATACATACCTTCCGGCACCATGCCGATGACGGCGCCGACCATGGAGACAATGCCATCGTGCCAGGATTCTCCGTTCACCCACACCGTCTGGTAAAGCAGTGCTGCACCGACCGGGATGATGAGAATGCCGGTGATCCGGATGATCCACTCAATATCATGCACCATCTCCGCAGGTTTTTCCTGCGTCTTTCTGGCCTTCAGCGTCAGCTGGGACGCATAGGACTGCGGCCCGACGCGGGCAAGCCGCGCCGTACCGCTTCCGGACACCACAAAGCTTCCCGATTTCAGCTCCTCTCCCGCGGTCTTCGGAACCTCATCCTCCTCTCCGGTCAGAAGAGATTCGTTGACACGCAGTTTTCCCTCAAGGACGACGGCGTCCGCGGGAATCTGCTGGCCGGCTTCGAGAAAGATTACGTCATCCCGCACCAGCGCCTGTGAGCTGACAAGTTTTCTCTCCCCGTCCCGAAGTGCCGTATATTCGGTCACATCCAGAAGAGACAGCTTGTCCAGCACGGATTTTGCCCGGATCTGCTGCACAATACCGATCACCACATTGGCGATGATGACCGGAAGAAAGGTCAGACTCCGATAGGATCCAACTGAAATCAGCAGCGCCGCGAGGACGGCAAATATCAGGTTAAAATAGGTGAAGACGTTCTTGAGAATAATGGTGCCGACGCTGTCTGTCGTGCGGTCCGGAACGCGGTTGACCTGCCCGGCAGCGGTGCGCTCCGCGACTCCGGCGGCAGTCAGTCCCTCGCGGCTGGCGCCGTCAGGCTGCGGCGGTTCCGGTTGATTCAATTGTGCAGCAGTATCTGTAAGACGTTCAGACATGAGCAGATACCTCCGAGTACTAATCCAGAATTCCTGTTTTCCGGATATCATACCGCATTTTTGTCTTTTTACCCAGTACCGCGTCCTTTACTCCCCTCGGGAATGCCTGCACTGCCTTTCTTCCGTCCTTTGCTCCACCCGGAATGCCCGCTTCGCCTTTCTTCCGTCCCTGCTTCACCCGGAATGCCCGCACCGGCTTTCTTCTGTATCGGGACACAGGTTCCGGCGGCACTCCGGTCAGTCGGAGCGCGTCGTATCGTCTTCCCATTAAGGCTTTCTGCTCTCTATCTCCGCAACCAGCCCGCTGCTCCGGATGCACTGCTGTGCCCTCTCCTCCTCTGAAGCCGGCACACGGATGTAGTAGGTATCCCGGTCGATCCTGCCTCCGGCACCAAAATCACGCGGATCGAGCATCCCGCCGATTCCGTTCGGCGCCACAGGATCATTGGAATAGTGACCGGTAGATACCCTCCGGATGCCTCCCTGCCGGAGCGCCTCCCGGATCCGCCACCAGGTGTCCTTGTCCTTCTTTCTGTAAATCAAAACTTTTTTCTCAAAAAGATGCCACATTCGCCGCCTCCTGATGCCATCCTTCCTTGTCGTCATTCCTGATGCCCGGACAGAGCATTTCTGCCAGCACGATCTTGTTCTCCCCCGCCATCGAATCATGGCAGCCCATGCAGGGCGGACTGCTCTGTTTCTGCCAGCACGATCTTGTTCTCCCCCGCTATCAGCATCTGATCCCGTCAGCTCCGGTTCTCGTTTTCCTGCAGCGTCATCCGGAGCAGCTCCAGAACCGCCGCGGCGAGCTGATCCAGCTTGCGGATGCACACATACTCCTTGCCGTAGATCCGGGACAGACTCCCGAGATGTGCCGTGGAACCGGCAAATACGGCTGCTGTATGAATGCCATCCTCCCGCGCCGCCCGGACTGCGGACGCGGCGGCTTCCACGGCAGGCGCGCCTTCATATTCGCGGCGCAGAACGCCGCCGGAAACCGGCGGCAGCTTTGCCGAATCGTTGGGACTGGCATCCGTAAGCACCAGCAGAAGCCGGCGGGCATGATGATCCTCCCGGATGCGCAGTGCGTCCGCCGTTCTGATGGCCAGTCCGTCCCGGTTCCACCCTCCTGCATAGTAGTCCAGAATCCGCGCGCAGGAAAATTCCTTCCATTCCTTCAGAATGCGGAGCACCGTAACACCGCGAAGCGAGCAGAACGCTAGAACGCGGACCGGAATATGACAGCGCACGAGACTCTCGGCAAGAATGCGCCCCTGCGCCGCGATCACCTCCGCATTCCGCTGCCGGGAGGCGGAAGCGTCAAGCAGCAGCTCCACACTCAGGTCCGGCTCCTTCTCGTTCCCCGGATGGAGAAACACATCCGGATCCTGCAGAACCGGCAGCCGGTAGGCCTTCTCCGGTTCCAGCTGTCCGGCGCGGCCCTCCTCTGGCAGCGGCCAGGCATAGGATTCGAGCACCGTGTTCATGCCGGCGGACAGCCGGCGGATGGTGCTTGCGATTTCCTGCCTGTGTGCGTCATAGAAAACGCGGTTCTTCCCCTTCTGTCTCTCCATGTCCGCGCGCACGCGACGCACATCTCGCCGATCCTGCGGCGAAAGGTCCTGATCAGCCCCGTCTTCTGCCTCCAGTCCGCCTTCTTTCGCAAAATCGGGACTGTCCGGCCCGTTTTCCCTCGAGCCCCCGGCTTCCCGATCCGGCCGGCGGGACGGCGATAGTGCCCGGGCCGCACTGCCCGCCTGTCTCGTGTTCACAATCCAGATACGGCAGTCCTTGTCGTCCCCGACGCAGAGCTCCGATTCCAGCACGCCCAGATCATGTTCACTGACTGCGCACGGGCCAAAACAGGCCTCCACATAAGCCAGATCCTGCTCTGTCCGCGCGCTTCTGTGCAGAATCCCGGTGCGATGAGCCAGCGCACCGCTGCTTCCATCCCCGCACTGCCCGGTCCCCGCGCGAATCACCAGAGAATCCGTCTGTCTCGTCTCCCGGCGCAGAAGATGCCGCAGAATTCCCGGCACATTTTCCGCCTGCCCTCCGGCTTCCTCTCCTTTCTCACCCGGTTCCCTCCACCGGAAATAGACGGACAGAAACTGCTGACAGGCAAGAAGCACTCCCTCTGTATCAAGGCTCCCCGGGAAGCGGAGCGCCCCGGCCATCCGCCGTTCCCTGCCGGAGAGCGGCGGCATTCTCCTGCCGGACACCTCCGCCCAGCGCACCTCCTGCATCGTCTGCGTCAGCATCGACTGCAGCATCATCTGCTGCCTCGACAGGGTGCTGCCAAGGGAGAAGAATTTCTCTGCCCGCTCCCGGCGCAGCTGTGCCAGAATCGGCCGCTCCCCGATCTCCTTCTCATATACACAGTTTTCAAGTCCAAGCCAGAGCAGATCGTCAAATTCGTCCGCCCGCGCAGACCGTCCCACCCGCTCAAAAAGGGTCTCCATCCGCTCCGGATCAAACCATTTCTCTACAAATCCGATGATGAGGTTAAAATAAAAGTCAGCCGATCCATCCGGGAAAAAAGCCATAAACGGCGGGTCGAACTGATATCGCCCCGCCGCATTCCAGATCGTATTGAGCGCTCTTCGCTGCTCTCCCCGCACATGCCGTGTGGTCTATGCCCCGAACACATCCGTACTCGTCAGGTCCGTCGGAATCCGGGACCGGATGACATCCGTAATCAGTGACCGCTCGTAGGCATCAAAGGTTTTGTCCGTGATGCACATAGCCAGCGCATCTCCGGAGGTCACCCCTGCCCGGATGAGCTGTATGGCGTCGAGCAGGCCGCGCAGATCCGGCGCGCGGTCAGAAATCTCGGCGTTCTCCGCCTTCCGGTTCAGTTCAAAGAACAGCCTCACAAACTGATCCCGGAAGACCGGCTTGATATCCGGGAATTTATCCATGATCAGCCGCTTCAGATTGTCCTCCCCGATGACAGGCATCTCCAGCACCGCGAACCGCGAGGTGAGCGCCTCGTTGAGATCCCGCGTGCCGGCATAGCCGTAGTTCATCGTGGCAAGAAACCGCGTCTTGGGGCTGACCGGAATCCGTTCATATCCCGGGATATCGATGACCCGCCGGAAATCCAGCGCCGAGTGCAGCACCGCCAGTGCCTCGTTCCGGGCCATATTGATCTCGTCCAGAACACCGAAGCCCCCTTCCCGGGCGCAGAGCGTGATCGGACCCGGCCGGAAGGTCACCGCCCGCCCGTCGTAGGTGTCCGTTCCGATCAGGTAGGAGGCATCCACACCGATGTGAAAGGAGACATCCCACTGCGGCCTGCCGAACAGATAGGACAGATTCTCCGCCAGCACATTCTTGCCGGTTGCCTTCGGCCCGGTGAGAAGAAGATTTTTGCCGCACAGAATCGCCGAGATGGCCTTCTCCAGGACCTCCTTGCCATAGTAATGGTACTCCGGAACCGGAATGCGCGGAAGCAGCTCCTCCGGAACCGGCGCGTCGCTGCTGTACCTCTTTATCCCGGCGATCAATTCCTCCCGGACGCCCTGCTGCCGCAGTACATCAAATTTTTCTTCGCTCATCGCAAACTCCCTCTCCCGGCTCCGGCGATCTGCGCAGTCACTCTTCCCCGTGCCGTCTGCCGCAGCCCGTCCTGTCTGTCTCAGGGATATCCCTGCGGATGAAAACTGCTTGCGGAGGCTTCTGCGGTATCCTGCTCTCACTGGTAATCAGAGACCAGAAACAGCGGCTTGACTGCCACCACCTCATCGTACTCCTTCTGCGACACCGTGACATCCGAATTGAGAGCCCTGAGATCCTCCCGCACCACGCGGAATGCTTCCTCTCCGCTCTCCGCCCTGCCCTGTCGGATTGCGCGGATCATACGTTCCAGAACAACCGGGTGGGCATACCGCGCAGGGAGCGGAAATTTCCCGAGCGTTTCGAGGTAGTCAGCCATGGCCTGCTCTGCGCTGTCCCAGTCCCGCTTCGCGGCGGTCCGGTTTCGCTTCCCCGTAGGCAGCACTCTGCTCGCCGCGATCACCGAGATGGCGGCAAGACCGAACAGGACAAAATATACTGCTCCGCCCATGCCCTTTGTCATCGCATAGACGCCGAACAGCGCCGCAGCCGCCGCAGCGGCAAAGATGACGCCGGCAACGAACTGATAGCTTGGATCAATGCCGTCGATGATGCGCTTCTGCTTCGCGGCAGCCTGCAGGTTCCGGTACAGCTCCGGCTTTTTTTCCAGCTGTGTCTGCGCACCGCGAAGCCGCCTCACTGCCGCCTCCGCCTCCGCAGAAAGGGTTTTCAGATATTTTGCCTGCTCCTTCTCCTCCGCCTCGCGGAGACGCCGCTCCGCATCTGCGCTGTGCAGCGGGATGGAGGGATGCTCCGCGCCGAATTCCCCGAGGAACTGATCGACCTGCTGCTCGAATTTAAAGTTGCACTGCTTCTCGCTCCCATTCTTCATCTGCACTACCAGATAGGGCATCGAGCCGAAAATTCCCTTTCCCGTGAAACCGCCGCGGCTCATGGCGACGCGCTTGAAAATGCGGCGCACATCGTCCACCGCCACGTAATACATGCGGTCAATGTAGAAGCTGTTGAGATAAATAGCACGGCGCCCGATGGCACAGGGCCCGATATTGCGGCTGTTCTTCCTGTCCTCTCTGAGTTCCTCCGCGGTAAGGGAGGTCGGCCCGAGCTGTCTTGGTTTGAAAAAGATCATCTGTTTACCTCATGCCGCGTTTTGTGCGGCATCAACTGATACTCCTGATTCTTCTCCGGAACAGAATCCGCAGTCGCGGTTCCGCCGGGTACGGCATCATGCGTGCGTCAGTGCCGATGAGGTGAATAAAACAGGGAGACTGAAGCGTCAAGTCCCCTCTTCAGTCTCCCTCGCTGTGATAGTATCGTTACCCGCTGCCGGGCAGTGCAGCCGTCTGCCGCGTTTACTTCAGACAAGCCTCGGAACCGGCTGCCTTTTCGGATCTTCCCTCATCCGGCTGCTGCATTTCACATGCAGCGCTGCCGCCGGGCTGCCCATCTACTCTGCAAGCGTCATCTGCAAGCGTCGCGCGTCCGACTCAGGCCGCCGCTCTTGCCTTCTTCGCCGCACGAAGGAACAGGCACAGGAACAGAACCGCGACAATGATGCCGACCGGATATGCCACCGCGGTGTTCTGATTGAGTCCGGGAATGTGGCCGAGGCACTCAGGCGCCATCGTAAAGTAGGTCGCGGAGACCGCGCTCATGAAGGTCGCCGGAACTGCCGTGATCCAGTAATTCTTTTTCTCCATCACCAGATACATGGAGGCTGCCCAGAGAACGATCATGGCGAGCGTCTGGTTTGACCAGCTGAAGTAGTTCCAGATCACGCTGTAGTCGATGAAGCCCAGCGTGTTGCCATAGCCGAGGAGCGCGCCGACGCCCAGCACCGGAATGCAGAGCACGAGACGGGTGGTCCACTTGCTCATGTCAAGATGGAACCAGTCCGCAAGCGTCAGGCGGGCAGAACGGAACGACGTATCGCCGGAGGTAATCGGGCAGGCAATGACGCCGAGCATGGCGAGGATCACGCCGACCCTGCCCATCGTCTCCTGGCAGATGGTGTAGACAGTGGTCGAATTGCCGCCGCCTGCATCCAGAAGGCCCTGACTGCCATAGAGAGTGCAGCCCGCTGCCGCCCAGATCAGGGCGATGATGCCCTCGGCAACCATGGCGCCGTAGAAGACGAAATGACCCTGCTTCTCACTCTTCAGGCAGCGCGCCATCAGAGGAGACTGCGTGGAATGGAAGCCGGAGATCGCGCCGCAGGCCACCGTGATGAACATGAAGGACCAAACGGGTTTTGCCGCCGGATGCATGTTGTAGAAGTGGCTCCACAGCTCCGGCATCGGCTGGCCGGAGGTCAGCGTTCCGAATCCGACGCCCAGTGCCATGACGATCAGGCAGATGCCGAAGATCGGATAAATCTTGCCGATGATCTTATCGATCGAGATAAAGGTCGCAATAAAGTAATAAATCAAAATAATCGTGAGCCAGAACGCGCTGTTGATCAGAATTCCGGTTCCATTGTTGTTCTTGATCAGAACAACCAGCAGCCCCGCGGGTCCGACGGCGAAGACCGTGCCGACCATGATCAGCAGGACGACGGAGAACACGCGCATGACGTTCTTCATCAGAGGCCCGAGATAGGTGCCGGTGACCTCGGAGATCGAGGCGCCATTGTTCCGCTCGGAGAGCATGCCGGAGAAGTAGTCATGAACACCGCCGGCAAATATCGTGCCGAACGTGATCCACAGGTACACGATCGGTCCCCACTCCGCGCCGGTCAGCGCGCCGAAGATCGGTCCGAGACCCGCGATGTTCAGGAGCTGTACCAGAAACAGCTTCCACTGCGGCATGACAACATAATCGACGCCGTCATTGATGGCGACGGCCGGCGTCTCGCGGTCGTCAGGGCCGAAGGTCCTGTCCACCAGCTTGCCGTACGTAAAATATCCGATGATCAGGACGGCAAGGCACAACAGAAAACTAACCATAACAGTATCCCCCTTCTTGGTTCCATGTCCGCATACGGCGGACTTCCATTAATTTCCGAACCATGATTATTTTATGGCGGAAACGGTCCACAGACCATTGACAATGCGACGAAAAGCATGGCTGTTTTCTGTGTAAAACACCGATTTATGATATAGAATTCCTATATTTTATGCTATTTATTCGATATTGTTCTGACTTTTCAGCTTCCCCCATTAGTTCCTCATGGATTCTTCCCGCATTTTCTGCACCTTATCATCCCTCCGCGCAGGATATTCCCGGTCCATTTTCAGGTAATTCCGTCCCGGGAATTTATGAATATTTCATAGTCTTTATGGTTCTGTAAGAAAATGTTTTCCATACGCGGACAGGCAGGCTGCGCATGCACCGGCAGGCCCTCGTTCCACCGGCGCATGCCGCGCTGTGTTTTCGCTCTTCTCCATTCCCAACGTTCCGCGTCCGGCCGCTGCGCTTCGCGGAGCATCGGCGGGTTGGATGGCTGCCTCATCGGGAAAAGCTCATGCCTGCTCTCTCAGGATCACGACGTCCGCGGGCTTCATGGTGAATGTCTCTCCCTTCCGGAGCGGGCGGCCGGTCAGAAGATCCGTTCCGTCCGCCGGCGCGGTCACGCTGCGCTCCTCCTCCGCATGATTCAGGAAGAACAGGAAGGTGCCCTCCGCATTCCGGCGGCAGTCCACTTCCACATCCTCCGGTGCCTCCGCGAGCGGCGAAATGCCGCACCCTCGGCAGAGTTCGCCTAGAAACTGCTGATAGAAGCGCGCGTCCGACCGGGTTCCGACATAGTACGCCTCTCCCTTCCCGAAAGGATGCCGCGTGACAGCAGGCATCCCGGCGTAGAAATCGCTCTGATACACGGCGAGTGCCTCCGTGCCGTCCTCCACAGGATGCATCAGATCGCACAGAATATGGCACGGATAGGTCTCTCCCTTATACGTCATCCGCCCGCTCAGCTCCGGCGGCAGGGCGTCGCTCTCCTCGACCCAGACGCCGAGAAAATCCTTCCATTTTCCGGGATACCCTCCCGGCAGCACCAGATCGTTCTCATCCACATAGCCGCTGAAATAGCTGGTGACGAACCGCCCGCCCTCTCTCACATAGGTTCGGATTGCCTCATCCATGCCGGGCCGGCTCATATACAGCATCGGCGCGATCAGCAGGCGGTACTTGCTGCTGTCCACACCGCGCACGGCGTCCTCCGCCGTCAGAATATCCACCGGGATATGCGCCGTGAAGAAAAAGCGGTACCAGGTCTGCAGCTCTTCCAGGTAGTTGATGAGGACGCTCGGGCCTGCCGAAAGCTGTGTGCCCCACCAGCTCTCAAAATCCAGCAGGATCGCCGCGCGCGCCGTGGATTTTGCCTCAAGAAGCGTGGAGCCTAGTTTCTCCAGTTCCCCGCCGAGCGCCGTCATCTCGCGGAAGACCCTCGTATTGTCCGTGCCCACATGGTCGATGAGGGCGCTGTGATACTTCTCGCACTCGCCGATGCTGCGCTTCATCTGGAAGAACAGCACGGTATCCGCGCCGTGCGCGACCGCCTGATAGCTCCACAGCCGCATCACCCCCGGTCTCTTCAGGCGGCAGTACAGATGCCAGTTCGTCACGCCGGGTGTCTGCTCCATCAGGCAGAACGACGACCCTCCGCCGAGTCCGCGGCAGACATCGTGCCACAGCGCCGTGTCCGCGATATGGCCGCCGTAGCGCGGATAATTATCCCAGGAGATGAAGTCCATGTGCTTCGCGAGTCTCGAGAGGTCAAAATCATTGAAGTTGTACATGAGATTCGTCGTGATGGGCGCCGCCGAATGCTGCCGGATCTGCGCCGCCTCTCCGTCATACAGCGCGATGATCTGGTCTGTGCTGAAGCGCCGGAAATCGAGAGAATTTCCCTGCACATTGGTCCTGCGCATGCCCGGATCGCCCATGTAATCGAACTCCTCCGACAGCATGTCCGGCAGCACGATTTCGTCCCAGTCATAGTACGTATGCCCCCAGAAGCTGGTGTTCCAGGCGCGGTTCAGTTCCTCCAGCGTGCCGTAGCGCTGCCGCAGCCAGCGCCGGTATGCCTCCTGACAGTGATCGCAGTAGCAGTATCCGCCGTATTCATTGGAAATGTGCCAGGCCGCGAGGCAGCTCCTCCTTCCGTATCGCTCCGCGAGCTTTCCCGCCAGACGAAACGCATACGTCCGGAACACCTCGCTCGTGGGGCAGATATTCTGCCGTCCCCCGAATTTG
>CACZJZ010000039.1 GCA_902781655.1 uncultured Lachnospiraceae bacterium
TGACGGGCTGCATCAAGTGACAGCCACGCCTGCGCTGAAATCCTGCTGCGATATATAGAAAGCAAGGCAGATGTAAAGCATTTCATAAAAACATATTTTCTGAATTGATAAAGAAGCGGGACTGATATGGCAGTGGCTTTTACGGTCACTGTCTTTTGCTTTATGCTGATTTAAAGCTAATCAGTGTTGCAGATAGCGTTGCGGGAAGCCCATGATTAAGGTATAAATACGATCTTTACTGTGACATCGCTGCCTCTGAGTGCTCAGTCCGACGATTTATTTCGTTGCTCGGCTCAAAGCATGATATGATCGCATCATAAGAAGGATAAGGAAAGGACAGCAGCAGAGGGTCGGTATCGCCAGAGCGCTTGCGGTCTCTCCGGATATCCTGCTTATTTCTGTTTGTCACACATGATATCGAGGAAGCACTGAAGCTCGGTACGAAGGTACTGGTGATGGATCACGGAGAAATCCAGCAGTACGGGACACCAAAGGAATTGCTTCAAAATCCAGCGACAGACTGCGTACCGGTCTGTCCTGCCGGGGCAATATCAAAAGTGATGTAATTTACAATAGAAGGAAAATGCTTTATGCAGATATCAACCAAATTTACGATAGCGATACACATTTTGGCGGCAGTGGAATATTTCGGCAAAGAAGAGAAGGTGACCAGTGACTTTCTTGCGTCCAGCATCGGGAGCAATCCGGTGATCATCCGGAATCTCATGTCTGACCTCAGGAATGCCGGGCTGATTGAAATCAAGAGGGGGCCGGGCGGCATCGCCATCACAAGACCTCTTGACCAGATCACATTTTATGACGTTTATGAAGCTGTAGAGAAGAATAAGGAAGATCTCTTTCATTTCCATGAGAATCCGAATCCTCTCTGTCCGGTCGGCCGGAATATCCACGCCGCACTGTATGATAAATTGCAGGATGTCCAGCAGGAATTTGAGGAGAGCCTAAAAAAGCACAAGCTCAGTGATGTGATCTCTGATCTTTACAGAGAGATAGAGAAGGCAGGATGTCATTGATTTTCTCGGATTATGGGCCAGTCTTCACGATGATCATTTTAACCCCCTCAAATTTGCTCACTTTCTTGCCAATATCGTGATCCACGGTTTGTTCGGATGATGGTCGGTAGTGATCTCCGAAAAGTCTGCCTTTTTCAGTGCATCCGCGATCTGCTCCGGGGTGTAACAGATCATGCCATCGATGATGTCCTCGAATTTCTTTCCGGTGGCATCTTTGCCGTCGGATTCGTTGCAGATGAGGAAGTATCCTCCCTGCTTCAAAATCTTCGCCACCTGCGAAAAGCATCTTTCAAGCCCCGGCCAGAAGTAAATTGTCTCAAAGGCGGTGGCTAGGTCGTAGCGATTTTCTTCGAGTTGCAAGCTCGATACATCGCCCTGCTGCACCCTGCAGCGTCCGTTGTCTATCATAGACCTGTTATATTTTGTCGCTTTCTCAACGGAAAGCGGTGAGTAGTCGATCGCTGTCAGCCTGGCACCCGGATAGCGCTTCAGCAGTTCTCCTGCGTTGCGTCCCGCACCGCAGCCAAGCTCAACGATTTCCTTCGGTGAGATCTCGGACAAGTGTCCCATGCCCCAGTCTGCCAGTTTCGCGTGGCAGGAATTCATCGTGCTGAGCATGAATTTGCCCAGCAAACCTTCCGGCTTGCGTGTTTGACTGAAGAAGTTCTTCATAAGTCTTCCTGCGCTCCGCACATGCAAAATTCATTTGATGATCGATGATCGCTCACCTAAAGAATACAATAGTTTTAGATAACTAACAACAATTTAATTATTAAAATTTCCGCTTGGTCAAATAAAAAAATTGACTATGAACGTGTGCTGTGCCATGTACTGCACGGCATTTTGAAAGACGGATCAAAGCTGCCTTTCATGCGGGATGTGTTGTGGAGTACGAGGATGAGCGGGAGATGCAGGTAGCTTTCTGCATTAACATAACAAAATGTTGACCTCATCCAAAACAGGCAATACATTGGGAATGAGGATGCCTATAGCTGGAAAAAGCGCCGCAAGTCTGATCTCATTTTCTGCAAAGTGATCTTTGCGGATGCGGAGAAGGTGATCCGGAGGAGTATGAGAAATATGTCGAGGAGGATGAGGGTACATGGCGATAACGGTAAACATAAGATATACGGGCGCTAATGGAAGTGCGGTCGCGTTTGCAAATGAAATGATGAAAGGTGGGACAGTTGCTAAAATCCGTGCGGAGGAAGGAAACCTGCGATACGAGTATTATCAGTCCCTCGACTTTCCAGAGACGATTCTGCTCATTGACTGCTGGAAGGATCAGGCATCCATCGATGCGCATCACGCTTCTCCGATGATGCAGACCATCTCGGAGCTTCGTGAAAAATACAATCTTCATATGACAGTGGAGCGTTATGTTAGCGCGGAGACACCGGAATCGGATGACCGGTTTATCCGGAGATGAATCAGGGTTTGGAGGTTTGGCTTTGTTGCGTATCCAGATGAATGGTTCCGAGGAAACCTCCTTCAAGGTCACCAATTATGTCACGGCGAACGATGTCGCCAATGCATTGCTTACATTTATAGACCGCATCAGAATTCTCCCGCCGCAATCAGACTGTAATGCCCAAGGCGCTCCAGTCGGCGCGCAAACTGGCTGGGCGACAGATCCTGGTCGTCGTCGATCCAGTTGAGTATCAGCCGCATGGAGCCGAGAAAGACGTAGTCAAAGATAAATTCCAGCCGCTCCCGATCATAGGTCGGGAATTCTTTTTGCCACTCGTCCAAAATTCCGTCTTTGACGAGGTTCCGCATGCTGTTCCTGAATTGCGGATCGCCGTTGTCACCCAACAATATGCGGCTTAAGTCTCGATTCTGCAGGATGCAGGAATAAATAGCAGCTAAATAACTGACGTTTCTTCCGTTATCCCAGAACTGGCCGAAGATTTCCATATTCTCGGCAATGAAGTTGTTTTCGATCTCTTTAAGCACGTCCTGGGGCTGACCGTAATGGAGATAAAAGGTGCCACGGTTGATCCCGGCCTTGGCGCACAAATCCTTGACAGACACGGTCCCGATGGGCTGCTCCTTCAGCATACGCAGCAGCGCGCGGTGCAGCATTTCTTTCGTGACACGAACTCTTGCGTCCTGATTGTTCATAGCATCCTCCGGGATAATCAACATTTTTTAAGCTTTTGTTCATCAATGAATAAAATTAATGAAATGTGTTTATTGTAAATTAACATTGTGTCAATTATGATGGAATCAGTAAAATAACGCAAGTGAAATAATTGTGGAGGGAAGGCGATGAATTTTGATCAGGCAGTAAAGGCGTATCGTTCAGACCCATCCAAAGACAACTTGGAGAAGCAGGTCTCTGCCTTGTGCGGCGAAATGACGCTCAACGAAAAAATCCACATGCTCTCCGGCCACACCATCGGCCAGACCCAGGTCGACATGATCAAAACCGGGCGCAACTACAACGTGCGCTCGCTGAAAGCCGGCGGATGCAAGCGCCTTGGCGTACCAGCCGTGGCCTTCACCGACGGACCGCGTGGTGTCGTGATGGGTAACTCGACCTGTTTCCCGGTGTCCATGCTGCGAGCCTCGACCTTTGATCCGGAGCTGGAATACCGCTTTGGCAAGGCCATTGCCGATGAAGCCATCGCCCAGGACGCCAACTATTTCGCAGGTGTGTGCATCAATCTGGTACGCAATCCCCGCTGGGGTCGTACCCAGGAGACCTATGGCGAGGATCCTTTTCTGCTGGGCGAATACGGAGCCACGCTGACGAAGGCAGTGCAGGAGGAGGGCATGATCGCCTGCCCCAAGCACTTTGCGCTCAACTCCATTGAAGATCTGCGCTTTTTTGTCAACGTCAAGTGCGACGACCGCACGCTGCACGAGGTTTATCTGCCTCATTTCAAAAAGTGCATCGACGCCGGAGCTCAGTCCATCATGGGCGCCTACAACAAGTTTGACGGAGACTACTGCTGCGCGTCGAAGAAGCTGCTGACCGACATTCTCCGGGACGAGTGGGGCTTTGACGGTTTTGTGATGTCAGACTTTGTCAACGGTGTGCATGACGCCGAGAGCAGCCTCAAGGCCGGGCTCGACATGGAAATGATGTTCACCATGCATTACAACGGCTTTGCCATTAAAAAGCTGCTGAAAAACGGCAAGCTGCAGCAGGAGCACATCGACCGCGCCGTGCGCAACATACTGCGCGTGCTGATCCGACAGGTGCCGCAGATCCGGCCCCGCAGCAAGAGTGTGGTAGGTTCTGTGGAGCATCGGCTCCTGGCCCGCGAGATTGCCGAGAAAGGTATGGTACTGTTGGAAAACAACGGCGTGCTGCCGCTCGCTAAAGACGCACGCGTGCTGGTCACCGGCCCCTATGCCGATAAAATCAATGTGGGTGACCAGGGTTCCAGCCGTGTCTGGGACAAGAACATTGTGACGCCCTTTGCGGGCATCTCCAAGGTGTTCCGCAACGCCTCTCTGACCGAGGGCGACGTGGCGGTGGTCTGCGTCGGCTCTAACCGCAAGAAGGAGGGCGAGTTCTTCGCCAGCGCCAGCGAGAAGATGAAGAAGAAGCCCAAGGACTGCGGCGGCGACCGGGATAGCCTGCGGCTGGAGGCCGAGGAGGTCGAGCTGATCCGCTCGCTGAAAGCCCAGGGCAAGAAGGTTGTTGTGGTGCTCTACTCCGGCTGTGCGATCATCGTGGAGGAGTGGAAGCAGTACGCCGACGCCATCCTCATGAACTACTATTCCGGCTGCGAGGGTGGCACAGCTTTGGCGGGCCTTCTCTGCGGCGACAAGAACTTCTCCGGCAAGCTGCCCTTCACTGTGGCAAAGGATGAGAAGGACTATCCCGCCTTCCTCGGCATCGGCCAGAAGCCCTATGCGATCACCTACGACTACTACCACGGCTACACCAAGATGGACAAAGAGGGTATCGAGCCTGCCTATCCTTTTGGATTCGGCCTGAGTTATACGAGCTTTGCAGTATCCGACAAGGCTGCCGAATGGGGCGATGATACACTCACCGTCACAGCGAAGGTGAAGAACACAGGTGACTTTGACGGCGCGGAGGTGCTACAGGTCTATGTGGGCAGCAAGGGCGCCGCCAATGGTGACGACCGGCCGGTAAAACTTCTGAAGGGCTTCAAGCGCGTAGAACTGAATGCAGGCGAAGAAAAAACTGTGACCGTCACGATCCCCAAAGAGGAACTGAAGTTCTGGACACCCGATGGCTGGGTGCTGGACGAAGGATACACAGTCTATGTGGGCACGGACAGCCGCTGCCCGGCGTTACTGTAAAGAACCTTCCAGAATCAAATTGGGTGCTTGGAACCTACAATGATGGTTCTACGCTGACGCTCATGAACGCTATCGGACAGGCGCCGCTTGGGCTGGGTGTCTTTCTGCTTTGGCCTGTAGCCAAAAAATTCGGCAAGCGGAAAACCATGTTTTTTGGTATGCTGATGGCAGCCGCGGGCAGTTTCCTGATTTCCGTGATTCCCACGAACTTTGGCGGCGTGCTCGGTGCGCTTTCCCTGAAAGTATATCTGAACAACCTGGAAATCGCTGGATGTCCGCGCGCAGTCGATGGCTGACATTCAGCAGAGAGCCTGGGAGCATACGGCAGGATCATTCTTCTGGACTTACCGCATACTCTCGGATGATCCTGACAAGGTGGAAGCCTGGAGTTTTGAAAAAGCGCAGAAGCGTCTGACAAACAGATGAGAGAAGAAAGGAGATTGATCATGAAAGGAACCATGCGGCAGATGATCATGGCGGGACCGAGAAAGACGAAAATCATTGAAGTACCGATCCCACAATATAACGACGACGAGATGCTGGTCAAGGTGACTCTGACCGGAATGTGCCATTCTGAGCTCTACCCCTGGCAAATGGCGAAGGAGGGCGACGTGCTTGGCCACGAGTCCATCGGTGTGGTGGCGGAGCTCGGCAAAAATGTTACCGGCTTCAAGATCGGCGACCGGGTCACCGGCCTGGGCGGCGGCGCATATAAAGAATACATCGTTGTCTCCCCGGAAAAGATGGCCCATGTGCCCGACAGCCTCAAGGACGAGGACGCGATCTCCGAGCCTCTGGCCTGTCTGCTCTCTGCAGCCATGAAATTGCCGGTGGAGACTCTGGGCGACCCCATCGCCGTAGTGGGCTGCGGCTATATGGGGCTCGGCGCGATCTCTCTTTTCAAGGCCATGGGCTACGGCGATATCATCGCCATCGACCATCATACAGAGCGTCTGGAACTGGCGAAGAAATTCGGGGCAACCGAAACCTATCTCCCTGAGGACATCCCCGAGATGTATCATTCCAATTTTGAGACCATCGGCAAGGCTGATCTGACACGCAGCGGCGACAACGCCAGTGTTTTCGCTCCCGGCATCCCCACCGTCATGGAGTTTTCCGGCTCCGAAAGCGGACTGCAGCTGGCGGGGGACCTGGTTAAGGCCCACGGACGCCTCGGCATCGGCGGCTATCACAACGACGGCCCCCGTTCCATTGACTATAAACTTTGGAACTTCAAAGCCATCACTACCATCAACTGCCACGAGCGTCGGGTTGACTACGAAGCGGGTTTGTGCAGACGCTGCATGGAATTGCTTGACAAGGGAATATGGAAGTTCACGGGTGTTACCACGGTCTACGACACCGAGGATTTCGACCGCGTAAGCGAACTGATGGAGAAGCAAGCCGACGGTTTTATCAAGGGTGCGTTCCGCCCCTGAGATAGGGAATGAAAACATCCTGGCGATAATGATCCATCCATAGTCGGAGAGTCTCGCGCCTTGCCCGGACTCTCCGCCGCAGGAGACACATTCGATCTGATATCAGATTCCGCTTTTGGGCGGGAACAATTCCTTCACGGTCCGGTGATAATATTCGGAGAGCCGGATCGCCACATACACATTCGGGCACTGCGTCCCGTTTTCATATCGATAGAGCGTTTTCGGATCGACGTTCAGGTCCTCGGCGGCCTTGCTCCGGGAAAGCCCGGCTGATTTCCGGGCCTCCAGCAGGTTGTTAGGCTTTTTGTCCAAGCTGCAACACCTCCCCATAAGATTCTGACTGGTATATTGCGATCCTTACCGGTTGGTTCTGCACACCTTTCCGAAGATGCGGAAGTCATCGCGGTCGAGATGCACTGGGATCGGCGCGTAGTTCTGATTCAGGGAAATGAGAAACGTCCCATCGCTGTCATTTTTCAGCCTTTTGATATACGCGTTGTCGTTTAACGAGAAGATCCCGATTTCCCCGTCATCCAGCGTTTCCTGCTGGTGCACATAAACCATGTCATGATCATGAAACGCCGGTTCCATACTGTCTCCGCTGATGGTAACGGCAAAATCCGCGCCCTTTGCGTCCCTGGCGGGCACTTCGATGGTCGTGTAATAATCGGAATCGAGAAAATCTCCGTGACCGGCGGATACTCTTGCATCGTAGAGCCGGAGCCGGGTCATGGAAGGACTGTCCACCGGAGCTGCCGGATATGGGATCAAGTGTGTCCTTTTGACGTAGCTGACAGGGTGGACCAGCATATCGATATAGGAGAGCGCTTTCTGCTTTCCCTCGTCATTCAGCATGGACAGGGGGTCCTTCGGGTTGCTTCCGAAATATTCCTCCAGACAGTCCGGGATCTCCAGAATCCGGCAGATATGCAGGAAAATCCGCGCGGAGACTTCATTCCGTCCGGTCTCCCAGGCGGAAACGCTCTTCTGAGTGACTTCAATTCCTTCTTCCTGCAGCCTTCCTGCAAGTTCGGTCTGAGATATGTGTGCCTTCTTTCGATATGACGTGATGATTGCGCCGATATTTTCCATAAAACACCTCTTTCTGTCGTTTCTGATTTCGTTCCACAGGGGATATCCCGCTGCATGCAGGTCTTATTCTCACCTCTACAGAATAGCATCCGGTGCGGCAAAGTCAAGAAAAATACCACTAAAAAAAGTAAAAACGGGCCAAAACGTCCATTTTAAACTATGTTCAATAGCGCTATACTGACCATACGCTGAATTGAAAAATGGGAAGGTGAGAAAGATGTCTGATCGGATCATACTGCATGTAGACTGCAACTGTTTTTACGCATCGGTGGAAATGCTGTATCATCCGGAGCTTGCCGGAAAGCCGCTTGCGGTCGGCGGAGATCCGGAAGAGCGGCACGGTATTGTCCTCACGGCCAACTACATCGCGAAGCGACGCGGCGTGAAGTCTGGAATGGCGCTCTGGCAGGCGAGACAGTGCTGTCCGGGTCTTGTCTTTGTTCCACCGAGAATGTATCTGTATCTGCGGTTCTCCCGCATGGCAAGAGCTATTTATCAGGAATACTCCGGGCAGGTGGAGAGCTTCGGCCTCGATGAATGCTGGATCGATCTCACGGACAGCTGCACACTTATGGGCGATCATACGCAGACCATCGAAAACGGTTACCGGATTGCGCAGGAGATCAGTGCGAGGATCCGCCGGGAACTCGGCATCACGGTCAGCATCGGCGTCTCCTGGAACAAAATCTACGCAAAGCTTGGGAGCGACTATAAGAAGCCCGATGCGATCACGGTTTTTGACAGGAACAACTATAAGCAGCTGATCTATCCGCTTCCGGTGTCGGATCTTCTGTATGTCGGGAGAAGGACGGAGAAGAAACTGGAGAAATACGGGATCCTCACCATCGGGGAACTTGCGGAAGCGGATCCGCATTACCTTCAGAGCTGGTTTGGAAAAATAGGCCTGATGCTGTTGGTTTTTGCAAGAGGGGAGGACCGGACGCCGGTGAATGACCCCGGCGTGGAGGCACCGGTCAAGAGTGTCGGAAACAGTACGACAACGCCGCGGGATCTGGTAAATGACGAGGATGTGCGGCTTGTGCTCTATCTCCTTGCAGAAAGCGTATCGGAGCGCCTCCGGAAGAATCGCTTTGAGGGGCAGGTAATTTCCATTTATGTGCGGGATACGGACCTGCTGGGATACCACCAGCAGAAAAGAATGACAGCTCCCACCAATATCTCCGGGGAAATCGAGGAGGCAGCGTTTGTGATCTTTCAGAGGCTGTATCGCTGGGAGAAGCCGATCCGGAGCATCGGGATCAGCGTCGGAGACCTGAAACCGGAGGGGCAGCCGAGGCAGCTCTCGCTGTTCCTGAATGATGCGGGCGGACCGGATGGTGACGATGATCCGCAGCCGGTACGGATACGCTGCGGTGCAGCGTGGCATTATGCATGAGGATCGGTATCTTTCCTCCTTAAATGCGACGGCGGAAGACCACATGATCCATCCGCATTCGTATCTGGAGCACGGAAACCGGAGCGGCTGTGAGGCAGCGCTTCGCGCGGAAAGCAGATGACTGTGTATGTACAGAAAACGAACGGCATTCAGGGAAGGATAGAGGCAGGGTATGCATAGAAAACAAGTGAGGTGCGGGAAGGAAGGTGCGCCACATGGGTGTTTACGACTATTATCATGATTCCGGGCGTTCAGACCGCCCGGAGGTGCGGAGCGATGCGCCGCTTAGTGAACACGCGCAGGAAACGCTGACAGTCAGTCCTTACAAGGCCTATGTCGAGGTAGTTGCGGATTTTTCCTCTGACGGGAGGATGAAACCGCTCCGCCTCGTCTGGGAAGACGGGCGCAAATACGATATTGACAGCATCCTCCGCGTGGACCGGTGTGCCAGCCTCAAGGCAGGAGGCACCGGAATCCGGTATGTCTGCCGGATACTCGGACAAAGAGTCGAATTGTTTTATGAGGAGAATGGTTTCTGGTTTGTGAACCGGAAGACGCCGGGACCATAGGAAGACCTGGAGCTTCCCCTGGCAGTACCGGTCATGTTCAGCAGAGAATAGCTGTTGCAAGAGCCGGATACTCTCTAAGAATGACGCACTGGAAAAGGAGTGAGGAAAGCCTGATAACATTCCGCGGACAAAATACCGGGCACTTGACAAATGCACGGGAAGAGTTGAGCTGATCACGGAAGATAAGGACGTACTGAATCTGGCGTCCAAACTCACACAGTTTATCGGACTGACCAGGGTGTTCAGCAATCCTGATTACAAGACTTATGAAATAGTCTGCTATAATGCGGAGGATTATGAAAAAATCAAAGAATTCCTGATCCCGGCCGATAACTGATATGGTTTTTCATGGCAGTAAGAAAAGACAGTCATGATGCGTATGCGGGCAGGCGGGTACTGTTCTGTCATCAGAAAGGGATGACAGAGCGGCATCCACTTTTGTTCTGAGCATCTTCTGAACCGGAGATCAGGGCAGATATTGGGAAGGAGTACTGGCGAACATGGATAAGCTGACACTTCAGGATGCGAAAAGGCTCAACGACACGATGGTAACAGAGGAGCATCTGAAGCTCC
>CACZJZ010000040.1 GCA_902781655.1 uncultured Lachnospiraceae bacterium
CTGTCCCAGCGCCTCCAAAGAGGAAACGTGGCAGGCCTCGTAAAAATGCTTCTAAAAGCTGATCAGCAACTTATAGTACCAAGATTTGGGAAACCATTAGTTGACGGAAGATATAACAAGATATAACACGAAATCAGAGATATAACAGGATATAACAAATTCCAGAAGTATGAGGCGTTCCGGGCGGGCAGGTGATCCATGCTTCTTTCATTTTGGCGTAAGATCGATCAGTTCCAGATCCAGACAGCAGTAGATGGATATGGTCATCCGCACATTCTCTTCTGATTCTTCTCCGTCTCACCTGTTCATGGTAACGGGTGTGCGAGGAACGGTAAGGAGTTCTGCCGAAATCGGTGCCGCAGGTCTGGAAATCCATCTTTCTGCCCGTCTTATCAATATTTTTTCTGGATTACTTTTCTTATGATGAAATCAGCAGGCTGTGGCGTTTCGTATTAGGAAAATTTTTGTCAGGGAAAGCAAATTTCTGTTCATGGCTCTGCGGGCGTGGCTGGTAGGATGAGATCTGGTGGTCTGTTCAAAATTTTCTGGAGGACTGACGAGTGGGAGGAAACGGGATGAGTGAGGCATATCTGGATGCGGCGCTGTCGCCGGAGGAGAGGGCAGAGGCGCTTCTTGAGGAGCTGTCGCTGGATGAGAAGATCGCGCAGGTGCGAGGGGTCTGGGGTATCCGCGCGGAGATGTGGCAGGCGCAGGGGGAGGCTTTCCGGCAGTTCGTGCGCGATGGAATCGGGCAGGTTTCCACGCTGGCGGAGCGGGAGTGCCGCTCGCTGGAGGAGGCGGTGCAGGTTCAGAAGCTGTGTCAGGACGCTGTCATGGCGGAGAGTCCGCATCATATTCCGGCGGCGTTTCACATGGAGGGTCTCTGCGGCGCGTTCATCACAGGCGCGACAAGCTTTCCGGCGGGGATCGGGCGTGGCGCGTCGTTTGATCCGGCGCTCGAGCGGAAAATCGGCGGGACGGTGGCAAGGCAGGAGCTGGCGTCGCTGGAACCCTCCGGCGTGGACGACAAGGTGGCGTTCTGTCTGGCGCACGGCGCGGGTTTTGTCGAAACGAACATGGGATCGAAGGCCATGTTCACCGGGCCGGCGGAGAAGGGAATCATCCAGAAGTCCAGCGGGGAGGCGGCGGAGCTGTTTCGCCGCACGGTGATGGAGCGCTACGGGTGCGGACGTCCATTCGGATATGTCTACGGCGGGAGCGGCGGCGGATACAAGACCATGTGCTGCATTGAGCACAGCGACTGCTTCGACGGCGCAGTTCCATATGTGATCGGGTCCCCGGCATCGCTGCCGAATACCATCTGTCTGCACGCACAGGGGCAGCGCACGCTGCGCCGCGTGTTCGGCAGAATTGTGGACGCGCTGGATGCAGGCGGCAGCGGGAATATGTACGAGGGACTGACCGCGGATGAGGCGGCGATGCTCCGGGAGATCACGCGCCTTGGATTTCCGCCCAGAGCCTGGTATGTGGAAGCCATGGGCGTTGTGGACGACGGATCGCTTCCCGTGCTGATTCCGGGAGTCAGAGCAGCGGATCCGGAGTATTTCCGGGACTTCTGGACGGTGCCCGGCTATGCCGGCGCGGATCCGGACAGCAATTGTGTTCGGGACCGGCTGCAGTTCAGAAGCCAGGTCGTCTCGGTCCACACGCTGGGACAGGAGGACAGCGGCGCCGATGACGGACCGGACACGAGGAACGGAGTGGATACAGCCTGGAAAAAGCTGCTGACGAAGGGAGTCCGCAATTTCCTGGAGCTGGAGCAGGTCCCGCCGCGGGATGCCTATCTCAAGAGCTGCTCTATCGTCGTTGAGGATGGAGAGGCGGCAGGAAGCCGCATGCTGCTTGGACGCATCGAGGAGAATTTTGCTGTCGTCGGCATGTGCTTCGGCGCGGATCATCCGGAGGAGATTCTGGCGAGGATCAGGCCGGGAGATACGGTGCGGCTCGACAACTCCGATTACATCGCGATTCAGTCCTACTATCGCTATCAGGTGCCGGACCGCAGCTTCCACGCATGGGATCAGTTCCGCGGAACGGACGGAGCGCCGCTCACGCCGCAGCGCGCGTCCGTGATGGGATTTCATATGAACGGGACCGGGTATCCGCAGAATGGGAATCTGCAGGGGAGAACTATCGTCCTGGAGGCGCTGATGGATGAGAGCAGCTGCCCGTGGTGCGCGGACTGGTACCGGAACAAGGTGATCAGGACGCAGGGGGATGACCGGAATCTGCGCGTTTACTTCATGGATCACTGCATGCATGGTGACGAGACGGGGCTGGGAAACTCCAGAGTGGTCAATTACATGGGCGCGCTGCGGCAGGCACTTCTGGATGTGGCGGACTGGGTGGAAAAGGGAAGGGAGCCGCTTCCGGATACAAATTACCAGATAGAGGAAGGCATTGTCCGCGTGCCGGACACCGCAGCGGAGCGCGCCGGCTTACAGCCGGTCGTGCAGGTGACCGGCGAAAATGGGAAGGACTACGTTCGCGTCAGGACGGGGCAGCAGGTTGCGGTCGTGGCTCGCGCGGAGGTCCCCGCGGGGCAGGGCGAGATCGTCCGGATGGACCTCTCCTGGCAGGACGGAGACAGGCTGCGCGATCCGGAGGCTTTTTCTGAGAATGTCTCATTCCGCCATGTGGCGCCGGCAGACGGCACGTCCGATGCGGCTGCAGCGACGGCGGTGCACCGGTACGAGAAACCGGGCACTTACTTCGTCTCCTGCAGAGTGATGTCCTCCCGCGATCCGGAGGATCCCTATACCAGGGTACAGAACCTCGGCCGGTGCCGGATTATTGTGGAGTGAGGAAATTGTCCCTAACGAGTTTAGCGTGTTTGGGACAATTTTTGTCCCAAACATGCTAAACTCGTTAGGGACAATCGGCCGGATATTTGTTTCCGGTTCGGAAAGGGGTTACGTATGAAGATTACGCATTGTCAGGTGAATCATTTGAATGAGCCGCTGGGGTTTTCCTATGGAGAGGCGCCTGTCTTTCACTGGGTGGTGGAGGACGCGGCGGGGACGAAGCAGACGGCGGCCAGGATTGTAGTGGAGAAGGTGGACCGCTGCACCGGGAAGCGGGAGGCTGCTGCCGACACGGGATGGAAGGCGCAGGACAGTCTGGCTGCGCCGGTGGCTGTGGCGCTCGCGCCGCGGACGAGGTATGTGTGGACGGTGGCGGTCCGGACGGACGGCGAGGTGAATGGTGCGCCGGAGGAGGCGGTCAGCGGGGAGCATTTCTTCGAGACGGGCAAAATGGATGAGTCCTGGACGGGAAAGTGGATTGCCGCGGAGAACACGGAGGAGCCGAGGCATCCGATCTTCTCGAAGGAGATCCGGACGGCAGCAGGCAGGACTGTGGCAGGTGCGCGGCTGTATATTTCCGCTGCCGGGCTGTATGAGGCGGCCTTTGACGGAAATAAAATCGGCAATGAGTATCTGACGCCGTACTGCACGAACTATCACGCGTGGTTCGAGGTGATCACGCACGATGTGACGGATCAGATAAAGGGGATCGCGGGCGGCGGGAGCGGCGTGCTGTCCGTGATGCTCGGCAATGGCTGGTACAACGGCAGGTTCGGGTTCACACCGGATCCGGTTCCGCACTTCAAGGGCGGGACAAAACTCATCGCGGAGCTGCATATCGCGTATACGGACGGCACGGAAGAGGTGATCGGAACGGATGAGAGCTGGGAAGTGACACGCTCGAATCTGATCTTCTCCAACATATACGACGGCGAGCAGCGGGATGACACGCTCCCGGCGGTGCCCGCGGAAAAGGCGGTGCTGGCGGAGGCACCGGAGGGGGCACTGAAGGACCGCCTGTCGCTTCCTGTGGTGGTGAAGCACGAGCTGCCGGTGAAGGAGCTGATTCACACGCCGGCCGGGGAGACGGTGCTCGATCTCGGCCAGAATCAGGCCGGTATCTTCCGACTCCATCTGCATGTGCCTGCGGGAACGAGGGTGCATCTGCAGGTCGGAGAAGTGCTGCAGCAGGGCAATTTCTACCGCGACAATCTGCGCACGGCGAAGGCGGAGTACATCTATATCTCCGACGGGCGGGAGCTGGATCTCGTTCCGCATTTCACGTTTTATGGCTATCGCTATGTGAAGGTGGAGGGAGTGCCGGATCTGAAGGCAGAGGATTTCACGGCGCTCACGCTGTATTCCGACATGGACCAGACCGGCGGCATGACGACCGGACAAGCAAAAATCAACCGTCTGCTGCTGAATGCGGAATGGGGCAAGCGCAGCAATTTCCTCGATGTGCCGACGGACTGCCCGCAGCGGGATGAGCGGATGGGCTGGACAGGAGATGCCGAGGTGTTCTCACCGACGGCGCTGTTCCAGAGCGATGCTTATGCGTTTTACAGGAAGTATCTGTATGATATGGCGACGGAGCAGGCTTCCCACGATGGCATGACGCCCGATGTGGTTCCGGCCTTCGACGTCTATTCCTGCGCCTGTGCCTGGGGCGATGCCACGACGATCATCCCCTGGAATATGTATCAGTACACAGGCGACGATTCGATTCTGCGGCAGCACTATGATGCCATGAAGGCATGGGTGGATTACTGCGACCGCCTCGATGCGAAGGACTGGGGCTGGAGAAATCATTTCCACTACGGGGACTGGCTCGCGCTCGACGGCGGCGGTGCGGTGGATGAGTGTCTCGGCGGGACGGACGAGGGATTCCTCGCGGAGGTGTACAAGCTGTACTCCACGGAGATTGTCCGCGATACCGCGGCGCTTTTCGGCAGGACAGAGGATGCGGCGGAGTACGGCAGACGCTGCGAGACGGATCTGGAGGAGATCCGGAAGGAGTATTATTCTCCGACCGGGCGCAGCTGCATCGACACGCAGACAGCCTATCTGCTGGCGTTAAAATTCGGTCTCTCCACCGATCCGGAGCGGATGAAGGAGCGGCTCATCCGGAAGCTGAACAAGAATGACGGGAATCTGCAGACCGGGTTTATCGGAACGCCGCTCCTCGCGGAGGGGCTGACCGAATGCGGGCGGTCAGACATGGCCTATCATCTCCTGTTCCATGAGGAATTCCCGGGCTGGCTCTACGAGGTCAATCTCGGCGCCACAACGATCTGGGAGCGCTGGAACAGCATGCTGCCGGATGGCTCGGTGTCCTCCACCGGCATGAACAGCTTCAATCACTATTCCTATGGCGCGATCGCCACATGGCTGTATGAGCGGGTCGCGGGCCTGCGCCGGGATCCGGCGGTTCCCGGATTCCGCAGAGTGCTGTTCGCGCCGCTGGTGAACTGGAAGCTCGGCCATGCGGAGGCGGAGTATCAGTCCGCAGCCGGTTTCTGGAAGTCTGCGTGGGAGGTGAAGGACGATCATACCCTGGAAGTGCATCTGACTGTGCCGTTCGGCTGCGAGGCACAGGTGACACTGCCTCATTTTGATCCCGCGTCCCTGAAGGACGGCGCGGAGAATGCCGCCTGCCGCACCAATCCGCTGCTGCAGCGTCAGTCCGGCAGCGATTTCCTTGCGGGTCCGGGTGAGTATTGCATCACCTACAGGACGGATGTGCTGCTCCGCAAAGTCTACAGCACCCGCATGCCGATCCGGGAGCTGCTGGAGACGCCGGAGGTCAAGAAGGTTCTGATGGAGCTGATTCCGCAGATCACGCAGCTGCCGGAACAGTACCGCGGCATGGATATCCGCACCATGGTCGGTCTGCGCGGGACGGTGACGCCGGAGATGGAGAAGCGGTTTGACGAAATCGACGCCGCGCTGCGCAAGGTTGAGGTGTGAGAAATCCTCACAAAATTTGTCTCTGACATATCAGAAGGTGGTGCTCCGGTGCGGGGCACTGCCTTTTTGCTATGGCGGGCGCGCATCACCCGGTGCGGAGCACGGGATAATGAACGGAGGGCAATACCATGATGAAAGCGCCGGCCAGTCAGGCGGATATGAGGGAATATGTGACGCTATTGTTTAGCGTATTTTAATGTCCGCGGAGGGATGCAGATGGTATGATTTTACTTAGAGAAAACGGTCATAAGCGATAAACAGCTGCAGATGAGAACGGCCTTTTCCCGTGCCCCGCTGCGTGAGCGCGGCGGAGTACAGAGATGGGAAACGGCAGGAAAGCGCCTTTTAGGTGGCATTGTTGCTTCGGCCTGCGCGATGGGGGATGGCGATGTCCTACATTGAATTCAGAAATGTTGTGAAGGAATACCGGACAGGGGAGACGGCGATCCGTGCGCTGGACGGCGCGGATTTTGCTGTCGAGAAGGGAAAATTTGCCGTGATTCTCGGCGCGTCCGGCGCCGGAAAGACGACCGCACTGAATATCCTGGGCGGGATGGATACGGCGACCAGCGGCGAGGTGATTGTGGACGGCGCGGATATTGCGCGATACAACAGGCATCAGCTGGTGACGTACCGGCGGCAGGATGTGGGGTTCGTCTTTCAGTTCTACAATCTGGTGCCGAATCTGACTGCGCTGGAAAATGTGGAGCTGGCGGTGCAGGTGTGCAGCGACCATCTCGATCCGGAGGATACGCTGGAGAAGGTGGGATTAAAGGAGCGCGCCGGCAATTTCCCGGCGCAGCTTTCCGGAGGCGAGCAGCAGCGTGTCTCCATCGCAAGGGCGCTCGCCAAGAATCCGAAGCTGCTGCTCTGCGATGAGCCCACGGGAGCGCTCGACTATGTGACCGGGAAACAGGTTCTGCAGCTGCTGCAGGACACCTGCCGGAGGGAAGGGATCACCGTTCTGCTGATCACCCACAATTCCGCGCTTGCGCCGATGGCGGACCGGCTGATCCGGTTCCGCAGCGGCCGGGTGATAGAGACCACAGACAATCCGCACCCGGCTCCGATCTCTGAAATTGAGTGGTGAGGCGGATGCGGGGCGGCGGATCATTCTCCGGAGACAGTGCTTCGAACCGGACGGAAACTGCAGAGCAATTTCGGGCTGAATGCAGAGCGGAGCCGTCGGAGAATCCGCGGCAGATACGGGACGTAAACTGCAGGACAGGCAAGACGGGCAGCAGGACGCAGGCATACCGGATGAGGAAGACAGCGAAAAATACAACCTATCATGCATACCGGAAGGATATAGGCAGAAATATCAGCCATGGGAAGAAGAGGTTCTTCTCGATCCTTGTGATTACCATCCTCGGGGTCATGATGTTCTCCGGGCTGCAGGCTTCCTGCCAGGATCTGCGAATCTCCGCAGATCAGTTTTTTGATGCGCAGAAGCTGCACGATCTCATGGTCCGGTCGACCCTCGGGCTGACGGACGAGGATGTGGAGGAGCTGTCGGGGGTCGGCGGCATCGCGGCAGCGGAAGGGATCTACAGCGAGGAGGCGGACGTCTTTCTTCTGAACGGATCCTCCACGAAGGTGGAATTCCGCACGCTCAGCCGGAGCGGGATAGACGAGCCTTATCTCCGCATGGGACATCTGCCGGAGCACTCCGGGGAGACGGCGGTCACGGAAAAATTCGCAAAGGATACCGGGCTTGGGATCGGCGACACGGTGCGGCTGAATACGGGGGCGGACAGCCATCTCACCCGGGCAGCCTTCACGATCACCGGCATCGCCGTGGATCCCACAGACGTGGATAACCCCTTCGGCTCCGTCTCCTACCGCAGCGCGGAGAGCGGAATGGACAGAGCGTTTATTTTGCCGGAGGCGGAGGACAGCGATGTTTATACGGCGGCGGTGCTGCGGATCGATGGCGCCGCGGAGGTCAATTGCTACACCGGGAAGTATGAGGAACTGGTGCGCGGCGTCCGGCAGGATATCGAGAACACGGTGAAGGCGGGGGCGGAGAAGCGCCGCACAGAGACCGTGAAAGCGGATGCGCAGGCGGAGTACGACAGGCAGGAGCAGTCGGCGCAGGATAAGCTGGATGAGGCGAAAAAGAAGCTGGACGACGGGCAGGCTGAGCTCGACAGCAGTATCCGGGAGAATGAGGTGAAACTCGCGGATGCCCGGGCAAAACTGGCGAATGGCCGGAAGGAGATCGAGGCGGGGGAGAAGAAGCTGGACGCGGCGGAGCAGGACCTGGAGACGCAGACGGCCGCGGCGGAGCAGCAGCTGAGGGATGCCCGGCAGCAGATCTATGAGACGGAGCTGGGACTGACGCAGCAGCTGGCGGCAGGCCGGAATGAGGACCAGATCAGGGCACAGATTGCGGCGCTTGATCAGCAGAATGCGGCACTTGTGTCAAAGCAGGAAATTCTGGAGGAGGACGCTGCGGACGGCCGCTCTGCGATCGCACAGCAGCGGCAGCAGCTTGCGGCAAAGCAGAAGGAACTCGGGGAGAAGGAGAAGGAACTGAAGGAGGCCGGGGAGGAGCTTAACCGAAAGAAGGCGGAGGAAGAGAAAAAGCTGGAGGACGGCCGGAAGGAATATGACGAGGCGGTGAAAAAGGCGGACGCAGAGCTCGCGGACGCCAGGGAGAAGATCAGGGATCTGGACAGCGCGGTCTGGTATGTGCAGGACCGAAGCTCGCTCTCCGGCTGGCAGAATATCCGAAGTGATGCCGACTCCATCGAGTCCATCGGCACTGTTTTCCCGATCATATTTTTCGCCGTTGCGATTCTGATCTCCCTTACGACGATCGCGCGCATGGTGGAGTCTATGCCGGACTCGCCTGCTTTCTCGGAAGCCTTGCGGGAACAGCCATGGCGTTCCTTGCGCTGCCACTTTCCTTTTTACGGTGTTCCACATGATGTATCTCCTGCCCGGTTACCGGTATGCCATGCACTGGGGATATGCGGCGGCGGGACCGGCGCTGTTCCTCGGCGGTATTCTGTATGCCACATGGCTGGCATGCCGGGGAGAGCTGAGACAGACGCCGGCAGCGCTCATGCGGCCGAAATCGCCGGCGGCGGGATCGCGGGTTCTGCTGGAGCGCGTCACGCCGCTCTGGAAGCGTATGACGTTTCTTGGAAAGGTGACAGCGCGAAATCTGTTCCGTTATAAGGGACGCATGCTCATGACGATCTTCGGCATCAGCGGCTGCGTGGCCCTTCTTCTGTTCGGCTTTGCTATCCGGGATTCAGTGGCGGAACTCAGAACCGGGCAGTATTCGGATACCGACCGCTATGATCTGATGGCTGTCTGCACTTCCGACCGGCAGGACGATCTGCGATCCTATCTTGACGCCAGCGGCGAGATCGCAGATTTTCTGGAGGTGGAGGTTTCCTCGGCAAAACTCCGGCAGGAAGGGGAAATCACAGCGCAGATTGTCGTGGTGCCGGATGGCGCGTCTCTTTCTGATTACATTGCGCTGACCGACCTTGCGGGAGCGCCGCGCACGCTCCGGACGGGAGATGTCTATGTCACGCGGAATGCGGGAGAAGTGCTGGGATTCTCGGGTGGAGACACGGTCGTCTGCCAGCTTCCCGATTTGAAGACGGCAAATCTCCCGGTGACGGCGCTGGTACAGAATTATCTCGGCAATTTTATATATCTTTCTGCGAGCACCTATGAGCAGTATTTTGGCACCTTTGAGCCGAACGGAATGCTGGCGCATTTCTCAGACCGGTGTCAGGGACTCGCAGCCCAGAAAGCATTCGGCGAGGCGCTGAAGAAGCGGGACGGCATGCTCTCCGTGACGGTCAATGCTGTACTGGCGGACAGCTTCAGCGCGACCTTCCGTCTGATGAACGCGGTGGTCTCCATCATAATTGTCATGAGCGCGGCGCTCGCGTTTGTGGTGCTTTTTACGCTGCAGACCACAAACATTTCCGAGCGGGTGCGGGAACTTGCGACGATCAAGGTGCTCGGCTTCTATGATCGGGAGGTGCATCAGTATATTAACCGGGAGACGTGGCTGCTCACCGGGATCGGCATTGTCCTTGGCCTGCCGGCCGGCTGGGGATTTGCGCAGACCATCCGCATCATTCTGCGTCTGCCGTCCATCTATCTGGCGGTGCATCTGCACGCGGTCAGCTATGTGATCGCGGCCGGGCTGACCGTGCTGTTTGCCGTGCTGGTGCAGGGCCTGACCGATCGCACGCTCGACCGGATTGAGCCGGCCGCTGCGCTGAAAAGTGTGGAGTAGCGGGAAGAATTTGCAGGAACGGACCAATTTACGGTAACATAAGGTATTCATCCGTGGATATCATATTGTGGAAATGCGGGGCAGAGGTGCATGTGAAAAAGCATAAACAGCTGATGTGGGCAGGGATCACGCTGCTCATTGGAATTCTGACAATTGTGGCGGTGATCTCGCAGAGCAGGGAGCTGACCTTTTCGGAGCTGCTGGCCAGAATGCGGCAGATGAACGCGGGTGCGCAGGTTCTGGTCTATCTGTGTATCGCCGGATATATTCTGAGCGAGGGAATGGCGCTCTGGCTGCTGTGCCGCGAGGCCGGGTACAAGAGGAGCCTGCTGGATACAACCATTTACGGCGCGTCTGACATTTACTGTGCGGCGATCACACCGTCGGCGACGGGCGGGCAGCCGGTCTGCGCCTGGTTCATGAAGCGGGACCATATCCCGATGGGATACATCACGGCGATTCTCTCGATTTATCTGATCGTGCACACGTTCTCCACCCTGACGGTGGGGCTGCTCGGCGCTCTCATGGGAAGGGACGTGCTGCGGGACATGTCGATTCTGTCCAAAATTCTGGTGGTCCTGGGATATCTTACCATCTGCCTGCTGGCCTTTCTTTTTGTGGCTGTCACGAGATGGCATGACCGCATCATCCGGGTCGGAAACAAAATCATCGACGGCCTGGTCCGGAAGGGCTGGCTGAAGCGGGAGGAGTACTGGAAAACGCGTCTGCGCAGCACTGTGGATGATTACAGCACCGGCGTGCAGGGACTGAGTGCGGGTTGGAAGATACTGTTCCAGGTCTACCTGCTGAACCTGGCACAGCGGCTGTGCCAGACGGTCATCTCCGCGATTGTATACAGCGCGACGGTGACAGGAGGAAGCGCGGACGGCGCCCGGAAGGTTTTTGTCTCGCAGATTTTCTCCATGATCGGGTCGAGCTGCATGCCGGTTCCGGGCGGCATGGGATTTGCCGATTATCTGCTGTTTGACGGCATCCATACGATTCTGGACAAGGAGACGGCGCTGCAGATGGAGCTGATGGCCCGCGGGTTTTCATTCTACATCTGCATCATCATCTGCCTGGCGATTGTGCTGGCCGGTTATCTGCTGAAGAAAACCGCGTATGCGATTCTGAAGCTGTAGGGGGCAATGCGCGGCGCAGGAATCGGATTGAACAGGCGTTCAGCGCAGCAGGAGCCTTGCGGCAAGCCCGATCGCGAGAAGATGGGCGGGGTAATACACATAGAAGAACCATTTGGAAAACGAGCGGCCTCTGGCTGCCCGTTTTCCGTTATATAGGAATACGATGCAGATCATGGCGGCAGCCTGCGGTAGGGCGGAGAAAAACGTCTGAAGCAGAAGACTGCCCAGAAAAGGAAGGCCGGTGGGATTACAAAGGGCGCTGAACCCGGCAGCGCCGCTGCCTGTGCCGATGGCATCGCCGCTTCGGGCGGCCGCGGAGAGCAGGCCGCTCGTGATATCCCAGGCGGGCTGGAGAAGGAGCGCGGGGAGCCAGGCAGTGAGGGCGCGCATATCGGTGGCGGAACCGAAGCCTCCGCCCGGATGCTCCCTCCTGCCCCGGTAGAACAGGAGGGTGTAGGCTGGTGCGAGAAAGAACCAGTCGCAGAAGAGAGAGGTGAGAAAGACGGCGGCGATACCCGCTGCGCGCGTGCCGCGTGAGAGCGGATACGACAGGAGTTCCAGCAGACAGAAGCACAGAAAGAGGGAGAACATCATATTGAGGTCTCCGGCTAAGAACAGCGATCTGCCGCGCGACATCGCAAGCGAGAAGGGGAGCTGCGAGAGCACACCGAAGAGAAGGAGACGCCCTCCATAGGCGCGGCGGTCGTGGGTATAATCGAACCCTTCACACAGAAACCAGATCATGGCAATGGCGGTAAAGTGCCC
>CACZJZ010000041.1 GCA_902781655.1 uncultured Lachnospiraceae bacterium
TTTCCGGCGGCGAGTTTGACACGCTTTCTTGTCTCTGTGCTCACGCCGGGCTGATCGTGCAGTGCCATTGACACGGCGGCGGCACTTAAGTTCAGTTTCCTTGCCAGTTCCTTGGCGGTAATTCCCATGGCACTCTCCCTTGCCAAACGGCCGGATTCACGACAGGATTCGTTGATGCTTGACTGTTTCAGAACAGCTGTGGATATGACCTTTCATGCTGAAAGGCGCCGTTTCGTCTCTGCTTTCTATTATGATTTCAGCGGTGTTCAGTTTCAATAATTAAGTTAATTATTAAGTTTTATATGCTGAATTATAGACTGAAATTAAGTTCCGGTTCCTGTACATTGATAGTGGCAGACGTGGGAGAGATAAGCAGACACAGACATATTGAAAGTGAATACAGGGACAAACGGAGACAATACAGAGAAAGCGGAGCAAGAGGACAGGACATCTGCCCGGCAGCAAAGAAGCAAGGAAAACAAAGGTAATATAGCAGCAAAAAGGAGACGAAGCAGGGAGGTTTACCATGAAAGATCACATCAGAATCGGGTTTGCGCCGACCCGGAGAAGTATTTTCAGCGCACCGGATGCCGTAAAGTATGCGGATCTGACAAGAAAGAAGCTCACGGAACTGGGGATTGATTTTGTCGATATCACGGATATCAACGCAGAGGGACTGCTGTATGACGACGCGGATCGGATCCGGATCGCGGAAAAGTTCCGGGCTGCCTGCGCACGGCTGGCAAAGGATCTGAACGTGCCGGTGCTGCTCTGGGGCCCCAGAGACGAGGCACCGCTGGAGAACGGCATGCGTCTGCGCGACACGCAGTGCGGGCTGTTTGCGACCGGAAAGGTGCTGCGCCGGTTCGGCATTCCCTTCACGTACATGACGAACTGCAGGTTGGATGATCCGGAATTTGCGCGCGGAATACATGATTTCCTTGCGGTATGCAACGTCGTGAAAAAGTTCCGGAGCCTTCGGATTCTGCAGATTGGACCCAGACCGTTCGACTTCTGGAGCACGATGTGCAACGAGGGTGAGCTGCTCGAGAAGTACGGTATTCAGCTCGCGCCGATTCCGATTCCGGAGCTCACGGAGGAGATGACGCGGGTGAAGAAGGAGGAGGCGGACAAGGTTGCGGAGACGGTCGCCTATTGTCACAGCGCGATGAACTGCAGCATCCAGGAGGAACTGCTCGGGAATGTGGCCGCGCTCAAGGTGGCGATGAAGAATCTGGCGGCAAAATACGGCTGCTCCGCGATTGCGATTCAGTGCTGGAATGCTCTGCAGGGGGAAATCGGCATCATGCCCTGCGCGGCGAACTCCCTGCTGAACGAAGAGGGACTGCCGGTGGTCTGTGAGACGGACATCCACGGCGCGGTGACGCAGGTGCTTGTGGAGGCGGCTGCGCTTGGCGAGACGAGGGGGATGTTTGCCGACTGGACCGTCCGCGACCCGGAGGACGAGAACGGCGAGCTGTTGCAGCACTGCGGACCATGGCCGGTTTCAGTGGCGGCGGAGAAGCCCACCATCTGCGTGCCGGTCGCTTTTCCGTACAACGGCGCGGTCAGCGCGGAGGCGAAGCACGGAGCGCTGACGCTGGCACGGTTTGACGGCGACAACGGGGAGTATTCGATGCTACTTGGTCATGCGAGAGGCATTGACGGCCCGTACACGAAGGGAACGTATCTCTGGGTCAGGGTCAATAATCTGAAGCGGCTTGAGGCGAAGATCGTCGAAGGACCTTACATTCATCACTGCGTCGCGATTCATGCGGATGTTGTGCCGGTTCTCTACGAGGCGTGCAAGTACATCGGCGTGAAGCCGGATCTGTATGATCCGATCGAGGACAAGGTGAAGGCATATCTGCATGGCGAGGACGTCACCTTTGAGACACGCTGGACATCATCATGGCCGGCGGCGGCGGACACATCGGCGGCGACATGAGCGTGATGGAGACGCTTGTCGCACTCTACTTCCGGGAAATGAATATTTCGCCGGAGAATCAGAATGATCCGGATCGCGATTATTTCATCCTGAGCAAGGGGCACTCTGTGGAGGCATATTATGCGGTGCTCTGTGCAAAAGGATTTCTGGACCTCGGGGATGTGAAGAAGCGGTTCTCCAAATTCGGATCCCCCTACATCGGGCATCCGAATAACAAGCTGGCGGGCATGGAGATGAATTCCGGTTCGCTCGGGCACGGCCTGCCGGTGGCGGTCGGACTGGCACTCGGAAACCGCATGAGCGGGCGCACGAACCGCACCTATGTGGTGATGGGAGACGGCGAGCTCGCGGAGGGCTCCGTCTGGGAGGGCTTCATGTCGGGTCATATGTACGGCCTCGACAACCTCTGCGCCGTGATCGACCGCAATCATCTGCAGATCTCCGGCAACACCGAGGACGTCATGGCCCAGGAAGTGCTGAAGGACCGCGTGAAGAGTTTTGGCTGGCATGTCATCTGCCCGGAGGACGGCAACGACGTCGATCAGATGATCGCCGCATTCGAAGAGGCGAAGCAGACCAAGGGGCAGCCTACCTGCATCATCGCGAACACCGTCAAGGGCAAGGGATCGCCGGTCATGGAGAACAAGGCGTCGTGGCACCATCACGTCCCGACACCGGAAGAATACGACGAAATAGTAAAGGATCTGGACGCACACCTCGCGGCCCTCGGCTGAGCGGAAATTGTCCCTAACGAGTTTAGCTTGTTTGGGACAAAAATTGTACCAAACAAGCTAAACTCGTTAGGGACAATCCGGGAAAGGATGAATATGAATACGATCGCAAACAGGAAGGTGATCTGCGATGTGCTGATGGAGCACGCGCGGACGGATAAGGATATTGTGGTGCTGTGCAGTGATTCGCGCGGGTCGGCCTCGCTGGCGCCGTTTTTCCAGGAGTTTCCGGAGCAGTCAGTGGAGGTCGGCATTGCGGAGCAGGATCTGGTGGGGATTTCCGCAGGTCTGGCAAAATCCGGAAAGAAGCCGTACGCGGCGTCTCCGGCCAGTTTTCTGTCGACGCGGAGCTATGAGCAGATCAAGGTGGACTGCGCGTACTCGGATCAGAATGTGAAGCTGATTGGGATCTCGGGCGGAATCAGTTATGGTGCGCTGGGGATGAGTCATCACAGTGCGCAGGATATCGCGGCAATCTCGGCGATTCCGAATATGCGGGTGTATCTGCCGTCGGACCGGCATCAGACGAGGAAGCTGTTTGAGGCGCTGCTGCGGGATTCGAAGCCGGCGTACATCCGTGTGGGGCGCAATCCGGTGGAGGATGTCTACGACAGTGACGACTGTCCGTTTGTCATGGATCGGGCGACGGTGGTGACGGAGGGTGAGGATGTCACGATTGTGGCCTGCGGTGAGATGGTGAAGCCGGCAAAGGACGCAGCGGAGCTGCTCCGCGGAGAGGGCATCCGCGCGGAGGTGCTCGATATGTACTGTGTGAAGCCGCTGGACACGGAGACGCTTCTCCGGTCGGCGCAGAAGACGAGGGCTGTCGTGACGGTCGAGGAGCATGCGCCGTTCGGCGGGCTTGGCTCGATGGTGGCGCAGACGGTGAGTGCGGCCTGTCCGAAGAAGGTGCTGGAGATCGCGCTGCCGGATGCGCCGGTCATCACGGGAACGTCGAAGGAGGTCTTCGACTACTACGGGATGAACGCGGAGGGCATCGCGAAGAAGGTCCGGGAAGCGCTCGGGTGATCTGGGCTGTTATGCCGTGGCGCAGAATAGACGCAGGATGACAGGAAAGAGGCGGGAGGCGCTGCCCCGGTGCAGGCCGGTTTGCCCGGCATGGATCGGGAGCGACGTTTCCTGCATTTTCTGTGGAAGAGGGATGGCTGGTGATAAGCACTGGAGGAAAATTGGTGCTTTACCTGCGTTATGATGGAAGAGAGGGCATTGGTTCCGTATGGGGCAATTTTATCTTGGCATTGATCAGAGCACGCAGGGGACGAAAGCGGTGCTCTTTGATGAGGCCGGACAGCTTGTCTGCCGGTGCGACCGGGCGCACCGGCAGCTGGTCAGCGGGCAGGGCTGGGTGTCGCACGATCTGGAGGAGATCTGGGCAGCCACGTGCGGCGCGGTATCGGATGCGATCGGGAAGGCAGGGATTTCTGCCGGAGAGATCGCCGGCGTCGGCATCAGCAATCAGCGGGAGACGTCGGCGGCATTTGACAGGGCGACCGGGCGGCCGTTCTGCGATGCCGTGGTCTGGCAGTGCAGCCGGGCGGAGTCGGTCTGCCGCGCGCTGGAGGAGAAAAATCCGGGCCTTGCGGCGCTTGTCCGGCGGCACACCGGCCTGAATCTCTCGCCCTATTTCCCGGCGGCAAAATTCGCCTGGATGCTGCAGAATGTTCCGGAAGCGGAGACAGCGCAGCGGGAGGGAAGGCTCGCGCTCGGGACGATCGATTCGTGGCTGGTTTACAAGCTCACGGACGGGAAGGTGTTCCGCACGGATTATTCCAACGCTTCGCGGACGCAGTTGTTTGATATTGTCCGTCTGCGTTGGGACGAGGAGCTGTGTCACCTCTTCGGCGTGGAACCGGAGAGTCTGCCGGAGGTCACCGATTCGGACGCGTGCTTCGGCGAGACGGATTTTGACGGGCTACTGCCGCGGAAGGTGCCGATCCATGGCGTGCTCGGCGATTCGCATGCCGCGCTCTTCGGGCAGGGATGCTTTGCGCCCGGACAGACGAAGAGTACGTACGGAACCGGCTCCTCGGTGATGATGAACACGGGAGAGACGCCGGTGTTTTCGGATCGGGGAATTGTCACTTCGCTTGCCTGGAAGGTCGGCGGCCGGGTCAACTATGTGCTGGAGGGGAACATCAATTATTCCGGCGCGGTCGTGACCTGGCTCAAGGATGACCTGCATCTGATCGGGTCGGCCGGGGAGACAGGAGCGCTGGCGGAGGCAGCCAATCCGGCGGATACGACGTATCTGGTGCCGGCGTTTTCCGGTCTCGGCGCGCCTTACTGGAAACCGGATGCGCGGGCGATGCTCTGCGGGATGACGAGGCTCACAGGACGGAACGAGATTGTGCGTGCGGCGCTCGACAGCATTGCGTATCAGATCGGCGACATCGTCGCAGCGATGAATGCGGGAAGCGCAGGGGACGGTGCTGATACGAGGGGAAAGGATGCAGCACAGCCCGGGCTGCGTGCAATCCATGTCACGGAGCTGCGCGTCGACGGCGGGCCGACAAAGAATTCATATCTGATGCAGAAGCAGAGCAATACGCTGCAGCTTCCGGTGCTTGTTCCGGAGGCGGAGGAGCTGTCCGCGATCGGCGCGGCGGCCTGCGCCGGTATCGCGCAGGGATTCTGGAAAAAGGATGATATCTTCGGCGGCCGGCGGAGCAGGACCTATGTCCCGGACATCAGCGCAGCGGAGGCGGCGCGCCTTGCAAAAGGATGGCATGCGGCGCTTCGCAGAGCGGAGGGAACAGCGGACGGCAGGAACGCTTGAAATGCGGAAGGGACAGCCTGTGTCTGGAACGCTTGATATGCGGCGGGGACAGCCCACAGCAAGAACACTTGATATGCGGCGGAGACAGCCCACAGCAGGAACGCGTGATATGCGGCGGGGACAGCCCACAGCAGAAACGCGTGATATGCGGTATTTCAGACAACAGGGGCCAAAAAGATATAAAGGGAAAATGATACGACAAAGGAGAGCAGGAATGACGGTAACAGGGTATCAGTACGAGACGGTGGAACTGACTTATGCGGCGGTGCCGGATGCGCAGAATGAGGCGCAGATCGACCTCGCGGCGGAGTTTACCTGCGCAGCGGATGGAAGCGTGACCGCGGTGCGCGGCTTCTACGCGGGAAACGGCACGTGTGTAGTTCGTTTTCTGCCGGAGCAGGCCGGCACCTATACGTACAAGGTGCGCGGCCTTGCGACGGACGAGGGGACACTTTCGGTGGAACCCGCGCGGGAAGGGCATCACGGCGTGGTGCGCGCCAGAGGCATACACTTTTATTTTGACGACGGGACGCCGTACTACGGATTCGGGACGACAGTCTACGCGCTGGCGTCTCAGACGGATGCGCTGATGGATGAGACAATCGAGACGCTTCGTCACGCACCGTTCAACAAGATCCGCATGTGTGTCTTCCCGAAGCATTATCAGTACAATCACAATGAGCCGCAGCACTACGCGTTCGAAAAAAATGCGGACGGTGCGTGGGATCCGGCCCATCCGTGCTACGCCTTCTGGGATGCGTTCGAGAAGCGGCTCTCCCAGCTCTTCGAGGCCGGTATCCAGGTGGATCTGATTTTGTTTCATCCCTATGACAACTGGGGATTTGCCTCGATGCCGCAGAAGGATAATCTGATCTATCTGGATTATCTGCTGCGCCGGTTCGCGGCGTTTCCGGGCCTCTGGTGGAGCATGGCGAACGAGTACGATCTCTGCGCGGCAAAGACGATGGATGACTGGTATGAGATTGAGCAGTTTATCGCGGAGCACGATCCATGGCATCATCTGCTGTCGAATCACAACTGTTTCCAGTATTATGACGCGGCGCGCCAGGCGATTACCCATATGTCGTGGCAGACGAAGCAGCTCTCCCGCATTCCGGAGATGCAGGCAAAATACGGCAAGCCCGTCTGCATCGACGAGTGCTGCTATGAAGGAAATCTGCCGGATCAGTGGGGCGCGATCTCGGGCGAGGAGATGACGGCGCGGTTCTGGCGGGCCACGGTGCGCGGGGCTGTCTGCACACACGGCGAGACATTCTATCCGGATGAGAGGGAGATTGTCTGGTGGGCCAAGGGCGGAAAGCTCGTTGGAAAGAGTCCGGCGCGGATCGCGTTTCTGCGGAGTATCGTTGAATCGCTGCCTGCGCCGCTGGAGCCGCAGAGGTCACAGTTGGAGCAGGTGATGGAGCTTGCCGGTCTGCCGGAGGAGCAGGTGGACCGGGTATTGGAGGAGCGGAAGGTTCCGCAGGATTTCGGATTCTTCCTGAAGAGCGCGCTGCGCATGAGTCCGGTCGAGGCATCCCGCTTCTTTGCCTGTGAGACGGAGGTCGTCGGCAGGACGGCGGATGACAGCGCGATTCTGCATTACTACGATATTCAGTGCAGCTGCAAGGCGCGGATCGAGCTGCCGGAAGGAAAGACGTACCGTCTCGAGGTGATCGATACCTGGAATATGACGAGACAGACCGTGCAGCAGAGCGCTACCGGGGAGGCCTGGGTGGAACTGCCGGGCAGACCGTGGATGGCGGTGCTGGCGACAGCGGAATAAGCGGAGTGAAAGAAACGCGGGAGCCGCCGGTCTTTGTCTGACCGGCGGTTCCCGTGTTTCAAGTGATGTGCATGGCGGATCGGATTGCGTGGCCGGATCGGATTGCCGGGCTGCGTTTCAAGAGATATGCATGGCTGGTCGGATTGCCGGGCCGCGTTTCAAGAGACGTGCCTGGCGGACCGGATTGCCGGGGAACGTTTGAGCGGGTCAAAAGGCGAGTCCGGTGAGCTCGATGAGAAGGCCCCAGAAGACGCCGAAGCCGTACAGGACGGCTGTGATCTTCAGATTCTCCCGCAGGTGGTTGTTTGTGCGGTAGAGGACGAGCAGGCCGACGCCGGCGCTGACGAGCAGCCCGGCCATCATCTGTCCGGCGCCCAGCAGTCCGTCCAGGTAGAGCTGGGTGATCATGACGGATGAGGCACAGTTCGGAATGAGGCCGAGCAGCGCTGCAAGCAGTGTGCCGGCTACAGGCCGGTCTGTCAGAATGCCGGCGACCCGGTTTTCGCCGAATCCCTCCACGAGAATCGTGAGCAGGAGAGAAATCAGGAAAATAAACAGCACAATGTGAACGGTATGGACGAGGGCGGCATGCACAATGCTGCCCTCTTCTTCGTCCTCGCAGCCGCAGTGCTCCCGCTCGCAGAGATCGTGGATGCGCCGCTCCGTCTTGTACCGGTATTTTGTCAGACGAAGAAACTGGTCGAAGGCAAGACCGCTCAGGGCGCCGATGACCGCCTTGCAAAGCAGAATTTTGACTATGGTGGATACCGCGACCCGCTCGGATATCAGGATAGGCAGCATCTCGTCGGAGGTGGAGAGGAACACGGCGAGCATCGTGCCGATGGAGATCAGGCCGCCCGAATAGAGACTCGCTGCCGCTGCGGAAAAGCCGCACTGCGGGACGACGCCGACCGCGGCGCCCACGGCAGGGCCGAACCGGCCGACGCGCTGCAGAAGGTTCACAGACTTGTCCGCGGTCCTGCGCTCGAGATATTCCATCGCGAGGTACGTCACAAAGAGAAAGGGAATCAGTTTCAGGGTATCAATCCCCGCGTCGAGCAGGGCGTCTTTGATCATTGCAAGCATAGAGGCTTCTTTCTGGAAATGTTCCGGAGACTGCAGCAGGGTCTTGCCGCGGCCGGGTTGACAGTGACTGGAATTCGCAGTGTTTTGTCCCAAACGAGTTTAGCATGTTCGGGACAATTTTTGTCCCGAACATGCTAAACTCGTTTGGGACAATTTTTCGGAGGAAGCGGATATGGCGGATAATCAGACGTATATGCAGTATTTTGACTGGTATCTGGACAATAACGGTCTGTGGTGGAGGCATTGCGCGGCGAAGGCTGAGGCGATGCGGAGGATTGGTATTTCCGGCGTCTGGCTGCCGCCCGCCTACAAGGGTATGTCACAGGCGGATGTGGGGTACGGCGTGTATGACGCGTATGATCTGGGGGAGTTTGACCAGAAGGGCACGGTGCGGACAAAATACGGGACGAAGGAGGAGTATCTCAATGCGGTGGAGACGCTGCAGCGGAACGGGGTGCAGGTATTCGCGGACATTGTGATGAATCAGCGTCTCGGTGCGGATGAGACAGAGGATATTCGGGTGGTGGAGGTTGCGGAGAATGACCGGAATCATGTGATCGGCGGGGAACGGACGATACGGGCATGGACGCGTTTTTTATTTCCGGGAAGGAAGGGAGCTTATTCCAAATTCACGTGGGATCACACGGATTTTTCCGGCGTTGACTGGGATGAAAACGAGAAGCGGCGGGGTATCTTCCGGATGGCGGACAAGGCGTGGAATGCAGAGACGGATCCGGAAAATGGAAATTTTGACTTTCTGCTGGGCGCGGATGTGGACACGGAAAATCCGGCGGTGATTCAGGAGACTGAGAAGTGGCTCATCTGGTATGTGCGGGAAACCGGCGTGAACGGGCTGCGGCTCGATGCGGTGAAGCATATCGGTTTTGATTTCTGCCGGAATCTTCTGCAGCATGTGCGCGAGGAGACGGGAAAGTCCCTCCCGGCTGTGGGAGAGTACTGGAGCGGGGATATCGGGAGGCTGGAGCACTATCTGGATTGCGCGCATCACGAGATGGCGCTGTTTGATGTGCCGCTTCACTATCATTTCTATGACGCATCGCACGGCGGCGGGAATTATCCGATGGCGCAGCTGCTGACGGATACGCTGGTACAGCGGCAGCCGTCGTACGCGGTGACGTTCGTCGACAATCATGACACGGAGCCGGGGCAGTCCCTGCAGTCCTTCGTGGACCGCTGGTTCAAGCCGCTGGCTTATGCAGTGATCCTGCTGCGCAGAGACGGCGTGCCGTGTGTCTTTTATTCGGACTATTTCGGTCTGCCGCCGATGAAGATGGATCCCTGCCCCAACCTCCCGCAGATGATGGCAATCCGGAGGGATTTTGCCTACGGGGATCAGGTGGACTATTTTGACAACGACAATGTGGTTGGCTGGGTCCGGCGTGGGGACGAGGAGCATCCGGGCAGCGGCCTCGCCGTGGTGATGAGCGACGGCGCGGGCGGCGTCAAGCATATGGAAATGGGCAGCCGCTTTGCCGGCGCGGTGTTCCGGGATGCGCTCAACATCTGCACGGACGCTGTGACCGTGGGGCAGGACGGATGGGCGGATTTTGAGACCTCCGGCGGAAACGTCTCCGTCTGGCTGCCTGAGGCGGCGTACGACCAGATCAACATAGAGGTGTGAGAAAATTTGTGAATTGCCCCTGACTAGTTTTACATGCTGATGTTATTTGTCGGTTGACTAATAGTTTCCCTAGTCTTCGTACTATAAAACTGGGCGTGAAGACACAGATGGCAAGTCCGAAAACCGGATTTTCTATCAAGATATAATGCATGATGCC
>CACZJZ010000042.1 GCA_902781655.1 uncultured Lachnospiraceae bacterium
CAAGATTTTCACGGAGTATCACAAGACGCACAACCAGGCGGTGTTCGATGCCTACACGCCGGAGATGAAGCGGGCGAGACATTCCCACATCGTGACCGGCCTTCCGGACACCTACGGCCGCGGCAGAATCGTCGGGGATTACCGCAGAGTAGCCCTGTACGGCATTGATTTTCTTATCCGGAAGAAGCAGGAGGATCTCGCAAACTGCGGCGACGGCACGATGACAGACGATGTGATCCGGCTTCGCGAGGAGATCGCCGATCAGATCCGCGCGCTCGGCGGCATGAAGGAGATGGCGGCCTCCTACGGCATAGACATCTCAGAACCCGCACGCAACGCGAAGGAAGCCGTACAGTGGCTGTATTTTGGCTATCTTGCAGCGATCAAAACGCAGAACGGCGCGGCGATGAGCGTCGGCCGCATCTCGACCTTCCTCGATATTTATATGGAGCGCGATCTGCGCGAGGGGACGCTGACGGAGCAGGAAGCACAGGAGCTGATCGACCACCTGACGATGAAATTCCGCATGGTCAAGTTTGCGCGCATCCCGAGCTACAACCAGCTGTTTTCCGGCGATCCGGTCTGGGCGACGCTGGAGGTCGCGGGCACAGGACTCGACGGCAGATCCATGGTCACGAAGAACGACTACCGGTTCCTGCACACGCTCGAGAACATGGGTCCGTCCCCGGAACCGAACCTGACCGTGCTGTATAGCCCGCGCCTGCCTCTCACGTTCCGCCGCTATGCCGCCGCGATCTCCGTGAAGACGTCCTCGATCCAGTATGAGAACGACGATGTCATGAAGCCTGTCTGGGGCGACGATTACAGCATCTGCTGCTGCGTGAGCGCAACACAGACAGGCAAGGAAATGCAGTTCTTCGGCGCCCGCGCGAATCTGGCAAAATGCCTGCTTTATGCGATCAACGGCGGAAAGGACGAGAAGTTCCTTGACAAGAACGGACAGCATATGCAGGTCGGGCCGGAGTATGCGCCGATCACCTCGGAATATCTCGATTATGATGAGGTGATGCACAAGTACGATCAGATGATGGACTGGCTGGCAGGTCTGTATGTCAACATCCTGAACCTCATCCAGTACATGCATGACAAATACTATTACGAGGCAGCGGAGATGGCGCTCATCGACACCGATGTGCGGCGCACCTTTGCCACCGGCATCGCGGGCTTCAGCCATGTGGTGGATTCGCTCTCCGCGATCAAATACGCGAAGGTGCGGACGGTGCGCGACGATTCCGGACTCGTGGTGGATTATAAGATCGAGGGGGATTTCCCACGGTACGGTAACGACGACGAGCGCGCGGACGAGATTGCGGTCTGGCTCCTCAAGACCTTCATGACCAAAATCCGGAAGTACCATACCTACCGGAATTCGGAGCCGACGACCTCCATCCTCACGATCACCTCGAATGTGGTGTACGGCAAGGCAACCGGCGCGCTGCCCGACGGACGGGAGGCATACACACCCTTCTCTCCCGGAGCGAATCCGGCGTACGGCGCGGAGAAGAACGGCCTTCTCGCCTCTCTCAACAGCGTCGCAAAGCTGCCCTATGAGTATGCGCTGGACGGCATCTCCAACACCCAGACCATCAGCCCGGGGGCACTGGGCCACAGCGAGGACGAGAGAAAGGAAAACCTCGTCGGCGTCCTCGACGGATATTTTGCCCAGGGTGCGCACCATCTCAATGTCAACGTGTTCGGCATCGACAAGCTGAAGGACGCAATGGAGCATCCGGAGAAGCCGGAGTACGCCAACTTCACGATCCGTGTCAGCGGATACGCGGTGAAGTTCATCGATCTCACGAGAGAACAGCAGCTCGATGTCATCGCGCGGAACGCGCATGAGAGGATGTAGGGCATGCTGTCAGGCGCCGCTCAGTGCAGCTTCATGCTGCTGCGATAGGTCCGCGGCGTCTGACCGGTGACTTTCTTGAATTGCTTGCAGAAGTAGGTGCTGTCGGCATAGCCGACAGCGAGAGCGATCTCCTGCAGAGGCTCCTGCGTTGTGCGCAGGAGCTTTTTTGACGCCTCAATCCGCTCGCGGGTGATATAGGAGGAGAGCACAGTGCCGGTCTCCCGGTGGAACAGGAAGGACAGATAATCCGGAGAAATATGAATCTCATCGGCGATTATGTTCCTGGACAGGCCGGGATCGCTGAGGTGCTCCAGAATATAATTTCTGGCCTCCTGAATCACCGAATCGGAGGAGACGGATTCCCGGAGCGCCTGCTCTACCCCTGCCATGATTCGTTCCGCCCATCTGATATCCATCGTTCTTCCGGACAGGAGCAGTTCACTCCACCGCTCCATGGGGAGCTCCGGATGGCAGCGTGAAGGGCTGAGGACAGTAAGCAGCGCAGTATCAAAACATGACCCACATGGGCACAGAGGAGCATGGTAAAATTATACCGTGACGGTGAGTCGGCGGACCGGGTTCGGACCAACGACGGGGCTGGATGGTATCCCACACGGTGATGCCGTGGAGATGAAAGAAAGCGGAAACACATGGGGATGTCGTGGAACTAAAGAAAGCGGGGTATGAGATGAGCGGAAAACTTGTAAAACTTCTGCGGGGGGAGGGCGGCAACTATCTTCTTCCCTTTTTCTGGCAGCACGGAGAGCCGGAGGAGACACTCCGGAACTATATGCATGTGATCCATGAAGCCGGGATCGGGGCGGTCTGCCTCGAGTCCAGGCCGCATCCGGATTTTGCGGGACCCGGCTGGTGGCATGATCTCGACATCATTCTGGACGAGGCCAGGAAGCTGGACATGAAGGTCTGGATTCTCGACGACAGCCACTTCCCCACTGGATTCGCGAACGGAGCCGTGGACCGATATTCCGACGATTACTGCCGGCAGAGTATCACTCACCGCGCCTATCCTCTTCATGCCGGCGAGCAGCTCCGCCTGACCGGGGAGGAGCTTCGCACGGTGCCGAAGCCCGAGCTCACGCAGATCCAGCAGTATCTGAAGGAGAAGAACCCCAGGACATTCACGGATGACCGCGTGCTCGACGTGTATTTCGCCGCGGAGGACGGCAGCGTCACGCCGGTGGACGCAACTGGAGCGGATTCCGGAGAAGATGCGAAGGCAGATGCAAAGGCGGATGCCAGGGCAGATGACGCCGCGCATGCGGACGGACTCTCCTTTACCGCACCTGCCGACGGCAAGCTGATCATTCTCTATCTCTCCCGGAACCTCGGCTACCACACGCACTACATCAATATGACGCAGGCAAAATCTGTGCGCATCCTGATCGACGAGGTATATGAGGCGCACTGGAAGCATTATGCGCCACTCTTCGGAAACACGATCGCAGGCTTTTTCTCGGATGAGCCGGAGCTCGGAAACGGGTTCATGTACGAGCGGGTGAACTATGTCGGCAATCCTGCCTGTGATTTTCCATGGGGTGAGGACATGGAAGGGATGCTGGAGCAGTCGCTCGGCCGTGACTACACGAAGAAGCTCTGGCTCCTCTGGGAGAAGCCGGCTTCCCGTGTCCGCGTCGCCTACATGGATGCGCTCACGACTCTGGTGAAGAAGAATTTTTCCCTGCAGATCGGCGACTGGTGCCGCGCACACGGGGTGCAGTACATCGGACACCTGATTGAGGACAACGATCAGCACGAGATGACCGGAGCTTCGCTCGGACACTATTTCCGCGGTCTCGCGGGGCAGGACTGGGCAGGAATCGACGACATCGGCGGTCAGGTGTATCCCCAGGGCGAAGATGACTCTTTTGACAGAGGAGTATTCCAGACGCGGGACGGGGAGTTCTATCATTTCTGCCTCGGGCGTCTTGCCTCCTCCGCGGCTGCCATCGAACCGGGCAAGCAGGGAAACTCCATGTGCGAGATTTTCGGTGCCTACGGCTGGGGGGAAGGCGTGAAGCTGGAGAAATATCTGGTGGATCATTTCATGGTCCGCGGAGTCAATCATTTCGTGCCGCACGCGTTTTCTCCGAAGGCGTTTCCGGATCCGGACTGTCCTCCTCATTTCTACGCGCATGGGCACAATCCGCAGTACAGAGCCTTCGGCAGTCTGATGCGGTACACGAACCGTGTGCTGGAGCTGATGAACGGCGGACGGCATGTCTCGCCCGCGGCGGTTCTCTACTCTGCGGAGGCGGTCTGGGCAGACCATGACACAGCGATGGAATGCCACGCGGTGAGCCGGCCGCTGACCGAGCATCAGATCGGCTTTGACTTTATCCCGTCCGACGTGTTCACTGCGCCGGATGAGTATCAGCTGTCGATCGGCGGGGACGGTCTCCGCGTAAACTCACAGCAGTATCAGGCGCTGATCGTTCCTGAGACACAATATATCCGCACGGCGGTCGCGAAGGCCGTCCCGGAGCTTGCTCAGGCAGGTGTGCAGGTGATCTTCATCGGCAGATATCCGGAGATACTGCTGGAGGATGACTGCGCGGATCCGGCGATCCTGGAACAGATGCGCAGAACTTCGTCGGTCTGTTCTCTGAAAGAACTGATTCCGCTGCTCCAAGGCAGAATAAAACCGGAGGTGACGATTGAGCCGGAGGACAAATATCTCCGGACTTATCTCTATGAGGAGAGGGACGGCTCGGCGGTTCTGATGTTCGTCAATGAAGGGACAACGGTGTATCACGGCACCGCAGATCTGAGCTCATGCAGACAGGGCCGGAATATCTGCTGGTATGATGCCTGGAGCAATGAGGTTCACGCGGCGGAGACAGAAGAGGGTTCTGCGGGCGGGCTGCTCCCGCTGACGGTCGAACCGGAGAAGAGCCGGATCCTCATTCTGGACCGTGCGGAAAATCACGCTGAGTACACTGTGACGCCGGATTTTGCGGAGAAGACGGAAGGCAGCTGTGAGACCGGTTTTGACGGCCCGTGGATGAGAAGCCTTGCCGCAAGTCTCAGCTATCCGGCGTTCGGAGAAGCGGAGGAGGTATCTCTCCCGGATCATCTGGAGGAAGAGGAGAAGACCTGGTCGGGCATCGCACGGTACGAGAATTCGTTCACGGCGGAGCCTTTCGCGCAATACTTCCTCACAATCTCGGACGCATCGGAGGCCGTGGAGGTCTTCGTGAACGGAGTGAGTCTCGGGATACAGATTGTCCCGGAGTACGAGTATGACCTCACGCCGGCTGTACGGGATGGCGTGAATCAGCTGAGAATTGAGGTCGCCACAACGCTGGAGAGGGAGATGTCCACCGTGCCGAATCCATATGCGGCAATGCTGGGGAAGAGCACGGAGCCGGCAAATCAGTCCGGGCTGAATGGAACTGTGCGGCTGCTGAAGAAACAGAGAAGCGGAGGTAAGCAGAGGATCTGAAGACACAAGCATGAGAGGATGTAATATCCTCCTGTACCGGTTCCGTTCAGGAATGAACATCCGGACGGAACCGGCTCGTTATCTGGAGAATCATCGCGCAGACAGGACGGGCTGCCGCAAGACCCTGTTCCTCGAGAAGGGCCAGTGACGATTCCAGCGCATCACTCATTCCTGCTGAGAGACGGTCCCACTCCTCCGCAATCGTCCTGCGGGAGATGCCGATCTCGGAGGACGCAGCCTCAAATGTCTGGCGGCTTATTTTGTCCCACCGTTTTTCCCCGGCAATTGCAATGGACATTAGAGGCCGACCTTACCGGATGCACCGGCCAGGGAAAGATGAGAGCCGACCAGAAGCTGGGTGGATTTTGACGCGCCCTCCGCAGCAAGCGCGCGCACCTCTCCGAGTGACAGCTTTCCTGATGAAGCCTTCAGGAAGCAGTCCTTCGAAAAAGCAGCGCGTCCGTGCGGTATCAAACGGTGCTGACTGCAGCGGTTATAATCCTTTCGGCTTTGCAGACGGAAACCCACTGCCTTCAGGTGGTGGGAGGAGCCTTGTTGCAATACGAAACCGTGCATTGTGTAAAATCTGAACCGTATGTAAGCTACAAACCTGTACTTCGCGGTTTAACTTTGCCTGTTTCCACGCGGCGTCAGAGAGAGATCCAGTCCCAGCAGCATGGCGACGGAGATTGCCTTGTCAAGCTGAATGGTTTTCTTGCCGTTTTCCAGATCCGACAGGAAGCTGACGCTCAGCCCGGTGAAAGAAGCAATGCTGTCCTGTGTGTATCCAAGCTCCTTTCTACGTTCCCGGACGGCTTGTCCAAAGGTAACGGAATTGGTTACTTTCATGGGTATCCTCCGTGCGGTGTTCTTTGCGGCGTGCTAAAGGCGATCGGTGCAGAACAGAGTCTTCCTGCGGCTAACTTAGCCGATCGGCGCAGAAACATCTCTTATTTCGATTATCTTAGCCGATCGGCTTATATTCTACTGCTCATATCATAATTACGCCGATCGGCGAAGTCAACCGCTGAGCGTCTGATTCAGGGATGCCGCAGCGGCGCAGATCGTGGTATTCTGGATAAGGCGGCTTTTGAAGCAGAATAATCCGGTATGTGAATCAAAAGCCGAGAACCGGCTTATGAAGGAATGGGGGAAAAACAGGAAGATGAATGCAGGGGACAGGATCAAAATCGGCTCATATGAGCTGAAGAACAGGCTCACGATGGCACCGACGGTCAAGTTCGATTATACCGACGACAGCGGACTTGCCTCGGCGAAGCATATCGCGCATTATCGGGAGCGGGCAGAGGGCGGCTTCGGGCTGATCTGCGTCGAGGCAACGGCAGTCGTCCCGGAGGGCAGATTTTGCCGGACACAGATGGGACTGTGGAATGATGCGCAGGCGGAGAGCCACAAGCCTATCACGGAGGCCTGCCACCGCGCGGGCTGCGTCGCGCTGATCCAGCTGAACCACGCCGGATATCAGAGCGGGACGGAATTTGGCGTGCCGATGGGACCGTCGGCCATGAAGACGCGGGGATTCGCGGGAGAGAATGAGACGCGCAGCATGAGTCCCGGGGAGATCGCGGCGGTGCAGGAGGCGTTTGTCTCGGCCGCGGTCCGCGCCCAAAAGGCTGGCTATGACGGCGTGCAGCTTCACGGCTGTCACGGATATCTCATCAATCAGTTTGTGTCGCCGCTCACCAATCACCGCACCGATGCGTACGGCGGTCCGGTGGAGAACCGGGTGCGGTTCGGCCGCGAGATCATCGAGGAAATCCGCCGGGAATGCGGCCCGGATTTCCTGATTTCCGTGCGGACAACCGGATATGAGAAAGGAATAGAGACGCCGCTCGCGGCGGCACGCGCCTATATCGCGGCTGGCTGCGATTATCTGCAGGTTTCGAGCGGATGGGATTTTCCGCTTCCGGCGGCGGAAGAGACCGGTTTGCCGGTCAAAATCAGTGACATCCTGTCTCTCGGGGTGAAGCTGCGCGCGGCACTGCGAAATAGTCAGGGCGCGCCTGCGTGCGCTGAGCAGGCCGTGACAGTGCCGGTGTCAGGCGTGGGCGGACTTTTCACGCCGGAGGACATCCGGGCTGTGCTGGAGGCCGGGCTGCTGGATACGGTGGACCTCGGCCGCGCTGCGCTCGCGGATCCCGGCATTGTGCGGGCTGTCTTGGACGGCGGGGACTACGTGAAGTGCTATCAGTGCGCGGGCGGCTGCCACTATGGTCCTTTTCAGAAGCATATCTGCCCGGCGCAGGTTGTGCGGGAGCGGAAGCGCGGATGATCATCGAAGCGCTGGCGAGTCAGTCCGGCGCGCGGCACAGGGGTATAAAAATCGGCATGGATATTATTGGAGCAATCACAGAGAAACTGAAGGTCAGGCGCGGTCAGGTGGAGGCCGCGGTAAAGCTCATTGATGAGGGCAACACGATTCCGTTTATCGCGCGGTACCGCAAGGAGGCAACCGGCTCGCTGAACGATGAGCAGCTGCGGGACCTCTCTGATCAGCTGACGAGCCTGCGCGCGCTCGAGGAGAAGAAGCAGCAGGTTTTGTCCTCCATCGAAGAGCAGGGAAAACTGACGGATGATCTCCGCACGGCGATTGAGAGCGCCCGGACACAGGTGGCGGTGGATGATCTGTACCGTCCTTACCGTCCGAAGCGGAAGACGCGGGCGGGCATTGCGAAGGCGAAGGGCCTCGAACCGCTGGCAGAATATATTCTCGCGCAGACGGCGAGAGAGCCGCTTCTGATAGAGGCGGCAAAATATGTGACGACTGCCGCGGAAGCAGAGACGTCCGACAGTGCAAAAACTGCCGCCGCGGCATCGGACAAGTCTGACAGCGGAAACAGCGGCGCTTCGGACGAACTTGTGGTCCGCACACCGGAGGAGGCGCTGCAGGGCGCCCAGGATATCATCGCCGAACAGATCTCGGACAACGCCGAATACCGCACCTTTATCCGGGAGGAAACCTGGAGGCTCGGAACTATCCTGACCGCAGAGAGGCAGGCGGCCGGAAAATCCGGCGCGGCGTCGACGGCGGAGAACAAAAAGCTGGAGAGCCGGAGAACCGTCTATGAGATGTATTTTGACTTCGAGGAGGCCCTGAACAAAATCCCGGGGCACCGGATTCTCGCCATCAACCGCGGCGAAAACGAGAAATTCCTCACCGTTAAAATCAATGCGCCGGAGGAACAGATTTTGCAGTATCTGGAGACCAGGCTGCTGCTCCATCCGGAGCGGCCCAATCCTTACACCACGCCGGTGCTTCGGGAGGCGGTGCGGGACAGCTATGAGCGGCTGATCGCGCCTTCCATCGAGCGGGAGCTGCGGACAGGACTCACGGAGAGCGCGGAGGACGGCGCGATTGTC
>CACZJZ010000043.1 GCA_902781655.1 uncultured Lachnospiraceae bacterium
TACCTCTCCGCGAACGGAATCGTCCAGGGCATCCGGCCGCTCGTCGCCTATAATTTCGGGGCCGGCGAGCCGCGCAGAGTCCGGGCAATCGCGCGGACGGCGCTCGCGATGACCTGCTTTGTCATGGCGGTCGGCATGGTTCTCTGCCTTGTCTGCCCGGCGCAGCTCATCGGCATGTTCACGACGCGCGCAGAGACAGTCCGGGAGGGTGCTGCGGCGCTCCGGATCATCTCCGCCGGGTTCATCATTTCCGGCGTATCGGTCACGGTCTGCGGCGTTCTCGAGGGGCTCGGCTTTGGCGCCAGGTCCTTTGTGATCAACATGCTGCGCTATGTCTTGCTGATCCTGCCGCTTGCCTTCCTGCTGAGCCGTATCTTCGGCGCCAGCGGCGTGTGGAACTCGTTCTGGATCACAGAGACAGCGGCCGCTGTAATTTCATTTATTGTTTACAAAAGGACGATGCACGGTATGGTAAAATAAATGCGGAGGGTGACACCTATGGCAAATGAAAAGGTCCTGAATATGAATTTCAGCAAGGTATATAACGCGCTCGTCGCAAAGGCGGAGCGGAAGGGACATACGAGAGAGGAAGTCGATGAGCTCACATCATGGCTCACCGGCTACACGCCGGACGACATCGACGATCTCGAGGACCAGCCGATTACCTACGGCGATTTCTTCCGGAACGCGCCGCGCATGAACAGCCGCCGCTATCTGATCACAGGAAGAATCTGCGGCGAGCGGATCGAGGAGATTGAGGATCCGACCATGCAGGATGTCCGGCGGCTTGATAAGCTCGTTGAGGAGCTGGTCAGGGGAAAGCCGATCAACGAGATCCTGCGGTAATAAGCTTACTTGCAAAAAGAGGCGTGTGAAAAACCTTCATTTTTCACACGCCTTTTTTCAGCCCTTCTTTCCGTTCGCCTGGCGGATCATATCCTCGACAACGATGTCGTAGATCTCTCCGACCGTGCTGCAGTACTCAAGGATCTTCCAGGGTTCATTTGTATGGAAGTGAATCTTGATCAGGTCCTCGTCGCCGACAGCGATGAGGCAGTTGCCCTCAAAATGCTCCGTGATATAATCGTTGATCTCGTCCTCGTCGAGATCCTTGTCGCGCCTGTCGATCAGGAGCTGCGTGTCATAGCGGTACGCAAACGGATCATCTTCCGCATCGATATCTGTGAAGTCTGCCATAGTTCCTACCTCTCATCTGATTTTTCGTACGATGTTTCCGGGCCATACAGCCTCACTTTTCCATCTTGGATCCAGACGCGCAACAAGCTTCAGCTTACAGAAGTTGCCGCATCTGCTATGTCATTCCGGACATACGGAGGCAGTTCAAGCCCTCTCACTACTCAGACATCATACCATATTCCACATGAAAATGAAATCCGGCAGGAAATTCCGGCAGGGCAAATTTTCACCGTGAAAATTTCGTCTGCCGCATGCGTTACTCAACCACATGGATCCGGCTCTCGTCGAAGCGGTCCTGCTGCGTTCTCGTCTGCGCCGGATAGCCGAGCGCGAAGATGCCGAATGCCCGCTGTCCCTCCGGGATTCCAACCGTCTTTTCGACATATGTCATGCGGTCCTCAAGCGGCGCGATGCCGAGCCACACGCCGCCGAGTCCCAGCGCGTCCGTCTCAATCCACATATTCTCCATGCAGATCGAGAGATCAATCTGCGCGTACTCCGACATGAGGCACTTTTCACGGTACGCGGTGACGATCGCGACCGGCGCATTCGCGACAGGGCCGGCGTACGGGCTTGCCTTCGCGAGATTCCCCAACATCTCCTTATTTTTCACGACATAAAATTCCCACGGCTGCTGATTGCCCGCAGACGGCGCCTGCATGGACGCGCGCAGAATCTCGCGGATCTTCGCGTCCTCGACCTCGCGCGGCTCAAACTTGCGGATACTGACTCTTCTGAATAAATCCTCCATAGAAATAGAAGCCTCCTTACTGTATTCCGGCTGCGAACGTCCCGGGATATGCCGGCAAGACACATCCGGCCGGAACTCACGCTTCTACTATAGCACTCGCTCACAGCTCCCGTAAGTACACACTTTTCTGAAACTTAGTATGTCAGACAGCCCGGAGGTTCATGCCTCCAGAAGATTTCCATCACCAGATCCCCAAAACACGCTGCATCAGGAGGCTGACAGCCGTAATTCCCACCCAGCAGACTGCTCCGAGCAGAATCGGCTTCCCGCCGTTCCGGATCAGTTTAATGACATTGCTGTTCAGACCAATCGCCGCCATGGCCATGATAATGCAGAATTTTGACAGCTCCTTTAACGGAGTAAATGCAGAGACCGGAATCCCGGCATTCACCGCCACCGTTGTGATCACCGCTGCCAGCACAAAATAAAGAATGAACATCGGAAACGCCCTGCGAAGGCTGAACCCGCTCGCATGTGTTCCTTCCTTCTCTGCCCTTCTGGCCCGGATCAGACTCAGGACAAGTGTAATCGGGATGATTGCCAGTGTCCTGGTGAGCTTTACCGTCACAGCCTTATCCAGGGTCTCGCTTCCCAGATTCCACATGCTGTCCCATGTAGATGCAGTCGCCGTCACCGATGATGTATCATTGACAGCCGTCCCGGCAAAAATTCCGAAGGCATTTCCGCTTGTCGTATCAAATCCAATGGCATGGCCGAATATCGGAAAAAAGATGGCTGCCAGCACATTGAAAAAGAAAATGACCGAGATTGCCTGGGCAACCTCATCATCGTCGGCATCAATCACCGGCGCAGTGGCTGCAATCGCCGAACCGCCGCAGATCGAGGAGCCAACTCCGATCAGTGTTGAAATATTTCCCGGGATATGCATCCATCTGTGCAGGAGCCATGCAAGGACCAGCGATGTGCTGATTGTGCAGACAATAATCGGCAATGACTGTTTGCCGGTCTCGAAAATCACACCGAGGTTCATTCCGAATCCCAGCAGCACCACGGCTGCCTGAAGAATGTGCTTTGATGTAAAGCGGATTCCTTCTGCCGCTTTCCCCTTATCATTCCAGAAGAGCGCGATGATCATTCCAATCAGAATGGAAATGACAGCCCCTCCGACAACCGGAAAAACCTTTCCAAGAAACCAGGCCGGAATGGAAATGGCAAGACAGACCAGAATTCCGGGACCGTATGTTTTGAGCAGATTTTCGTTCGATTCCTCCATAGCATGTGTCTCCTTTGACTCACTTGTTTTTCATTTCCTGATTGACTATACTGGTGCTGATCCCATATGTAAAATTATGTATTTTTATTTTTCAATAAATTATTTTTATCGTTTTATCTGTGCCGACCCTATCACCTGAAAGCACAATTATACCGATATACGACTCTATGGAGGAATACACATGCTTGATTTCCGCGTAACAAGCTTTCTGACTGTCTGCCATACAATGAATTTTACAAAAGCCGCCGCAGAGCTTAATCTCACCCAGCCGGCCGTGACACAGCAGATCCATTATCTTGAAAACTACTATGGGGTAAAGCTTTTCTGCTATGAGAAGAAGGTGCTGACCCTGACAGAGCAGGGAAGAATTCTTTATGCCAGACTGAACGCCATGGAAAAGGATGAAGAAATCATCCGGAATGAGCTTAGGAAACAGCCGGACGTACACCCTCTGATTTCGATCGGGGTGACCATGACCATCGGCGAATATGCGGTCATTTCCCCGCTCACGTCCTATATCAGGGCGCACCCGGCTGTTAATATTCATGTGCACTATGGGAATACGCAGGAGCTGCTGCGCCTCCTGGATCAGGGGAAAATATCGCTGGCTCTGATTGAAGGCTATTATCCGGAGGAACGCTATGGACACAGAAAATACCGCACGGAAGAGTATATCTGCGTCTGTGCGAAGAATCATGTGTTTCAGAATGGAACTCCCCGGCAGATCCGCGATCTCCTGCCGGAGCGTCTCCTCGTGCGTGAATCAGGAAGCGGCACCAGAAACATTCTGGAACGATATCTTGCCGCCCAGGGTATGACTGTCTCCGATTTTCCCTCCTTCATGGAGATCGAGAACATGCATACATTGATTCAGCTTCTTCTGGAAGACTGCGGCATTTCATTTTTATATCGGATTGCGGCAAATGAGGGACTTGCAGTCGGCCAGCTCCGTGAGATCCGGCTTACGGATTTCTTCATGCGGCACGATTTCGATTTCATCTGGGATAAAAACAGCATCTTTGCCGGTGAAACAGAGAAGCTGGCCGAGGAGCTGGCCCTGTAGAAGCCATCCAGATGGCTGGGATTTTTACCGATTCAAAAAAGGGACCGCCGCACCCACTGGTGCGGCAGCCCCTTGCATATCACTGATTCTCTTTTCCAAGCAGCTCACGGACCATCTCCGGAATCCCGGCGAAGTCCGCTTCATCCGGGTTCCAGAGTGACCGGACGCTTGCGTCCACAACGTCAAAGCCCGCGGCGGCAAGGCGCTCCTTCAGGAGCTTCACCGATTCGCCGCTCCAGCCATAGCAGCCGAACGCAGCTGCCTTCTTATTTCTGAATTTCAGCGTCTTTGCAAATGCAAGGAACGCGCTGACAGAGGTCAGGACTTCATTCACGCATGTCGGCGACCCGACAGCAACAGCCTTCGAGCGGAACACCTCCGTCATCAGCTCATTTTTATCGGTCTCCGCGATGTTGTAAACCTTGACTACCGTGTCCGGACTTTGGCGGTGGATCTCATCGGCGATCGCATGAGCCAGTGTCTTTGTTCCGTTCCACATCGTGTCATAGGCGACCGTAATCCGGTTCTCCTGATAAGCATCCGCCCACTCAGCATACTTCTGGATGATCTGCTCCGGATGGTCTCTCCACACAACGCCATGTGCCGGCGCAATCATATCAATCGGGAGGTTCATTTTCGTGATCTCCGCGAGCTTGCGCGTGACAAATGGAGCGAACGGATTCAGGATATTCGCGAAGTATTTCATGGCCTCCTTGTAGAGAAGCGCCTGATCAGCCTGATCATTGAACAGCTCCTCGACCGCAAAATGCTGACCAAACGCATCCATCGAGAAGAGAATGTGATCACCCGTCAGATAAGTCGCCATAGAATCCGGCCAGTGCAGCATCCGCATTTCCACGAAAATGAGCTGCTTGCCGTTGCCGATATCAAGGGTATCACCCGTCTTCACCGGATGGAAATTCCAGCCGTTCTTTCCATACTGTCCCTCCAGGCTCTTCACGGCGGCCGCTGTGCAGTAAATCGGCGTATCCGGAATCTCCTTCATCAGCGCCGGAAGCGAGCCGGAGTGGTCCTGCTCTCCATGGTTCATGACGATGCAGTCGATCTTTGAGAGATCTCCGCCAAGCTCTTCCTTCAGATGTCCGTAGCAGACGAGGACATTTCCTCCCGCAGCGCGAGATACAGGACAACCGCGTCTGAAAACTTTCTCGGATCAAATCCCGTGACAGTCCGAATCCGATCGAGATGATACTGCAGCGTATTCTTGTGGACAAAGAGTCTCCCGGCCGCCTCCTTGAGACTGCAGTCACAGGCAAAATAGGTCTCAAGCATCTGCCGGTCCTTATCACCAAGCTTTCCCGCGGTTTTCTCCGCGTACTGCCGCCGGACAGATTCGGGAACCGATGCGAGAAGGATTTCCAGATGGAGCGAGCTGTATTCCGCGTATCCGCCGCGCGTCCCCGCGGCGCGCACCGCGATGTCCGCCTCAGCATACGACCGGTTCTGGTGAATAAGCGAGTGCTTCATGCCGGCGCCGACCTTCAGAAACTGTCCGTATTTCTCCGCAATCCGGCGGAACCGGTACTCCCAGGACCGGTATACCTCCTCGCGTAGAATGAGGATGTACTCATTTGGATACTCGAAGGTATAGAGCGGCGACTCCGTCTGCCGAAATGCGGACAGAATCTCCTGCTCGATCATGGAAAGGTTCGCCGGATTATAGCGGCGGTCAAGACGGACGATCACCGTCATATATTTCAGCGACTCGTCAATCCCGTGCGTCTCAAGGAAATCAAGGTAGAAGTCATGATTGACCGCCTCTGCGCGGACGAGTGAGCGCACAAAATAGTGGATCTCGGCCCCCGCGTTCCGGCTCCGTGCATCGTACTCCTGCTCCTTTAAAAGAAGGCCCGTGATCCGCTGGGCGAGATACGCGTACTTCCGCACCTCCTCCGGATCCCCGGTGATACCGATGACGGCCAGGACCTCTCCGTGATAAAAAAACGGCAGGTTCACGCCCTGCTGTGTCCCGTAAAAGCTGTCGTTTGAACCGACCTCGATCGGCTGCCCGGTCTGCGCCGCCTTGTGCCCGATCTCATGGTAGGTGCCGACGCGCTCCGGATTTGTGCTCGCAAGGATCACGCCGTCCGGCCTGATAAAATTGATATGATACCCGCAGACATCCTTGACTGTATCGACGATCTGCTGCGCTGTTCTCTCACTGATCTCCGCCATATCTGTTCTCCGTAACAATGATTTTACGTATATTATACGCTTTCTTATCACAAAGAACATATCCCGGAAAATGAAAATCCGCTATGATACAGACATAAGACAAAGGCACACGCAGCCAGTTTTCAGAGGCAGTCAATCATATCCTTGGATAGACATAATGCTCCCGAAGATGCTGAATAGCTGCAATTGTATAGCTTGTGTGCAAAAACGATCGAATGCGAACAAAAATAAAGGAGGTTTCCTATGAAGGCAGTTATCGCCATTGATTCTCTGAAAGGATCTCTCAGCTCGCTCGAGGCAGGTGACGCGATCCGGGCAGGCATTCTGCTTGCGGACAAGGACGCACAGGTCATCATCCGGCCGCTCGCGGACGGCGGCGAGGGCACGGTCGAGGCACTCACGCTCGGCATGGGCGGAACGCTCACACATGTCCGCGTGACAGGTCCCCTCGGTGAAATGGTCGACGCGCAGTACGGCATCCTGAAGGACGGCCGCACAGCGGTTCTCGAGATGTCGCAGGCCGCAGGCATCACGCTTGTCCCCGACAAGGACAGAAATCCGATGCACACGACGACCTATGGCGTCGGGGAAATGATCCGCGACGCGATCAAAAGAGGCTGCCGCCGTTTCATCGTCGGCATCGGCGGGTCTGCCACCAACGACGGCGGCATCGGCATGCTGCAGGCGCTCGGCTACGACCTGCTGGACAA
>CACZJZ010000044.1 GCA_902781655.1 uncultured Lachnospiraceae bacterium
GATTCCTGGAAATACTACAGACGCTATTGTAAATATTACTCTTTCCCCTTCTCCCATCATGTTGGAAAAGGGAGTTCCTTATCAGCTCGTTCTGTCTGTTACTTCTGGAACGGTGAACGTCTGCTGCTTCGCGGAGACATCAGATATTCTGTATGTGATGCACACCGATCCTCTGACAGAAAAGCTATATCTGAAGGATATCCTCGCGGTCATTCTGATCCTGATGGCGATACAGGGCATCCTTCTGCTTTATGAACTGCTTCGCGGCAGCCGTCTTTTCATCCTTCTATCCCTTGCCGGGTTCGTTCTGAATACGCTGGCTTCTCAATACATGTCAGATCACGTCCTCGAATCTCCCAGGGGAACGAAGACGGCTTTGTTCCTGATTTTCCTGCTGACTATGGAAAGTATTCTGCTGCTTGTATTCCCTGTCGGCAGGATTTGGCTGCCCATATCTCATGACAGAGAAATGTATCTTTCCATGCTTGTCATGCTGTTTGCAGCCGGCCTGTCCTTTCTTCTCATAATTCCTCTCGGCGAAGTACCGGATGAGCAGTTACATTTCTATCGCGCATACGAAATTTCCTGTGGTGGATTCATTCCAAAACAGCTCGCAGAAAACTCTGTGGGAGATGTTCTGCCCTCCGCACTCGCACGATATATCCGGGCAGCAAGGCTTTTTTCGGACAGCCCTTCCACACTCTTTCTCGCCGCCCGGATCGGAAATTTTCTGTGCAGTTTTCTGCTCTGTGCACTGGCACTGTGGCTGCTTCCCTTCGGCCGGGAATTATTCTTTCTCATCATGATGTTTCCCATGACCCTGCAGGAAATGGTTTCTGTAGCCGTGGATGGAGGAACAACTGCCACGGTCTTTCTCTATCTCGCTCTTCTGTTCCATCTTCGTGAACGGTCAATACAGCGGCCTGTTCCATGGACTGGCATTGCAGCGCTCTCATTTCTTGGCATTGCGATCGCACTGGAAAAATTCGTTTATGTGGTTGTTGTTCTATTAGTACTCCTGCTGCCGGGGCTGAAACTGTCCGACCAAAAGCATGGCCGGCGGAACCTCCACGGCTCCCAACCCTGTCTCTTCCGGCATTCCGGCTGCTGGCACAGCCGGAAATTCATCTGCCACATTACCGAATTCCCGGTTTTGTGCCTCTACTGCCGCTTCCTGGATCCGTTTCGTGTCGGCGGTATTTCTTCCTGCCTCTGCCCTTGTGCTGTGGGCAAAAGCTGTATCGGGCCTTTCCGGAGAAACCTACCTGGGTGTGGACACCCCCGCACAGGTTAAGTTCGTTCTGCACGACCCCATTCAGTTTGGATGGATTCTCCTGCGTACCCTGAGCGAATATTTTGATGAATGGTCCTCAGAGCTCATCGGCAACAGCATGGGATGGCTGAATATCAGAATTTCTGCTCTATCCTGGCTTCCGCTCCTTCTGATTCTCGTTCTGATCGCGGCAAGGGGGCAGCTGCGCAACCGATACAGACATCCCGGTTGTATGGAGTACCCGGAATTCACCCGGCGGGATCGCTATATTCTGCTGCTTCCTGTTCTCACCGGCATTCTGCTCATCAATGCTGGTATGTATGCGAACTGGACGGAGGTCGGTTTCTTCCGCGTTGAAGGGATTCAGGCAAGATATTTTCAGCCGCTGCTTCCTCTTGGGGTGATATGGTTCATTTCCGAAAGAGAGGCGCTCCTCAGCTTGCCTCATAGAACTGATAGCGCCATCCGTGATTTCACAGCTGCAGATTTCGCGCCGGTTATCATACTTTTCTGTGACATCATCGCTGCTGTGGACCTTTGTGAATACTTTCTCTACTGAAATGAAGAGCTGCTGTTCAGGTGCTCCTCTTTTCATCCCAGGTAACCCCCCGTAGTATGGTCGATCCAAGCCCAATCCAGACATGCTTTCCAATATGTACCGGTTTTGACGGATTCGCCTCGTTTCCGTTCTCGTCCAGAATCTGATGGTGATCAGAATCATAGATCATGACATTCCGTGAGATCAGCGCTCCCCTGCCAATTGCAATCTCCTTTGCCGCCATGATCGTCGCACCGGAGTTGATCCAGGCCCCACCAATCATGACCTTCGCGGCCTGATTGACACGCAGGAACGAGCCGCTGCAAAGAAACGTCGCGCCGCCTATTTCCAGCGTGCCGCCGTCATCCACCCGCAGAACCGTCTGCAATCGCGACCCCTTCTCACGGTAACAGTTCACCAGCAGATCCCCATCCCCAAGGATGACACGTCCGGTGCCGTTCAAATTAATCGCTGCGCCGTAATACGGCAGCAGCCGCCCCTTCCCTTTCCGGACCACATGCCGCGAGAAATAATTGTAATAAATGAACCGGAACAGATTGATCCCCTTCATAAATACACTCCACTGATTCCCAGAATTGTCCCTGACAAGTTTAGCGTGTTTGGGACAATTTTTGTCCCAAACACGCTAAACTTGTCAGGGACAAAAATGCCGTTGACATTTCTCTTCCCAAGGTATAACTTCAAGCCATCCGATGCAACCTCTTTGCATCGATTGATCTGGAAATTCCATCTCAAATTCTATTATTCAATCTCATATTCTTCCGGAAAATCACTCAGCATTAATTCAAATTGCACCCTCACTCACACACGAATATACTTAAGGAGGACGGAATGAATCATGAAGTACGGACCCAGTGGCACCCAGCGTTCTGCTCCGCGATGGAGCTGAATTTCCGGGAGGACAGAGCACAGCTTCATTTCGAAACGGAACACAACCTGAGTAGAAAACCGCTGGCTGTGGACCTCCTGATTGTCCGAAAGGATGGGACTGGTGAGCTGCAAGATCCGGTCGGCAGGTTATTCGCCAGAAATAATCTGATCGAATACAAGTCTCCGGATGATGCAATGACAATCGACACGCTGTACAAGGTGATCGGCTACGGCTGCCTGTTTAAATCGATGTCACCCGCAGTCAACAGTATTCCGTCAGACGAGATTACTCTCACACTGATCCGAAACCGCTATCCGCGCCGGATGATCGAAGAACTGGTAAAGGAGCAGATATCCTGCATACAGAAATGCCCTGGTATATACTATCTGACCGGTAAAATTCCGTTCCGCACGCAGCTTGTGATAACGAGGCAGTTGAAGGGCAAGAATCACTTGTGGCTTCGCGTTCTGGACAACGACCTTGGCGAAGATGACGTAAAACAATTCGTCTCTGCCGTGCAGAGCGTGAGGACGAATTCAGATGCGATATCTCCCGATGCCAGGAACGTGGATGCCGTAGCTCAGGTTGTCTTAAGTCAGAATTCTGCCATTTTCGAACGAATCAAGAAGGAGGACCCGATGATGTGCGATGCATTGAAAGAACTGATGAAACCGGAGATCGAGGAGAGTTTGGAAAAGGGCCGTCAGGAGGGACTTGCCGAGGGTGGAGTCAATGCGCTGCTTCAAATTGGGTGGGCTCCGTCCCGGATTGCTGCGCAGCTTCATCTCAGCGAGGATCGAGTCAATGAGATCATCAAGAAAATCCAGTCGGAGCGCTGAATTCATAGCCATACACGCCATGCGGAAGAATACCGCACTCTTCCCCACACGCGCGTTGACCAGCAGGATGTTTCCAGATAGAATTTTGCTGGTCTATTATCTTCGGTTTATTACCTTCAGTTTCAGTCTTCAAGGGGAGTGCGACGCATCTCATGAACAGGGAATTCCACGATGGAGTAAATGTACAGGAAAAAGCCACAGGGTCCGTATCAAATGGCAGTGAGGAGAAGTCTTATCCATGCCACAGTCTGCCGAAGAGCGGACTGCCCTCCAGGAGCCGAAAATCCGCCGTTATCCTGACTGCCATTCTGTGTACTGCGCTGATCGCGCTGCTGGCGGTTTATCTGATTCCAATGCAGGGGCTTCATTATGCCCCGCTGGAGGAGGACGTCCGTCCGGATTCTTCACAGTACACCACTGTGTCTGTCTCTGGGAAGAGCCGCATATCACAGTCATTTCAAGCCTCTGTCCGTTATCTGGGGAGTATGGATCTCTATCTCATTCATACTCCGGAAGAAGAAAAGGGAAATCTGGTCGCCGAGATCCTCGATCAGCGCGGAAAGTCTGTTTTCCGGACCGAAACGCCTCTGTCCGAAATTCCCAATGCAGAGTGGTACAAAATCGGCGTTCACAGGAACATTCCGCTTCATCAGACCTGTACTCTGGTGTTCTCCCTGGAGACGGGCGAAGATACCACAAAGCTGACTTTCGTCGTCATTCCGCAAAATCTTTCTCTCGGGAAAACGGGAAGTCTCGACCTCCTGACCCCCTCTGCAGGAGAAACCGCTTCCAGGGAAGCCGCGGCGGATGTGATCACTCAGAGGCAGTCATCCGATGAAGCAAAATCATTTGAGCAGGAATCCCCGCAGAATGGTTCTCTTCTGGTGGATTTCCGCTACGATATTCCGGCCAGCACCTATGTCTGCCTCTGCCTGCTTGGTCTTGCCGTACTCGCAGCGCTATTTGTGATATACGGTGTGGCGCATGGTGTTTCCGGCTTTTATGCCCGCACAGGACAGACCCGCCTGTCGGAGGAGTCCTCTCCTGCTTCAGCCCCACACGGCCCGGCTGACCCAGTCTGTTCGAAGTTCCATCTGCCAGGAAAGCTTCTTTCTGCCGCTTCCGCGCTGATGCTGGCAGGTGCCTTTCTCCTGATGGTCCCGAATTTTGTTTACCGGCTTGATAATGTAAGCCTCGACCCCTCCTGGCGGTATTTTCTCAATGTCGCGGCGGAAAAGGGATATGTCTTCGGAAGGAATGTCTTCTTCACCTACGGACCGCTCGGCTTCCTGTATTATCTGATGAATCTGCACGGCGGCGCGCAGTACTGGCTCGGCATTGCATTCTGGTTTCTTGCCGCATTGCTCCATGCCGGTCTGTTCTTTGCCGTCTTCCACCTGTACAGGCAGAGCAAAATCAGTTTTGCCGCGCTTCTGCTCTCCATGGCGATGTATTTTGCAGGATACTGGACATCGGACGCGGACATCTATCTGCTCTATCTGTTTCTGCTCGCCGTGGTTGTCTCCGGATACGGCAGACGTTGGAGCCTGTTTGTATCCAACGGGCTGCTCCTCGTGATGTTCTTCGGCAAATTCACCGGATTTACAGCCGCCATTCCCTTCCTTCTCCTCTGGAGTGTCGGCAGGGCTGCGTGGAATCATGACAGGAAGGCTTTTCTGTCCGGTGTGCCGGGTCTTCTTGCGGCGCCGGTCTGCTATCTTCTCTACAATCCTCATCCCTCAGAGCTTGTAGAATATGTTCTGGGTTTTCTGCGCATTTCCTCCGGATGGATGAAGACGCAGCAGTGGGAGGATTCCTTCAAGCCCAGGGACTGGCGGACCTTCTTTGCCATTCTTGCCGCCTGGATCCTGGTTCTGATCCTGACGCTTGCCGCAGACCGTGCCCATGCGGCAGCGGTTCTTGCCATCTGTCCCGCCCTGTTCTCCGCCTACAAATACGGCGTGACCGCTCATGGGCTGAGTATTGCGATGCGCCAGACCGTGATGCTCTTTTCTGCAGCGATTCTGGGACTTGGCTCCTTCGGCGCAGGGACGTTCCCTGAGAGGAAGAGTATGCCATCTGAGGGAAATGGAATGTCGCCGGCCAAAAAAGACGGAATTACTGTTTCCGCCCCGCAGGAAATCTCCTCAATCATTACAGCGCTCTGCTGCCTGCTGATCGCCGGTCTGCAGACTGCAACGATGGGCAGCAATTTTGGACAGATGCGGGAGGATATGCAGGCGAAGGTCCACACGCTCCGATCTCTTGACCAGTCATCCATTGACCTTCAGAGCATATTCACGCATAGCCTCGTCCCGCAGGATATGATCGATGAAATCGGAGATGCCACGGTGACTGCTTACCCCTTTGAGGTTGCCTATCCGGCCATCTGGCCAGAGCTGAATTTTGTCTACAGCCCGTCCGTACAGAATGCCAATGAGTTCATCCCCTGGCTGGATGAGAAGAGCGCGGCGTTCTTCCGGAATGATTCCACCGCTCCGGAGTATATTTTGTTTAAGAACGGGACGATCTATGGCCACCTGGAGGGGCTGGAGAACCCCCTGACCTGGGACGCGATCTGCAGCAACTACCAGACCGTCAGAACAGAAGAGGATGTCCTGTTGCTGAGAAGAAAAGAGCATGCAGAATATGAAGAAAACGAGAGATCACTCATCAGAAGGGATCAGCAGGAAGCATCAGACGGCATGACACTCACCTGTCCGGACGGCGCGGATTTTGTCGTCGTACATCTAGACTATTCCACCGCCGGGAAACTGAAGGACTTCTTCTACCGCGCAGGGCCGATCACCATCACCCTCCAATACAGCGACGGCTCATCCGCCTCCGGCACGATTGCTGTCCCCAATATGGCATCCGGATTTGTCCTCACCTATTATCCTCAGGACCTGGCGAGCACCGCCGCCTACCTGTCTGCGGACGGCAGTCAGACATTTCCAACCATCACCGCATTCTCCTTTAACGGCTCCGGCACCGCCTGCCTCAGGGACACGATCACCGTGGACTGGTATCAGTAGTAAACCATGGTTCTACACTTAGCATCAGAGAACCGGTGCAGTAGAACGGCGCCATATTGTAGATCATGTAACGGGTCTGCGGGAAAATCATGGATCCTACCGTGACGCAGTTCGCGGCGATGCTGATGAGAACGAGGGCTTCCAGCAGAAGGACGGGCGGCTTTCTCATGCCACGGCAGCGCCTCCAGAGAACCAGCATCCGCGCAAGATAAGCCGCAAAGAGGCAGAAGGATACTGCGCTGAATAGGGGTGTTTCCCGCAGGATCGTCGTGGAAAGGCCGGCCAGCAGATTCACACCGAGCAGTGCCGCAAAGCGGGAAAGATTTTGACGGACGAGTCCGTCCTGCAGTGCCTTCATGTATTCGTCCATGCGCAGCGCGAGATGAACGTCGTCAATGTCAGGATTCTCCTGCTGCACCCGCTCACGCAGGATCGGAAGCATCACGTCGAACCCGATGACATCGTAGGACTGAGCAAAATGCTCGGCTCTGCCGATCCAGCCCGACGTCTGACAGCCCTCCCAGGTCAGGCCCCTCGCGCGGCACTCGCTGTATATTTTGGCAAAAAGCTCTTGCACCTCCGGATCGTCAAACAGGGACGCGTCCTCTTCCCGCGCAGTATAGATCAGCGTGCAGTCCGCCCCCTTGTAATTATGCGTCTTGTGCATCCACACCCCGCGGAGGGCAAAATTATAGCTGTAATCGGCAAGAGCGGCGCCGCCGAGCGCGATGCCCGCAGCCAAGATACATGCCGCAAACGGCTTCCATCTGCGCCGCCGGATCAGATCATACAGCAGAGAAAAGCAGACCAGAATGACCGCGCTCACCGCCATCTGCTTCCGAAGGCTGATCAGCACAAACATCAGCACAGTGCAGGCTATGAGCCTGCCCGGACGGTGCGTCCTGAAAAACAAATACGCACAGGCGAGAAAAACAAGGAAGAGCGGGATAGCAAAACTCTCTGTCATGATACTTTCCATGTACATCGAGCCGCGCCTGGCTGCAAACCGGTTCAGAAGATCCACACCCCAGCAGATCGAAAATAGAAGGAAAGTCCGGAAACCTTCCCTCTCTCCACTCCTTCCAGTGCTGGCATTTCCCGCCCCGCCTGCCTTTCTGAATCCGATGCTGCTCCGTTCTTCTCCCCGCGCATCGACTGCCGTACTCCCGATCACCCGGACAAAATACCATACGCAGACGGCCATTGCCACAGCCTGTACCAACACGGCTGCCACAAGATACCGCGGAATATCCGCGCCGTATCGGGACGGCGCAGTGCCGAAGACAGCCCGAAGGCCAGCGAGAAACAGCGGATACAGCGGCTCCCGCGAGTAGTCCATATCAAGATAACTCTGCGTATCAACACACAATACCGGCCCGTCCGCAAGCGCAAACCCCAGATAGAAACTCAGACTGAGAAAGAGCCACACCCCTTCGCGCCATGACCTGTGAATCACTGATTTTGCATACATCCCTATGCTCCTTCTACTGCCAAATTGTCCCTAACAAGTTTAGCTTGTTTGGAACAATTTGTCCCTAACAAGCTAAACTTGTTAGGGACAATTTCCACCGCCCAGGTTTCCATTGGGCATCAGTTCATGATGTGGAGGGCCTGGAGCACGTCGGTGACGTTGTCAACGGGTGTGATGGTCAGTTTGTTTTTCACGTCGTCGGCGACTTCGTCGAGGTCCTCCATGTTTTCGCGGGGGATGAAGACGTGGGTGACGCCGGCGCGCTGCGCCGCCATGAGTTTCTCCGGGAGGCCGCCGATCGGCATGACGGCGCCGCGGAGGGAGACTTCTCCTGTCATCGCGACATGCGGATCTACGGCGATGCCGGTGACGAGCGAGGAGATGGCGGTGGTGAGGGTGATGCCGGCGGAGGGTCC
>CACZJZ010000045.1 GCA_902781655.1 uncultured Lachnospiraceae bacterium
GCATCGGAGCAAACTTCTTTCATATCGGGAAAAAGCCCGCTCTCTGTGCGCCCGTCTGGAAAAAGCGACGTATAGGCAAACGCAGTCATGTCGCACCTTCCCTCTCTCGCCGCTCTGAGGACATCCGAAAATGCCTCCGGAATCAGGGAGTCATCCGCATCGAGAAACAGCACATAGGTCCCGCGCGCCGCAGCAAGTCCCGCGTCTCTTGCGAGGCTCACGCCCTTGTTCTCCTTCCGGATCACGCGGACCCGTTCATCCTTCGACGCAAGCAGGCCGCAGATCTCCGCGGAGCTGTCCGTGCTGCCATCGTCGACAAGAATCAGCTCGATGTCCGGCTCCGGGGCTGCGAGCACCGAGTCCGCGCACTCAGAAAGATATCTCTCCGCATTATAGACCGGAACGATCACAGAAAGACTCACCGAATTCATGACTCTTCCTCCTCCGTCTTCTCAATGAAATCAAGAATCAGGTTCTCGATCTGTCCCTTCTGCGGTACATACGGCTTCAGCTCCCTCGTACGCGCCTTCTCAATATCATCCGCCAGATTGTGGATATCGTGACAGACAACCACCATTCCCTTCGCCTCAAATGCATTTGCAATCTCAAGCTGGTTGTCATCGACATGCTCACCGTACTTCTTGAGACGAGGCACGACGAGAACACGTTTGCCGGCCGTGCATGCACTCACAATCGTACCGACGCCGGAATGCGTGACGAGAAGCGAGCAGTCCCTGATCTTCTGCGCCATCACATCCTTCGGGTAATATTTGTCAAATGAGCAGTGCCTCGGCGTCCACTCGCTCGTCCCGATCTGCATGCAGACGTCCTCTCCGAGAACGCCGCGCCCGGCCAGTCCGTCCATCGTACGGATCAGCCGGGTAAACGGAAATTTCTGTGTTCCTACTGTCACAAAGATCAAAACAGACTCCCTCCATATACAGCCTTCGGATAAAATTGCAGGAGATCCTTCCACTGGACAAGAAAGAGGTCCGCAATCCGGTACATGATTTTTCCTGTGAGTGACGGTGTCTCTACTCTCGCAAAAGACTCCACGTAGATGACCTTGATTCCGAGGCGCTTCGCCGCAAAGCATACCGGGACCGAGCACATCGCTCCCGTCGTCACGACAAAATTGATTTTCTCGTCCTTCAGAATTTTCATCGCTGTCCGGTAAGTGCCAAACAGATTTCCGATCCCTTTCAGCTCGTGGCGGTTCATTTTCGGAACGGTATAGACCTTCTTTCCGAAAAACTGAATCGGGTACGACTCCTCCTCCGTGATCAGAACGCCGGGAAACCGATTGATCAGACTGCTCATGCGGCAGATCTCGGCGAGATGCCCGCCCGATGACGCTACATAGCAGATCCGTATATCTTCGCTGTTCATATTGTCTGTATGCTTCATATGACTCCCCCACAATCTTCGCACATACTTTTCTGCAGATGCGTCCTGCCAGACGCCGCACGGCTTATGAGTTACAATCTCATTCTCTCTAAGAAGCAGATTCATTGTCCCCGTCTCTTCTCTCTGGAACGGATCCAGAGATCCACGGAGCTCTTTGGCTTCGCGCCGCTCTGGCTCTCCGGGATAGCTATCCTCAGGTCCGGAGCCTCCTCTTCCTTCTTCCGCTCCGGAAGGTCAAGCGTAAGCTTCGCATCTTCCTCCGCCTCTTTTTCTGCCGGCGGAAGATCAACCTGAAAGCCTATATTCTTTTCCGCCTTCTCCTTCCGCTTCGGAAGCTCGAGCGAAAGATCTGCCTCCGCCTTTTTCTTCCGGGCCGGAAGACTAATCTTAAGGTTCACACTGGAAGGGGATCGGCGGCGCGGCTCTGTCACAGGGCTGTCTCCGCTGCCGGAAGCATGGCTCACTGCAGTCCTGCTCTCTGAATGTGACTTTCGAAATAATCCACGCCCCTCCGTCTCAGCCTTCCTGCGCCCATATGTCCGGTTCGTCCGGCGGACCCTGTTCAGTGCAACCCCGAGCAACGGACAGCCGGCCCGCTCCAGCAGATCCTCTGCCTCTCTGGCAAGATTGGGCCCGACCGCTCCGCTCTCAACGACGAGAACCGCCCCGTCGCATTCCTTTGCCGCAATAGCGCTGTCGGCCACACCGATCAATGGCGGCGTATCGACAATCACATAATCAAATGCCTCGCGCAGAACATGGATCAGAGAGACGAACCGTCTGCCGTCCAGAAGCTCGGCAGACCCTGCAGAGGATTTTCCTGCGAGGACCATATAAAGCCCCGGGATATCCGTTTCAAGCAGCATGTCCTCAATCCCGCACTGGCCGGTCAGATACCAAGAAAGACTGCTCTTTCCCGATGCATCTCCCGTCACGCGCTCTGCCGTAACTGAACCGCGCATATCTGCGTCAAGATAGACGACATTTCTCCCTGATTCCGCAAGTGCACGTGAGAGCATAAGTGCCACCGTACTCTTGCCCTCTTCCGGTCCGCAGCTTGTCATCAGGATGACGCGCGTCAGATTCCCGCTGAACTGGATGTTTGTCCGCAGCATACGGACTGCTTCCTCTACCCGGAAGCCTTCATCGCGAAGCTCAAGATGAACGTGTCTCATGCTCTTCCTCCATGCGGCCGCTCTGCTTTCATTCGCGTCCGTCTCTCCGGGAATTCCGGAATCTGGCACAGCGTACCCGCGCCGAGATATTTTTCTACATCCTCCGAAGTCCGAATCGTGTCGTTCATGACCGAAATGGCAAATACAGCCACAACTGCGATGAGAAGTCCGGCCGCGCCTCCATAGACCGCACACTTCTTGAGATTCATGCCCGACGGCGCCTTCGGAATCTCCGCAGAGGACACAACCCGGATCGACCGGATGCTTGTGATCTTCCGAATCTCCATGGTTGCCGCCAGCCGCACCTCGTTAGCGATATCGGCGGCAAGATACGGATCACTCGCTCTTGCGCTTATATAAATCAGGCGGGTATCCTGCGGAACGGTGACGGTAATCATGCTCTGAAGACCCGCCTCGTCCATATTAAGATCGAGATCAGAGATAACCTGCTCCATCACATCACGGCTCTTTATGATCTCCTCATAATCCTTCGTGAGAAGAGCTCCCGCCTCCAGACTATCATTCCCAACCGCAGTCTTTCTGCCGGCCGACCCGGTCATGACATAGATGCTTGTCGTCGCGCTGAAGACCGGCCTGGCTGCCCTGATATAAACCAGCGCACCGAGCATGGCCCCGATGATGGCGGCCAGAAGAATCGGCACGGCATTCCGGACCATATCCATGAGTGCTCTCTTCAGATCAATCTCTCTGCTTAGTCTGCTTCTCCGATTGTGCATAGCTCTGATGTCCGTTATTCTGCCCCCTCACTCTTTGCGACTGCACCGACCGTCCGCAGCAGGATCCTCAGATCCATGCCGACGGTCCACGTCTGAATGTATCTGGTATCCAGAGCGACGACCTTGTCAAAATCCGTGATATTGCTTCGGCCGTTGATCTGCCACATACCTGTAATTCCGGGCCGGATGCTCATTCGCGCCCGATGCTCCGGCTTGTAGTGCTCCCACTCGTCAACCGTCGGCGGTCTCGTGCCGACGAGAGACATGTCTCCCTTCAATACATTGAAGAACTGCGGGAATTCATCGATCGACGTGTTCCGGATGAAATTTCCGATTCCCTTCGGCTTTCCGTTCTTGTCCTTCTTCTCGCTCCCGATGATGCGCGGATCATCGTCCATCTTGAACATCATGCCGCTTGAGATCTTATTCTTCTCCATGAGCGCCTTCTTGCGCTCCTCCGCGTCCATGTACATACTCCGGAACTTGTACATCCGAAACGGCTTCCCGTTCTTTCCGATCCGCTTCTGGGCAAAGAAGATCGGTCCCGGCGAGCTGATATAGATAGCCGGCGCGACAAATAAAAATAAAATTCCCGTCGCCGCGCAGCCGATCAGACCGCCGACGATATCCATCGTGCGCTTGACCGCGTACTGCCAGGTGGGAACGGTCCGGATCGTCCTCGTCAGTGTGACATAGTCCCCGAGCATTTCCGCATACTGAGCGCCGGATTCCCGCTCATCCTGGCGGAGGGCTCCGACAATCCGGTGCGTCGTAATGCCCATGATCTCGCATTTCCTCAGGAAGTACTCCGCGTTTTCCGGATCCTCCGGGAGATCGAGCGTCACCTCGTCAACCCAGTGATGGGAACAGTACGAGACCGCATCCCTTGCCCTGCCGAGAATCGGAATGCCCTCAATCAGATCATTCTGTCCGTAGCGCGTATTGTTGTAGAAATCCGTGAGAAAAATTCCCTTGATCGTATACGGGTTCAGCGGGTTTCTGTTCAGGTTGTAGAGCAGACTGTTCGCGCGGTCGGACGAGGAAATGACAACCATCATCCGCTTGTCCTCGCTTCTCTGCATTTTCTTCCGCATGTACCGCTTGTGCAGGCACTTCGCTAGGCAGTCGCAGACGAAGAAAATCACCCATTCCAGAATGATCAGCTGTCTGGGCATCATCGCCACTTCCCGGATAAAGTAGAGGCAGACAATATCAAACAGCAGAAGGTACAGTGTCTGCATAAACGTCAGCTGAACCTCAGATATGTAATCCCTGCTGAGCGCATCCTTATACGGGTCATGCGCCCCGATAATCAGGACATATCCCAGAATAGCAATCAGAATCTGATGAAGATACGGCCTCCCCATCCGACTGATCGGCACAATCATATGAAAGCGCAGAACATACGCCAGAAAAAATGACACCAGCAGAACGATGACATCCATCGCGATAAAATCCAGGTGCCTGAACCTTTTTTTACGCTCCTCCAAATTCTCCTACCCTCTCTTGTCCGGCCGAAAGCCGTTTTTTGTCTGAACATACGAAAAGAGAAAACCAGCGAATAACCTATCTGCAAATGCAGATAAGCTCCGCTGGTTTCCTTTTCACGCAATCACAGACTCTGTTCCAGAATCGATTCAAGTTTTTCATCTGCATCAGACTGACCCCTCCGCGCAATCAGATTGTCCGTCTTCACCTCCGCTGCAGCCCTCGTCTGTTCCTTCCCATCCACGACAAGACGCCCATCCTTTTTCCTCACCGCCAATGCCGGAAAAATAAAATCAGCTGCAAGCAGATATATCCTTACTGATGCAATTACTGCATACAAAAAGCCTGCTTCAAAGCAGGCTTCCAAAGGGATCCGGACAATTGATGCACACGCGCTGCAAGCCGATTCTCTGCCCGATATCATTGTTGTTCTTCCCCTCAGAACTCAGCAATGACCAGAAAATGAAAAAACGGGCTGCGTTCTTTCACCATAGAGATGGTATCACAAAAGCGCGTTTATGTGTTTCCAACAAATTTTCATACCACCCCCTCCATCTTTGTGCAAGTTGTCTAACATCAAAAAATTTGTTTCGGCATAGTATCCAGTTTTTATCCGCTCGTTTGGACATTTTGCCTTTGCGCGGAATTTGATCCGCGCCATCTTAATTCGAGTCAATAATCCGGATGCCCATCTTCGCCAATTCACGCCGCAATTCTTCAAAATCAAGCTCTCCATCTGCAATGGCTTTCTGAATGCCGGGGCCCAGGGAAATAAGAGGCGGGCCCTGCCGCACAGTCTGTTTATGCAGTTCGTCCGGAGTCCAGCCGCGGTTGCACCACAAGTGAGAATGATTGGCAAAATCCATCAGTCTGTCGAGCAACTCCTGCAGCTGCCCGTCCATTAGCTGCACACCGACCTCGTCCAGTTCTTTTATCACAAAGTCCAGGGTATCTTTCGGTCCGGGCCATCCAACACTCGTTCTGAATTTATAGTCCCTGACAATCTTTTCATTCTCCGGACCGCGGCGATCTTCCAGAAACCGCTCTGCTTTCTTCTGATTTCCCTTGATATACCCGCTTTTACCGCTTATATAATCATAGTGAACCTCTCCACCTGAATAAAATTCAGATGGAGCTTCCCAAGGAGCGGCGTGCTCCTTGAAGAAACATTACGGGCCTGATAAGGAGGCAGTTGCGTCCCAACAGGTGCCGCTTTTATCCGGCACGCTCTCCGTACCCTGAAAACCTACGAAACTTCCGCAAGTTTCCAAAGTGTAGACAGCGTACACGCGGTTCTCTTCCCCAGTTCGGGGATTTCTGCCCAGAGCCGGGTCCATGCCTCAGATGACATGGATTTCTCCATCGCACGGAGGAAATACCTCGCGGCGATGTTGTAGGAAGCAGACAGGTCGCAGTCATACCGCTTCCCTGTCTGAAACGTGCATTTTGAAAAATCAGACATATCCCTGGTGACTTTTCCGGAGCCATCGTATGCGAGGGCCGATGTATTCCTCGGATTGATGAGGAATACCCGGATATGGGCGCGGAGCGCCATGCTCTTCACAAAGTCGCGGATACGGCATTTACACCAGTGATGAATGCGGTCCCTGTGCCGGCCCCGCCCTTTCATGCGGCCGAGATGTTCCAGAACAATGCCGTACGCATGGGCCGACACAGCCTAACGCATTCGTCTCGAATGAAAGGCGCGGGGGCTTCTTCCGGAACCGTTTTCCGGCAGACATAGCTGCGTGCTTTTCCTCTTCCCACGCGGCAAGGCGTGTCTGATAGGACGAAACCTGTCCGATGGCATAACTGATCGCCGCTCTCCGGAGATAAGACGGAAACTTGTAGTAAAGCCTGTCGAAATCCGGGTGTTCCGGGTCGGGGTTGTCTGTCGTCTTATGGATCAGAGCCTCCACAGCGTTGATTCTTTTCTTCGCGGAAGGCAGAGCCTCAAGGCTGTCCCAGTGCGCCAGCACCACGTTCCCGATATACCCGCAGGCAGAACGATAGAGTGCAAGCGTCTGTGCAAACACGCGGCGCTGTCCATAGCTCATATGATTCAGTTCTGTCTTACGGATAACACGAGGCTGTTTCACAAGTATCTCCTTTAATT
>CACZJZ010000046.1 GCA_902781655.1 uncultured Lachnospiraceae bacterium
GGGCAACTGCCTGTATCCCCACAAGGCCGACGTCACCGATGCAGCGTCATTGGCGCAGGCAGTCTCACGGGACTATGTCTGCGCGGAATATAAAAACAGTTATCGCAGCAATGCCAACTTTATCAGCAGCAACTGCCTTGCGGTGGAGTTCGATAATGACCATTCGGAGAATCCGGACGACTGGGTCACACCGGAGGATCTGCAGAACACCTTCCCCGAGGTGACGATCGGCATCCATTACAGCCGCAACCACATGAAGGAGAAAAACGGAAAGCCCGCGAGGCCAAAGTTCCATGCTTTTCTGGAGATCGAGCCGATCACAGATGCGGATGCCTATAAAGCGATGAAGAACCAGGTCGCAGCGATCTTTCCTTATGTGGACCCGAAGGCATTAGACTCGGCGCACTTTTTCTATGGTACTGATAATCCCCAGGTCGAGTACCTTCCCGGGGCCAAAACACTGAACGAGTTTCTGGAAGAGGAAGACTTCGATGCCGGGATGGACAAGGGCAGTTACGGTGCTCATGTCATTAAGGAAGGAAGCCGGAACGCAACACTGTCCCGGTTTGCCGGTCGAGTGGTCAAGCGCTACGGCTGGAACGATGCCTCCCATAAGATCTTTCTGGATGAGGCCGCCAAGTGTGAGCCGCCACTGCCGGACGAGGAGCTGACGAAGATCTGGCGCAGCGCCAGAAAGTTCGAAAAGGTCGTCACGAAGCAGGAAGGCTATGTCCCTCCGGAACAGTTCAACATTGCAAAGCTCGCCGGTCCTGCCGGGTGCCTGAAACCGGAGGACTATTCCGATATCGGGCAGGCGAAGATCCTGTCTAAAGAGTACGGCGATGAGCTCTGCTTCAACCCAGCTACCGACTACTTCCGTTACAACGGGACCTACTGGGTTGAATCGAAGGAAGCGGCGCTGGGTGCAACGATGGAATTTCTGGATCAGCAGCTGGCCGATGCGGAACTGCTCATGTTCACCACCAAGCAGGCTTTCTTAAATGCCGGTGGAGACGAAGCAGCGCTGGCCGGAGGCAAGAGAGCACTAAACGGTCTGTCCGATGATCTGCTGAAGCTGCTGGAAGAATACCTGTCCGCGCTGACCTATTACAAGTTCGTGATGGGCAGACGGAACATCAAATACATCCGCTCTGCTATGGAGGCCGCAAAACCGATGGTCGGAGTGGAACTGGAAGAGCTGAATGCCGATCCGCTCCTCCTGAATACACCGTCAGCGTCGTACCGGCTGGTCGACGGGCTCGAGGGTATGCAGGAACACAACTGGAAGGATTACTGCACGAAGGTCACGACCGTGGAGCCTGGCGATAAGGGTAAGGCGATCTGGCTGGATGCGCTCTATAAGACCTTCCTCGGAGACATGGAACTGATCGACTACGTGCAGGAGGTCGTAGGTCTGGCCGCCATCGGCAAGGTGTACATGGAGGCCATGATTATCGCATATGGCGAAGGCCGCAACGGCAAGTCGACATTCTGGAACACTATCGCAAAGGTCCTCGGTGGGTATGCCGGGAACGTGTCAGCGGACACACTGACGGTCGGCTGCCGCAGGAACGTGAAACCGGAAATGGCGGAGCTCAAGGGTGTACGGCTGGCACTGGCGAAGGAACTGGAAGAGGGCATGCGCATGAACACCTCAGTGGTCAAGCAGCTCACTTCCACCGACGACATTTACGGCGAGAAGAAGTTCTGCAAGCCTGCCTCCTTCACCCCATCACACACCTTGGTCCTGTATACCAACCACCTCCCAAAGGTGGGTGCAACGGACGAGGGCACGTGGCGAAGGCTGATCGTGATTCCGTTCAACGCGGTATTTGAAGGCCGGAGCGACGTGAAGAACTATGCAGATTACCTTTTTGAGAACGCAGGCCCGGCAGTACTTTCGTGGATCATTGAGGGTGCCAAGCGCATCATCTCTAAGGATTTTCATCTGAAGAATCCGAAGGTAGTCCAGGATGCCATTGATGCCTATCGCGGGCAGAACGATTGGATGAGCGAGTTTCTGGAAGAGTGCTGCGAGGTCGATCCTTCTTACCGGGAAAAGTCCGGTGAGCTGTATCTGGAATACCGTGCCTACTGTACCCGCATGGGCGAGTTTGCCAGAAGCACCACGGACTTTTACGGCGCTCTGGCCCAGAGAGACTTTGAGCGGAAGAAAACGAAAACCGGCATCGTTGTACTCGGTCTGAGGATCAAATCAGAGTTCGACGGGTGAAGCGGGTCTGGAATAGACCTGCACTGACCTGCGCCAACCTGCACTTCCAGAAGTCTGGAAAGCCGCATAGCTACTGAGTTTTCAGCAAGGGGTGCAGGTCGGTGCATGTCATATACATAAGCCCTATAGGAAAAGTTTTTTAGAAAAAATTCTTATATAGAGGGTATAGAGATGAGGTGCACCGAGCTGCACCCTTGCACAAATAATCATGTGATGGAGGTACCAATCATGACGTTCTACGGATATATGAAACGCAACTACTACAACAAAGAAGGCCGCAAAGCCGACCTCGCAAATGATATGGCTGGTGATGAGGCCGAGTTCCCGACCCGCGTCGGCATTAAGGATCGTGACGGGCACGGCGTGATCCGGGGATATCTGGAAAGCTGTCGGGCCTGCGACGCTTGCCTCGAGGTCTTTGAAGAGTGCTGGGAGGAATATGAAAAGTGCGAGAAAAGCAGATCGAACAAAAACTCGTCAAGGCGGTGAAGGCAGAAGGCGGCATGTGCCCCAAGCTGGTATCACCCGGTACGGACGGAATGCCGGATCGCATGGTGCTGCTGCCCAAGGCCCACATCGGCTTCGTCGAGGTGAAGGCTCCCGGCCAGAAGCCGAGGGCCATTCAGGAACGACGGCACGAGCAGCTGCGGGAGCTTGGATTTCAGGTTTCGGTCCTTGATGACCCGGAGCAGATACCAGGCATCATAAAGGAGGTGCAGGACAATGGCTGAGGTTTTACAGCTTTCGGACGGGAGCGTCCACACCGTTTTCGATATCAGAGACATGATGGAACTGATCGATGATCGCCTCGGGTATGAGGCCCGCAGGTGGCTGGAAGAGTACCTGACTGAAGACGACGACCTGGGTGACTATGCATCGGACCTTGAGAAAGAGGTCGAAGGTGTCCGGTCACACCACCGGGAAGTCATGAACTCCCTGCGTGAGGAATCGGAGAAGATCGCCTGCCTGATCCGGGAAAAGGAAATCGACCGGAAGCAGCTGTCTACGGCAGCAGGCCGGATCGGAACCATCACGTGGAGAGAAGTGAATGTATGAAGCAAATTATGAGGCGCTGGCCAATGCCATCATCCTGCAGGCGGTGAGGGATTTTAAGCCAGCGTACAGGAGGCTGAAAAACCATCCGAACGACAAGCTGGCACAGGATACGGTCCGGGAGATCACCAAGTTCTTCTGTTCACAGTATTTTGAAGCCCTGACGGATGTGGATGGTCCGGCTCTCCTGAATCGGATAATGAGAGAAATGGATGAAAAACATGGAAAGAACTGACTTGCACGAATATCAGAATTACTGCGTGGACTTTTTGAAAACGCACCCGGAGGCAATGCTGATCCTCGAGATGGGTCTTGGGAAAAGCTGCATCAGTCTGACCGCCATTCTTGACCTGATGTTTGACAGCTTCGACGTGAGCAAGGTGCTGGTGATTGCACCCTTACGTGTTGCCAAAACAGTCTGGCCGGAGGAGCGGGACACCTGGGAGCATGCACACTTCCTGAAGATGTCCGTGGTGGTGGGCAGCTCCAAGCAGAGAGAAGCGGCCCTGAAGACACCGGCAGACATCTACGTCGTCAACCGGGAAAACGTGAAATGGCTGGTAGACTTTCTGGAGAAGCGCCACATCCCTTGGCCCTTTGACATGGTGGTGATCGACGAGCTTTCTTCCTTCAAGAATCACCAGAGCCAGCGCTGGAAAGCACTGCGGAAGGTCCGGCCACGGATCAAGCGCATGGTGGGCCTGACAGGTACACCTGCCAGTAATGGACTGCTGGACCTGTGGGCTGAGACCTACCTCATCGACAACGGCCAGAGGCTGGGACGTTTCATCGGCAGGTACCGGGAGGCTTACTTTAAGGCAGCGGGCATGAATCCGTACACCGGAGTGGTATTCAACTACGTGCCACTGCCCGGCGCGGAAGAAGCGATCTACTCCCGGATCTCCGACATCAGCGTTTCCATGAAAGCACTGGATTACCTCGACATGCCGGAGTGCGTGACGGTCAACCACTACGTGGACATGGAGCCTTCCGAGCGGGAACTGTACGATGCCATGAAGAAGGAACTGCTGGTGGAGATCGGAGACGACACGATCGATGCCGCCAATGCAGCGGTCCTGTCCGGCAAGCTCCTGCAGATGGCAAACGGCGCGATCTACAATGTCGATCGGAAGATGAGAGTCATTCACGACCAGAAGCTGCAGATGCTGTCTGACCTCATCGAGCAGGCCAACGGCCAGAACGTGCTGGTGGCGTACTGGTTTCAGCACGACCACGAGCGTATCCGGGAATACCTGACGGAGCAGGGGTATCAGCCCAGAGACCTGAAAAGCGATCAGGATATTGCGGACTGGAACGCGGGCAAGATCCAGGTCGGTCTGATCTCACCGGCCAGCGCGGGACACGGCCTCAATATTCAGCGAGGCGGTCACATCCTGATCTGGTTTTCACTGGTGTGGTCGTTGGAAATGTATCAGCAGACGAATGCCCGCCTCTGGCGGCAGGGGCAAAAAGAGGTGGTGACGATCCATCATATCCTGACAAGGGATACAGTGGACGGCGATGTTCTTGACGCCTTAAAGCACAAGGACACGACCCAGCAGAATCTGATCTCTGCTGTGAAGGCCCACCTGACAATCTGAGTCAATCTAATGGCAATCCGAGAAACATCTATATTTTCGGAGGTAGAAGCCATGAGCATTATGTGGAAGTATCTGGACATTATCAGCAGCACCGATGATGAGATCAAACGGACCTATGAGAAGATGACCAGCGTCGGCAGTCCGAAATGGGACGGCATGCCTCATGCCCACAATCCGAAGGCCGGTGAGAAGCGCATGATCAACGCCATTGCGGAGATCGACATCTTAAAGGAGCGCTATCGGCAGGCCGTCGAATATATGGAATGGTTCAAACCGGCATGGGAGCAGCTTTCGGATGATGACCGGTATTGCCTTGAGACCTTTTACGGTGACGGGAATACCTATGGTAGCAGCGCGGCCTATTACATCGCGGAGTACCTGCATGTGGAACAGCCCACTGCCTATAAGCGGAAAAACCGTGCACTGGACCGGCTGACCATTCTGCTGTTTGGGAAGTCGTAATTTGCAAAGTTTTCTTTGCAAAAACCATTGACAAGTACACTTGGCATGATATAATAAGGCCATGCCAAGCGTACTTGGCAAATTGAATGGAGGTGCTTTCATGAATAGAGAAGAAATTCTGGCAAAAAGTCAGCAGGAAAATCATGGGCAGGATATTGTTAATTTGGAAGTGTCGAAGAATGGCATGCAGATTGGCTGGGTAGTAATTATATGTATGCTGGCCTTCGTATCGGTAGTCAACGCAATTGTATTTGAACGGATGAACAGCGAGGTTTTCTTTGCTGTTACTGCTTCAACCTCCGTTATCTTTTTCTACAAATACATGAAACTACATCAGAAACATGAACTTTTTGTTGCAATCATTGACACAGTTGCAGCTGTTGCGTTCCTTATTTCATGGATTATTCAGCTCGTCGGATAACGAGGTGCAATATGGATGACAAACTGATACTGAAAAACAGACTAAAAGAAATTCGTGCGGAGAAAGGGCTGTCACAGGCGCAGCTTGCAGAGTTGGTAGGTGTATCTCGGAACACAATAAGTTCTATTGAAACTGGGCAGTTCAATCCTACGGCTAAGCTGGCACTTGTGCTATGTATCGCCTTAGAAAAAAAGTTTGAGGACATTTTTTACTTCTGAATTTCGTGTCCAAAATAAGATAAACTTCATATGGCGGATTCTGATATGCTTATATCATGAAAAACTGCGCAGGAGCCTCGGAAAGGTCGTCTTTCCGGGGCTTTTGTCATGAAAGGACGGAAGATTATGTTTGAAAAAGTCAATCCTTCGCATCCGGACAAGCTGTGCGACCGCATTGCCGGAGCGATCGTGGATATGGCCTATGCTGCAGTTCCTGATCCCCGTATCGCGGTGGAGGTCCTTCTGGGCCACGGCATCTGCCATATTATCGCGGAAACAGATATCTCGCTGCCTCTTTATGAGATCGAAGCTGCCGTAGAGCGGATTGCAGGAAAGGTCGCGGTGGACTATGTCGAAGTAGCCCAGGATCGCCATCTGGCCCGGAATCAGGAGCAGGGT
>CACZJZ010000047.1 GCA_902781655.1 uncultured Lachnospiraceae bacterium
GAAGACGCACCAGATCTTCCGGTGCGGATAGTTTTCCGCTGCCTTCAGCGTTGCGCGGATTTCCGTCGGGTGATGCGCGTAGTCATCAATGATGGTCGCGTGCTTCCACTCGCCCTTGATCTGGAACCGGCGGTCTGCTCCGCCGAAGGAAAGAAGACCCTCCCGGACATCCTCCATGGAGATGCCGAGCAGGTCAGAGACGGCGATGGCTGCCGTGGCGTTCTGTATGTTGTGCTCTCCCGGGATCTCGAGGCAGAAATGGCCGAGAATTTTCCCGTGATGGCTGACGTCGAAGGAGCCGATGCCGCGCTCATCGTAGGTAATGTTCACCGGATAGTAGTCGGAACCCTCTGTGCCATAGGTGACCACGCCGGCGCTGATGCCCTCTGTGATCTCCGCAAGATTCGGGATGGCGCCGCTGATGACAAGCGTTCCGCCCTGCTTGATATTGCGCGCGAAACGGTGAAAAGAATGGCGGATGTCATCCAGATCCTTGAAAAAGTCCAGGTGGTCCGCATCGATGTTCAGAATCAGTCCGATTTTCGGATAGAGGCTCAGGAAGCTGTTTGTGTACTCGCAGGCTTCCGTGATGAAGTTATCAGAATCGCCGACGCGGATATTCCCGCCGATCTCCTTCAGGATTCCCCCGACGGAAATGGTCGGATCCATGGCGGCCTGCAGCTGAATGCAGGAAAGCATGGAGGTCGTGGTTGTCTTGCCATGTGTTCCGGATATGGCAATGGAATTGTCGTAGTTCGCCATAATCTGGCCGAGCAGCTGCGCCCGGGTGAGCATCGGCTTGCGGAGGCGTACCGCCTCTGAGAACTCGGGATTGTCCGGATGGATGGCAGCAGTGTAGACGATGACGTCAGCCTCCGGGCGGATATTCTCAGCCTTCTGGGGATAGTCAATCCGGATCCCTTTGGCCTCAAGCGCCTCCGTCATCCTGGACTTCTTCGCATCCGAACCGGTGACGGTGAATCCTTCTTTGACAAGAACGGACGCCAGTCCGCTCATGGAAATCCCGCCGATCCCGATAAAATGGACATGGCAGGGATGAATGAAATCAATCTGATACACGATTGTGAAACTCCTTCCTTACGTTTGAATGATGCATCCACAGTATACGCTATTGTCCGTGGTTTGGAAATAGGAGAACGCCATTGTCAAAAAGAGACAAAATACAGAGTAAAAAAAGGTAATTTTCGTAATTTTCTCCACAGAGGATGACAAAGTGATATAATCAATTATTATAATTGTAGCGGAACATGGCTGCGGGGAACAGGGCCGCAGCAGGGAGGAAGATCAGCATGTAGCGGAAGAGGGTTGGCCTTCTGATCAACCAGGTTGTTTCCGATTATATCGCAGAGCTTCTGCACGGAGCGCTGAGAGCAGCGGAAGACAGCCAGTCTGACATTTATATATTTTCAAACGCGCTCATGGTGAATGACCGGGAAGATGAGTCTGAAGCCTACGCCATCCGGTACAACCGCAATGTCGTGTATTCCTACAGTACGCGGATGGGGCTGGATGCGGTTGTTATCGCGTATGATGGAATCAAACAGTGTAATAAGCCGGGGGATTTCGAACGCCTGCTGGGCGAAATCGAGCAAAAACCGTGCATTATCCTGGAGACCAAACTGCCGGGATTCCGCTGCCTGAGGACAGACCAGGGGGAGACAATCCGCGGCATGATGGAGCATTTGATTCTGCATCATGGGTACACGCGGATCGGGTGTATCCGCGGACCGGTCGGATCTCCGGATGCGGATCTGCGTTTTCAGATTTACAAAGGGATGATGGAGAAGTATGGCCTGCCCTGCGGGGAAGACTATGTTGAGACAGGAACCTTTATGCCGGATTCGGGTGAGCTGGTCCGAAATCTGGTGCGGCGGCATCCGGATCTGCAGGCGGTCTTCTGTAGCAATGATTTTGTCGCGATCAGTGCCTGCGATGTTCTGCGCAAGATGGGATATGAGCCGGGAGTGGACATCGCCGTGACCGGGGTCGACAATATCGAGAAGAGCATGCGGGTCAGCCATCCGATTACGACAGTGGAGACGGGAATCTATTCTCTCGGGTATGAGGGTGTGCATGAGGCGATCCGGCTGCTCGAGGGCCTGCCGCAGCAGACATTCTATATCCCGAGCAGACTTGTGATCCGCCAGTCCTGCGGCTGCCGGCCCGGAATGTCTGATTTTGATGAAGCCATCCGTCGATTGTTCCCAATGACAGAGGCGAGCCTTCCGAAGATTGCGAGAGCAATCTGTGACTTCTCGCACAAGCGGGCTCCGTCTGAAAAGACGGAGACACCGATTTTTGAAGATGTGGAGGCCATCCTTTTCGCAGAGTGGAGGCTGGCGGAGGGAGAAGACCTGGATGAGGAGGTCTTTGGGCATATTGAGAACATTTCCAGAAAGCTGAACCGTCTCCATATGTCTGCCAACCTGTTCCTTTCCGTGTATGGATGTGCTGCGGAGATCCTTGGCGAGAGCATCGGGAATGTGGAGCGGAAACTGGCTTATCAGCAGGGGCGGTACCGTGCCGTCACTTATTTCATGCGGTTTAATGAGCGAAACAGCAGGGCGGAGGTTGTTGATGTCGGGAAAAGCGCGCTGGAGGCACCGGCGCTTACCGACGTGATCGCGTACAATACCGATTTTAACAAGGGCATGCTGGGGCAGATTGCACAGACACTTGTCAGAATGAATCTTTCGAATGCCGTCATTCTTCTGTTCCCGGAGCCGGTTCCGGTTTATCGGGAGGACGGAGTATTCCAGACGGGGAAGAAGGCAGCGATTCTCCTGAAGCTTGTGGGTGGGAAACACGAGTATCCGGCTGATCCGCAGCATCTTCAGTACAGGGAGCTGGACAGTCTGCTCGGAGAGCTATACCCTGAGGACGCTCCTGCGGCAGCACGGATGCTCTTTGTGCTTCAGAGTGAGGGGGAGCAGTTCGGCCTTCTGCTCTGTGATGTCGGCAGCAACAATTTTGTCGAAGCTTATCTGGCAAGCCACCAGATTGGAAGTGCTTTAAAGGTGGTACAGCTGCAGCGACAGCACTATGAGCTGGAGAGACAGCTGCAGAGTGCCATCAATACCATATCGGAGAAGAACCGGATTCTGGAACGGATCACGAACTACGATTTTCTGACAATGGTCTATAACCGCCGCGGTATGCTCGAGAGCATGAAGAAGGCGATGTCCCACAATCAGGGGTGTGAAGGGATCCTGCTTTTCATGGATATCAATAACCTGAAGCAGATCAATGACCGCTACGGACACAATGCCGGGGACTATGCCATCAGCAGTTTTGCCAGGATTCTGCGGTCTGTTCTGCGTGGAGAGGATATCATCGGCCGTTACGGCGGCGATGAGTTCATGGCGCTTCTCATCAATGACAGGGCAATCTCGGAAAGCAGTGAAAAGGAGGCGGAGCAGTCCATACGGCACAGGATCCGGAAAGCATTTGACGCGTTCAATGATGTAAGCGAGAAACCATACTATGTGGAGGCATCGATCGGTATCTACTTCTTCCGCATCACGGAACAGGTTGATTTTGATCATATGTTTAACATGGCGGACAGACTTTTGTATCTGGACAAGCAGTATAAGAGAACAGATGTTGCCAAGGAGCCGTATGCAGATGTGTGAAGACATCTGACCGGGGAAATGGAGAGAGAATCGCTGCTTTTATATGCATTTACAATGTAATTGTTTGCATGCGTGTAATTTTTATGAAATAACTGAACAATAAGAACAAAAAAAACGCGGTATGCTTTCCGAATTTGTGAAAAATGTTCACATGCCAAAACCGATTGTGGTATAATATTGTCATCTCACAAATAAATGACAGGGGGTAGGGGTGACAGCGTGATGAAAAAAGAGATGATCGCAATGCTTCTTGCGGGCGGTCAGGGGTCACGCCTCGGCGTACTGACGGCGAAGGTTGCAAAGCCGGCGGTTACG
>CACZJZ010000048.1 GCA_902781655.1 uncultured Lachnospiraceae bacterium
GACGGCGGCCTGTTTGAAGGAAGAATCCTCGAGATCGGCGCGGACGCGGGCGACCTTCTCATCATGGCGATCGGGTGCGTCATCGTATTTACAGTCAATTATCATCTCGAGAAGAATCCGGACCTGCTGGAGCAGATTCCAATGAAACCGGCCGTTCAGCGCTGGACGATCTACTACGCGTTTCTCTTCTCCATCCTGATTTTCGGCGCCTACGGAACCGGCTATCAGACGGTCGATCTGATCTACGCGGGATTCTGATAAAAGCCCATTTTTTAAAGAAGGACACGGGAGGTTTTACTTATGGAAACAAGGCATTTTCATCCAGCCATATTCATTCTGATTCTGGCCCTGATCTTATCCTTTCTGAGCTCGCTCATGACGCCTTCCTTTCTCCGGAAAAATGGCATGACGCTGTCGGGCAGCATCTGCAGCGTGAGCCTCTCCCGCGAAAAGCAGAATTCGATCGACGTCCTCGTCGTCGGTGACTCAGAGAGCTACACCAGCGTGTCGCCGATGGCCCTCTGGAAGCAGTACGGCATCACGATCAGCGAGACGAAGGAAATGCTCGAGGACGCGCTCGGCACGCAGAGTCCGCAGGTCGTCCTTCTCGAGACAAATAACCTCTTCCGCTACAAGGCCAAGACGGAGGATGAGCACGCCTCCGTCCTCGCAGACGTGTGCTACGAGGCATTTCCATTTCTCCGCTATCACAACATCTGGAAGCAGATGTTTACAAATGAACTGACCGGCGCGTTCAAGGGCTTCAAATTAAACTCCGTCGTCCGCCCGTACACAGGAAAGACATACGGCAAGGTCGTGACCGGCAATCAGATCACGCCCGAAACCTACGTTTATCTCGAGCAGATCAAGAGCCTGTGCGAAAAGAAGGGTGCGCGTCTCATTCTCTACTCCGCCCCGTCACCGAAATGCTACACAAAGGAGAAGACTGACCTTCTGAAAAAGGTCGCGAAGAAATACGGCCTGACCTACCTGAACCTGAACTCGAAGACCGACCAGATCGGGATCAACTGGAACACAGATACCCGCGACCACGGCGACCATCTGAACACATCCGGCGCGCTGAAGACGACCGCCTATCTCGGCCAGTATCTGACAGCAAAATGCAGTGTCACCGGCCGCTCCGGCAGAGCAGAGACCGCCCTCTGGAACAAAACCTACAAAAAATACAAAGCCGCCGAGACAAAGGCCCTCCAGGAAATCCAGTGGCGGGCAGGCGAGATGGGCGGAGTCGCGTGAAATGCGGGCGGTGCCGCCGGGTGGAGCAGGGAGGTGCCAGCCTGACACCTCACCCCGACACCAGTCTCTCCTGATACACAGCCATGCGATACTGTCTCATGAGCGCAGCTGTCTGCTTCAGCTCTTCATTTTCCAGATGGTCAAGCATATGAAGGCGACGGTCGGACAAAGGCTTTGCAGTGCGAACCGTCACGCCTGATTCCTTCCTTACATCACCGGTGTCTGTCTGCCCAGAACTATCCGGATTCATCCTGCGGCCTCCTGTAGAAACCGCCGTTAGATATTCCTCCGGTTCCATATGCCAAAGCTTCAGCTTCCTCCCGCAAAATATGCACAAATGATCCGCGATCAAAAGGCCCTCCGGATCCATATCACCGCCGTACCAGAGCTCTGCGCCGGATCCCGCAAGCAAATGCAGTGCCACAAGAGCTGCAAGGTTCGGCTGCCCGTTCACACACATGAAAGCCTCGTCCGGAAAGCGGCTGATCAGCATAGAAAAGATCGACGGGTTCTCGACAACCAGAACGCGTCCCTGCTCATTTCGCTCTGCAATATCTGCACAAGTCTCCATTGCCTGCGTTGATAACGATTTGATCAGTTCTCTCCCGGTTTTCAGCGGAGCTTGTGCCGGCCGCATCTCCGTCCACTCCATGACAGATGAGAGCGGCACGTGCACCGCTGCCCGTTCCGCCCAAAATCCCTGCATTCCCTGATCCTCACGGCCGCCTCTGCGCATGGCTCTGATTCCATACACGGTAACATAGTTCGACACGTCATCAATCATGACGCCGCACCTGAGAAACAGCTGTCCCCGGCGCACCGCCTTCAGACTGTCCGGTATAAAAAATGAAGCCACCGGAGGCTGATATGTCTCCACATACCACCTCAGCACAGCCTCTGCCAGAGGCCCATTTTCCGCCCCTCGGTCAAAGGAATGCGGATTCCCGGTTACATCCGATGCAAAGACAGCAAGATACTGGCTGCTGCCGCGCCGCACCGGAAGATGCCCCAAAATAGCAGCCGTAAGCGCAAGACAGCCGGACAGCGCCGCAGCAGCGGCCTCCTCACCGCCTTCGTTCCACGCATTGCCAAAACGTTTCATAAGAATTCTGGCTAAAGCATTCCTGGAGGCGGCCTGTTCTTCCATGGCCTTTGCTGACTCTCTGCCGCAGTCGCGTTCTGCTTCCACAGGTTCTGCATCCATTTTCACATATTTCTCATCAGGCTGCGTCATACGATGGCGCAGCGCCGGAGCGGTCAGATCCATCTGTGCACGTCCATCAACAGACTGCACGTCATCCGACAAGGTATCCATCAGAGCATGCAGCTCTTCCGCAAGCCGCCGCATGACCGGGTCCTCACTCCGGCGGGCTGCATCCTGCAGTATAGTCCGATACAGCTCCTGCCGGCGGAATTTCATTTCCTTACGGACAGGAATCGAACCGCCGGCATGCAGAAAAAGAACCTGCTCCAGGTTGGCCCCCGCAAAGCGGCTCGACGCGATGACACGGCGAAGCGCATCCGCCGAAATCGTCACACTCTTCCTTCCGCGAAGGCTCTTTCCGAGAAATCCCTCCAGAAGGTCCACACTGTCCGGATCCGCAAGGCGCAGCCGCACGCTCCCGCAGACCTCGCCGTACGATCTATATTTTTCAACGAAGCCGTCAAGCATCTTTCGGAAAATGCTCCCGCTCTCAAGGTACTCAAAGCACGCCCTCGTGGCACGCTTTTCCGCATTTTCTCCAGTTTCCATAATTCTACTCACGCCGCTCGAGCTCTTCCTCACTCTCCACTGCCTCCCGCTTCTTCCCGTTCCACAGGTACGGCATGACCGTGACGAACTTCGCGTTGTTCGGGCGGATCAGCTGGTAAATCGCGAGCGCGTCGAGCGTGTCGCAGTCGCCCCACAGAACCTGCGAGTTGATAATGAAATTAAAATGAAACTCGCTCATGAGCTTGAACATATCCCGGATATTCCGCCCGTCGACGCCGGCAAATGCCTCATCCAGCGAGATCAGCCTAGGCGCATCGTCCCTCGCCGCCTGATATTTCGCCGCAACCGCCGAAAAGAGCGGAACATACATCGCCATCGCCTTCTCGCCGCCGCTGAAGGTTCCAAATGCGCTGTTCGTCAGCTCCTTCTCCCGTTCGCCGCCCTTCCGGAAAAACAGCTGG
>CACZJZ010000049.1 GCA_902781655.1 uncultured Lachnospiraceae bacterium
TCCGTCGTCGATCCGACCGGGCGGGTGCTGGATACCACCGTGGTCTATCCGACCGCGCCGCAGTTCCGCGTGGACGAGACGAAGCGTACGATCAAGCAGCTGATCAAAAAGGATCATGTGACCCTGATTTCCCTTGGCAATGGCACCGCATCGCGCGAGTCGGAGCAGATCATTGCGGAGCTGATCCGGGAATATGCGGCGGAAAATCCGAAGGAGAAGCCCGTTCAGTACATCATCGTGAACGAGGCGGGTGCGTCCGTGTACAGCGCGAGCAAACTCGCCACCGAGGAATTCCCGAATTTTGACGTCGGGCAGCGCTCGGCGACCTCCATGGCGCGGCGCCTGCAGGACCCGCTGGCGGAGCTTGTAAAAATCGACCCGAAGGCGGTCGGCGTGGGGCAGTACCAGCACGACATGAACCAGAAAAAGCTCGATGAGGCGCTCGGCGGCGTGGTGGAGGACTGCGTGAACCGCGTCGGCGTCGATCTCAACACGGCCTCGTTCTCCCTGCTCTCTTATATCTCGGGCATTTCGGCCGCGCTCGCGAAGAACATCGTCGCGTACCGCGAGGCCAACGGCCGCTTCCAGAGCCGGCGCGAACTCCTCAGGGTGCCGAAACTCGGGCCAAAGGCCTTTGAGCAGTGCGCCGGGTTCCTGCGCATCCAGGGAGGAAAGGAACCGCTCGATGCCACCGCTGTCCATCCGGAGAACTATGACGCCGTGAAGGGACTTCTGCACAGCCTTGGACTCGCCGACGATCCGGCCTCTTTCCGCATGGCTGGCCTCCTCGTGAAGGATAAGAAGCGCACAGCGGAGCGCATCGGCATCGGAGAGGTCACGCTGCGTGACATCCTCACAGAACTCGAGAAACCCGCCAGAGACCCGCGGGAGGACATGCCGAAACCGATACTCAAGTCCGACGTCCTCTCCATCGGAGATCTCACGCCGGGAATGAAACTCAAAGGAACCGTCCGCAACATCGTGGATTTTGGCGCCTTCGTCGATATCGGCGTCCACCAGGATGGCCTTGTCCACATCAGCCGCATGGCGGACCACCGCATCAAAACCCCCATGGAGGTCGTCCGGGTCGGGGACATCGTGGATGTCACCGTCGTTTCAGTCGACCAGCAGCGCGGCCGCATCGCGCTCTCCATGAACGGGAAAATGTGACGGCGGGGGATTTTGTCCCAAACAAGCTAAATTCGTTAGGGACAATTTTTCGGAATGGAGTATGGAGATGGGAAATCGCAGGCTGATTGTCATGTCGAATGATGCGCTCGTTTATGAGGATCTGGAGATTCTGCGGGAGATGCCGACGTTCAAGCAGTTTTATCCGCATATGGCGATGGTTCGCGGGATGCGCACGATTTACCCGAGCGTGACGTATCCGGTGCATTGCTCGATCGCCAGCGGCTGTTATCCGGACAAGACGGGAGTCATCACGAATGAAAAGGTCATCCCGGGGCAGAGGAAGACACCATGGTATTGGTTTCATGATGCCTGCCATTGTGAGGATCTGTTCGATGCTGTGCACCGGGCGGGCAGGAAGACGGCGGCGGTGTTCTGGCCCTGCACCGGGAATCACCCGTCGATCGATTATCTGATTGACGAATTTTGGCCGGGAAAGGCGGCCGCGACGGCGGAGGAGGCGTTTCGGAAGAGCGGGACGTCCCAGGAACTCTACGACACGGTGGTGCGGCGTTATCTACCGGGCGTGACGATCCGCAGACACCCGGAGACGGATCAATTTATTGTGGACTGTGCCTGTGACATCATCCGGACCTACCAGCCGGACCTCCTGATGCTGCATCCCGGCAACGTGGACAGCGCGCGGCATCACTCGGGCGTTTTTTCCCGCGAGGTGACCGGCGCGGTGCGCCACATCGACGGGTGGCTGCTCCAGCTGATCTCCGCCTGCCGGAACGCGGGAACCCTGGACGACACCGTCTTTGCGCTGATCAGTGACCATGGGCAGATGGATGTGGTGCGGAGCGTCAATCTGAATGTCCTCTTCGCAAAATCCGGGCTGATCGAGGTCAATGAGCAGGGGGAGGTCTCAGGATGGAAGGCGTGGAGCCACTCCTCGGGACTCTCGGCGCAGATCTATCTCAGAGACCCTGCGGATGGCAAAACCCGGGACAGGGTGCGGAAGCTTCTGGATCAGGCGGTGGAAGACGGGATATACGGAATCGGAAGCTATATGACCGAAGAGGAAGCGGAGGAGAAGGAACACATCGCAGGACCATTCTCCTTCATCGCCGAGAGCGACGGCTACACCTCCTTTGCGGATGCCTGGACCGGCCCGGTCTGCGGCAGCCTTGACTCCTCCGACTACCGTACAGGCCATGCCACCCATGGCCACCTTCCGGACCGCGGTCCGCAGCCTCCGCTCTTTCTGTTCGGACCCGGCATTCGGGAAAAGGCGGTCCTTGACAGACGCCCGATCGTGGATGAGGCGCCGACCTTTGCCCGCATCCTCGGCGTCTCCCTTCCTCATGCCGACGGCACCTGCATGGACGAACTGCTTTGTCCCTGACAAGTTTAGCTTGTTCGGGACAATTTCCAGAATCATTTCCGAAGGATAAACTTTTTATAAACCCCTGGGGGTATGGCTTGACCCGCAGAAGATCACGGCGTATATTAGCACTCATCAGAATAGAGTGCTAACAATGGCGGAGTTTACTTTCACGCTAGTCGGGCAGGTATGACAGGATAATGGTGCCGAGATGCCCGGGAAAAGTGGGATGCAGCTGGCGGGAAGTAGCTGCCGCGGTGTATTGTCAGGAGGTTTTTATTATGTTGGTCATTCCTTCCTATAACAAGATTATCCTTCCGGATGCGGAAGTGTATTTTCAGGCGGATCAGTTGTCGGAGAAAAGGTTGTGCTTCTGATTTTGAAGAAGGATCAGACGAAGGAGCAGTGGACAGAGGACAGTTTCTATCCGATCGGTGTCGCCGGGGTGATCGGCGAGGTGAGTGAGCAGGGCTATGTGAGCGTCATTACGCAGAACCGTGTGGACATTACGCATGTGAGCATCAATCCGGACCGGTCGATTGATTTGACGATCTCGCGGCGCGACGACATTCAGGATCTCGACGAGGCGGCGAGCTATCAGAAGCTCCAGGCCCTGAAGAAGGAGGTCATCGATCTGACCGCCAACACGCAGTTTGCGGAGTTCATCCGGCAGTTCGTGGAACCAATGAACTCGATCGCGACGCTGGCGTGCGGCCTGTCGCCATGGCTGACTGCGGGCAGTGAGGAGCGCTATGCAGTGCTCGCGGAGGATAGCGCCAATGCCCGCAGCGAGAAGCTCGCCCAGATGCTTTACGAATATTTTGAAGTGACGCGCGTCTCCGGCGAGGCCAACGCAAGTCAGCAGAAGGAGTATCAGGACCAGTACCGTGAGGCGGCCATCCGCAAGCAGATGCAGTATCTGCAGAAGGAACTTGACAGTATGCACCCGGAGAATGTGACCGACGTGCAGAAGTTCGAGAAGAAGATCGCGGAGTCCGGCATGAACGAGACGGCGCGGAAGGAGGCCGAGAAGGTTCTGAACCGGCTCAGACAGGAGGGACAGGAGTCGCAGGAGTACGGCATGCTCTACGACTATCTCGATTTTGTCACGTCTCTGTCCTGGAAGGCGGAGCCGCCAAAATTCGTGAATCTCGATGAGGCGCAGAAGGTGCTGGACGAGGATCACTACGGTCTGAAGAAGGTCAAGCAGCGCATCATCCAGCAGATTGCGGTCATGAATCTCAAGAAACAGCAGACAGGCTCCATCCTGCTGTTCGTCGGCGCGCCCGGAACCGGCAAAACCAGTATCGGCAAGTCGATCGCCCGGGCGCTCGGGCGCAAATATGTCCGTGTGAGCCTCGGCGGCGTGCGGGATGAGGCGGATATCCGCGGCCACCGCAGAACCTACATCGGCGCGATGCCCGGCCGCATCATGGACGGCATCGAGAAAAGCGGCGTCTCCAATCCAGTCATGGTGCTCGACGAGGTCGACAAGCTCTCCCAGAGCTACAACGGCGATCCGGCCAGCGCACTCCTCGAGGTCCTCGATCCGGAGCAAAATAACACCTTCACGGATCACTACATGAATGTGCCGTATGACCTTTCCAACGTCATGTTCATCTGTACGGCCAATTCGACGGATACGATCCCGGCCCCGCTCCTGAACCGCATGGAGGTGATTCAGTTCACCGGATATACCCCCGAGGAAAAGCTTCAGATCGCGAAGAAGCATCTCGTCCCGAAAGCGGAAGAATCCATGGGCATTCCGGACGGACGCCTCGTCATCCCGGATGACACGCTGTGCGAGATCATCTCCGAGTACACCATGGAGGCCGGCGTCCGCGGCCTCCGCAAGCGCATCGACACCCTCTGCCGCAATGCTGCTGTGAAGATCGCGCAGGAAATACC
>CACZJZ010000050.1 GCA_902781655.1 uncultured Lachnospiraceae bacterium
TTCGACCGCTGGGGAGCAGTCCAGATGGTTCAGAACTTGGAGAACATGGGCTTTACTGTCGTGCCCTTCGGACAGGGCTTTAAGGATATGAGCCCGCCCACAAAGGAACTAATGAAGCTGACACTTGAGCAAAAGCTCGCTCACGGCGGCCACCCGGTGCTCCGCTGGAATATGGATAACATCTTCATCCGTACTGACCCAGCCGGAAATATCAAGGCTGACAAGGAAAAATCTACAGAGAAGATCGACGGTGCTATCGCCACCATCATGGCGCTTGACCGTGCGATCCGCTGCGGCAATGACAACGGTGCTTCTGTCTATGACGACAGAGGCATTTTATTTATCTGAAAGGCAGGTGATCAATATGAGCATATTTTCAGGACTGTTTCGTTCAAGAGATAAGCCTACCAATTCAACAACCGGAAGCTCCTACCGCTTCTTCTTCGGCGGCACGACCTCCGGCAAGGCTGTAACGGAGCGCTCCGCCATGCAGATGACGGCGGTCTACTCCTGCGTGAGGATTCTGTCCGAGGCGATTGCAGGACTGCCGATTCACCTCTATCGATACGGCGAAGGCGGCAGCAAGGAAAAAGCGATAAATCACCCGCTATACTTCCTGCTTCACGATGAGCCAAATCCGGAAATGACATCCTTTGTATTCCGGGAAACATTGATGACGCACCTACTCCTGTGGGGAAACGCCTACGCGCAGATCATTCGGAACGGCAAAGGCGAAGTAGTCGCGCTCTATCCTTTGATGCCAAATCGTATGACGGTCAACCGCGATGAAAACGGTGAGCTTTATTACGAATACCAAACATCACAGGATGAGGCGCACACAATGAATGGCAGCCGTGTAAGACTCCAGCCGTCCGACGTGCTGCACGTTCCCGGTCTTGGCTTTGACGGCCTTGTGGGCTACAGCCCGATTGCAATGGCTAAAAATGCCATCGGAATGGCAATAGCCTGCGAAGAATACGGCGCTAAGTTTTTTGCAAACGGCGCGACTCCCGGTGGCATCTTGGAACATCCCGGTGTGGTTAAAGATCCGGAGCGTGTACGAGAAAGCTGGAACTCTGCTTTCGGCGGCAGCTCTAATGCAAACAAGGTAGCTGTGTTGGAGGAAGGCATGAAATATACGCCTATCTCCATCTCACCGGAACAGGCGCAGTTTTTGGAGACGAGAAAGTTCCAGATCAATGAAATCGCACGCATCTTCCGCATCCCGCCTCACATGATAGGCGACCTTGAGAAATCGAGCTTTTCAAATATCGAGCAACAGTCGCTGGAATTTGTGAAATACACGCTCGACCCGTGGGTATGCCGCTGGGAACAGTCCATGCAGAGAGCCCTGCTCTCTCCGGATGAAAAGAAGGACTACTTCTTCAAATTCAACGTGGACGGTCTGCTCAGAGGCGACTACCAGAGCCGCATGAACGGCTATGCGGTCGGACGCCAAAATGGCTGGATGTCCGCTAACGATATCAGGGAGCTTGAAAACCTCGACCGTATTCCAGAGGAGGAAGGCGGCGACCTGTACCTGATCAATGGCAATATGACCAAGCTCAAGGACGCAGGTATTTTTGCGGCCTCAGCACAGACGCAGGAGGAAGCTGATGAAACGAAGGAAACACAAACCGAACCGGAACCCGAAGACGGGCGCACCCGGTTCAGAAAGAAGGAGGCACTATGACCAGAAAGTTTTGGAACTGGGTGCGAAACGAGGAGCCGGACAGCTTTGGCTCCGACCGAACGCTCTACCTCGACGGGGAAATTTCCGATGAGACATGGTTCGGCGACGAAGTAACACCCAAGCTATTTAGTGATGAACTGCATGCAGGCGATGGAAACATCACCCTCTGGATCAACTCTCCGGGCGGTGATGTTTTTGCTGCTGCGCAGATCTACAACATACTGATGGATTACCCACATGATGTGACGGTCAAAATTGATGCTCTTGCTGCTTCGGCGGCATCGGTTATCGCTATGGCCGGAACAAAGGTCTGCATGAGTCCCGTGGCCATGATGATGGTACACAACCCTGCAACCATCGCCATCGGTGATACCGAGGAAATGCAGAAAGCCATCGACATGTTAAACGAAGTCAAGGAATCCATTATGAATGCCTACGAAATCAAGTCCGGGCTCTCCCGTCACAAGATTTCACAGCTCATGGATGCCGAGACATGGATGAACGCCAAAGAAGCCGTGAAGCTCGGCTTCGCTGACGAGATTCTGTTCAGGGATGGAGAAAAATCCGTCCCTGAGGATACGGCTGACGCGGAGATGCTTTTCTCCCGCAAGGCCGTCACTGATTCACTGCTTTCCCGACTGATTCCTAAGAAAAAGCCGGAAGCAAATAAACACATGGTACCAGTAACCGATCTTGAGAAGCGCCTTTCGCTTCTCGCACATTAAAGGAGGATTTTTATTATGGACTCAGATTATGGAACTCATGGACAAAAGAGCGAAGGCATGGGAGGCCGCTAAGGCGTTTCTTAATAGCCACTCTCAGAACGGCGGCATGGTTTCTGCGGAGGATGCTGCAACCTACGACAAGATGGAAAAGGAAGTCACCGACCTCACCAAGGATATCGAGCGCCTGCAGCGTCAGGAGCAGATCGACAAGATGATGAGCGCACCGACTTCTACTCCGCTCACCGGAAAGCCCGGTGTAAAGGATGAACCGGAAGATAAGCCCGGCAGAGCTTCTGCAGCCTATAAAAAGGCCTTCTGGGACAACATCCGTCATCCCGGCAATCCCGCAATCCGCGATGTACTTGAGGAAGGAACCGATGCAAACGGCGGATACCTTGTTCCGATTGAATTCGAGCACACCCTTGTTCAGGCGCTCAACGAAAACAATATCATGCGTACTATCGGCTGCAAGGTCATTACCACACAGAACGAGCGCAAGATCCCTGTGGCAAATGGTCACACGCAGGCGGCGTGGACTGCCGAGAACGGTGCCTACACCGAGAGCAATCCGACCTTCGCGCAGACCAGCATTGACGCTTTTAAGCTGACTGACCTCATCAAGGTGTCCGACGAGCTGCTTTCCGACAGCTTCTTTGATATCGAAGGCTACATCTCTGAGGAATTCGGTCGCGCCTTCGGTGAAGCTGAAGAAGATGCCTTCATCAACGGTGCTGTGCAGACCGGCCAGACGGCTATCGACAGACCTACTGGCCTGTTCATTCCTTCTGCCGCTGGTGGTGCTCCTTCCGGCGTAACCGCAGCTTCCGCTACGGCAATTACCGCCGATGAGCTGATCAGCCTTGTGTACTCTCTCAAGGC
>CACZJZ010000051.1 GCA_902781655.1 uncultured Lachnospiraceae bacterium
TCCCGCAAGAGACTTATAGGCAGGGTATCCCCTGCCGTCAATCGCGCGAAGCGCTGCTCGAAGATCCTCACCGGAGCCGCGTTTTTCATGGAAGCTTTCCGGATGTCCGCCGTGCATGTCCCGCCTGTTTAACGGGCTGTGTCCTTCGTTTCGGGGTTCTTCCCGTCTTCCGTACCTGGCATGTGGTCTGCCAGAACCAGTTTCACCGTGCCTTATGTCATTATTTTTCATGATATCTCTCTTTTCCTGTCTCTGATTATATCACGCACATCTGTCCGGCTGCAGGCGCGTCACACGCCCCACACATTTCTCTTCTCATACGCAAGTCCGCCGTGTCCGGTCTTAAGGACCATGTCCGCAAGCGGCACAATGTCCTCCGTGAGATGCGAGGATAAAATCACCAGATGGCTGTCCGCATATGCGCGAAGGCTCTTCAGAACCGTGAACATCCGGTCTCTGTCCAGCTCCGCCATCGCCTCATCGAGAAGCAGAATGTCCGGGTCACCAAGCCTTGCCTGAACAATACCGACCAGCTTCTGCTGACCGCCCGAGAGCTCGCTCATCCCTTCCTTCAGAATCTCCGGATCCCATATGTCCTCCATGATCTGCCGCATATCCTCTCTTGCGACAATCGGGCGAAGACCCTTGAGCGACGCGATATAGAAAAGATACTGCTCAACCGTCATGTCCGGATAAAGCCCCATAGTCTGCGGAAGATATCCGATTCGTCTCCGGTACAGAGATCCGAGCTCCCGAATATCTTTTCCGTCAAAGCATACCCGCCCATTGTCCGGAAACAAAATTCCGGCAATCATCTTCATGAGCGTCGATTTCCCGCTGCCATTCTCCCCGATCAGCGCACAGAGCCCGGTGCCAAGGGATGCAGAGACGTCTGAGAAAACAATGTCCTGCCGGTACCGCTTAGAAATATGATTCAGCGTAAGTTCCATCGATAATCTCCCCGGCGCTCCTTCCATGGTCTGCTTCACAGGAGATGCGCCATTTCGTTGCAATCATTCAAACGTGCAGTCGGTCCGCCCTCTTAAGAAGCGAACAGATGCAGATGACAAGAAACAGTATACCCGCAGCCAGGATCATAATCCAGACCGGCCTGGCGATCGAGGCGTAGATCCTGTCATTTGCCGTGATAAACCACCAGACGCTGCAGAACAGGACGCAGAGAGACCCGGCCAGGTACGGATTCCGGATCCAGCGGCTTCCCAGCACCAGAAAACAGATGACCGAGGAGATAACAAGCGGAATAAAGAACCGCGAGACCATCTGATACAGGTCAAGATGGAGCCGCTGACGAAGAACCACGCAGAAGACGGCAAGAATGATCGAGTCAACCAGCCCGAAGAGAACCATCCGCGCCGCGTACACCTCCCGCAGAGAAAAGAACAGGGTGCTTTCAAGCTCGGACATCTGCTGGCTCTCCTCGCGGAAAAATGACGGAATGATGAGAATCACAAAGAGCGATGCAAGTACGCCTAAGGCCTTCTGCGCGGATTCGTCGCTCAAGATCCGCCCCGTAAAAACAAGAAAGCCGGCAAGGAGGGCGGCCTGCAGAATCCACCACCGCTTTTTCGTGTAGCAAAGCTGCACATAGAGAAAATACAGATAGGACGGCTCCCGCCTCTTCTCACTCCGATAAAACGTGCGGATCGACTTCTGCACCGTATCTTCAATTCTCGTCTCGGACAGCCTGCCGGAGGCGTCTCCATTTCGATGTTCACAGATCTGCTCTCTCATTTCATCTGCCTCCTGTCTCTTTCCTGCATAGTCTTAAGGAGTGATTCCTTCGCCTTTTTCATCCGGTACTTAACGCCGCTCTCTGAGATCCCGACCAATTTTGCGATCTCCCTGATCGTAAGGCCCCGGAATACGGAGAGCTCGAGCACCTTCCGCTCGCCCTCCGGCAGCGTCCTCAAAAGCTCCTCTACAAACAGCTTATCCTGCGTCTCATCGATATCCGCTGCCGATCCGCCCTGACCCATCTCCGCGGCCGTTCCGATGTCGTCCGTCAGCACCTCTTTCCTTCGAAGCGCCTCATTGACAATCAGGTTGCCGGCAATTGTGTACAGGTAATTGAGCGCCTTGCCGAGATGATGATAGCCGGCAAAGCCCTCAAAGAAATGAAGGAACGTCTCCTCCGTCAGGTCCTCCGCCATCTCAGGCGACGCGCACCGCCGTCTGCAGTAGTGCAGGACCCGATCATAATATTTTCTCACAAAGCGGTCGAAGGCATCCCTGTCGCCCCGCCGCATCTGACTGATTAAGAAAAAATCATTGTCCCCTGCCATACCCCAAGCTCTCTTTGCTCTGTC
>CACZJZ010000052.1 GCA_902781655.1 uncultured Lachnospiraceae bacterium
AGGCTGATAGTTTGTGCTTCCGCATGAATCAAAGACCAGCAGAGAAGCACGAAAACAAATAGTTTTCTCATAGCTTACTCTACTATAATGTCTTGCCCGCTCAGTTTCACATTCAGGCGGTCAAACTGGTTCAACTTATTGATAACCTTTTCTATGGACTCCTGCGGATTCCATGTGAAGAAAAGCCGGAGTTCCTTGACTTCCTCTGAAAGAAAACGGACTTTCATGCCGTAATGCTCAGCGATTTCCGGTAGCATTTTCTCCAACGGCACATTGTCGAAGGTCTTTGGCTGCAACTGCACAGTGTCAACTGCTTCGACGGGTGTCTTGACCTGGCGTACTGTGGCCGGCTTACTATTCGTGGCGGCAGGTTGCTCCTTCCGGATTTCATTCCTATGCCGTATTTGAATGATGGCCGCGTAGGACAAACCGCTCATCATCAGGACGGTGACGCCGATCGCGGCATACTTTCTCGCACCTGTAAACCAACTGGTATATTTTTCCACCGGATGCTTCGAGGCAAAACGCTTCCACGCCTTATCGACATCGATGGCTTTGTCCGCAGCATGAAGCTGCCTGTAACTTCGCTTTACTTCCACGATTTGACGGTAGGCCTCGCTGGCTTCCTCGTTGTCGCGGAGCAAAGCAAGTATCTCTTCCTCGGAATACGCCTGCGGGTTGTCAAGCATATCCCATATTTTTTTGATGTAATCCTCTGTGTTCATGACCTTTCTTGATTTAGATGAAGTTTGATTTGCTGGATGCCTTGATGAAGATACTTGTGTACGGTGCCGATGGAAAGTTTCGTATGCTCAGCTATCTCCCTTATCGTCAGTTCATCGTCAAAACGCATACGGAGAATGGAATGGCATGGTTCTTCCATCTTGTCAATGCAGTGTTGGATTACAGCCAATTGATCCAGTTGCCGCGAGATGGGATTGATTTCCTCCTCCATCTCTACCGGATAAAAATTGCTTACCTGTTCCTGCAGTTTTTTCTTCCGGATGATGCACGGCTGTCATCAGATAACCGTTCGTGATGCTTGCCGTAGATTCCGGCCTCATCAGCCGTTCAAACACGTCCTGCACCACATCCTCAGCTTCCTTGTCATTCCCCAGCAGGACACTGGCCAGACGAATCATCCCGCTGTAGTTCTGACGAAAAAGCCTCTCAAGTATCTTTCTATCAAGCATATCAGTCTTTATTCTCAAGCTTCCTTCCTATCTCACACCTCGCCTCTCACGCGGAAGCTTACACTTATATAACAATCAAGAAAGTCAAACGTTCGAGATTTTATCAATTTTCTTCAAAAAAAACGCCGCCACCTCAATTCCGAGACAGCGGCATTTTGTCATCCTGAGGCGAAGCCGAAGGATCTACTTTCCCCTCACAAAATGCCGGTAATCAGAGCCCCAGGTCCCCTGAGAATAGGTCGTACCCTCCTTCTGCCATTCCATCTCCTTCGACGTCAGTTTAACAAGCTTGTAGGTGACATTACTGAAGTCAGACATCGCCGGATTGATGGTAATGGTTCCCTTGTTAATCAGGTCGATGGCATAGTGGCCGCTGTAGTCGTGCGATTCACCACTAAGGGCATCATATACGTGAAGCTGATAACCATTGTTCCCGTCAAAGGTGAACGTCACGGAGCCGTCCATCGCAAAAACCGTGGGGTCATATTGCTCGGACCAACTTCCTTCCAGCTTGTTCACATCGATCTTCTCACAACCGCTCAGTCCCGCTACCAGCAGCGCCGCGCAAATCATTGTTCTCAATATCTTCATCACTTTCGTTTTCTTATTAAACACGCAAAGGGTCGAAATACTGCTTCAAAAATCATTCTTTTTTCCTTCCACCAGGCAGGACCTTCCCAGGCCCCGCCTGGCATCCGGATAGAAAGTATTTATGTTTAACTATGCTTATGAAAGCCTACTCGTTCTTCAGCGTCTCCGCTGGATTCATCCTGGCGGTCTTGAGGTAGTGATACAGAACCACAGCCGAACACAGCACCCCCACAATCATCAGCGCCAGCAGGAACACCGACGGCATAAAGCCCACCCGGTGCGCAAACTGCTGCAGATAATACTTCACCACCAGCCAGCCCACGGGCGCCGCAATCACGTAACAGATGGCCACCGTCCGCAGATACAGCATCAGGCCCTCCGAGGTGATCTGGACCATATCGGCCCCGAACACCCGCTTTACGGAAATCTCCATCCGCTTGTACTGCACGTCCATCAGCACCTGGCCCCAGATGCCCACCAGAGATAGCAGCACCGCCAGCAGGGAAAATAGCCACACGGCCAGCCGCAGCCGCTCTTCGCCGCTGTACAGGTTCTTTCCGATGGCATCGTAGAACTGCACCTCAAACGGCATCGTCGGGTCCATATCCCGGAGGATAGTTTGAATCTTCTCGGTAGCGGCCAAGCGGTCAGCCCCCTCCGTCAGCCGGAGGTAAGTGAACGGCATGGTGTGTCCCTTATTAGTATGCACCTGGAACGCCACCGGGGAGTCCGCTTTGCGCATGGACGTGATGTTCACATTTTTGATGAACCCAACAATCGGTGCGCCGTCCCCGAATTCATCGGCATACACCTCCATCGCAGCGCCGTGCGCCTTCAAGTCCTGCGTGAACAGAATCGGGCCAAACTCGCCTTCATTGAAATCCCTGCCTTCCAGCAGCTCCAACCCCAGCACCTGCGGCAGATTCCAGCTGCAGTAAATCATGCTCATCGACACCTGGCCGTCTCCGAAATCCGCACCCTCCGTCATATAAGTATCCGACCCGCCGATGAGATCATTCGCGTAGGCCACGTCCTTCACTTCCGGAAGCGAACACAGCCGCTCCCGCAGCCAGTCGGCCTTCTCCCGGCCGTTCTCGCCGCCGATATTCACTACCGCCAGGTTGTTCTTGTCGTAGCCGCAGGGATACTCC
>CACZJZ010000053.1 GCA_902781655.1 uncultured Lachnospiraceae bacterium
AACGCCTTTCTGCAGCATGACATTTGCATAAAGCGCCTTTTCTCCGGTCACAACAACGGCACGGGCTTCCGATGCCTCCTTGTAGAACGTGAACCGCTCGATGGTGCCGATTGCCCTGCTGCCTCGCCCGTCGTATTTTGCCACAATCTTCTCATACTTATCCCAGATCGGCGTCTCGACCGGGTCGCCTGGCGTGACCTTCATCAGGGTGACCGGGTGCTCAACATAGGAATCCAGTGGCATCAGTTTGAGGACCGCGTCCAGGATCTCCGGCACACCGTGACCGTCTGCCCGTATGATGATCGCATTTTTTCCCACGCTGTATGCCGGAAAATTTCCGTCGGAGATGACGATTCTCTCGCCATGTCCCATTTCATCCAGCACCTTCAATAGTTCCGGTGACAATATTTCAGGAATTCCCCTCAGCATGTTATTCCCGTCCTTTCACAATCTGTCCGTCTGTGTCCCACAGATCCCGCCAGTCGTCTGCGCCCGGCCATAGGAACACCTGCCCCTTCACCAGCCTGCAGTTCCTGTCGTCCGCGTTAATCTCTTCCATCTCCTCTTCCGTCAGCGGATCCGCAAAGGACGCTCTCAGATTGCTCTCATACTGCGGCGGCTTCACGGAAAACGGGATCGGAATCTGACCGTTCTGCACTGCCCATTTCAGACAGGTGACAGCGGGATGGTCATGATGCGCCTCCGCGGCCCTCTGCACAGAAGGAAGCTGCGTGTCGACAACGTCCTCCGCTGTGCGGTCTCTCTCCGGCCTTGACGGAGAGCCGATCGGGCAGAAGCCAATCGGCTGAATCTGCTGTTCCATACAGTACTGGAAAAGCTCCCTCTGCTGAAAGGAAGGATGAAGCTCCATCTCGATCGCGGCCGGTTTCACTCTGCACAGCGGCAAAACTGCCCTCAATTTCGGGATCGTCATATTGCTCATCGCGATATGGCGCACCAGCCCCTTGTCCACAAGCGATTCGCACTGTCTCCAGGTATCCATGAACTCATCGACGGAGAAAGGCCTGGAGTCAGCATTTCTTGAGTCGCCGCTGCATCCCGGCGCATGATAATTCGGGAACGGCCAGTGGACAAAATATGCTGGTCATTCCAGACCTTCGACGTAATGAAAAGGTCCTTCCTCGCGACGTATCCCTCGTCAAACAGCCGCTTCAGTGTATTTCCGATATTCTGCTCGTTCCCGTATACGCTGGCGCAGTCGATCAGGCGATAGCCTGTTTTCACCGCGCCGTAAACCGCCTCCGCGATCTGCTCCGGCTTGTATTTGTCAGAGCCAAACGTCCCGATGCCGATCGCGGGAATCGGCGTCCCGTCATACAGATAGCGGACCGGTACCTTACTGCTGTAATCCGTGTATTCCATAGCTTATACCTCGTGCCGCGTCCTTTGCGGTCCCCGAGGGAGAAATACCCGAATAGGTTTTCTCCCACTCTCTATCCTCATTCCGGGAAAACGACGGCGACCTTTCCACACTGTCCGGACGCCATCAGCTGATATGCCTTCCCGGCCTGTTCAATCGAAAACCGGTGTGTGATCAGGGTATCCGGATGGATATTCCAGCGGACCAGGTGCTCTGCGAGATCTTCCATCTTCCAGATGGACGTGACCCAGGAACCATAGATCGTCTTCGTTGTATGCATGATATCGGGGCTGGGATTCAGCGTGACGGTATTGCCCTCTCCGACGAACGCGATCTTCCCGTAATCTCTGGTGCCTCTTACGGCTGTCTGACGGCCCGCGTCGGAGGCAGAGCAGTCAATCGCCTTCTCGCAGCCGTGTCCGCCGGTGGCATCCAGGATATCCTGTATCACATGACCGCTCGGCTTGAATACATAATCGACGAGTCCTTTTTCCTGGGATAACCGGATTCTGTAGTCGTTCATTTCCACGCCGATCGTCTTCTCGGCGCCCATGGCCTTTGCAAGCATGAGGGTCGCAAGGCCCACCGGTCCAAGTCCTACCACAAGCACCGCGTCATCGCCGCCGATTCCGATCTTCTCCAGGGCCTCATAGGCCGTGCCGAATCCGCAGGCCACCTGCGCTCCATCCTCATAAGTGAGCGGCTCCGGAAGCAGAACGAGGTCCTTCTCCTCGCAGAGCATATA